>NZ_JACHYZ010000015.1:0-141597 GCF_014193215.1 Rhizobium sp. BK112
AAGGAGTGCTGCACCAGGCCAGGCCGGTGATGCTCGGGCTTGACCTGCCAGAGTTCCTTGACGCCGATGCCGAACTTCTGCGGTTCACGATCCTTCTGCAGATCGAACTTGGCGATCAGCTGCTTGGCGAGCGAGCCGCGCACGCCCTCGCCGATCAGGGTATATTTGCCGAGCAGCTCCATGCCGCGGGTATAGTTGGGTCCAGGCTCGCCGTTCTTCTCGATGCCCATGTCGCCGGTGGCGACACCGATCACCGCGCCTTCGTCATTGTAGAGCACTTCGGTGGCGGCAAAGCCCGGATAGATCTCGACGCCGAGTTCTTCGGCCTTGCTCGCCAGCCAGCGACAGACGTTGCCGAGCGAGACGATGTAATTGCCGTGATTGTTCATCAGCGGCGGCATCAGCACATTCGGCAGGCGAACAGAGCCGGCCGGGCCGAGCAGCAGGAAGTGATCGGCGCTGACCTCGGTCTTGAACGGGTGCCCCTCCTCCTCACGCCAGCCGGGCAGCAGCCGGTCGATGCCGATCGGATCGACGACGGCGCCCGACAGAATATGCGCCCCGACCTCAGAGCCCTTCTCCAGCACGACGACCGAGAGCTCCGGATTGACCTGCTTCAGCCGGATCGCCGCCGCAAGACCGGCCGGACCGGCGCCGACGATCACAACGTCGAATTCCATGCTCTCGCGATTTTCGTCTGCGTGTTCTTCGGTCATGATAAATGCCTGATAAATCTCGATGTTGGGGATGAGATGGGGATCAGCGAGTTGGTCGAGCTGGAACGTACCTGTAGTCGTAGAACCCGCGTTGTGCTTTGCGACCGAGCCACCCGGCCTCGACGTATTTGACCAACAGCGGGCACGGACGGTATTTGCTATCAGCCAACCCTTCGTGAAGGACCTGCATGATGGAAAGGCATGTGTCCAAACCGATGAAATCCGCCAGTTCGAGTGGCCCCATCGGATGATTGGCGCCGAGTTTCATGCCGATGTCTATGGCTTCCACGTTTCCAACACCCTCATACAGGGTGTAGATCGCTTCGTTGATCATGGGGATCAGGATACGATTTACGATGAAGGCCGGAAAATCCTCGGAGACGGTGACCGTTTTGCCGATGGATTCGGCGAAATCCTTGGCTATGGCAAACGTCTCTTGATCCGTTCCGATGCCGCGAACCAGCTCTACGAGCTTCATAACAGGTACGGGATTCATGAAGTGCATCCCTATAAAATGATTGGGCCTGTCGGTTGACGCGGCGAGCCGCGTTATGGAGAGCGACGATGTGTTCGTCGCCAGGATCGCGTCGGGCTTCAGGACAGTGCACACATCCGTAAAGACCTTCCTCTTGAGGTCTTCATTCTCGCTCACCGCTTCGACAACCAAATCGGCGCTCGCCAGATCCGACAGGGAGAACGCTCCCTTTATTCGGGAGATCGCCTGCTCAACCGCCTCGCCCGGCATTTTGCCGGTTTCCGCTTGGCGCCCGAAATATCCGGCGCTCGCCTCGATGCTCGCGCGAATTCGACTTTTGTCGAGATCGTAAATCAGTGCCTCATACCCGTGTTTCGCCACGACTTCCGCGATCCCAGTACCCATCTGTCCAGCACCGATGACGGCGACGGTAGAAATCTTATCCACTATAGGCATGCTGCCTCGCGTTAATCCGGAGGTTAAAGGACGGCCTGTGCCGAATAGACTATCGGGAATTAGGAAAACGCCTGGAGGCCTGTCTGAGCACGCCCAAGGATCAGGGCATGGACGTCATGGGTCCCTTCGTATGTGTTGACCGTCTCCAAGTTCTGCGCGTGGCGCATGACGTGATACTCGATCTGAATGCCGTTGCCGCCATGCATATCCCGGGCTTGCCGCGCCATCTCAAGCGCCTTTCCGCAGTTGTTGCGCTTGACGATCGAGACCATTTCCGGGGCCATCTTGTGCTCATCCATCAGCCGGCCAACGCGAAGCGAGCCCTGCAGTCCGAGCGTGATTTCGGTCATCATATCGGCGAGCTTCTTTTGATAAAGCTGCATCCCTGCTAGCGGTTTCCCGAACTGTTTGCGGTCCAGGCCGTATTGACGAGCGCGGAACCAGCAGTCCTCGGCAGCTCCCATAACACCCCAGGAGATGCCGTAACGGGCGCGGTTGAGGCAGCCAAACGGCCCCTTGAGACCGGAAACGCCGGGCAGAAGCGCATCCTCGGTGACTTCGACACCGTCCATCACGATTTCGCCCGTGATCGAGGCGCGCAGCGAAAGCTTGCCACCAATTTTTGGAGCCGAAAGGCCCCTCATGCCCTTTTCGAGAACAAAGCCGCGTATTTCATTGTTGTGAGCCTCAGATTTTGCCCAGACGACGAAGACATCCGCAATCGGCGAGTTCGAGATCCACGTCTTCGAGCCGCGCAATCGGTAGCCGCCCTCGATTTTCTCGGCACGGGTTTTCATACCGCCGGGATCCGAGCCCGCGTCGGGCTCGGTCAGGCCGAAACAGCCGATCAGTTCACCCGAAACGAGGCCCGGCAGATACTTCTTCTTTTGCTCGTCGGAGCCGTAGGCGAAGATCGGATAGATGACCAGCGAGGACTGCACGCTCATCATCGAACGATATCCGGAGTCGATACGCTCGACCTCGCGGGCGACCAGACCATAGGCAACGTAGGATGCGTTCGCGGCCCCGTATTCTTCAGGCAGCGTCACCCCAAGAAGGCCCGTCCGCCCCATCAACCTGAACAGCTCCGGGTCGGTCGCTTCTTCGAGATAGGCGTCCTCAACGCGCGGCAAGAGTTCAGATTCTGCGAAAGCCGCAGCGGACTCGCGGATCATCCGTTCATCTTCGGTCAGCTGGTCGTCGAGCAGAAAAGGGTCGTTCCAAGAAAAGGCCAAGATCGTCGTCCTCCCGTTGAGGTTTTGGCAGTTCGAATTTGACGGAATTAAAGCTGTTTTTTCACGACTGAGAAAGCGAGGTTTACTCATCGGCCTATGAGCTATAGTAATAGCGCATGGCAAACCTCTCGCGAAGGCTCCTTCCCTCCACCTCGGCTCTCGCAGCGTTCGATTCCGTCGCGCGGCTGGGCACCTTCTCTGCGGCAGCACAGGAGCTTTCCCTGACGCAGGGAGCGATCAGTCGGCAGATCGCAGCGCTGGAAGAACAACTCGGCGTTTTACTGTTCGAGCGCACTAGCCGTGGCGTCAACCTCACGGAGGCGGGCACAGACTATGCCCGGGCTATTGCCAGCGCTTTGGCGGAAATCCGTTCCGCTTCGCTGCAGGCCATGACCAAACAACATAGCGATCAGCTCAATCTTGCCATCTTGCCGACATTCGGCACCCGCTGGCTGATGCCACGCATTCCGCGATTTGTCGCTAGACACCCGGAGATCACGTTGAACTTCGCCACGCGCATAGGCGTGTTCGATTTCGACCGCGACGACATAGATATGGCGATTCATATCGGCCAGCCCGATTGGCCCGGTACGGAAAGCATATTTCTTATGGAAGAGATGGTTGCACCGATCGCGTCCCCGTCTTTTCTCAGTTCACATCCCATCGTGAGGGCCGAAGATCTGCTTCGCCTGCCGCTGCTGCAGATGGCGTCCCGTCCCGGGGCTTGGAGCCATTTTTTTGAAAGCCTCCAGGTTAACGGCACCCCATCGCAGGCCATGCGGTTCGAACAGTTCAGCAACGTGGCCCAAGCCTGCATTGCCGGACTGGGGCTCGCGTTGATGCCGCTTTTCCTCATCGACTCCGAACTCGCAAATGGCCAGCTCGTTCAAGCCTTTCCACATCAGGTCAAAAGCACCAGCGCCTATTATGCGGTCGCGCCTCTGAGCAGGAAGGACTTCCGTCCTGTCGTGGCGTTCCGCGCATGGCTGCTGGACGAGGTCGCGCGTTACCAGGAAGGCGGATCGGCAGATGGCGGCGGTTGATCAAGCCGCACCTGAGACACCTTCGATAATCTGGAATATCGTCAGGGGCTTCGTCGCTCGTTCGGCTTCTCGCTCATGTTCGTTTGCGCGTGTTGCTTGACTCCTCGGTTAAATCCTGCCAATTTATGCTAACGTTAGCACAAGGAATGCACATTTGCACCTTCAATTACGCAAAGCAAGCATGCAGGGGAAACGCCTGATGGCCAGCAGGGCCCTGGTGAAGGACGTTCGGCTGCTCGGCCGCCTGCTGTGCGAGGCTATCGAAACAAGCGACGGCGAGGAGGCCCGTGAGATCGTGGAGCAGGTCCGCACTCTCTCGGTTGCCGGCCATAGAAAGACCGGCCGGCACTTGAACGACAAGCTCGCCCTCTTTTGTGCAGAAATGCCTCCCCGGACCCTCAAGCGCGTGATCCGCGCATTCAGCCAGTTCTCTCAACTCGTGAACATTGCCGAAGACGCACACCAAGCCAGGATGCAGCGCTTCAGCATCGTCGATCATGAACCTGCCATGCCGGGAACAATTGCCAGATCGCTTTCCGTTCTGGCTGCGGCGGGGGTAGAGGCGGAAGATATCCGCAAACTGCTTCTTGAAGCGGTCGTCTCGCCCGTTTTCACAGCGCACCCCACCGAGGTTCGGCGGAAGAGCGTTATCGAAATCGAGCAGGAGCTTGCACGATGCCTGACTGAGCTCGACCAAGCCGGCCTGATTGAGCAGGAGATAGGTCGGCATAAGGAGGATTTGGAGAGGGCGACGACGACGCTTTGGCAAACGAACAGCCTTCGGGGGCGGCGGCTTCAAGTCGTGGATGAAATCCTCAATGGCTTGTCCTATTACGACAGCACCATTTTCCGGGTGATCCCGGAGGTGTACGAGATTCTCGAAAATCAGCTGCGAGACTCCCCCTGGAGTTTCGGCGAGGGCGCGCTGCCGCCATTCCTGCGCATGGGTTCCTGGATCGGTGGCGACCGGGATGGCAATCCCTATGTTAACGGTGAAACCCTGAGGGAGGCGCTCTGCTTGCAGAGTGAGAGAGTTTTCTCGTTCTATCTCGGCGAACTGCATAGCCTTGGCGCCGAACTTTCCTTGGATGACCGGTATGTGAAAGTCTCGCAGGAGCTTCAGCGCCTCGCGACCGACTCCCCCGACAGATCGGAGCGGCGCCGACACGAGCCATATCGCCTGGCGATATCGGGCATGTATGCTCGCCTGTCGGCCACGGCACGTAAGTTCGGCAGCACGGAACTGGTTCGCGAACCTGTGGCGGCCGCCCCTTCCTACCTGTGCCCTGCCGAATTCGCCAAAGACTTGGCGACGATCAGCAAATCCCTGGCAGCCAATGGCGCAGAAAAGATCGCCACCGGAAAACTGCGCAGGCTCCAACGCGCCGTAGACGTCTTCGGTTTTCACCTTGTCAGTCTGGATTTGAGACAGAATTCCGAGGTTCATCAACGGGTTGTTCATGAGCTTTTCGAGAACGTGCGGCCTGGCACACGTTACGAGGCGTTAGCCGAGAGTGATAAGATCCGCTTGCTCACCGAGGAACTACGGTCTTCCCAGTTGCTGATGACACCGCTCAGGACTTATTCGGCCGAGACGGCGTCGGAGCTTTCCGTTCTGCGGGAAGCTGCCGAAGCCCATAAGCACTATGGCCGCGTCAGCATCCCCAATTACATCATTTCGAAGGCCGGAAGCCCTTCCGACCTTCTGGAGGTCATGGTCCTGTTCCGTGAGGCGGGGCTGTTCCGGCCCGATGAGCCCGAAGCGGCGTCAATCAACATCATACCGCTTTTCGAAACGATCTCGGATCTTCGAAGGTCGCATGACGTGATGCAAACAGTTTTGGCCGTCGAAGCCTATCGGACATATGTGGAAGCGCTCGGCGGCAAACAGGAAATTATGCTCGGCTATTCGGACAGCAACAAGGATGGCGGTTATCTGACTTCGGGATGGGAACTTTATAAGGCAGAAACGTCCTTCATCCAGCTCTTTGAGCGTGAAGGCGTTCGCCTCAGCTTGTTTCACGGTCGCGGCGGCTCCGTGGGCCGCGGTGGCGGCCCAAGCTATGAAGCCATCACCGCCCTGCCCCCTGGCGCGGTTGCCGGATCGATCCGGCTGACGGAGCAAGGTGAAGTCATTGCGGCGAAATATTCCAATCCGGCACTAGGTCGTCGGAATCTCGAACTTCTTATAGCCGCGACGCTGGAAGCGTCCCTGCTGCCTTCCGACGCGCAAGAGCCGGATCCCGAATATCTTGGCGCCATGGAGGAACTGTCCGACCTGGCCTTTGGCGCCTATCGCCGTTTGGTTTACGAGACTGAGGGATTTGAGCGGTTCTTCTGGGAAGCAACGATCATCGGCGAAATCGCAAAACTGAACATTGGCAGCCGCCCAGCCTCACGCAACTCGTCACGTCGCATCGAAGACCTGCGTGCGATACCCTGGGTGTTCGGCTGGTCGCAGAGCCGCATGATGTTGCCGGGTTGGTTTGGATTCGGTTCGGCCGTGCGACAATGGCTGGCCGGACACCGCGACGGATTGCAAATTCTTCAGGGAATGCACCGGGACTGGCCTTTCTTCCAGACACTCATTGCGAACATGGAGATGGTGTTGGCCAAGACCAACATGGCGATCGCGGCGCGGTATGTGGGCCTCACTCCTGATGCATCCACCCATGAGAAAATTTTCGCACGCATAAAAGACGAATGGGAAGCGACGACAGCTGCGCTATTTTCCATAACGGATCAGGCCTCGCTGCTTGAGAATAATCCGGCACTCAAGCAGTCGATCCATCATCGCTTTCCTTGCCTCGATCCGCTTAACCACATGCAGATCGACCTTCTTCGCCGCCACCGTGCCGGAGAAGGCGATCAGGACACTGAAGAGGCGCTGCACCTGACCATCAATGGAATTGCAGCAGGGCTGCGAAACAGCGGGTAACGAGCGCCAATGCGGATGGCGTAAGCCTATTTTTCTTGACCTCGATAAAATTGCCGCGCTAACGTTCGCACAAACTGGGAGGAAATTCATGACACGGACCGTGCTGTTGACGGACTACGCCTGGCCGGATGACAAAGTGGAGCGGGAGGTAATCGAGCGGGCCGGGTTCATCCTCGTCAGCGGTCCGGCCGAGCCATCTCCGCCTGCTGAGATCGACGCTTTGGCTGCAAAGCATCAGCCGGACGCGATTCTGACCTGCTGGGCTCAAGTCAGCGAGACGGCAATTGCTGCGTCTCCTAACCTCAAGATCGTCGCTCGTCTCGGAGTTGGCCTGGACAATATTGCAGTCGAGGCGGCGACGGAGCGGGGGATATGGGTCACGAATGTTCCCGATTATTGCGTTGCAGAAGTGTCTGACCACGCTGTCGGTTTTGCGATTGCCTGGGCCCGTGGCCTGATCCACTTCGATCGCGAAGTTCGCGACGGGCGCTGGGACCCGGCTTCGGCAAATCTCCGCAGGCTTTCGGACCTGGCCTGCGGCATCGTTGGCTTTGGCCGCATCGGTCGTGCGACCGGCGCGAAAATGCAGGCGCTCGGATGCCGGGTGCTAGCCTACGATCCCCATGCCTCGAATATTCCTGCAGATGTGGAGCTCGCCGACTTCGATACGCTTCTGGCCAAGAGCGATATCGTCATCGTCCATGCGCCGCTTGCGCCTGCGACGCACCACCTGATCAACAGGGACGCCATCTCGAAGATGCGCCGTGGAAGCCTGCTGATCAATGTCAGCCGAGGCGGCGTTGTCGAAACTGCCGCCGTGATCGAAGGCTTGGACTCCGGCATTCTGAGCGGCGTCGGCCTCGATGTCCTTGAGGATGAACCACGCGTCCCACCGGAGCTGATCGCTCATCCCGGCGCGATGATCACTCCGCACGTCGCCTTCTCCTCGGATGCTTCGCTGATCGAGTTGCGTCGCCGGGCGGCGGAGGAGGTCGTCAGGGTTCTCTGCGGAGAGAAGCCTGAACAACCCCGCAACAGCCCCCGCCGCTAATACTGCAAGGACACTGGGTTCATGTCTGTATATGAGATGACGACTTTCGATGAGTTCTTGCTGAAGAACGGTTTGAGGAGCGCTTCCGAGGAGGCGATCTACAAGCCGCTGACGGGTGGTGTTTCTTCAGATATCTACCGTGTGGAGCTTCCCGGCCGGCTCATCTGTGTGAAACGCGCACTTGCCAAGCTCAAGGTATCCGCCGATTGGCAGGCGCCGGTGTCGAGAAATGTGTACGAATGGAACTGGATTTCCTTCGTGGCGCAGCACTTCCCTTCTGCCGTTCCGAAGCCTCTCGCACACGACGCGTTGTCTGGCGTCTTCGCAATGGAGTTTCTTCCCGGCGATCAGTATCCGCTGTGGAAGACCGACCTGCTCCACGGGAGCGTTGACCGAAAAGCGGCAGAGCTAACGGGTCGGCGGATTGGACAGATCCATTCTGTCAGTGCCCGTATATCGGGGTTGCCAGAAAAGTTCGACTCCGGATCGAATTTCTATGCGCTTCGGCTTGAGCCCTATCTGGTGGCGACCGCCGCCAAACATCCCTTCGTCAGCGACCGCCTCGCAGAACTGGTTCAGCGCACGGCCGAAACGAAGCTGGCGCTTGTCCACGGCGACGTCAGCCCGAAGAACATCCTTTTGGGCAAGAACGGCCCTGTGTTCCTGGATGCCGAATGCGCCTGGTTTGGCGACCCGGCTTTCGACCTGGCCTTCTGCCTCAACCATCTATTGCTGAAGAAGGTCATCGCTGGAAAGGCGGCATCTGAGCTCGCATCGTCATTCGCGGCGTTGACGGCAGCCTACCTGGATCAGGTCGACTGGGAGGATCGAGACGCTCTCGAGGCTCGGGCCGCAAGCTTGTTGCCCGCTCTCTTCCTCGCCCGGGTCGACGGCAAATCGCCCGTCGAATACATAACCGACGAATGCCAGCGCGAAACGGTCCGCAAAGTCGCCATCCCGCTGATCGCATCGCCTCGGCGAAAGTTGGCTGACGTGGCGCAGGCCTGGTTTCCATAACGGAACCCCACTCCTCAGGCAGCGGCATTTTTCTTTGCCGCTGCGCCGATAACCGCGCGGCCCTTGTGAAATGGTCAGAAGAGCGAAACAACGACTTGCGGGCGAGAATTCCCATCACCACGACAAAACCGACATGATACTCCCGACGCGGCGCTTGTGCGTCACATCGGGCGATCGAGCAGCATACGGCGCTGAGGTTTCGCCTGTCAGCTGAGGCTTCGCCCGTGAAAATACCGGGCTCATCGGGAAAGCGGCGCATTCATTAAAAGAGAGCATAAAAAGCCATCGCGCTGGTCTCGCGATGGCGGATAAAAGCTTCACATCTGCTTCGGCTCAGAACCGAGCGACCCAGCTTTCGAAAGCGACCAGGAAGCTCTCGATGAACTTCTGGGTTCCTTCATTGAGGAACACACCGTGATCGCCCACTAATTTGTCGGCCGTGCTGAGGTAAACTTCAGGCTGGGGCATGGTCGGCACGTTGATGTTGGTCAGGATAACCCTGAGCTGAAGTGCCGCGGCTGCGCCGCCAATGAGACCGGGAGAAGCTCCGGTCACCGCACCGGGCTTGTGATCCCACACGCTTTTCCCGAACGGGCGAGAACCGACTTCGATCGCGTTCTTCAATGCCGCGGGTACGGATCTATTGTATTCAGGCGTCACGAAGATTGCGCCATCGCAAGCCTTGATGCGCTCGCGGAAGGATGTCCATTCCGTCGGCGGCGTCTCCGTCTCCAAGTCCTGGTTATAGAGCGGAAGGTCGCCGATCGGTACGATTTCCAGGTTCAGTCCGTCGGGCGCCACTTTCTGCATTGCACGGGCGAACTTCAGGTTGATCGAGGCCTGACGAAGGCTTCCGACCAGGACCGCGATATCTTTCTTGGACATGTTCTCTCTTCTCGCGTGAGGGACGCGCCGGCGATAGCCGGCGCCGGTGATTGTTATTGATAGGAGGCAGGGACCGGAGGAACGACCACATAGTTGCTGAAGCCGCCATCGCGCTCGCCAATGCCTGATATGGCTTCGTTCACCCGCTCAAGCGGATAGACCTTGTGCTCCAGATACGACAGGTCGAGCACACCGGTGCGGACCATGTCTGCCATTTCCTGCCCCTGCGCAGCGCTGAACCAGTTCGAGCCGATGAGCTGAACTTGCTCGTCCATCAGCCACTTCACGTCGACCGGGACATCTTCTGCGACGCCGCCAACGACAACCACGCGGCCGCCCCGACGAACTCCGCGCATGGAGTCGACCACGGTCGCGGCGGGGGCTCTCGCGCCCAGCGCACTGATAACGAAATCCACTCCCTCGCCACCGGTTTGGGCCTTTGCCCATTCTCCGGTCGAGCCTTCGCCGAGCATGATGGTGTCGATGCGGTCAGGAGCGATGGCTTTTACGCGGTCCAGCAATTCCCTGCTTCTGCCGGTGCCCAGAATTTTGGAGATCCCCATCGCAAGACTGAGCTTGGTTGCCGCGACGCCAAGCGTGCCGGTGATCCCGTCGATGAGGCAAACCTGGCCAGGTCCAGCCTGTGCATTCTTCAGGGCGCCGTAGGATGTACCGAGGTAACCGAAGCGGCCGGCCTGCTCGAAGCTGAGATTATCCGGCAGGCACACGAGCGAGTATTCCGGGGCGGTCATGAATTGGCTGAAGCCGCCGTACGGATAAAGATCAAAGATTCTTTGACCGTCGCGACTGGTGCTGAAGTACCCATTCAAGGTGTAGTAGCGGCATTGGCTGCGGTTGCCTGACCGGCACGCCTTGCAAGAACCGCAGGATCTGAGAGGGCTTACATAGACACGATCGCCAATTTTGACATTGGTGACCGCCTCGCCGACTTCGGCGACGACCCCGGCTGGGTCCAAGCCAAACACTGCCGGAAACTTCGGCAGTGGCTGGTGAGGGAACCAGGTTGGCCAATTGTTGATGACGTTGGCCATGTTGGGCACGATACCGCAGGCCCTGACCTGCACCAGGACGTCGTTGGGCCGGGGCGTGGGAACCGGAATCTCATCCAGCGACATCGGCTGATGCAGAGCATGCAGCCGAGCGGCGATCATAGTCTTAACCATTAACTCCTCCATAGGGACATCGGTCGGACCGTGCCCGACCGAATGCATTTTTTGCAGTTTCAGACAGATGCGCGGCACAGTGCCGAGCGGCATTCGTCAGGGGACCAGGAACTCCTTCCCAGCCGGTCGGAAATCCGCAGGCCAGACAGTCACCCAATCCTTTCCTTGAACTTGCTTGAGCTTCGTCGATTGTTTCCCGGCATTGAACTTGCCGTCGAAAGTCCTTGGCCCGACGACCGTCTCGACGGTATTCGAGCGCAACCACGCAGCCATCGCGGCGTCGTCCAATTTCCCTGCCCCTTCTGCTGCCGCTGCAAGAATTTGCCACGCAGCATATTCGACCGCAGCCTGATACTCCGTACGCGGATAGGGGAAACCCGCCGCCTTCGCCTTGCTGTCATAAGCGCTTACGAATTCCTGGGCGCCGTGATACCTGAGAAACGGCTCGTGCTCTTCAAACCAGGTCAGCGAGGTCAAGCCGTTCGCTTTGGGGTGAGCTGCGGTCGGGCCGGGTGCCGGGAACAGATAGAATTGGTTCCTGGGCTGGTAGTCGATCCGGCCCATTGCATCGAGAAGCTGCACGGCCTCCATGCCGATCGCACCAGACCACAGCAGATCCGGATCAGCCGCTTTGATGCGGTTCGCGATTGCGCCGAAGTCCTTGGTGCCGAACTCGTATTCAAGGTCCAGCACGTTCTTGATGCCACGCTTCTCGGCAACTTGCTGGCCGCCCTTGGCGATCGTGAGGGCCGACGGAAATTTGCTCGTGACGAACGCAATCGTCTTGGGAGGGGTCGGCAGGCTCGCATAGGCATCGAGAACAACCTCGGTATCCGCCGATTGCGGCTCGGCGCCGATTGGAAGAGATGGGAACTGCAGCGGATAGGGCGCGAGACTCGGGTCCCCCAGGCTGCTCTGAACCAGCATCTTCTTGAACCGAGCGGCAACGCCCATTGCTGCGATGATCGACGACGTGCCATAGGGGCCCATCAGCAGATCGACCTTATCGGCGGTCACAAGGCGCTCATAGAGCGTTCGAGCATTGGCGGGCAGCGATTGGTCGTCGAGAAGGACGAATTCCACCTTTCGTCCGAGAATACCGCCTTTGGCGTTGATCTGTTCGACGAACACCTCTGCGGCGAGCTTGTGGATCGCGCCTACGCCCGCAAGCGGGCCTGTTAACGGCAGCGTTCCGCCGACGCGGACCGGCCCTTCCTGGGCAAAAACCCTCGGCATCGAGCTGAAAGCTGCTACTGCGGCTGCAGACCCGAGGAATGTTCGTCTATTCAGTATCATGGAATTCGCACTCATCTCATCCTCCCAGATGCTTCCGGCATGTCATCATCAGTCTCTGCCGCCGGCGGCAGGTCTCAGCTCTTCGCCAGCCCCTCTGCGTAGCGTTCCAGCGTCATGGGGTTCGGCATTGTCTCGGGGTGCTCCAGCGGTACTCCCGTAAATTCGCTTGCCTCGAAGAACCACTTCGAGACGGCCGGCATTCCCCAATGGACATTGGTGCTAAGGGCTGCCGCGTCCCAACGAATGGGCTCCAATTCCGCGTCTATCGTGGTGTAGTGATTGTTGAAGAACTCCACCCGGTGTCCATCGGGATCGCGCAGGTAGACGAACAGGACTCCGGAAGGGCCATGGCGTCCGGGTCCGCGCTCAACGCTGTCGCCATATCCATAACGGCTGGCAAAATCGCACACGGCGAAGATGTCGCTGCTTTCGGGAACCGTATAAGCGAAATGATGCAATTGGGGGCCGATGCCCGGCACCAACGCCAGATCGAGGCAGACACCTTTGCGATACATGAAGTTCGCAATGAGATTGTCGCCGGCCGCAATATATTCCGAAGTCCGGAAACCGAGTTCGCCGTAGAACGCGCTTAGACCCAACGGATCGGCGACCATGATCTGGCAATGATCAAGCCCCTGGGCTCGGGCGCCGCGATGTTCATGCACCTCGAGGAACTTACGGGGATGAACACTCATGCTGGAGCAAAGCTCGATGCGAGCGCCCGACGGGTCGCTGACGAGCAGGGTCCGCCCTTGATTTCGAACTTCGACCCATTCCGCCGGGAGCCCCTTTTCATCGAAGAAGAACTTGGCCTTGTCGAGGTCCTCCTCCAGAAACACCCGGTAACCGATCCGCCTGCACGTCGGCTTCCCGCCGGCAGGTGCGAGCACGAGACTGTGATGGCAGGCCTCGGACAATCCGCGAAGGTATGAAACACCTTCCGCGAATTCTGTTTCAATCAGGCCGCCGACATTGAGGTAGAAATCTCGGCTATGCTCCACATCATTGACTTCAAGCACGACGTGGCTGAAGCGCGTGATGTTGAAGGGAGGTTTCAAATTAACAGCCGGAAGCATGTCATCCTCATCTATTTATTGCTAACGTTAGCATAAAAGGGCCGGCGCTTTTGTCAACGCCTGTTATTGAGCGAGACCCGCAACCGGCCCATCCAAAATCTAACCTACAGCAGCAACCGCGGCTGGCTTTTCAGCCAAGTCTAGCGCCGACCAGCCGGCGAACGAAGCCTCTTTTCCAAGGGCCTCCTCAATACGGAGAACCTCGTTCCACTTGGCCATCCGCTCGGAGCGTGAGAACGATCCGACCTTGAGCTGCCTGGCATCCCAGCCGACCGACAGATGGGCGATCGTCACATCTTCCGTCTCACCGGATCTGGCCGAAACAATTGTCCGAAAGCCCGCTTTCTTGGCAACTGAGAGCGCGTCGAACGTCTCTGTGATCGTGCCCGCCTGGTTCGGCTTGATCAGAACCGCATTGGCGCTTTTATCCTTGATCGCTTCGGTTACCCGCGCCGCGTTCGTCACGAAGAAGTCGTCGCCGATGATTTGGCATTTGGAGCCGTAGCGAGCGGTAAACGCCTTGAATCCATCCGGATCGTCCTCAGCGAGCGGATCCTCGATAGAGACGATTGGATAGGTCTTCAACCAGCCGCCAAGCATGTCGATCATCTCGGCCGTATCGAGCTGCCGATCTTCCAACGCCAGCGAATACTTACCCTCACGACCGAATTCGGAGGCCGCAATGTCGAGCGATATGACGACTTCGCCGCCTGGCTTCAGGCCGGCGGCCTCGATCGAACGCACCAAGGCATCGAGGGCTTCTTCATTGCTGGTGAAGGCAGGCCAATAGCCTCCCTCGTCCGCCACGCCCTGGAGCTTTCCGGCACGTTTCATAATGTCGCCTGCCGCGCGGTAGACTTCAGCGGTCCACTCCAAAGCCTCCGCGAAAGTCGAGGCAGCAGGGCACATGACCATGAAATCCTGGACGTCTACCCGGCGTGCTGCATGCGCTCCACCTCCAAAAATCTGGATTTCCGGCAGTGGCATCGTAATCCCCTTGCCGGAACCCGCGAGATACCGCCAGATCGGTTGGTCGGCCGCTGCCGCTGCCGCGTGAAGCAACGCCATCGATGTTGCCACCGATGCATTTCCACCCAGTCTGCTCCGGTTCGGGGTGCCATCCAGCTCGATGATGGCATTGTCCAGCTCGGCTTGATCATTGGCATTCCGGCCAACCAGCAATTTGGCTATTTCTCCGTTGACGGCAGTGAGGGCCTTGTTGATCCCCAAGCCGGCAAAGGCGCTGCCGCCGTCACGAAGGTCGAGCGCCTCGCCGGTGCCGGTCGATGCACCAGCAGGTGCAATGGCCCGGCCGGTCGCACCGGAGGCCAGCTCGATCTCTACCTCAACGGTGGGCCTGCCACGGGAATCCCAGACGCGACGGCCCTGCACTTTTCGGATTTCGGTGTTGGTCATGTTCAGTTGGTCCACAAGGTCAGATTGAAATTGGATCATCAGGCCTCACAGGCCGTCATCATAATCCGTCAGGTCGGGGGTCCGTGCGCCAACCAGCACCACGGCGATGGTTGCCGGTTTGTCGCTCTTGTTTCGCCAGGCGTGACGCGTGCCGTTCTGTACGAAGGCGTCGAACTGGCGCAGACGGGTCTCATTGCCACCGTCGAGTTCCATCCAGATCTCGCCGTCGAGAACAATTCCATAATCGACGGTGGGCGTTTGATGTTTGCCATCCGGCTCGAAGCGTTCGGCCAAACCTGGACTGACCGCCAGATTCTCCGCGAGAGCGGCCGGACCATCGAAATCCGGAGATATAAAAACAGCATCTGGTGGGAACGTTAGCACTAGAAAGCGCGTTTCGCCGGGCTCCGGAACGAAGCTTGCGACCAGCGGAGTCGGATCGGTTCCGTTGAATGGGATGGCCGTGGAGGCGGAAGTCGACCAGATCATCCGCGACACCAATCCAGGGACCGTCCTGAATATGTCCGTGCGGGGAACGGCGCCGTCCCCAGCGAACCTGGCAGCACCCTGACTGCCGTGTTCCGTCACGACGCGCCGAAGATGTACGGGAACTCTCCCGCTGGAATTTTCAGATACCAAGATACGCCTCCCTGATGCTTGGATCATTGATGAGAACCTCCGGCGCTCCAGAGGCCGTCACGCGACCTTGCTCGATCACGTAGGCCTGATGGGCAATTTCCAGCGCCTTGTTCACGTTCTGCTCGACGAGCAGCACCGCTACGCCTCGCTCATTGATCATCTGGATGATTTTGAACATTTCCCCGACGATCAAAGGCGACAGCCCGAGCGACGGCTCGTCCATGAGAAGCACGCGCGGCTTGGCCATCAGGCCACGGCCGATCGCAACCATTTGCTGCTGCCCACCCGACAAGGAACCCGCCAATGAATCCTGGCGCTCTTTCAGGATAGGGAAAAGCTGAAATACCTCAGCGAGCGTGGCGTCGCGCTCCGTACGAGCGACCGAGCGGTACGCACCGAGCAACAGATTGTCGAGGACCGTCATCATCGTGAAGAGACGGCGCCCTTCCGGGACAACCGCAATGCCGTAATCGCAGACCCGATGGCTCGGCACCTTGGAAACATCGTTACCCTCGATAACGATCTTTCCTTTGTGCGGGCGGAGAATTCCGGCGATGGCATTGACCAGCGTGCTCTTGCCCGCCCCGTTCGGACCGACGACCGAAACGATCTCGCCTGGCTTTACACCGATGGACAGGTCCCACAGAGCAATCGCATCTCCATAACCGACCTCGATCTTATCGACCTCAAGCAGCATCACTGGCCCCCAAATATACGCTGACCACAGCCGGATCTCTCATCGTTTCGCTTGGATGCCCAAGCGCCAGAACTTTACCCTGATCCAGCACAGCGACACGGTCCGCCAAAGCGACAACCGCCCGCATGAGGTGTTCAACGAAGATGATCGTCGTACCGCCAGCCTTGATCCGCTTGATCATTTCAACCGCGTGGTCGACCTCGGCCGGATTCAAGCCACAGAGCACCTCATCGAGCAGGAGCAGACGCGGTTTTGCGGCCAGCGCTCTCGCGAATTCGACAAACTTTCGGTCATGCAGGTTCAATGCTGCGGGGAGCACGCCGGCCTTCCCAGCCAGGCCGGTAAAGGCCAGCGCCTCCCTGGTAACCGCGTCGACCGCAGCCGCGCCCATGCCATCTGCGCTACCAAATTTCGCGCAGAGCTGAACGTTTTCGAGGACCGTCAGATTATCGAACAAGCGCGGGATCTGGTACGTCCGCGCCACGCCCTGCTGCGCGATCAGATGGGGTGACCGACCGGAAATCTCCTCGCCTTCCAGTGTTATCGTACCTGAGGTCATGGCGTAGTGGCCGCTGATCATGTTGATCAGTGTGGACTTGCCGGAGCCATTCGGCCCAACCAGAGCCAGGATTTCACCCCGCCAAACGTCCAGCGTGACGCCGGTCAGGGCGCGGATACCGCCGAAGGATTTGGTAACATTCTCGCATTTGAGAAGCACCGGATCGGAACCTGCCGCGGCTAGAGGCGCGAGTTGAGTACCGGCCTGGGCAGCCGTCTCCGGTGCGCCAATTCCGCCGCGTCTGCCGGCAAAGCTGCGGATAAGGCTGGGGACGATGCCGGACGGCAGCACGAGGATTACAACGATCAGCGCAAGAGCGACGCCGGCACGGCCGAATTCCGCATGAGCGCCGCTGACGATAGCGCTCTGCAGCACGGTGATGATGACCGCGCCGATCGCAGGCCCGGCCCAATGGCGAGCACCGCCGAGAATGCTCATAAGCACCACATAGAGAGGAACGGTCACCGCAAACGTCTCGCCAACAGTGACGTAGCCTACATATACGGCGTGAATCGCACCCATTCCGCCTGCAAGTGCCGACGAAACCGCAAACGAGATCAGCTTATAACGAAATGTCGGAACGCCTTTCACCTCTGCAACGTCTTCATCGTCGTGGATTGCGAGCAAGCCCTGACCGAATTTGCTGTGAAAGATGAAGTATGACGTCGCCAGCGAAGCAAGAACCGCGATAAGCCCGAACATGTAGAGAGAGCCGGACGCCGTCACACCGATCATCGGGATTTCGATCCCCGAGAGGAATACGCCTGTGCCCGAGTCCAGCGAGGTATTTGACACAATGGCCGCGACAACGAACGTCACCGACAGCGTCAGCAGCGCGAAGAATTCACCGCGCAGAGTTCCGGAACGGAAGACAACCAAGCCAATCAGAACGGCGATCGCGGCCGCCAGCAGTGCTGCAGCAGGTATCGTCGCGACGAAAGGCCACGACAACTGCGTCGCCAGCGTGGCGGTTGTGTAGACGCCAATCCCGAAAAACGCGGCGTGACCAAAACTCCAGTAACCCGTATAACCGCTCAGGATGCCCCAACTCGTTGCCAGCACGACCCAGAAGAAGATGATATACAGATAGGAAAGGTAGTAATCCGCCATTCCCAGGTAAGGCAGCAAGGCCAGGACCGCTACGATAGGCGCCGTGATCAGAAGCTTTTTCATTGTCAAATCACCGGTTTGCGCAAGAGGATGACGATGAGCACGCTGAATGCTACGAGCGGCGCCCAAGCGGGATTTACAACGGACATTGTAAGGCTCTCGGCCACGCCAATCAGCATTCCGGCGCCCAGCGCACCGATGGGGCTGCCCAATCCTCCAATGATGGCGACGGCAAATACGACCCCTATCCAGGCCTCGATTTGAGATGGTGCCAAAGTTCCGATCAGGGCGATGAAGACACCCGCGATACCCGCTGTCGCCGAGCAAAGGCCAGCCAGAATATATGACACGCGAGCAGAGTTGATGCCGAAAGCTGACGCTACGGGGGCGTCATGGGCGGCCGCACGCAGCGCCTTGCCGAGCATGGTCTTGTTCAACGCGTACCAGGCCGCTCCAGCAAGCACCCCGGCGCAAACAAAGGCGGAAAGATCCAGCACGGGCACAAAGATCGGACCGAGCCGGATGGTGGTCTGGGCATAGGGTGTTTCATAGCGCAGGAAGTCAGCCGACCAGATCCATTGGATCAGCGACTCGATCAGGATCGTGACGCCGAACGTCACCAGGAGAGACGCGAATTCCTTCACCTGAAAGCGCACGAACACGCTGTGCAGCGCAACGCCGAGCGCGAAAAACAGCGGCACGATCACCAGAACGCTCAAATATGCCGGGACGCCGTAAACGGTGCCAAACTGATAGGTCAGGTAAGCGCCAAGGAAGGCCAGCGCGAAGTGACTGAGGTTCACCAGCTTCAACAAGCCCCAGCTCAGGCTGAGGCCCATCGCCAGCAGGCCATACATCCCACCCAGCAAGACGCCACCGACAGCCGATTGCAAGAAAAGAGCAAGGGTCATCAGGATCCACGTCCTTCTGTGGATACGATGATCGGCTCCAGGAACACCAGAACATCCATACGTTATGCCTCCTCCCGTTTGCGCTAACGTTCGCACAACATTCGTCTCATAGCGAAGCCTGCCTGTCAACGGCGTTCAACAGGTTAATTCGCTGCCGAAGTTCGCTTCAGGCGCAGCGACAAGGACAGAGAAGTTCCGGAACGTAAGATCAAGCCTATGAGAAATTTGGAATTTTTATGACTACATCTCGTCGCCGAGCCGAAGCATTGGGGCGAAAATTAGATCGCATCGATTTGGCGAAATCGATTGTGATTTCGGAGTTTGACAACTGCGACGTCAGTGCTATCGTTGGCGAAAGTGATCATTCGAGCCAAGCACAATGGTAACAATTAAAGACATCGCCGCCACACTGCGAGTTTCACCCTCAACCGTGGGTCGCGCCCTTGCCGACGATCGACGCATCAGCGCCGAGATGAAGCGAAAGGTGAACGAAGCTGCAACTCAAGCGGGGTATATTGCCAATCGTGCCGCACGCATGATGCGTGGGGTTCAGAGTAATCTCGTTGGGCTGATCGTTCCAGATATCCGGAACAGCTTTTATTCAACTATTGCCCATGCTCTCTCGCGGTGCCTTCTTTCAGCGAATTACCAGCTGACCCTGTGCGAAACCGATGACGACAGAATGCACGAGCTTCGTCACATCAAGGAGCTCACAAGCGTCAACGTCGCCGGGATCATTCTGGTCCCGAGCGCAAAACCTCATCCCGATTCTGCGCGAATCCTGAAGATGACGCCTCACATCCAACTGCTGCGAAAGGCGCCGCTGCTCGGCGACCAATGGTTTGGGATTGATGACAGACGGGCACTTTACGAAAGCACTGAACATATCATCAATGAAGGTCACAAACGGATCGCTTATATCGGCGGCACGGAAGAGCTGCCCACTGGCGCAGCCCGCGTGCAGGGTTTCCGGGACGCGGTAAAGAGCTCCGGCCACACGATCACCGTTCATGAGGAACTGGGCGCGCCTTCGTCCACCGAATTCGGACGGGAGGCCGTGCGTCGCCTTCTTTCCTTAAAGGATCGACCGACGGCGGTTGTGATCGGTGCGGTACAAAACACTTCCGGAGTCATTGATGAAATACAGGATCAGGCTTTGCGCGTCCCCCACGACATTTCCGTCATCGGGTTCGGCGATGAGCTTGGGTATCGGTGGTGGGGGCCGGGACTGACGACAGTCCAGTTGCCTGTTTCGGAGTTGGCAACGGCTTGCGGGCTTTGGTTCCTGCATCATCTTCAGAACAAGGGTGACCTAAGCAAGCCCTACAGCTTCATCTCTCCGCCCCAGTTGGTCATTCGCGGCAGCACGAGCGCTCCGTGAACGCCGGCAGGATGTCGATCTCCCGCAGCAAGCCTCCGAATCAGAGAGAGGCGCCCGCCCTGCGACGTGCACCTCTCTTTGATTGGCTGCGATTCATATCCCAAGGCCGGACGCTGAAAGCTTTGGAATAATCTTGATGAGACGCGCCAAAACTATGCGGCAAGCCGAGGCGGACGCAGCTTCCGCGCCGCCCGCTTGCTCACCGGTATCCCTCTTCAAGATCGATCTTCAGCGCGCCCATGAGGCGAACGCCGGAATTGTACCAGGCGACGTTGATTGCGAGTTCGACAAGCTGCTTCTCCGACAGGAACTTTGCGACCCCGTTCCACACTTCATCGGAAACATCAACGTTCAGCGTGGAGTCCTTGGCAAAGGCCATCACAGCCTTTTCCTGCTCGTTAAAAAGATCCGAGTTTTCGAAATTCGGAATGGCATGGAATTGCTCCTCCGTCAGGCCCGCCCTGAGGCCATGAGAGTGATGATGCTTCACTTCGTACTCGGAGTTTGTACAGTAACCGACCGTCAGGATCGCCATTTCACGCAGCTTCGGGCTGAGGTCAGCCGCCCGGACCGCATTTGCATAGGTCAGGAAATCGTTGAGGACTGCCGGAGCATTGGCGAGCGCGAGGAAGATATTTCCGGTCGGAACCTTCCTCTCCTTAAGCAGGCGCTCATTGAGTGCGGGTTGCTTCTCGGCCAGTTCGGTATTCGAGATATATTTTACTCGTGCCATTTCTCCACCTTCAGCTTGTCTTCGCAAATCTTCCTGCCCGAAGGTCGCCCGGTGCAAACCAGCTCACAGGCAAGTGCTAACGTTAGCATCAATAGCACTCGAGAACTTAAGGTCAACCGAAATCTTTGCCGTGAAAATGCAAGCCGTTTAGAAACAATCTCCGCTCGTGCGCCGCTTAATGCAGCGCAGGAACCACGGGATTCTTCAAAACACCGATACCGGGGATTTCCACCTCAAGATCGTCGCCGGGAACGATCGGCCCGACACCCGCAGGCGTACCGGTCATGATGACATCGCCGGCCAGCAATGTCATGAAGCGGCTCAAGTAAGCGACAATGTCAGCAACTGAATAGACGAGGTCTCGCGTATTCCCCGATTGTTTGACGGTGCCGTTCTGACGAAGGATGACGTCAAGGTTTGTCGGATCGAGATCTGTTATAATAGCCGGACCCATCGGCGCAAAAGTATCGTAGCCCTTACCCGCCAGCAGGCAACCGAACTTGCTCTCCTGCCGCTGTATGATGCGGTCGCTGATATCATTACCGCATGTGTAGCCGAGGACGTGTTGCAAGGCATGTTCCTTGCGAATGTGGCGTCCGCCTTTGCCTATGATGGCGACCAGTTCAGCCTCGTAGTGGACGATTTCGCCATCACTTGGATATTCAATCGCATCTCCGTTGCCGCTCGCAGCCGTGCTTGGCTTCATGAACAGCACCGGGAGCGTTGGCTGTTCTTTTCCGGACTCGTCGGTGTGCTGCCGGTAATTGTACGCGACCCCAAATATGCGAGGTCGCTCTATCGGGCATAGTATGCGGACGTCGGAAAGATAATCCATCTGCCCGGTTAGCTCGACTGCTTGGAAGGGATCGCCAGCAATCCGCTCGATCCTGCCCTCGCTTTCGACCCCGTAGTGAATTCCATCGGCTGACTGGTAGCGCACAATCTTCATCTTAGTCTCCAATTTTTGCTAACGTTAGCGCAATTGCAGAGGCTTCGTCAACGTTATCTCGCCTTACGGCTTTAACTAGATCACCCGCAATAAAACGGTTGCGACACCGTCAGTCGTTCGGGCCTTGCGACTTTCTCGCCGAACCCCTCAGTCGGCTATTGCCGAGAGATAATCCGCTCCTCGCCCCCAAGCCGGATCTCGACGAAATCCTCCATGCCGCTCAACTGTCGCACGCAGCACAAGCAGCAGAACCTCCGACAGCGGATAAGCCCACCCGCTCTGTGGACCGGCAAGTCATTCAGCATATGCTGAGCTACATCACAGCAGTTCGCTGCCCATGAGGTTAGCTGTCAGCAACACCGGATGCACGCAAAGCTCCACTGAATCCCTCGACGACGCTCTCGCTCCGTCCCGTCGCAATCCGCACATTGCAGATCAGAAACACCAAAATGGAAGGGGCACTCCTCGAAGCGCTTTCCTCCGACGGGCACGTCGTCCTAGCCTAGGCAAAAAACACTAAGACATCGGGCAATGCATGTGGATACGGTGAAGGCATGGCCGTATCAATGCGGGAGGATGAACGAAAGGAACGTTCGGCGATGCTAGCAAGAGCAGCGGGATATGCAGGGGCGGCAATCGCCGCTCTGTGGGCGGCCCGTCAACTAAACCGAATTTATTCATTCCCCGAACCGCTTGATGCTGAACTCATGAATGTTGCGAGAAATTTTGGCATTTTCATTCTGCCAGCGCTCGTTCTGCTGTTGGCAGGACCGTTCAGGATGTGGTTCGACAGATTTGCGCCGCTTTATCCCTTGGTGCTCGGCGCCGGCGTCCTCAACATCTATCTGCAGAATGATGCGCTTGCCGCCGGTCTGCCAATCATCGTGCTCGTCTATCCCTTTCTGGTAATCTTTGCGCTCGCCTATCTGTTGCGCGGGCGAGTGCCGCGGGCTTAGAAAAGCTGGACCCCCCATTCCGGTGCATCTGACAACACCCATATTTCCGGTTTGGCATCCGAATTCAAAGGGTTGCAAGAATCGAAGAAATACACTTTATGTGTGAGAATGAATCGCAAAACCACCCCTGCTAGAGAAAATGCTGCCGCCCACGGCCGGCGTAGGGATGGCCATTTTTTGTCAGCCCTGGGGTTGCGGCTGATCCGAACCTTATCGCCCCCCAATTAGCTTACCTGATCACCAGGACATGCATTCGCCTCTCCGTTCTCAGCGTGGGAGAGACACGTCCGGATAATGTTCACAAACCTCGCATCTACTTTCTCCATAAGGACATCTCGATGAAGCCCATACGCAATCTCCACATGATGATGGCAAGCGCCGCATTCCTGACGCTCGCCGGCCCGGCGCTTGCCCTTGATGGCGCCGACATGATGAAGAAACTCAATGCCGCAACCAGTGCCGGCGGTACGGTCATCACTTTTGAGAACGCGGATGTCGACGGCGACACGGTAACGGCGACAGGCGTCCAGGTGGGATATGCGAACCTGCCCGGCGACACGCTGAAAATCGGCGACCTCACCTTCGAGGGCGTCGAGGAAACCGAAGGCGGCGGCTACTACGCCAAGGGCGTCTCTTTCCCGGATATCGATATGAGCCAGGAGGAAGGTCGTTTTTCCGCAAAGGACATCCTGATCGTCGGCCTCACGATCCCCGCCAATGCATCAGGCGACACGCTGAACGATATCCTCCTCTATGAAACCGTCAGCACCGGCCCAATCGCTCTCAACATCAAGGGCAAGGACGTGCTTGCTATCGAGAGTATCGAGTCAAACCTCGGACGCCAGGACGGCGGCTTTGCCTATGACGCCAATGTCGCCGGCATCAAAGCCGACCTGTCGCAGGTCGAGGAGGCGAGCGCGAAGGAGGCCATCGCGAAGCTCGGGCTGACGACGCTCGACGGCACCGTGACGATGAAGGGCAACTGGGAGATCGAAAACGGCAAGGTCGCCGTCGACGAATATGCCTTCGATTTCAAGAATATCGGCCGGCTGAATTTCGCCGTCGACTTCTCCGGTTACACGCTGAGCTTCATCAAATCGCTGCAGCAGGCGGTGAAAACCGCCGAGGCCAATCCGAACAAGGAAGAGGCCAACCAGGCCGCCGGCCTTGCGATGTTGGGGCTGATGCAGCAGCTGACGTTCAACAGCGCTTCGATCCGCTTCGACGATGCCTCGATCACCAAGAAGGCACTTGACTATGCTGGCTCGCAGCAGGGCGTCACGGGCGATCAACTGGCGCAATCGCTGAAAGGTCTTGTGCCGATGATGACGGCACAGCTCAACCTACCCGAGCTGCAAAACCAGGTGTCGGCCGCCGTCAACACCTATCTCGACGGTCCGAAAAATCTGACGATCAGCGCCGCGCCGGAAAAGCCGGTTCCCTTTCCGATGATCATGGGTGCTGCCATGGGTGCACCGAACACCATTCCCTCGGTGCTCGGCGTCAAGGTCACCGCGAACGACTAGAGCAATTCCAGCAAAAGGGCGTCGCAGTTTTGCGTCCGGACTTGCGTGAAAACAAAGAGATAGCATTTCCGTGATTCGGAGAAAAACGGAAATGCTCTAGGATCTTTGCTCTAGGATCTTTGCAGGGCGCTTCACGAACGCCGGCTGCCGGAGGCGGGTTATCTGCCAACCTGCCTCTGGATCAGCCCCTTCAGGAATTGCTCTAGAACTCGTCGCTGCGACGCTTCACGGCGTGCTTCAGAGCTACCATATGCCTTCGCCGCTCCAGCACATAATCGGCATATCCGACGCAGATGAACAGCAATGTCGGGCCGGCGTATATGATGATCAGCGCCAATGCGATAAGGATGAATGCGGTCGTCATGGTCGTATTTTCCATCAATATTAGGCGCGCCGCATCTGAAGCGGCGAAACGGACGGAGCCTCGTCTCGACGATCCCTGTCCTTATTCCTTCAAAATTCGCCGGCCTGCTATTCGTTCCCTTCCCGATCGATTTCCATTCGTTTGGGATGCCCGATCGAGCGACAATGACGAAGCTGACGGCTCGCCCCAACCTCGATCAGTCCCGTGGCCGTTCCTCCCGCATTGCCGCCGTCACGCTCTTGAGCAGCGGGCTCGACATCAGATCCCCGAGCAAAAACGATAGCTTCGGCTTCCAGTTCGGATAGCTGTCACTGGTGCCGGGAACATTGGTCGGTCTCTTCTCGTCGGTAAGGTCGGCGAGACGGACCACGGCGAGAAGCGAGGGTGTCCTGGCGATGAAGCGATAGGCGCTCACGGTCAATTCTCTCAGCGTCCGCTCGCTTGCTTTCGCGCGCGCGAGGCGGGCCGGCAGATCGAGGCCGGCGAGCTTGAAGGCGGCCTTCAGGTTTCTCCGTTCTCGCTTGCGGTATTCGCGATGTTTTCGGTGAGATCGGCCGGCACGATGCCGTGGTCGGAGCGGGCCTGAATGTCGGCGCCACGCCACCAGCCGGCAAGCGTCTGATGGTCGTGGGTCGAAATGCAGGCCAAAGCGAGGACGGGATAGACGTCCGCCGGCTTGAAACCCTGTTCGTCCTGTTCATAGGAAAGAATGCGATAGGAGAGAATGTGGGCCGCCGCCAGATCCTCCTGCAATCCCTTGGGGATCAGCCCCAAATCTTCTCCAATGACCAGGCAGCGATGTTCTGCGGATAGCTCGGCGAGGATCTGCAAAAGCCGATCCTCGGGATAGCGGACAAAGGCGCCTTTGTCCGGCCTGCTGCCTAATGGCACCAGGAAGAGGCGGCGAAGCGCTGCGGCGTGGTCGATGCGAATGGCGCCCGCATATCGCATGGCAGCGCTCACCATCCGCCGGTAAGGCGACATTTCTCCTGAAGCGATTGCCGAAGGCAGGTATCCGGCGAGGTGCCAGTCCTGCCCGTCCACGGCGAAGGGATCGGGCGGGCTGCCAATTGTGGCCTTCGAGACATAGATGTCAGGCTCGCTCCATGTCGCCGAACCGTCGACCGCCTCGCCGACGGCCAGATCGAGATAGAGCCCGATCCGCAGGCCGGCCTTCCCAGCCCGGTCCGCCGCCTGCGTTAGCTGCCGATGGGCGAGCCATTGCAGCCACATGTGGAAGCGGACATCGTCCGCATGCCCACGCTCGAATTCGGCGACAGCGGCGCTGTCGAAGTGCTGGAAGTCTGCCGGCCAGCTTTGCCAGCCGGCGCCCGAGCCGCGCTCGACCATGGAAAAGGAGAGGCATTCGAAAAGCGCGTGAAGGCGCAGGCTGTCGCCGCCTTGCGCAACAAAAGCGTCGAAATCGGCCGGGTCGTATGTTTTGTCACTGACGCGGCGCTGTCGCCAGGCCGGCCAGAGATTGCGAAGGGCCTCGAGCTTGATCTCTGCTACTCCGACGTAATCGACGAGATCGGTTTGGCGAAGGCTTGCCAATTGCCGTTCGAGTTCCGGACTACAGACAAAACCCGGCAATCGGTCGACCGCGATATAGAGCGGGTTGAGATGCTGGCGGCTCGAGGGCTCATAGGGGCTGCAACGCTCGGGATCCGCGAGAAACGGCGCGTGAAGCGGGGTGAGGCCGATGAAATCGGCGCCCAGCGATCCCATGAGATCCGCCATATCGGCCAGATCCTCGAAGTCTCCTATGCCCCAGTTGCGTGCCGAACGGAGCTCGTAAAGCTGCAGGCTCACACCCCAGACCCGCGTAGCGGAAAGGAAATCCGGCAGAAATGACGTGGGAATCTTCCTGCGTGCCGGCCTAGGCTCCCGCCGCGGCGCGCCGGCCTCGTGATCGACCGCTCCCGTCACGTCGATCTTCAATGCCGAGAGGATCTTCCGCTTGGTCTCGCCCGATACCGTCACCTCCCGGTTGTCCGGACTGGGCCTGGTCGGGCTGATGCCGTGCCGGCGAGCGAGCTTGTCGAACTCAGCGGATTTCATCGTTCGATCGCCTTCCTGTCAGCCCGCCCTCACGCTTCGCTGATGCTCCACATCACCGTCCAAGGCGCGAGATTATCGCCGTCGCTGCCGCCGAGACGGAAGATCGTCTCAGCGTCGTCCTGCTGCAAGGAGAGCGGCACCGCCTCGTTGCCGAGATTGGCGCGCAGATGAAGACGCCGGTTTTGCGCCAGGGTCCAATCCACCGCGAGCGCGCTTCCGGCTGAGCGATAGACCGCCTTTCCGGCGCCGGCGCCTTTCAGCAAGGGCACGATCCTTCGGTGCCGGAGCCCGAGAAGCGTCCTGTAAAAATCAAGAACATCGGAGGAAGCGCATTTCGACCAATCCAGCTTGGCGGCGGCAAAGGTCGATGGCGCCGTCGGGTCGAGAAGATCGTCTGCGTCGAAGCCCGGCAGACGCGACAGCTCCTCGCGGCGGCCTCTTCTGACCTTCTCGTTCAGATCCTCGTCGAAATCGCAGAAGAAGGGGAAAGGCTCTCTGGCGCCCCATTCCTCGCCCATGAACAGCATCGGGATCTCGGGCGCCAGCAGGTAGATTGAAGTAACGGCCTTGACGGCATCCACCGGGCTCGAAGCCAGAACCCGGTCCCCCAGCGCCCTGTTGCCGATCTGGTCGTGGTTCTGGATGAAGGAGATGAAAGCGGTGGGCGGCAGGTGACCGCTCGGCCTGCCGCGGCTTCCGCCGCGATAGGGCATATGCTCTCCCTGAAACACGAAGCCTTCCGCCAGCGCCCGGCCGAGCTTGCCGGGGTCTTCGGCATAATCGGCATAATAGCCGAAGGTTTCGCCCGTCGCGGTGATATGCAGCACATGGTGCACGTCGTCGTTCCATTGTGCGGTGAAGAGGCTCGCCTCGCCGTTTTCGTCACGCGACAACAACTCGCTGTCGTTTTCCTCGTTTTCGACGATCAGGTGAATATGCCGACCGACCGCCGCCGCCCTGACGCGGCGGGCAAGCGCGTGAAGCAGATGCTCGGCGCTGTCGTCCTTGATGGCATGGACGGCATCGAAGCGGAAACCATCGAGCCTGAATTCGGTGATCCAGTAGAGGGCATTCTGAATGATGAATTCACGGATCATCGCCGATCCGTCGCCGTCGTAATTGACGCCGTGGCCCCAGGGCGTCTTGTGGTGGTCGGTAAAGAGCGGCGCGTAGGACGGGATAAAATTGCCGTCCGGTCCGAAGTGATTGTAGACCACATCCAGGAAAACCGAGATGCCGCGCGCATGCGCTGCGTCCACCAGCGCCATGAAATCTTCCGGACGGCCATAACTGCTGTCCGGAGCGTAGGGAAGCACGCCGTCATAGCCCCAGCCGTAGCGGCCCGGGAATTCGCCGACCGGCATGATTTGCAATGCCGTGACGCCCAGTTGCTGCAGATGGTCGAGACGCTCGATCGCCGCCCTGAAACTGCCCCCAGGCGTGAAGCAGCCTATATGCATCTCATAGATGACCATCTCCTCCCAGGGGCGGCCCGCCCAGGCATCCGTCTTCCAGCGACAGGTGGCAAGGTCGATCACTTCGCTCGGACCGTGCGCATCCTGCGGCTGAAACCGCGAGGCGGGGTCCGGAACTTCGGAGCCGTCCGGCAGGACAAAGCGATAAAGCGTACCGGCATGGGCATCCGCGACCGCACAGCGGTGCCAGCCATCGTCAGCCGCCTGCATTGGGCGCAGGCCAGCGCCTTCGAGCTTCAGCGACACGCTATCATGCAAGGGAGCCCAGAGGCGAAACAGAATGCCCTCTTCGGTGAATGCGGGGCCGAACGTCATTTTGGTCAAGGGAAAGCCTTCGATGAAATCGGGATGGGATTTGGGTAACTTTTGCCGGAGCAAAAAGTTTCGTCCGCAAGCGGACGCACGAAAGCGGCCGCTGTCACCAGGATGGCCGGGCCCGGTCGCCTTACGCTTTGAGTCAGGCCGCCGCGACTTTGCCTGAGAGCGCCTGGTCCATGGCCGCCTGGAGTTGCTCCTGCGTGAATGGCTTCTTCATCCGCAGCATCCGGCCGAGGCCATGGTCTTCGGAAAACTCGGCATAGCCAGAGGCAAGGATGATCGGCAGGCCTGGAAAGGAAGAGCGAAGGTGACGCGCAAGCTCCGCGCCCGTCATACCCGGCATGGCATGATCGGTAATGACGAGATCGCAATCCTGTCCGCCGGCAAAGAATTCCAAAGCCTGGGACGCGGAAGACGCTTCCTGCGGCAGGTGCCCGAGATCCTCCAGCATCGCTACGGTTCCCGTCCTGACCAGCGCGTCGTCGTCGACGACGAGAATGGCAAGCGGCCGAGACGAGGGTTTCAACGGCTCCGTCGCCGAAGGCTCGACGGCAGGCAACACATTGACGAAGGTTTCGGCGACGGGCAGCCACAGGCATATGGTCGTGCCCTTGCCCCTTACGCTCGATATCTGGATCGAGCCGCCGGATTGCGCCGCCAGGCCATGAACCATCGACAGGCCCAGACCGGTGCCCTTGCCGACCCCTTTGGTGGTGAAAAACGGTTCGGCAGCACGCGAGACCGTTGCCTCGTCCATTCCCTCGCCATCATCCGACACCGATATCCTGATGTAATTCCCGCCCGCGAGGCTGGCCGGCCGGCTCTCTTCGGCCGCCGCGGCAACCGTCACGGCGCCGCCACTTTCGAGTGCGTCCCGGGCATTGACGAACAGATTGAGCAGCGCCAGTTCCAGCTGGTTGCTGTCGACCAGCAGGGGCGCGAGATCCGCCGGGATGCTTTTGCGGATTTCGATGCGCGGCCCCACCGCCTTGGCGAGGAGATCCTCGACGTTTTCGAATAGCCTGAGGAAATCCACCGCCTGCGGCTTGAGCTCCTGACGGCGCGCGAAGGCAAGCAGGCGCTGGGTCAGTGCCGTGCCGCGCTCGGCCGCCTGGATCGCGTTCGTCACCAGGCGTTCGCTGCGTTCATCCGGCGGAAGCCGTTTCTTCAGAAGATTTAGGCTGCCGAGAACCGCCATCAGGAGGTTGTTGAAGTCGTGGGCGACGCCACCCGTGAGGTGACCGATCGTGTCGAGCTTCTGCGCCTCGAACAGCTGTGCGAGCGCCTCCTCGCGCTCCCGTGTCCTTTGATCGATCCGATGTTCGAGCTCTTCGTTGAGTTCACGCAACTGCGCTGCCGAGGCCTCGAGCTCGGCTGTGCGCTGGTGAACGCGGGCCTCCAGCTCGGCGTTCAGGCGTTCGAGCTCCCGCGTCTTCCTGTAGAGATCGGCAAAGACCCGCACCTTGGCTCTCAGCACCTCCGGGACGATCGGGACGGAGACGTAGTCGACCGCGCCCACCGCATAACCACGCAGCCGATCCGGTTCGGCGAGCATGACGGCGGAGACGAAGATGATCGGCGTGTTCTGATAGCGCGGATGCTGCCGGATCATGCTGACGAGCTCGAACCCGTCCTGTTCAGGCATGCAGACATCGACGAGGATCACCGCGATTTCGGTGCGCAACAGGTGCTCGAAGGCCTCGCGGGCGGATTGCGCCTTGATGAGGTTTTCTTCGAGTTCTTCGAGAATGACCTCGTAACTCAGGAGCTTGGCCGGCTGGTCGTCGACGAGGAGGATGTTGACGGGGTTCATGGCCAGATCCTCAACGATGCAGCCACATGCGAAGAGCCGACAGAAGCTGTTCGGTATTGACCGGCTTCGCCAGGTAGTCCGAGGCGCCCGCTTCCAGGCATTTCTCGCGGTCGCCCTTCATCGCCTTGGCCGTCAGCGCCAGGATCGGCAGCCGCCGGAACCGGGGCTCCGAACGGATGACCTGCATCGTCTCATAGCCGTCCATTCCAGGCATCATGATGTCCATCAGCACGATCGCGACAGAGGGTTCGTTGTTGATGACGTCGATGGCTTCGCTGCCGGTCGTCGCGGTCAGCACCTTCATTCCCCGGCGTTCGAGGACACTGCTCAAGGCGAAGATGTTGCGGGCATCGTCGTCGACGAGCAGGACGGTTTCACCGACCAGATCCTCATCCGAGCTGTGCAAATCCCGCAGAGTTGCCTGCTTTGCGGCCGGCAGGTCGGCGACGACCCGGTGCAGGAACAAGGCCGTCTCATCCAGAAGGCGCTCAGGCGACTCGACGCCCTTGACCACGACGCTGCGGGCCATGCTGTGCAGCGTCGCGTCTTCCTCGGCGGAAAGCTCCCGGCCGGTGAACACGACCACCGGCACCTCGCCGATCTCGGCGTCGTCGCGAATCTGCTCCAGCACGTCGAAGCCGGACATGTCGGGAAGGGAAAGGTCGAGCACCACGCAGTCGGCGGCATTATGCCGAAGGACGGCGAGAGCCTCCGATCCGGAGCCGACGCTGGTGATATCGATGTCGTCATGTCCGAGAAGGGCGGTGACGCTCAGACGCTCGGCCTCGTTGTCTTCCACGAGCAGCAGATGCTTGCGGCGCGGCTGCGCATAGGCCTTCAATCGCGACAGCGCCTTGCCAAGCCCTTCCGGTGTCGTCGGCTTGCTCATGAACGCGAAGGCGCCGCGGGTCAGACCATGCTGGCGATCCTCGTCGAGGCTGATGATCTGGACTGGAATATGCCGCGTCTGCGGATTCTGCTTGAGCTGGCTGAGTACGGTCCAGCCAAGCATGTCGGGCAGGAAGATGTCGAGCGAGATCGCCGCCGGCCTGTAGTCCTGGGCGAGTGCAAGCGCATCGCTGCCGCGCATCGCCACCAGAACCTTGAAGCCGTTGTCGCGGGCGAGATCCACCAGGACGCGAGCATAATGCGCATCGTCCTCGACGACGAGCAGCACCGAGTCGCCGGCTGCTATCTGGTGGCGATCGTCTTCGACATGTTCGGCAGGTTTTTCGGCCCGGCGGCTGGCGGCCGCTTCGGCGAATTCCACGACATTTGCCGGCGGAACGGACTTCGGCGCAACCGCGCCGGCGCCGACATAGGTGAGCGGCAAGTAAAGGACGAAGGTGCTGCCAACCCCGGGCGTGCTGCGCAGCTGGATCTCACCGCCCAAGAGGTTTGCCAGTTCGCGGCTGATCGCCAGGCCGAGGCCGGTACCGCCATATTTGCGGCTCGTCGAAGCATCCGCCTGCTGGAAGGCCTCGAAAATGATGCGCTGCTTTTCAGGCGGTATGCCGATGCCGGTATCGACGACCTCGAAGGCGATCACCGAAGGCGCGTGCTTGAGCGAGGGATGATCGGACGACCAGCCGCTCGTTGCCGCAGCGACGCGAAGCGTCACGCCGCCCTGCGCGGTGAACTTGAAGGCATTCGACAGCAGGTTCTTGAGGATCTGCTGCAACCGCTTCGAATCCGTGATGAGGCTCTTTGCGACATCGGCGCCGACATCGACTGCGAAAGACAGGTTGCGGTTTTCGGCCTCGTGCCGGAATGGCCGCGCCATCATCTCGAGCAGGTTGCTGACGAAGATCTCCTCGGCATCGACCGAGACCGTTCCGGACTCGATCTTCGACAGGTCGAGAATGTCGCTGATGAGGTTCAGCAGATCGGTGCCCGCGCCGTGGATCGTCTTGGCGAACTCGACCTGTTTCCCCGACAGATTGCCATCCGGATTTTCTCCGAGCTGCTGGCCGAGGATGAGGATCGAATTCAAAGGTGTGCGCAGCTCATGCGACATGTTGGCGAGGAATTCGGATTTGTACTTCGACGTCAGCGCGAGCTCGGTTGCCTTTTCCTCCAGCGCGCGCCGGGCCTGCTCGATCTCCTGGTTCTTCGCCTCGACTTCGACGTTGCGTTCCTCCAGCTGCTGCGCCTTCTGCCCGAGCTGCTCGTTGGTCTGCTGCAACTCGCGCTGCTGCGTCTGAAGCTCGGCGGCAAGCTGCTGGGACTGCTTGAGCAGGCCTTCGGTCTGCATGGTCGCTTCGATGGAGTTGAGGACGATGCCGATCGATGTCGTCAGCTGATCGAGGAAGGACAGCTGCAGCTCGGTGAATTCGCCGGCGGAGGCAAGCTCGATGACCGCCTTCACCTGGCCCTCGAAATGCACCGGCAGCACGATGGCGCTTCTCGGCAGGGTGGTGAACACCCCGGAACTGATTGGAACGACGTTATCGGGGAGGTCGGTGACCAGGATGCGGCGGGCGTCGCTGGCGCATTGCCCGACAAGTCCCTGGCCGAATTCGAGCCGGGCCGGATGCGCCGCCTCAACCCCTTGCGCATAGACGGAGAGCAACGACAAGACCGGCTGCCGCTCGTCGGCATCCACCTGGTAGATGACCCCCTGATGGGCGCCGACCAGAGGTGCGAGCTCCGACAGCAGCATCTTGCCGACCAGTGTCAGGTCGCGCTGGCCCTGCAGCATATTGGTGAAGCGCGCCAAATTGGTCTTCAGCCAGTCCTGCTCGGTATTGCGCTCGGTGGTCAGGCGCAAATTGTCGATCATCGTGTTGATGTTGTCCTTGAGCTCGGCCACTTCGCCGCGCGCGTCGACCTTGATCGAGCGCGTCAGGTCGCCCTTGGTGACGGCGGTCGCCACTTCGGCAATGGCGCGCACCTGCGTCGTCAGGTTGGCGGCCAGCAGGTTGACGTTGCCGGTCAAGTCCTTCCAGGTGCCTGCTGTGCCCGGAACATTCGCCTGACCGCCGAGGCGGCCTTCCACGCCGACCTCGCGCGCCACCGTGGTCACCTGATCGGCAAAGGTCGCAAGCGTGTTGGTCATGTTGTTGATGGTTTCGGCAAGGGCGGCCACCTCGCCCTTGGATGCGACGGTGAGATTCTGCTTGAGGTCGCCGTTCGCCACCGCCGTCACCACCTTGACGATGCCGCGGACCTGCTCGGTCAGGTTGGCGGCCATGACGTTGACGGTGTCGGTCAGGTCCTTCCAGGTGCCGGCGACACCCGGCACCTGCGCCTGGCCGCCAAGCTTGCCTTCGGTGCCAACCTCGCGGGCAACACGCGTCACTTCGCCGGCGAAAGCATTGAGCTGGTCCACCATCGTATTGATGGTGTTCTTCAGTTCGAGAATTTCCCCCTTCACGTCGACGGTGATCTTGCGCGACAGGTCGCCGCGCGCCACGGCCGTCGTCACTTCGGCGATGTTTCGAACCTGGGTCGTCAGATTGGCGGCAAGCAGGTTGACGTTGTCGGTGAGGTCCTTCCAGGTGCCGGCGACGCCGGGAACGACGGCCTGGCCGCCGAGCCTGCCATCGGTACCGACTTCGCGGGCGACACGCGTCACTTCGCCGGCAAAGGAGCGAAGCTGATCGACCATGGTATTCAAAGTATCCTTCAGGAGCAGGATTTCGCCGCGCACGTCGACGGTGATCTTGCGCGACAGGTCGCCATTGGCGATCGCGGTCGCGACCTCGGCGATGTTGCGCACCTGCGCCGTCAGGTTGCCGGCCATCGAGTTGACGCTGTCGGTCAAGTCTTTCCAGGTGCCGGCGACACCGGAGACCTGCGCCTGGCCGCCAAGCTTGCCTTCGGTGCCGACTTCGCGCGCCACACGCGTCACTTCGCCGGCAAAGGCGTTCAGCTGATCGACCATCGTGTTGATGGTATTCTTCAGTTCGAGGATTTCCCCTTTCACGTCGACGGTGATCTTGCGCGACAGGTCGCCGCGCGCCACGGCGGTCGTGACTTCGGCGATGTTGCGCACCTGGCCGGTGAGGTTGGAGGCCATGGAATTGACGTTTTCGGTGAGGTCCTTCCAGGTGCCGGCGACGCCCGGCACCTGCGCCTGACCGCCGAGCTTGCCTTCGGTGCCGACCTCGCGCGCGACGCGCGTGACTTCGGAGGCAAACCGGTTCAGCTGATCGACCATGGTGTTCAGCGTTTCCTTGAGCTCGAGGATTTCCCCCGAGACCGACACCGTGATTTTCTTCGACAGGTCGCCATTGGCGATCGCGGTCGAGACTTCGGCGATGTTGCGCACCTGTGCCGTCAGATTGCCCGCCATGGAATTGACGCTGTCGGTCAGGTCTTTCCAGGTGCCGGCGACGCCAAGCACGTTCGCCTGGCCGCCAAGCCGCCCTTCCGTGCCGACTTCGCGCGCCACGCGCGTCACCTCGCCGGCAAAGCCGTTGAGCTGGTCGACCATGGTGTTGATGGTCTCCTTCAGTTCGAGGATTTCCCCCGACACGGTGACGGTGATCTTCTTGGAAAGGTCTCCCTGGGCGACGGCGGTCGCGACTTCGGCGATGTTGCGCACCTGCCCCGTCAGGTTGGAGGCCATGGAATTGACGCTGTCGGTCAGATCCTTCCAGGTGCCGGCGACGCCGCGCACATTGGCCTGGCCGCCAAGTCGCCCTTCCGTTCCCACTTCGCGGGCCACACGTGTCACTTCCGAAGCGAAGGCGTTCAGCTGGTCGACCATCGTATTGATGGTTTCCTTCAATTCGAGAATCTCGCCCTTCACGTCGACGGTGATCTTCTTCGACAGATCGCCATTGGCGATCGCGGTCGAGACCTCGGCGATGTTGCGGACCTGCGCCGTCAGGTTGCCGCCCATCGAGTTGACGTTTTCGGTCAGATCCTTCCAGGTGCCGGCGACGCCGCGCACATTGGCCTGGCCGCCGAGCCGGCCTTCCGTACCCACTTCGCGGGCCACGCGGGTCACTTCCGAAGCGAAGGCGTTCAGCTGATCGACCATCGTGTTGATGGTCTCCTTCAGCTCGAGGATTTCGCCTGACACCGTCACGGTGATCTTCTTCGACAGGTCGCCATTGGCGATCGCGGTCGAGACCTCGGCAATGTTGCGCACCTGTGCCGTCAGGTTCGAGGCCATGGAATTGACGTTGTCGGTCAAGTCCTTCCAGGTGCCGGCAACGCCCGGCACCTGCGCCTGGCCGCCGAGCCGCCCCTCGGTGCCGACTTCACGCGCCACACGCGTCACTTCGCCGGCAAAGCCGTTGAGCTGGTCGACCATCGTGTTGATGGTTTCCTTCAGCTCCAGGATTTCACCCGAGACGTCGACGGTGATCTTGCGCGACAGGTCGCCGCGCGCCACGGCAGTGGTCACCTGGGCGATGTTACGCACCTGGGCTGTGAGGTTGCCGCACATGGCGTTGACGCTGTCGGTCAGATCCTTCCAGGTTCCGGCCACACCCGGCACCAGCGCCTGTCCGCCAAGCTTGCCTTCGGTGCCGACTTCGCGGGCGACGCGCGTCACCTCCGAGGCGAAGGACCTGAGCTGGTCGACCATCGTGTTGATCGCTTCTTTCAGTTGCAGGATCTCGCCGCGCACGTCGACGGTGATCTTCTTGGAGAGGTCGCCATTGGCAACGGCGATCGTCACCTCAGCGATGTTGCGCACCTGCGCCGTCAGGTTCGACGCCATCGAGTTCACGCTTTCGGTGAGGTCCTTCCAGACACCCGTCACTTCGGGCACCTGCGCCTGTCCGCCGAGCTTTCCGTCCGTGCCGACCTCACGGGCAACGCGCGTCACTTCCGATGTGAAGACGCTCAGCTGCTTGATCATCGTGTTGACGATATCGGCCGAGCGCAGGAATTCGCCTTTGAGCGCCCGCCCGTCGACATCGAGCGGCACGGTCTGCAACAGGTCGCCCTTGGCAACGGCCGTGATCGTCCGGGTCACGGCCGTCGTCGGCCACAGGAGATCGTCGATCAGGCCGTTGATCGATCCTTCCATCTCGGACCAGGAACCATCAGACAGGCCGAAGCGCACGCGCGTGCTCGTTCGCCCGTCCCGGCCGACGACCTGACCCACATGCTCGAGCTGCTGGGCCATGCGTTGATTGGCGGCAATGATGTCGTTGAGAGCGTCGGCGACCTTGCCGGTGACGCCTGTGAGATCCGACCGCATCCGCACGGAAAAATCGCCGCGCCTGACCGCGACAAGGACCTCCAGAAGCGCGCTGGCGTCGTCGAACGCCATCGTCTTGTGGTCGTGCCCATTGATGCTGTCCGGCGTGATGCTATCCCGCGAAAATTCACTGGCTTGATTACTCACGAAAATCCCCCCTGTTCGACTGGAGATAATTTAGTGCCCGAGTGGAAAAAGGGTATGGCCGGACCGCGCGGTTGTACAGACCGATATGTCCTGCCGTCAGCCGTAAACTTCGCCTGCGCGGGAACAGTTTCCCGCCGGCCGTCGTTTCCACCCCGAATGGAGAGCGACATGTCGAACGTCTCGAGAACAGGCAAGGAAGAGATCAACAACGCGACCAACCCGAACACGTTTGGAAAGTCGGTCGAGAGCCAGGCGCAAATCGAGGACGCGGCTGCGCAGGCGGCGTCCGGCGCTGGCGGCGAAATGCTCAACATCTACCGATTGGAGCCCATCGCGGCGCCTGACGATCCGCGATGGGACAATTCCCCGGGGCACGGTATTGTCATCGTCGCCGCCAGGACGGCGGGCGACGCCAGGATCGTCGCTGCGGCTCGTGAGCTCGACTTCATGGAAGTGGATGCGGCGCCCGCCGAGGATGTCACAACGGCCAATGCGAGCGCCTTTCGGGACGACAAGCTCTACACCGTCATCGAGATCGATCGGAACCGGCGCGATGTCACGCGCGGGATCGTCGACGGTGAAGTTACCGTCGACACGATCCGGCCGGTTCAACCGGACTGACGTAGCAATGTCCCGGCGCAATCTGCGATGCGCCGGAGCGTCATCAAGTGGCCCCTCGTTTCCTCGGAGCTCTTATGAACACGGCCAACCTTCAGCTCAAGGGCCTGATCATGGCAATGGCGTCGATATGCGACGCAATCGTCGAGAAGGACCTGCTCACCCGTCAGGAACTCAATGCCGCGCTCTCGAAAGCCAAGAAGGCCATCGAGGAGGACGACGACCATGAGCTCTCGGATGCCAACCGCGCCGCGATCCTGTTTCCCATACGAGTGCTGCTACTCGCCGAGGAGGCAAGCGGGAGAGGCGAACAGTTGACGTTTTCGGATTATGCCAAGCTCGTGGGAAAGATGAGCTGATGACCATGTTCGAGTCGCGGTCCCCGCTCCGCGCCTCAGTGGCAGGCTTAGATGGTCTGAAATCAGTCGAGCGGTTGCAACCGGCTCGGTCTGTTCCTCTATAGATCCGCGATAGAAACCAACGCGTTGTTCGACGCGTGTCGGCGGGAACAATTCTCGTTCCGCTCCTTTCTCGAAAATCCTTGTTGCAAATCAGTCGCAATTGCAGAATAGATAGGGGCAGGCTTATCAGCAGCAATTGCCAATGCGTCGCATTTGCATCAGCGGACTGATTGCGGTCGACGCTGCGCCAAGGCGAGATCGGGAAACGATGGATGACGCAAAGAGAGAGGAAAGTTCATGCTTAGTCGAATGAGACGCCGGGTCGTAACCGGGCTGGCGGCCATCGCCGCACTCGGCGTGATGGCTGGCGGTGCCGCCGCGCAGGAGAAATTCAAAGCTGTGACCACCTTCACCGTCATTGCCGACATGGCCAAGAACGTGGCCGGTGAAGCGGCGATCGTGGAATCGATCACCAAGCCGGGTGCTGAGATTCACGAATATCAGCCGACGCCCGGCGATATCCAGCGGGCGCAGGGCGCGCAGATCCTCCTGTCGAACGGGCTCAACCTCGAGCTATGGTTCCAGAAATTCTATCGGAATCTCAAGGATGTTCCCGACGTCGTGGTCTCGACCGGCGTCGAGCCGATGGGCATCAGTGAAGGTCCCTATAGCGGCAAACCCAATCCGCATGCCTGGATGTCGCCGAAGAATGCGATCATCTATGTCGACAACATCCGCGACGCCTTCGTCAAATACGACCCGAAGAACGCCGCGATCTACAAGGCCAATGCCGAGGCCTACAAGAAGGAGATCGAGGCGACCATCGCGCCGATCCGCGAGAAGCTCGATACCATTCCCGAGGACAAGCGCTGGCTGGTGTCGAGCGAAGGCGCATTCTCTTATCTCGCCCGCGACTTCGGCTTGAAGGAGCTCTATCTGTGGCCGATCAATGCCGATCAGCAGGGCACGCCGCAACAGGTCCGCAAAGTCGTCGATGCCGTCAGGGCCAATAAGATCCCTGCCGTGTTCAGCGAGAGCACGGTGTCGGACAAGCCGGCCCGCCAGGTCGCCCGCGAGACCGGCGCCCGTTATGGTGGTGTTCTCTATGTCGACTCCTTAAGCGACGCTGACGGTCCCACGCCGACCTATATCGACCTGTTGCGCGTGACCTCCGACACTGTCGTCAAGGGCCTAGCCGAAGGCCTGTCGCAATGAATGCGATCGTCTCCCCGGTTTCCCCCGCATCTTCGGATGTGGGGGCCGGCATTTCCGTGAGGGATGCCACGGTCACCTATCGCAACGGCCACACGGCGCTGCGCGACGCCAGCTTCCAGACACCCACTGGCACCATCACCGCGCTCGTCGGTGTCAACGGTTCCGGCAAGTCGACCCTGTTCAAGGCGATCATGGGCTTCGTGCGTCTGGCCAGGGGGGAGATTTCGGTGCTCGGCATGCCGGTCGAACAAGCGCTGCGGAAAAATCTCGTCGCCTATGTGCCGCAATCGGAAGAAGTCGACTGGAATTTTCCGGTGCTGGTCGAGGACGTCGTCATGATGGGGCGCTACGGCCACATGGGGATGATGCGAATACCGAAGGCGGCCGACCACGAAGCCGTGTCCAAGGCGCTCGCCCGCGTCAACATGAGCGAATACCGCAAGCGTCAGATCGGCGAGCTGTCCGGCGGCCAGAAGAAGCGCGTCTTCCTCGCTCGGGCGCTGGCGCAGGACGGTCGCGTCATCCTGCTCGACGAGCCTTTCACCGGTGTCGATGTCAAGACCGAAGAGGCCATCGTCAAGTTGCTCCGCTCGCTGCGCGACGAAGGCCGGGTGATGCTGGTCTCGACGCACAATCTCGGCAGCGTGCCGGAATTCTGCGACCGCACGGTGCTGATCAAAGGCACCGTATTGTCCTACGGACCGACAGACGAGACCTTTACGCAGGAAAATCTCGAAAGAACCTTCGGCGGGGTGCTTCGCCATCTCGTGTTGAATGGCTCCGGCGGCAAGCCATATCCCGTCGGCATCCTCACTGACGACGAGCGGCCGCTGGTCCTGCGGGAGGGCAAGCTGCTCGCGCCGGCCCCGGCGAACAAAAGCGATGGACAAGCCTGATGGCCGGCATTCTCGAACCCTTCACCTATGACTACATGCTGAACGCCATGTGGGTATCGGCTCTTGTCGGCGGTGTCTGCGCCTTCCTCTCCTGTTACCTGATGCTCAAGGGCTGGTCGCTGATTGGCGACGCACTTTCCCATTCCATCGTGCCGGGTGTCGCCGGCGCCTACATGATCGGACTTCCCTTCTCGATCGGCGCTTTCTTCTCCGGCGGCCTGGCTGCCGCAGCGATGCTCTTCCTCAACCAGCGCACCAAGCTGAAGGAGGACGCCATCATCGGCCTGATCTTCTCCTCATTCTTCGGGCTTGGCCTGTTCATGGTATCGCTCAGGCCGACTGCCGTGAACATCCAGACGATCGTGCTCGGCAATATCCTCGCGATCACGCCCGAAGACACGCTCCAGCTTGCCATCATCGGTTTCGTTTCGCTCGCCATCCTGCTGGTGAAATGGAAGGACCTGATGGTCGTTTTCTTCGACGAGACCCATGCCCGTTCAATCGGACTTAACCCGACGCGGCTCAAGATCATGTTCTTCACGCTGCTGTCGGCATCGACGGTCGCGGCACTCCAGACCGTCGGCGCCTTTCTCGTCATCTGCATGGTGGTGACGCCGGGCGCGACGGCTTACCTGCTGACGGATCGCTTCCCGCGGCTGCTCGTCATCGCCGTGGCGATCGGGGCAGCGACCAGCTTCATCGGCGCCTATGTGAGCTATTTCCTCGACGGCGCGACCGGTGGCATCATCATCGTCCTCCAGACGCTGATCTTCCTTGCCGCCTTCTTCCTGGCGCCGAAGCACGGAATGCTGGCAAGCCGGCGCAGAGCCGCACAAGCTCTGGAGGTATCCCCATGAATGGTCTCACCGCCCTGCTGGCGCCGTTCCAGTTCGATTTCATGATCAACGCCCTGATCATCTCGGTGCTGATCGCCATCCCGACGGCGCTGCTCTCCTGCTTCCTTGTGCTCAAGGGCTGGGCGCTCATGGGAGACGCCATGAGCCATGCCGTATTCCCGGGCGTGGTCATTGCCTATATCGCGGGCTTTCCCTTCGCCATCGGCGCCTTTGCAGCCGGGATGGTCTGTGCGCTTGCCACCGGTTTCCTCAAGGATAACAGCCGCATCAAGCAGGACACGGTGATGGGCATCGTGTTTTCGGGCATGTTCGGGTTCGGCCTGGTTCTCTATGTGAAGATCCAGTCCGAGGTGCATCTCGACCACATCCTCTTCGGGGACATGCTCGGCATCGGGTTTCCCGACATCGTGGAGACGGGAGCCGTTGCGATGCTGACGGCCACCATCATCGCCGTCAAGTGGCGTGACCTGCTGCTGCATGCGTTCGATCCGGCGCAGGCCAGAGCGGTCGGACTGAGGGTGAATCTCCTTCACTATGGCCTGCTCTGCCTGCTCTCCTTGACGATCGTGGCTGCACTCCGGTCGGTCGGGATTATTCTCGCCATTTCGCTGCTGATCGCACCAGGCTCCATCGCTTATCTGCTGACGCGCCGATTCAGTGCGATGCTCGCTCTGTCGGTCGCAATCGCGGTGGTCATGGCCTTTGCCGGCGTCTATCTTTCCTTCTTCATCGATAGCGCACCCGCTCCGACCATCGTTCTTCTGTTCGCGATCGCCTTCGTTGGAGCCTTCCTCCACGCCACCCGCAAGACCGCGCGCATCGAAACGAGCGAGGTAACCTGAGGAACCGGCGTTGCCCCGGCGCATGTGCTCTGCTCTCGAATTTTGCGATAAGTTGATTTATTCTGTCTTGTTTTCTGGCTACTCCCAAGGCTATACCCCGGCCGCATACACTCACGCACCGGGGATTTCTTCGTGACCAGCCTCAAATCAATTCTGGCCGCCTGCGGCCTTTCCGCCCTGATCGGCTTTGCCGCAAATCCATCTTTGGCCGGTTCGACGACCTACCCGTTGACGCTGGAAAACTGCGGTGCTGAGGTAACTTTCAAGAAGGCGCCCGAGCGGGCGATCGGCCTCGGCCAGAACAGCGCGGAAATCCTGCTGTTGCTCGGCCTCCAGGACAAGATGGTCGGCACCGCCTTCTGGCCGAGCAAGGTCCTGCCGCAGCTCGCCGAGGCCAATGCCAAGGTCAAGCTCCTGACCGTCGAAATGCCGACCTTCGAGTCGATCCTCGCCGAAAATCCCGACTTCGTGGCGGTGGCCTTGCCGAGCCTGGTCGGGCCGAACAGCAAGGTCGCCAAGCGCGACGATTTCGACAAGGTCGGTGTCGCCACCTATCTCTCGCCCAGCACCTGCCTCAGCACCAAGGACGTCAAGGACCAGTACGGCAGCCGCGGCGAGCTGTGGAACATGGATCTTCTCTACAAGGAGATCGACGAACTCTCTGAGATTTTCGACGTCGCCGACCGCGGCCAGGCGCTGATCGCCGACTTCAAGGCGCGTGAGGCCAAGCTTCGCTCCGGCGTTTCCAAGGACGGCGTGAACCTGTCCTATGTCTTCTGGTTCTCCAGTCCCAGCCCGTCGGCCGATGCCTATGTCGGCGGCAAGAACAGCGCCTCCGGCTTCATCGCCGACCTGCTCGGCGGGCATAATGCGATATCAGCGGAAGCCGAATGGCCGACGATCGGTTGGGAAGGCATCATCGCCGCCAATCCTGACGTGATCGTCGTGGCCAGCCTCGACCGTAACCGTTGGGAACTCGACAAGCCGGAGGCCAAGATCAAGTTCCTGAACACCGACCCGGCCGTCAGCCAGACCCCAGCCGTCAAGAACAAGGCGATCGTCGTCATGGACGGCCAGGCGATGAACCCGACCATCCGCACGATCTACGGCGCCGAGCAGGTGGCCGAGCAGCTGAAGGCTCTCGGTCTGCTGAAGTGACGGAAGCGGGCAGTCTCTTCCGGCAGCTGGGAGCGGCCACCGCACTGCTGCTCGCCTCCCTCTGCCTCATCGCTGTCGCCGTCGGCGTCAGCGTCGGCATCGGCGACCTGCCGATCCCGCTGGCGACCACTTTTTCGGCCGTCACCAACCGGCTCGGATGGACCGCGGTCGAACTGAACCGCATCCACGAGACCGTCATCTGGGATTATCGCCTGAGCCGCGCGCTCGTCGCCGCCTTCTGCGGCGCGGGCCTTGCGCTGTCGGGCGCGATCATGCAGTCGCTGCTGCGCAATCCGCTTGCCGAACCCTATGTGCTCGGCATCTCCGCCGGCGCCTCCACCGGCGCCGTCGCGATCGTCATCTTGGGCGTCGGCTCGGGCGCGGTATCGCTATCGGCCGGCGCCTTTGCAGGGGCCTTCGCGGCCTTCTTCTTCGTCGCACTGTTGTCGAACGGCACGCGCGGCGGCGCGGACCGCACCATTCTCGCTGGCGTGGCCGCATCGCAGCTCTTCAACGCCTCGACCTCCTATATCGTCACCACCTCGGCCAATGCGCAGCAGGCCCGCGACGTCATGTTTTGGCTGCTCGGCAGTTTTGGCGGCGTGCGCTGGCCGGAATTCGCGCTGGTTTCGATCGTCGTCGGGTTCGGCCTCGCCGCCTGTCTGTTCTATGCGCGCGTGCTCGACGCCTTCGCTTTCGGCGACGAGGCGGCATCCTCGCTCGGCGTCAATGTCGGCCGCGCCCGCATGGTGCTCTTCGCGCTGACCGCAATGATGACGGCGACGATCGTCAGTATGGTTGGCTCCATCGGCTTCGTCGGCCTCGTCGTGCCGCATGTCGCCCGCTTTGTCGTCGGACCGCTCCATATCCGGCTGCTGCCGGCCTGCGCCATAACAGGGGCGATTTTCATGGTGCTCGCCGACATCGCCGCGCGCGCCCTCATTCCCAACCAGATCCTGCCGATCGGCGTCGTCACGGCCCTGGTCGGCGTTCCCTTCTTCTCCCTCATCCTCTACCGGTTCCAGCGCGCGACATGAGCATCAAGGCCGACAACCTCACCTGGAAAATTGGCAGGAAGACCATTCTGGACGGCGTCTCCCTGGAGGCGCAGCCCGGCCGGATGCTCGGCCTGCTCGGGCCGAACGGCTCGGGCAAGACCTCGCTGCTCAGGCTTCTCGCCGGCCTGAAGCGGCCGCATGCCGGCCGCGTCACGCTCGACCGCAGCGATATCGGCACGATCAGCCGCCGCTCGATCGCCCGGCGCATCGCCTTTGTCGAGCAGCATGCCACGACGAATGCCAATCTGAAGGTGGTCGACGTCGTCAAGCTCGGAAGGTTCCCGCACCGGTCGATGTTCTCGGGCTGGACCAAGGCCGACGAAGAGGCGGTCGAAAGTGCGCTCGCGCGCGCCGGCATGGCGGAGAAACGCGACGATCGCTGGCAGAATCTCTCTGGCGGCGAAAAGCAGCGCACCCATATCGCAAGGGCACTCGCTCAGTCGCCGCAGGAGCTGATCCTCGACGAGCCGACGAACCATCTCGACATCCAGCACCAGATCGGCCTGATGCGGCTCGTCTCCGGCCTGCCGATCACCAGCATCGTCGCTTTGCACGATCTCAACCATGCCGCCATGTTCTGCGACCAGCTGATCATCATGCAGCAGGGCAGGATCGTCGCCACCGGCGCACCGCAGGACGTATTGAGCGAGGCCCTTCTGCGCGACGTCTTCTCCGTCGAAGCCCGCATCGAAGCCTCACCCTATCACTCGCGCCCGCATATCCATTATCTCAGGTGAGAGCGTCTCAGGTCACGATCTGCAGCGGCAAAGCGGTCGTCTTTTTCAGTGTCTTGAGGACGATGCTTGACTTGACCGACGCCAGATTGTCGGTGACCCGGATCATTCTTTCGAGAAACTGGCTGAGATGTTCGAGGTCGCGCGTCATGACCTTCATCAGAAAGTCGGCGTCGCCGGTCTGCGAATAACACTCCAGGATCTCCGGCGCGGTCTCGATGAAGCGATGAAGCCGCTCGTTGCCGCCTTCCGTATGTGCTCTCAAGCTGACGAGCGTATGGGCAACGACGGTAAAACCCAGTTTCACCGGATTGAGGATGGCGACGACACTCTGGATATATTGCTCGTTGCGCAGCCTTTCCAAACGGCGAGCGCATTGGGTCGCAGAGAGATTGACCTTCTGAGACAGCTCGCTCTGCGTCACCTCGCTGTTTTGCTGGAGGGCGGCAAGCAATTTGATATCGAATGGGTCAAGCATGGCCGCCCTCCTCGAACGGTGAATTTCTGCACATCATAGCCATATCGCGCCGATTGTCTGCATGATGGCGCGGTTTCAGGGAGATAATCGCAGAAATTCGTCGTGAAAGTTCAGCTAGTCTGCGAGCCAGAATTCAAGAAACGAGGTGGACTTGTGTTTGACGAACTGAACAGTCGGCCGGCCGACAGCCTGCTTGCACTCATCAAGGCCTTCCAGGCCGACGATCGCCCCGGAAAAATCGACCTTGGCGTCGGCGTCTATCGTGACGCCATGGGACGCACGCCGGTGATGCGTGCCGTCAAAGCGGCGGAACAGTTTCTCCTGGAGACCCAGGACAGCAAGAAATATCTCGGGCCGGAAGGCGACCTGCAATTCGTGCGCCTGCTGCAGCCCATCATCTTCGGAAAATCGCCGACGTTTACGCAACGCCTCGTCGGCATTCAGACACCCGGTGGAAGCGGCGCCTTGCGTCTCGGGGCCGAGCTTATCCAGGCGGCAAATCCATCGGCGAAGGTTCTGCTCGGGACGCCAAGCTGGCCAAATCATGCGCCGATCTTCAGCTCGGCGCGCTTGCCGGTAAAGGAGTACGCCTTCGTCGACTTGGCGTCGCAGCAGGTGATATTCGAAAGCGTGATCGACGCCTTGTCTTCCGCTCGGGAAGGCGACGTCGTTCTCCTTCACGGTTGCTGCCATAATCCGACCGGTATCGACTTCACTATGGAACAGTGGCTAGAGATTACCGAGCTCCTTGTCGCGCATCGGCTGGTGCCGTTCATCGATCTCGCCTATCAGGGGCTTGGCGACGGCCTCGAACAGGACGCCGCGCCGGCACGCATGGTCCTCGACGCAGTCGATGAGGCGCTGATCGCCTATTCCTGCGACAAGAATTTCGGTCTCTATCGCGAGCGTGTCGGCGCGCTCTATGTCATGGCCCGCAATGGAGATGACCTGAGGAAAGCCGAAAGCAACATGGCGGCACTTGCCCGTGTGAACTGGTCCATGCCGCCCGACCATGGCGCCGCCATCGTCAGGACCATTCTCGAGAGCGCCGAGATGACGGCCATGTGGTGCGCCGAGCTCGAAGAGATGTGCCAGCGTGTCAACGGCAACCGGGCAGCGCTCGCCGCCGCCTCCCCTGATCTGGCCTTCATCGCCCGGCAGCGCGGTCTGTTCTCCAATCTCGCCATGTCGAAGGATACGGCCGTCGCGCTCAGAGCGAGCCACGGTATCTACATGGCGGATTCTGGGCGCATGAACCTTGCCGGCATGCAGCCGGCCGACGCCGGCGCCATTGTCGCGGCGCTTCGAGCCGAAGGCTGCCTGAAATCATCGGCAGTCGCCTAGCCGAACGCCCGCATTGGAGTCTTCAGATGAGCAGGAAAGAAACGACCGGTCAGGCGATGACCCGTTCCCTCGTCGCCCATGGGATCGACACGGTCTTCGGCATCCCCGGCGCCCACATGTATGATTTCAACGATGCCCTTTACGGCGCCGGCGATAAGGTTCGGTTCATTCACACCCGGCACGAGCAGGGCGCCGGCTACATGGCTTACGGCTATGCCAAGTCCACCGGTCGGATCGGCGCCTATACCGTCGTGCCTGGGCCGGGCGTCCTCAATTCCGGCGCAGCTCTATGCACCGCTTATGGAGCCAACGCGCCAGTGCTTTGCATTACCGGCAACATCATGTCCCATTTGATCGGTCAAGGCAGAGGGCAGTTGCACGAATTGCCGGATCAGCTCGCCACGATGCGCGGAATCACCAAGACGGCGGAACGCATCAATCACCAGTCCGAAACCGGTCCTGTCATGGCCGGGGTCGTCAGTAAAATGCTCTCGGGCCGCCAAGGTCCGGGAGCGGTCGAAGCGCCATGGGACGTGTTTGGACAATCCGGCCCCGAAATCGACCTTCCCGTCGGTTCGAGAGCGCTTTCTCCGGTCGTGAACCCCGATGCGATCGCCGCCGCAGCGGCACTGATTTCAGGTGCCAAGAACCCGATGATCATGGTCGGCGGCGGTGCGGCAGATGCCGGCGCCGAGATCGCAGCACTTGCAGAACTGCTGCAGGCCCCCGTCACCGGCCATCGCTCCGGCAAGGGCATCGTCGCCGACGACCATCCGAACTATCTGAATTTCGTCGCCGCCTACGAATACTGGAAGAAGGTGGACGTCCTGATCGGCATTGGCAGCCGGCTCGAATTGCAGTTCATGCGATGGAAGTGGCTGCCCAAAGGTCTCAAGGTCATCCGCATCGATATCGATCCGACCGAAATGGTCCGCCTCAAGCCCGATGTGGGCATCGTCTCGGATGCCAAGGCGGGAGCACAGGCTCTGCTCGATGCCGTGGCAGGTTCCAGCCGCGAGGATCGCACACGCGAATTTGCCGACCTCAACACAGAGGCCAGGTCTCGCTTCTCGGCAGTACAGCCGCAGCTCGCCTATCTCGATGCCATCCGCGAAGCTCTGCCAAGGGACGGCTTCTTCGTCGAGGAAATCTGCCAGATGGGCTTTACCGCCCGATTTGCATTCCCGGTCTATGGCCCTCGCCAATACGTCACATGCGGTTATCAGGACAATCTGGGTTTCGGCTTCAACACGGCCTTGGGCGTCAAGGTCGCTCATCCCGACAAAGCCGTTATTTCCATTTCCGGCGATGGCGGCTTCCTGTTCGGCGTTCAGGAACTTGCCACAGCCGTCCAGCACAAGATCAATGTCATCGCTGTCGTCTTCAACAATTCTGCCTTTGGCAACGTGCTGCGCGACCAGAAGCAGGCGTATAAGGGCCGCTATCTTGGCTCGGACCTCACCAATCCGGATTTCGTCGCCCTTGGCGAGAGCTTCGGCATTCGCGCGTTCAGGGTGACGAGCCCCGGCGCATTGAAAGACGCGCTCGAGAAAGCCCTATCACTCGACGAACCCGTTCTCATCGAGGTTCCCGTCGAGAAGGGATCCGAGGCGAGCCCCTGGCCTTTCATTCATGCGGCTCCGCATGCCGAATGATGCCAAACGACCGCGAAGCCGCAAGGGCCTGAGACCTCGTCAAGGCGACGGCCCCTGCAGAAACATCGTCGACAGCGGCGGCAGCGTCAGCGACAGGGAGACGGGCCTGCCGTGGGCCGCCACGGGTTCAGTCGAGACCGCGCCATTGACCAGACCCGAGCCGCCATATTCCCGTGCATCGGTCGTTATCCGTTCGATCCACACACCGTCGCTCGGCACACCGATCCTGTAACCGTAACGCGGCACCGGCGTGAAATTCGACACGACCAGGAACGACGAAGCGCGGGCGGGCGCGTAACGGAGCATCCCGAGAACGGAATTGACGGCGTCGTCGGCTGCCGCCCATTCGAAGCCCTCCGGGTGAAAGTCGCCGAACTGCAATGCCGGCTCTTGCCCGTAAAGGCTGTTCAGATCGCGCACCAGCCGCTGGATACCGACATGCTGGGGCCGGTCCAGTACATCCCAGGTCACCGAACCGTCATGGTTCCACTCGCCCGGCTGGGCGATTTCGCTGCCCATGAACAGAAGCTTTTTGCCGGGATGGCCCCACATGAAGGCAAGATAGCTGCGCAGATTGGCGAATTTCTGCCATTCGTCGCCCGGCATCTTGGTCAGCAGCGAGCCCTTTCCGTAGACGACCTCGTCATGGGAAATCGGCAGCATGAAGCGCTCGGAATAGGCATAGATCATCCCGAAAGTCATCGTACCGTGGTGATAGCTCCGGTAGATCGGATCTTTCTCGATGTAGCTCAGGCTGTCATGCATCCAGCCCATGTTCCATTTAATGTCGAATCCGAGTCCTCCCTGCTCCGGCGGTTTCGTCACTCCGGGCCAGGCCGTCGATTCCTCGGCGATCATCATCGCGTGCGGGCAGCGCTCGTGAATGATGCTATTCAGGTGCTTGAAGAATGCGACCGCTTCCAGGTTTTCGCGACCGCCATATTGGTTGGGAATCCACTCGCCCTCGTTGCGGCTGTAGTCGCGGTAAAGCATCGAGGCAACCGCATCGACCCGCAAACCGTCGATATGGTAACGCTCGAGCCATTCGAGCGCGCTGGCGATCAGGAACCCTTTCACCTCGTTGCGGCCGAGATTGTAGATCAGCGTGTTCCAGTCGCGGTGAAAGCCTTCGCGCGGATCTTCGTGCTCGTAGAGTGCGCTGCCGTCGAAGCGAGCAAGCCCCCAGACGTCTGTGGGAAAATGGGCCGGCACCCAGTCGAGGATGACGCCGAGCCCGGCGCCATGGCACCGGTCGACGAAATAGGCGAGATCCTCAGGCGTTCCGTATCGGCCGGTGGGCGCAAACAGGCCGAGCGGCTGATAACCCCAGGAGCCGCCGAAGGGATGCTCCATGATCGGGAGGAGCTCGATATGGGTAAAACCCATGTCGCGGGCATAGGGAACGAGCCGCTGGCTGAGCTCGACCCAGTCGAGTGACCTGTTGCCATCCTTTTGGTCGCGAAGCCAGGAGCCGGCGTGCACCTCGTAGACGGAGAATGCGCCCTCCAGTCTGTCTTGCAGGGATCGGCCCTTCATCCAGCCGTCATCGCTCCATCGAAACGGCGTCGACGATGCGACGATGGATGCGGTCGACGGGGCGGCCTCGCTCGCCCTTGCCACCGGATCGGCCTTCTGCGGCAGGCAGGTCCCCTGCGCGTCGACGATCTCGAACTTGTATCTTTCGCCGGGGGCGAGGCGCGGAACGAACAGTTCCCAGACGCCCGCCGACGGTCTCAACCGCATCGGGTTTCGCCGCCCGTCCCAGGCATTGAAGTCGCCGACGACCGAGACACGGCGCGCATTCGGAGCCCACACGGCAAAGCGGACCCCTGATATGCCGTCGATCGACATCGCCATAGCGCCGAGCGTCCGGCTCAGGCTGTAGTGGGTGCCTTCCGATATCAAATGGAGGTCGAGTTCTCCCAGCAGCAGGCCGAAACTGTAGGGATCCTCGGTGATCTGGACGGCATCCGGCCAGGTGATCCGCAGCCGATATCCCGTCCTCGACGCGGCCACTGCCGCAAACAGGCCGGACGGATGGGCGATGCTGAAAGGCGTCACCACCCGACCGCTCGCCGCCTCGATGAGATCGACCGCTTCGGCGCCGGGCAGGTAGACCCGCACGATCGTCATGCCACCGCTTTCGTGGGGACCGAGGATCGAAAACGGATCGCCATGACGTCCCTCGATCAGGGCCCATAACGCATCCTGTCCGATGCCTGATAGAAGTTCCGAACGTTCAACATTCATGCCTTCACCCCCGCCAGACGCGATACGATTTCGGTAAAGCCGGATAATGGGATCGGAAGCCATTTCGGCCTGTTGCGGGCTTCATAGGCGATCTCGTAGGCGGCCTTTTCGAGAAGAAAGGCATCGAGAACCCTCCGTCTTTGATTGGCTGGCATGTCAAGCTCCTTCGATACGGAGACCGCCTGCGAATAGGCATCGAGAAAAGCCTCCTCGGCATGGCGCCCGAAGCGGGCGATCGCCTCGCGCCGGACTTCGTTCTCGTGTTCGATGACTGCGTCGTTATCCAGTTGGGCGGTGGCCACGAGATAGCTCAGCGATCTCAAAAGCCCGGCGACATCGCGCAGCGGGTTGGTCTTGGCGCGGCGCTCGGTCAGGTTTTTCGCGGGTTCCCCCTCGAAGTCGATGATGACGGCATCGCCCTCGCTGACGAGGATCTGGCCAAGATGGAAATCGCCATGCGTGCGCGTCATCAGCGTATGCCGGGCGCTCGCCGCCAGCGTCGCGGCGAGCTCGGCGAGTTCGGAACGGCGCGCGAGAAGCGGTGCTGCGAGCAGGTCGATCGCCGGATCGGCGTTCTCCTCGCGTTCGACAAGTTTCGACAGGGCATAGGCAACCTCGCCGGCAACGGCCTTCTTCATCGCCTCGACCTCGCTGTCGCCTGCGACCACCGGACTGAAGGCTTCGTCATCGGTCTCCCCGGCGAGTACGACATGCAGTTCGCCGAGCCGGAGGCCGACCATCGCGACGAAACTGATCAGCGACCGGAAGACGTCGTCGCCGGGCTGGACGGCCGGGTCGTTCAGCACGAGTTCGTCTGCCCCACGGCGCAGATTGTTCAGCATCCAGTTCCAGGCGTCGCCTTGATTGCGGATCGCGCCCTGGACGATGATCAAGGTCGAACGGCGTCCGCTGGAATCGGTGTGCGCGACCTCGCCGAGCAGGGGCGCCGTGTGGTCATAGCCGGCGCGGGTGAGATAGCGCGTCATCTCGACCTCCGGATGGATACCCGGAAAGATGTGCCTGATCAGCTTGATCATCGCGAGGTCGCCGACGATCAGCGAACTGTTGGACTGCTCGGCCGAAAGCCAATGGACCGCAAGGTCGTCAGTGACTTCAAGGCGATCGAGCCGCTCCGTGCCGAGAAATTCGAGGGTGCCGGTGCGGCCGGTGATGCGGGAGCGGTCGCGAAGTCCGCGCAGGATGCCGCGCGCCATCGCCTCCACGGCAAATCCATCCGTGAGGAAGCCAACGCGCCTGCCCTGGCGAATCCGTCCGAGCGCCAGTTGCTGGGTCAGCGCGGAGGGTTGCGCATCGTCCCAGGCGACCGCCAGCGGCAGTTGATAGGATTCGCTATGGTTCGGCAGTACGGCTTCCAATTCACCGAGAACGATACCGTCGGCGAATGGGATCGGCGTCGCGGAGATCAGACGCGCTGCCTGAAGCGCCTGGTCCTTCGCCCCGAACCACCGCCGTTTCGCGAGATAGGCAGGCAGGATTTCAGTGCTGAGGGCGCGCGCAAGCTTGGGTTCATCGACAAGATCGAGCAGGCCGCGGCGGATGACCATCGTCACCAGATCTGGAAGCTGCTCCGGCGGCGCGGTGCGCCATGCCGGCGGGTCGGCATCGGCCTCCAATTGGAACCAGAAGAAGCCGTAGGGCGGCAGCGTAAGCAGATAGGTCAGTTGACCGATCGGCGGAAAGGGTGACATGCCGGTCAGTTCGATGGGCACGCGGCCCTCGAAGCTCGACAGGTCGAGTTCGACGGCCTGTGGCAGCCGCGAGAGGTTTGCGACGCAAAGCAGGGTCTCGTCTTCATATTCCCGGAGATAGGCAAGGATCTTGCGGTTCTCCGGTGAGAGGAACCGCAGCGAACCACGTCCGAAAGCCGGATGCCTGCCGCGCAGCGCCAGCATTTTGCGCGTCCAGTTCAGCAGCGAATGCGCGTCCGTGCTCTGCGCCTCGACGTTGACGGCCTCGAAACCGTAGAGCGGATCGGCGACCGGCGGCAGGACGAGACGCGCCGGGTCTACCCTGGAGAAGCCGCCATTGCGGTCCGGAGACCATTGCATCGGCGTCCTCACCCCATCCCGGTCGCCGAGATAGATATTGTCCCCCATGCCGATCTCGTCGCCATAATAGATCACCGGCGTTCCCGGCATCGACAGAAGCAACGCGTTCATCAGTTCGATCCGCCGGCGGTCGCGTTCCATCAGCGGCGCTAGGCGCCGCCTTATGCCGAGATTGATGCGGGCGCGCTTGTCGGATGCATAGGTCTCCCAAAGATAGTCCCGCTCGGCGTCGGTCACCATTTCGAGCGTCAACTCGTCGTGGTTGCGAAGGAAGATCGCCCATTGGCAGTTGTCGGGAATCTCCGGCGTCTGACGCAGGATGTCGGTGATCGGGAACCGGTCCTCCTTGGCGATCGCCATATACATCCGTGGCATCAGCGGGAAGTGGAAGGCCATGTGGCATTCGTCGCCGTCCCCGAAATATTCGCGCGTGTCCTCCGGCCACTGATTGGCCTCGGCAAGCAGCATCACGCCGGGATGGGTGGCGTCGAGAGCGGCGCGAATGCGTCTGAGGATTGCATGGGTTTCCGGCAAGTTTTCGTTGATCGTTCCCTCGCGCTCGACGAGGTAGGGGATCGCGTCGAGACGAAATCCGTCTATGCCGGTTTCCAGCCAGAAGCGCATCACCCTCAGCAATTCCTCCATGACGAGGGGGCTGTCGAAATTCAGGTCGGGTTGATGGGAATAGAAGCGGTGCCAGTAATAGGCGCCGGCAACGGCGTCCCATGTCCAGTTGGATTTTTCCGTGTCGATGAAAATAATCCGCGTTTCCGGAAATTTCTGATCGGTATCCGACCAAACGTAGAAGTCGCGCTCCGGTGATCCCGCTGGCGCCTGGCGGGCGCGCTGGAACCAAGGATGCTGATCGGAGGTGTGGTTGATGACGAGCTCGATGATGACGCGGATATTGCGCTGGTGAGCAGCATCGACGAAGGCGCGGAAATCCTCCACCGTCCCGTAATCGGAGCTGACATTGCCATAATCGGCAATGTCATAGCCGTCGTCGCGGCGCGGAGAGGGAAAGAACGGCAGCAGCCAGATGGCGTTGACGCCGAGGGCCGCGATGTGATCGAGCTTCTGGTGCAGGCCGGCAAAATCGCCGACCCCGTCGCCATTGGCGTCGTAGAACGACTTGATGTGCAGCTGGTAGATGATCGCATCCTTGTACCACAGCGGCTGGTGTGAGCCATCGGCATTCATCGCGTCCATTCATGCCTCCCTTGAGCGAATACGCCAGATCGCATAGGGCAGGACCTCGGGGTTGAACCCGATGCTCTGCCATTTCCCGGTCCACTTGAAACGATGCCCGACGATCAGATCTTCGGCATCCAGCGTGCCGCCGTCTCCGAGCGACCAGTGCCAGAGCGGCAGTTCGACGTCGCTTTGCTGGAAATTGTAGGGGTCGAGGCTGATGGCGATCAGCAGGACATTGTCGCGGGCACGGCTTGCCTTCTCGAAAAACAGGATATTGTCATTTCGCGCATTCAGCAGCGTCAGCCCGAGATGCGAATGCAGCGCGGTGTTTTCGGTCCGGATGCGGTTGAGCGTCCTGATTTCGGCAATGATATTGCCCGGCCGGTCATAGTCCCAGGCACGGATCTCGTACTTCTCGCTGTCGGCATATTCCTTGCGTTTAGCGTCAGGACGCCCCTCGCAAAGTTCGAAACCGTTATAGACGCCCCACAAACCCGACAGGGTGGCGGCAAGGGCTGCGCGGATCAGGAAGGCCGGACGTGGCGCATTCTGCAGGAAATCCGGATTGATATCATGGGTGTTGACGAAGAAATGCGGGCGGAAGAACTCCTTCGCCGGCGTCTCGGTCAGCTCTCGCATATATTGCTCGAGCTCCCATTTGGCATTGCGCCAGGTGAAGTAGGTGTAGGACTGGGAGAAGCCGATCTTTGCCAGCCGGTACATGACCTTCGGCTTGGTGAAGGCCTCCGACAGGAAGACGACATCAGGGTGACGCGCCCTGATATCGCCGATCAGCCATTCCCAGAACGGAAAGGGTTTGGTGTGCGGATTGTCGACGCGAAACAGCTTGACGCCCTGATCCACCCAAAGCTGGACGACATCCCTGAGCTCCACCCATAACGAAGGCAGCGCGTCTTTCGTGTAGAAATCGACGTTGACGATATCCTCGTATTTCTTCGGCGGGTTTTCGGCATATTTGATCGTGCCGTCGGGACGCCAGTCGAACCAGCCGGGATGCTCCTTCAGCCAGGGGTGATCCGGCGACGCCTGGATCGCGAGGTCGAGAGCGATCTCGAGACCATGCCGGCTTGCCGCCTCGACCAGCCGGCGGAAATCCTCGAACTCGCCGAGCTCGGGATGGATGGCATCGTGGCCGCCGTCCTCCGAGCCGATGGCATAGGGGCTTCCGGGATCGCCCGGCGCGGCTTTCAAACTGTTGTTACGGCCTTTCCGGTTGGTCGAACCGATCGGATGAATCGGCGGGAAATAGAGCACGTCGAAGCCCATATCGCGGATGGCGGGCAATCTGGGGATGACGTCGTCGAAAGTGCCGTGCCGGTCCGGATCGCCGCTCTGCGAGCGCGGGAAGATCTGATACCAGCTGGCAAAGGCGGCCGCCTTCCGTTCGGCATCGACGGTGCTTGCCTCTGAGCGAAGCCGAAACGGCCGGCTGTCCGCCCTGTCCATCAATCCGGATGTCCCGGCATCGAGCAGGATCGCCGTGCGCTCGACATCGGACGCCCTTTCGAGACTGTCGGCGAGGGCCTGCAATTCGGTGCGGAGCGCAGCACCCGCATGCGTCTCAGCCGAGCGGACGAGGTTCAGGCCCTCCTGCAGTTCGAGCTTCAGGTCCAGCCTGGCATCGTTCTTCTTCGTCAGTTCGTAACGAAAGATCGCAAACGGGTTTTTCCATGCCTCGATGGCAAATTCGTAGCGTCCGGTGCGCTCCAGCAGGAATTCGGCGCGCCAGCGGTCGTTTTCGACCAGTTGCATCTCCGTCTCGTTCCAGTCCGCAGCATCGACCGGCCGCCAGAGCAGGACTGCGACGAGCGGGTCGTGGCCGTCGGCAATTATATCCGCCTCGACGGCCACGATGTCGCCGACCACCCGCTTGACGGGAAAGCGCCCGTCGTCGACCCTCGGCATGATGTTTTCGATGGCGAGCCGCGCCGACGCGACCGCCTGCTCGATCTCGAGGATCGGCTGGGATGTGATCGGCGACGGCGCCTTACATTCAACCACCCGGGCCTCCCCGGCCCGCAGCCGCAGCGGCGCGCCGTCGGTCGCGACGGGAAGAAAACCGGAAGCCGCTTCGCGAAGGGCCGTCACCGGCGCGGGTGCGCTCTTCCGAAGATCCCTATTGAGCAGGATGAAGCGTACATTCTCGGCGCTGCGCAGGTCTTCCGCCTCGGACTGCAGAAGTGCCGAGACCGGGCCATTGGCGTTGCGGATCAGCCGCAGCGATGCGGCACGCGCATGAGGGTTCTTGCCGATCTCATTGTTTGCAAGGCGAATTTCGGAGGAAAGATCAAAAGCGAGGTCATGGCGCATCCCTCGCAAGCCGGCTCCATTCCCATGGGTCGGATCGAGTGGCGTGGTTGCACCATATTCGAAGCCCATCGGAACCATCAGGCCGCCGCCGAGCGAGGCAGCAAGACGCAGCGCCCTGACCGCGCGCCGTTCGAGGACTTCGCGGCTCTCGGTTCCGTGCGCGATCCGCCGGGCGAATGGCGGCTCCGGAAAAGCGATCTGCCAGCCGAACGGTGCCTGGACGCGGTATTCTTCGATGAACCATCTCTCGTCGAGATCCCACCAGGCCATCGATGAAAAACATCCATCGAAGCCTGTATCCCTGACCGCGTCCCTCACGCCAAAATCAGTACCGGGCGTCCAGGCGAGAAATTGCGCGTCCGCCTTCTCCTGGATTGCCGAAATCAGCGATCTGAAAATCGCCGGCGCGACGCGATCAATCCCGAGCGTCCGGTAACCGGCGAGGCCGAGCTCGGTCAGCAACCGCAGCCGTTCAGTCCATTCCGCCAACAGCTGCGATTGGCGCTCTGCGCCCATCGCGGATATCGGGTCCTCGGGGTCTAATGGCGAGCGCCGGGGGTCGACGGGATGAAAGTCCGCTTGGGAAGCCCGGACTTTGCCGTCGAGCATCAAGTCCATCATCAAGGCGACACCGCTCTTGCGGGCAGCCTCCGCCAGAAACCCCACTCCATCCTCGACCTCGCGTCCGAGCGATAGTTGAGGATCGAGGCAATCCAGATCTTGGGAGGCGAAGACGCTGCGCTCCCCGCCCCGATCGAAGAGAGGTGCGGTCAGCACACGGTCGAAGCCCATCTCCGCCGCATGGTCGAAAACCTCGCGCCACGCATCGACACCCTGAAGAAGGAGTGGATTGACATAATAAATCCGGGGTGGGGTGCTCAACACACCCTGGTTCGCAGAGAATAACATCGTCCGCCGCCTCGAGTTGGTTTAGAGGCAAACTTTTTTTGGCGGCGGTTGTTCCACTAAAACTGGCAATTCGCGATGCGCCAGATACCGTCGGCCGCGTTGGCGCGGGATCGATGGGGCGCGTTCCAAGGCGCTCGCACTGCGGCGAAGCCTTGAAGGTTCGTGCCGTTTTTGGGTAGTCTTCTGCCTCCCGGGAGGGTGACCCATTTGGCTGCTGACGACGTACCATTGCTTCGATCGATACAACTTGGCGCAGCCCTGTCGGCTTGCGCCTTGGGTCTGGCTTCCTGGAGCATCGAGACCGATCACTCCACGGAGCACACGCATGGCCTGTTCGAAATCCGCGAGGAGGCCAGGCGCTTCATTTCGCACGAGAACGCCAGGGGGGATCAGCAATGGGAAGTGCTGGAGCCCAATCTGAAGACGCTGGTTCCCCGATGTGCGGTCCCACTGGAAACACAGTGGACGCCGAAGAGTCTTGGCCGCTCGAAGCCGAGCGTCATGGTGATATGCACGGTCGCCGTGCCGAACTCTGTGATGAAACGCTGGGACGTACACGTCCCCGTGAAGCAGGAACCAAATCAGACGAAAGCCGCCACAGATCCCGCCTCCCCCTGAAAGAGCAGGCGTCCGAACGTGATTTGATATATCCGGATGAGATCACTGCGATTGCAACAGAGGCGACCAGACGTGAATGCATCGGTGGAATTGCGCTCCTACCCCGGACTCGACGATCGCATCGTGATCGTCCGGGTCGGCGACGAAGTGGATGCCGTGTTCGTCCGGACCGAGAGATTCAACGTCCTGATCGATACGCTTGGCACGCCCGAGCTGTGCCGGATGGCGCTGGATCTGCTCGAGGAAAGGGCCGAGGCTCGTCCGCTGGTGGTCGTCAATTCGCATATGGATTGGGATCATTTCTGGGGAAATGCCGCCATTGCCGGGCGCGCGCCGATTATCGCGCATGCCGCCGCGCTCGACCGTTTGCGCGACCCTTCCACACGAGAAGTCCTCAGCGACAAGGCGAGCCAGGAATCGCGATTTCGGAACGTCGACCTCATCGGTCCCGATATTACCTTCTCAGGCTCGATGACCCTCAACGGCGGCGATCTGACGCTGGAGCTCATTCATACGCCAGGACATACGCCCGACCATATCGCCATATGGATTCCCGAACTTCGCACCTGCCTGGCCGTCGACGCGGTGGAATACCCCATTCCCGAAGTCTGGAGCAGAACTGCTGGCGACCTTCGCCTGATCCGTTCCTCGCTCGAGCGCATACGCCACCTCAAAGCCAGACTGGTCATCCCTGCGCACGGCCGCACGTACTCTCCTTCGGCAGTCGATGAGAACCTGGCCTATTTCCAGGCCCTGGCCGATCGTGTCGGCAGTTTGAGCGAATGCCGGCTGGCGGATTCACAACTCGGCAGCTCAAGCGGCCTGCGGCTGGAAGACTTCGTCCCCATCCCCGACGGAATGCCTTCCGACACGGTGACGTTCTACCGGAGCTGTCATGAGACAAACCTCGGCGCGACGGTTCAGGCCCATATCGAAAGACTGAAATCCGCCTAGAATATCTTTGGAGATCGCGAAGTGAAACCATTGGAGGGCGGGCGAACCGCGCAGATCTGGCGCGACGGCGATACCGTCATCCGACCATCGGGCGCATGGACGCCGACGGTGCATCGGTTTTTACGCCATCTGAGGAGCAGCGGCTTTGCGAGAGCACCTGATCCCATTGAGATAACCGGCGAAAATCAGGAAGTCGTCAGCTATGTCGCCGGGCGTGTCTGCGAAGACCTGAACGATCCGTTTGTCGGATCGGAGCGCATGCTGGTTTCCGCAGCCCGGCTCCTGCGCGATTTTCATTCGGCATCTCAAGGGTTTCTGCAGAGGGATCGCGAGGTCCAGACATGGATGCTGCCGCCGCAAGAGCCGTGCGAGATCATATGCCACGGAGATTATGCGCCCTATAATGTCGCCACGGCAGAGCATGAGGCTGTCGGGATCATCGATTTCGACGCCGCCCATCCCGCACCGCGGGTATGGGATCTGGCCTATTCGGTTTATCGCTGGGCGCCCTTATCCGATCCCGCCAATCCGCATGTGCCATTCGACCTCGACGAACAACTGCGGCGGGCGGACATCTTCTGCATGGCCTATGGGGCGACGGCGGAGGAACGGCTCCAGCTCCCCGAAACGATCTGCCGGCGCCTTCAGGCGCTCGTCGATTTCATGCTGGCGAGCGCCTCAACCGGAGATGAGACATTCGTCGAGGACGTGAATGCAGGAGACGCCCGGCTTTATCTCAGCGATATCGACTATATCGGGAGCCATCGGGATCGACTGCTGAAGGCGCTGTGCTGACGCGCCTCGCCAATGCAGACGTCCCGTCTGCCGCGTGTCCGCAGCGCTCACGTATCTAGAGCCATTTCCTCCGACGGAAGAAAGTGAAGAGGAACAGACACAAGAAGGCGATGACGGCTAGCACGACGAAATAGCCATACTGGAATTTCAGTTCCGGCATATCGCTGAAATTCATCCCGTAGATGCCGGCGATTGCGGTGGGGACGGCGAGAATCGCCGCCCAGGCGGCGAGCTGGCGGGCAATCGCCGTCTGCTCCGTCTGGCCAATCATCACGCTGGCCTCGAAGGCGAAAGCGAGGACCTCGCGCAGCGCGTCGATATCCTCCTGGACCCGGCGCACGTGATCCGTCACATCGCGAAACAGCGACTGGAGCGTCGGATCCATGCCGGGAAGATCGATATGCTCGTAGCGCCGACAGACGTCGACCAGCGGCACCACGGCGTTGCGCAGCCGCAGCAGCTTGCGCCGCAACAGGTAAAGCCGCTCGATGTCGGATTTTGCCAGCTGTTCGCGCAGCACCAGATCCTCGAGCTTCTCAACCTCCTCCTGCACGACCTCGATCACCGGCATGTAATTGTCGACGATGAAATCGAGGATGGAATAGAGAATGTAATTCTCGCCGTGGGCAAGCGCCGTGGGCGTGGCCTCGCATCGTAGCCGCACCGCAAGGTACGAGGACGAGTCCCCGTGGCGAACGGAGACGACATAGCCGCGACCGACGAACAGATGCGTTTCGCCGAAGACGATTTCGTCATCCTTCATATGCGCAGTCCGGGCGACGATGAACATCGCGTCCCCATAGATCTCCAGTTTCGGGCGCTGGTGGGGCTGTGCTGCGTCCTCGATCGCCAGCGGATGGAGATTGAACTCGGCCTGAACCTGGTGCAGCAGCACTTCATCCGGCTCGTGCAGGCCGATCCAGACGATGGCATTCTCCCGGCCTCGCCATTCGCCGGCCTCTTCGATCCTGATGTCCCGAATGCGTTGCCCATGCTGGTAAACGGCGGCAGCCACGACACCGGGCCGTTCAAACGGCGGCGATGTCGAACCGCTCCCTCCCCACTTGGGAATACTGTCCAGATCCTTCAGCTGTTCCAATCCTGCCACCCTCCCATCCCTACGCATCACATATCCGCGGCCAACTCGTCCGCCGGCCCGGCGCGCAGCCGATCATAATGCTATTTGGTAAAACATGCATCATCCGCCTCGGTGGCGGCTGACTAGGCGCTTTTCGTGGCCGGACCCGGGCCGCATCATGTGTCCGTGGATATATCGTCCCAGTCCTGATCCATGTAACCGGTCAGCCAGTTGAGGGCGTAATGCCGTTCGTAAACCACGCCCTTATCCAATCTGGCGGGTGGCTCTTCGCCCTTCAGCCGCGCGTTCACGGCGGCCCAATCGTAACGGTAGACAAGGTCGGCGGCGTCGAGCAGCTCTTTCTGCGGGCGCAGCCTGGCACGCCGCATGAGCCCTTCCGTCCCCAGTTCGCGAAGCGTGTTCGCAATGAATGGCACATCGCAAATATGGTCTGGACGCTCGAGGTCCGGCGAGATTCCGAGCGCCCACAGCATGACGTGGACACCCTCGTACCGCCAGGCGAAATTCGTCCGCTCCTGATCCGAGGGATCCGGATCGTCCATGAACGCCTGTTCCTTCGGGGTGAAAAAACCTGCGGCGTTAAACTGGCGGATGAGAGCCTGACCCATTGCGTGGTCGCCGGTCTCGCCTTTGACGGCAACGATTGCAAAGGCGATCGTGCGCTGAACGACAGCCTTGGTATTGCGGCGGGTGCCCTCGTTTTCGGGCTCGATGGTCGGCAGATGATCGATGGTCGGAACGCCTTCCGATCGAAGCTGGGCGATAGACCGGGCTTTACGCGCTCCCGCCTCGTCAGCGGGTTGCGAAACGGCTGCCTGCACCGGCAGGATCAGTGCGAGATAGGCGGAAAAAATGCGCTTCATCATTATCTGGCTCCCAGCATCGCCGACGACGCATGGATAGCCATTTTCCAGTCTGAGCGGGATCCCGAGACCGAAGGCAGCGGCGATATTCCGGAAAACTGGTAAACGGCTTTTTTACATCCCGGAACAAATCGTTAAATTTTTTTCGATACAAAAGTTCTCAGCCAAACCGGTATGAGGCCGGACCTTCGATGGGGACTTTCAATGCGTCGTCCAAACATAAAATCGAGTTTGCTGTTGATTTTCAGCGGCATAGCTCTTCTTTTCGGCCTTGTCGCCTATCTCGCGGTCGACGGCCTTCGAAAGACGAACGGCTCCACCGAAGAAATTGCTGCCCATTGGCTGCCGAGCGTGCAGGCTTCCCAGGCGATCAATCTCGCCATGACGAATTTGCGCCTTGCCTATCGTGATCACATCATCGCGCAATCGGATGCGGAAAAGAAAACCCGCGAAGAGGCCATCAAAGTCGCCGAGGATACCGTCGGCAAATCGGTGGACGCCTATCTTTCGCTGGCTTCATCCGAGCACGAGCGCGACCTGATCAAGACGATCAAAGAGAGCGTTGGAGGCTACATCGCCAGCAGCTCGCAGTTGCTCGCCCTTTCCCGCGCCAACAAGACCGAAGAAGCCGGGCAATATCTGGGCGGGGAGATGCGCTCCTATTCGGACAAGCTCAAGGAAGCCACCACGACCCTGGTCGAATTGGACGTCAGCGGCAGCAACAAGGCTGCCGAACTCAGCGAGGAAACCTTCGACTCCATAGAATTCTACCTGCTTGCCACAATCGGCGTTGCAGGACTGCTCGTTCTCGGCGCCGTCGCCTTCGTGCTGACCGGCATCGCCAACCCGATTACCGGCATCACCGCCGCGATGCGGCGGCTGGCCGAGGGAGACACCGCTTCGAAGATTCCGTTTGCCGACCGCGCCGACGAAATCGGATCGATGGCGGGCGCGGTGGAGATCTTCCGCCAGGCCGCGATCACGAACAAGCGCATGGAAACGGAAGCCGAGGAAAGCCGCAACAGGGCGGAAGGCGATCGCATTGCCGCTCAGCAGCAGGCGGAAGCCGACGCCTCGGAGCGGCTGCGCATCGCCACCTCGGGTCTCGCCGCCGGTTTGAAGCGACTGGCCGCAGGCGACCTCGCCTTCCAGCTCAACGAGGCCTTCGCCCCCGACTTCGAGGCGCTGCGCCATGACTTCAACCAGTCCGTCAACCAGCTTGGCGCGACGCTGAGAGCAATTTCCGAAAGCATCGGCACGATCGACGAAGGCACGCGGGAAATCTCCTCAGGGGCGAGCGATCTTTCGAAGCGTACGGAACAGCAGGCGGCCTCGCTCGAAGAGACGGCGGCAGCGCTGGAAGAGATCACGGCAAACGTATCGAACTCCAGCAAGCGAACCGAGGAGACGCGTACGGTCGCCACGGAGGCAAATCGCAGTGCCGGGGTCTCCGCGGAAGTGGTCTCCCACGCCGAAGAGGCGATGGAGCGGATCGAGACCTCGTCGCAGCAGATTTCCAACATCATCAGCGTCATCGACGAAATCGCCTTCCAAACCAACCTTCTGGCGCTCAATGCCGGCGTCGAAGCGGCAAGAGCCGGCGAGGCCGGCAAGGGCTTTGCCGTGGTCGCCCAGGAAGTGCGCGAACTCGCACAGCGCTCGGCAAGCGCTGCCAAGGAAATCAAGGGCCTGATCCAGAACTCCTCGAAGGAAGTGGAAAGCGGCGTCAAGCTGGTGCGCGATACCGGCCAGGCCCTGAAGACCATTGGCGGCTTCATCACCCAGATCAATCACCATATGGATTCGATCGCCACCTCTGCGAAAGAGCAGTCCATCGGGCTGAGCGAAGTCAATGTTGCGGTCAACCGGATGGACCAGACGACGCAACAGAATGCGACCATGGTGCAACAGTCGACGGCGGCATCCGATTCGCTGGCGCAGCAAGCCCAGAAGCTTCGCGAACTTATCGCCCAGTTCAGGCTCGACGATGGGGCCTCCAGCCAGTCCGCAGCCCTTCGCTCGACGGCCAGAACGATGGCGCAGCCCTCTGCCCGTTCAACCATGCATGCGGTCGCCGCACGCCGCTAAAACACATGGCGGCAGGAAATCGGATATGAAAGGCGCCCGGCAATTGCCGGGCGCCTTTTCATTCGGTCATGACGCGAAGGCGGGATTGCGGCGCGCGCCCATTCTCAACACGAAATAGATCGCCCCGCCGATGGCGACGCCGAAGAACCAGCCGTAGGTGCCCCACCAGTCCGGAAGGATGGACGTGAAGGTCGGCAGGATCGAGGAGAACAGCGCCCCCACGGCAAATGCGACGAAGGCGCTGCCGTGCCATCCGCTCTGGAACCGGAACTCGCCATTCTCATGGTAGAGCGCCTCAACATTCAGCTGGCTTTTCCGGATAAGGTAATAGTCCACCATCATGATGCCGAAGATCGGCCCCATCGTCGATCCGATGAAATTGACGAAATGCGCCGCACCCGTCTCCCAGGGAGCAAACGGGTAAAGCACGAGAGCGATCAGGGCGGCGATATATCCCCCGCGTTTGAAGTTGATCTGCCGCGGGAAGACATTGGCGAAGTCGAAGGCCGGCGACACGAAGTTCGCGACGACGTTGATGCCGAGCGTTGCGATCGCAAATGTCAGCGCCGCAAGCAGCGCCAGGAACCAGCTGTCGAATTTCGCCGATATCATTTCGGGATGTAGCAAGACCTCGCCATAGACTGTGAAGGCGGCCGTGGTCGTAACACCCGCGACGAGGCAGAACGCCAGGAGATTGATCGGCAGCCCCCAGAGGTTGCCTTTCCGCAGCGCCTTTTCGCTCGTGGCATAGCGCGAGAAATCGCAGAAGTTCAGGTAGAGCGCCGCGAAATAGGTGATCCAGGTGGCCGCCACGGCGGCAAGCGCCGCGATCGAGCCGGGTTCACCCGGCACGCCGGCATCCTTGGTCTTCTCGATCAGCACTTCGCGCGGGATTTCGGAACCGAAAGAGAAGGTGCCGGATTTGACGACCAGATAGACTGCGAGGATCAGCATCATGATCCAGACGGCGGGACCGGCCCAATCCTGGAATTTGCGAACCGTTTCCATCCCCCGCTGGATGATCAGTAATTGCAAACCCCAGACGATGACGTAGCAGATGACTTCGAGGGTCGAGTGGCCGAGCAGGTGGCTGTTCTGATGGAAGGCGAGCAGGCTTTCGTTGCGGATCAGCAAGGCGACGATAGCGCCGGACGCGGCCGCGGTTTGCGCCCCATACCAGAAGCAGGCGACCACCGCGCGGACCAGTGCCGGAACATTCGCCCCGAATGTGCCGAAGGAGGCGCGCGCCAGAACCGGAAAGGGTACGCCGGTACGCACGCCGGCATTGCCGACCAGGCTCATCAGAAAGAAGATGACGAGGGATCCGATGCCGATGGCGATGACGAAATTGACGAAGCTGCCGCACAGCAGGAACAGGCTCGCCGCCAGATAATAGCCCCACAGGCTGTGGACATCAGATGTCCAGACATTGAAGATGCTGAATGCACCCCATTTGCGCTCCTCGGCGGGTGCAAGATCCTCGTTATACAACGAGGGAGACGGATTTCGTACGCTCATGAATGCCCTCCCATATCCTCGAGGTCAATTTGACCACAGGCGGAAGTCTGCTCTTCATTTGGGCATCTGACAATTTGATAGTCACATTGTACACATCTCTTGGCGATGCCTGAGGATTAGCCATCGCCGCCGGCTCTTGCTTCAGTCCATTCATTGCGCGCCGACGACACGTCCGGCCAGGCGAAACGGACTTGCCACCGCGGCGCCGGCGGCATCGAAGACATAGGCACCAACATCACCGGCGGTCGAACGCCGCCCGCTTTCGAAGGAGGCGAGCTGCGCGCCGAACTTGGCGAGCGATGCATAGCGATCATGCCCCAGCCCGTCGGAGGCCTGGATCGAAGTGATGTCGATGACCCGAAGCCTTTCCTTCAAGGCAGCCTCCTCGATGACGGGATCGTCGATATCGAGGCGCCCGACGCGCGGCCGCTCCCCCGCGATGAAACTCGAAGCCACGAGCGCCCGGTCGTCCTTCGATACGAGAAGGGATATCGGGAGCGGCATGCGCCCGATATCCTTCAGCTGGGATCGGAAGACATCGACGTCGATGTCAGGGGCGGCCAGGATTACCGCCAGCTTGGCGATGACGTCATCGCGATGTTCCAGCTTGAGCTGACGCACCGTTTCCATGACCAGGAACCCGCCCATGCTGTGGCCGAAAAGAATGATGCGTTTCACCTTCCCCGAAGCCGAAAGCGATCTGACGAGGGCGTCGAGGTCGCTGCGCGAGGAGAGCGCCGCATCCCGGTCGGCGACATAGCCGGCAACGGCCGCAGCCGAGGGCCAGGAAAATAGGATCGGTGCACCCGGAATGTTGGCGTCCGCGGCGATCTGGGCGGTGCGATAGAGCGCCTCCTGGTAGCTGTAGTTGTAGCCATGCACGAAGATGCCGACGGTGCCGTCGGGTTGCACGGAGGCGAGCGCCTGATGCACGAAGGCGTCCTTCGGCAGCTGCTTGCGCTCGACGACCGCAAATTGGCGTTCGGGATCCGGTTTTGCGCTGGGGTAAGTGATGGCGGTATTCTTCCTGCCGGAAGGGACCGAAAATGCGTACTGCTCGTAGGTGAGATTGTCAGCCCATGCACTGCCGAAGCCGCCCCGCACACTGTCGGGAGTTCTGTTGGTCGCGGCAAGAACGCTCACGCGATCCGGTGCGACGTCATCCGCATGAGAGGCTTCATCGCGATGAACCGCCAGATGGACCGGGTTCAAGACCTCTGGCGAGGGCCTCGTGGCGCAACCGGCGAGCACTGCCAGACCGATCGTGGCCAGCATCGGCGGCGCGCCCTTCGGAAGCCATTTCAAACGCAGTTCCGTCATCGAGCCGTCCCCTCGGAGACCAGGAGATGCAGCGGCCGCCCTGGCGGCCGCATGCGATATTCGGGGACACGCGTGCTCATGCTTCTGCAACGGCGTCGGCCTGGACGTCTTCATCGCGCGGGATCCGGAACCAGGCGACATAGAGCGCAGGCAGGAACAGCAGGGTGAGCGCGGTGCCGACGACGATGCCGCCCATCATGGCGTAGGCCATCGGCCCCCAGAAGATTTCGCGCGAGATCGGGATCAGCGCGAGGGTGGCGGCGGCGGCCGTCAGCATGATCGGCCGCATGCGGTGTTCGGTGGCCTCGATGACCGCCTTCCATGGCGCCATTCCTTCGCTGCGCAGATGCTCGATCTGGACGACCAGGATAACCGAGTTGCGGATCAGGATGCCGATCAGCGCCAGCACGCCGAGGATCGCGACGAAGCCCATGGGGGCGTTGCTTAGCAAGAGTGCTGCGACCACGCCGATCAGGGCCGTCGGCGCGACGGCGAACACCAGGAAGAGACGGCTGAAGCTCTGCAGCTGGATCATCAGGATCGTCGCCATCGTAAAGAGCATCAGCGGAGCGACCGCAGCGATCGGCCCTTGGGCTTCCGCGCTGGATTCGACCGCGCCACCCACTTCCACCTTGTATCCCACCGGAAGGTTCTTCTGGAACTCCTCGACCTTCGGCTTCAGCTGGTCGACGATGGTGGCCGGCTGTGTCGAACCGATGACGGCAGCCTTGAGCGTGATGGTGGGTTGCCGGTCACGACGCCAGATCGTCGGCTGCTCGAGTTCGTAGCGGAAGTTCGCCACGGCCGAAAGAGGCACGACCTTGCCGTTGGAGGTGGAAAGCTGCAGGTTCTGCAGCGTCTGGATGGAGTCCCGTTCGGATGCCCTGGCTCGCCCGATGACGTTGACCAGATAGATATCGTCGCGGACCTGCGTTGCCGTCGAGCCTTCGACGATGCCGTTGAGGGCGGTGGCAATATCCTCCGAGGAAACGCCGAGCTGGCGCGCCTTGTCCTGCAGCACGTCGACCTTCACCACGCGGGACGGCTCGTTCCAGTCCAGGACCATGTTCGACAGCAGCGGATGCGAGCCGACGACGCCGGCAAATTGCTGCGAGATGTCGCGAACCTTTTGAATATCGGGGCCGCTGATCCGGTACTGAACCGGCTTGCCCACCGGCGGGCCGATGTCGAGAAGCTTCACGAAGGCGTCGGTGCCGGGGAAGGTTTTTGTCAGATAGTCCTGCAGCTCCGCCCGCACCTTGTCGCGCACCTCGAGCCCTTTCGTGACGATGATCGTCTGTCCGAAGGTGACATCGGGTGTCTGCACGTCGAAAGACAGGATGAAGCGGGGCGCACCCTGGCCGACATAGGTCGTCCAGTGATCGATATCCTTATTGTCGGCCAGCATCTCCTTTTCGAACTTGGCCATCTGCCTGTTGGTCTCGGCGATCGAGCTGTTGTGGGGAAGATTCCAGTCGATCACGAGCTCGGTTCTGTCCGAGTTCGGGAAGAACTGCTGCTGCACCAGCCCCATGCCGCCGACCGAAAGGCCGAAGACGCCGACCGTGAGGATGATGGTGACCCAGCGCCAGCGCATCGCCAGCCCCAGAAGCCAGGAGAAGATCGAGGCGAAGCGCCCCTTCTTCTCATGATGCGACTTCATGGTCTTCGGCAGGATCGTGACGCCGAGAAGCGGAGTAAACAACACCGCCACCACCCAGGAAACGATCAGCGACACCGCGATGACCACGAACAGCGTGAAGGTGAATTCGCCGGCGGCGCTGCTGTTGAGACCAACCGGAATGAAGCCCGCGATGGTGACGAGCGTTCCCGTCAGCATCGGAAAGGCGGTCGACGTGTAGACGTAGGTGGCGGCTTTCCTGAGATCGTCGCCCGCCTCCAGGCGGGCAACCATCATCTCGACGGCGATCATCGCGTCATCAACGAGCAGTCCGAGCGCGATGATGAGCGCGCCGAGCGAGATACGCTGAAGCGAAATGCCGGAATATTCCATCACCACGAAGGTGATGGCGAGCACGAGAGGTATGGAGATCGCCACCACCATGCCGGCGCGAAGACCGAGACTGATGAAGCTGATGACGAGCACGATGACGATTGCTTCGAAGAGTGCGCGGGTAAAGCCGGACACCGCTTCGTCGACGACGGCAGGCTGGTCGGAAACGCGGTGGACGTCCACGCCGATCGGAAGATCGGCGACGACGCGCTTCATCTGTGCGTCCAGCGCCTCGCCGAATTCCAGGAGATTGGCGCCCTGCTTCATGCCGATGGCAAGCCCGATGGCGGGCTGGCCCTTGAACCGGAACAGCGACGAGGGCGGATCGACGTAGCCGCGTTTGATCGTGGCGACATCGGTCAACGGGAAGAAGCGGTCGTTGATCCTGAGGTTGATCGTCCGGAGGCTTTCCTCGGAAGTGAACTGTCCGCTCACCCGCAGGGCGATGCGCTCCGGCCCGGCATCGACGAAGCCGGACTGGGTGACGGCATTCTGCGCCTGCAGGGTCTGGATGACCGACTGCTGGTCGATGCCGAGTGCTGCGATCTGGCGCGTGGAGAACTCCAGATAGATCGCCTCGTCCTGAGCGCCGATCACATCGACCTTGCCGACGTTGGGCACGGTCAGAACCTCGGAGCGGGCATTTTCGACGAGATCGCGAAGCTGCCGCTGGGTCAGTCCGTCGCTCGTGAAGGCGTAGATATTGCCGAACACGTCGCCGAAGCGATCATTGAAGAAGGGACCGACGACCCCGCTCGGGAAATCGCCCTTGATGTCGGCGATCATGTTGCGGATGCGCAGCCAGGTCGGTGCGACATCCCTGGCCTTGGTCGTCGGCAGCAGTTCGACGAAGACGGTCGTCTGGCCGGCAACGGTCTCGCTCTTGGTGTAGTCGAGCGATTCCAGTTCCTGGAGCTTTTTCTCGATCCTGTCGGTCACCTGCCGCGTCACCTCTTCGGCGGAGGCGCCGGGCCACTGGGCGGTGATCACCATCGTCTTGATCGTGAAGTTCGGGTCTTCCTCGCGGCCGAGGTTCAGATAAGAGAAGGTGCCTGCGAGAATGAAGACGATCATGAAGTACCAGACGAGCGAACGGTGTTCGAGCGCCCAGTCGGAAAGGTTGAAGGACTTCACTGGCTGATCTCCTGGTCGATCCTGATGGTCTGGCCATCTTCAAGTTTATGCACGCCTGCCACGACCACCCGTTCTCCAGCGGCGATCCCTTCGGTGACGCGGACGGTACCGCCGTCTTCGACGTCGCCGTCGATCGTCACGCGGCGCAGCGATACCTTTTTGGCCGGCGCGTCGACGATCCAGACGCTCGGGCCGTCGCTGCCGACAAGGATGGCAGAGGAAGGCAGAACGATCTGCGGATCGGCGGCAATGGTTGCCGAGGCCGAGATGACGGAGCCGAGCCTGAAAGTTTCAGGCGGATCGCTGAGCGCGATCTTGGTTCTGCTCGTGCGGGTGGCGGTCTCCGCCTCCGGCGCGATCTCGCGCACCACCCCGGATGTGCGGATGGTCGGATCGAGCTGCAGCGTCACTTCGAAAGGCGCGCCGATTTTCAGTTTCTGGGCGGCTGCCTGTGGCACATCGACCACGGCGTCGCGCCTGTCCGGCCGGGCGATGGTCACGACCGTCTGGCCGGCCGAGACGACCTGTCCGACCTCGGCCGAGGTCGCCGTCACCACGCCATCGAATTCCGCCTGAAGCTGCGCGTAGCCGAGCTGCTCCTTGGCCTTGTCGAGGTTGGCCTGCGCCTTGGCGACGGCGGCCGCGGCCGTCCGTCTCGCCTGCTCGGCCTCTTCGAGCGAGGCTTCCGTGCCGGAACGCGACTCCACCAGCGCCCGCTGGCGCTGCTCCGTGGTCACCGCGTTTCTGAGCTGGGCGTCGCTGTTCTCCACGTCCGACTGTGCGTTACGCACGGCAAGCTCCAGCGCCAGCGGATCGATGGCGGCGACGACGTCGCCCCGCTTGACGATATCCCCGACATTGACATTGCGGGCGATCATCCGCCCGAGAATCCGGAAGCCGAGTTCGGTCTCGATCGTCGGTTCGATCGTGCCGGTCAGGCTGAGGCTCGAAACGGACGTCTGTTTGACTGTCATCGACAGCACGGGACGGGGCGCATCCTCCTTGCTTTCCTCCTGCTTCGTGCAGGAGGAAATCAGGGCCGTACCCATCATCAGGGCGACTATCTTGGGACGAATACTCACTTGGAAGCTTCCTTGACATAAGACACGATTTCAGCCGGCCTGAGGAACTTGGTCCCGTCGGTCACCACGACGTCACCCGCCGACACGCCTGATTTGACGATGAAGCTGCCGGTCTCGTAGCCGGCGACATCCACAGCCCTTGCCGAAACCGCAGAGGATGCGGGATCGACGATCCAGACGGCCGGCTTGCCGTCCTTGGACGTCATGGCGGACCAGGGAAGCTGGATGACGTTCTGCGAGACGTAATTGAATCTCCCGACGACGGGAGCGCCGAGGGGAATGGGCGCGTCGCTCGATATCGCAACCTTGACCTTGATGGTTCCGGTGGAGGAATCGATGGTCGGCGAAATCTCGCGCACCTTCGCCGCGATCTTCTGTGAAGGGTCCGACAGAAGGGTCACAGTTCCGTCGCCGTCGATCGGGCGTAGGAACGCGCTTTCGACCACCTCGAAGACGGCATCGCGGTCGCCGCCATGGGCAAGGGTGAAGACGACCTGCGCGGCCTGCGCCACCTGCCCGACCTCGGCATTGCGGGCGGTGATCATCCCGTCGGCATCCGCCTTCAGCTCCGTGTAGGACAAAGTGTCCTGAGCCGTTTCCAACAGCGCCTGCGCCGACTTCGTCGATGCCTGCGCGGTCAGAAGCGCCTCCTGCGCCTGGTCGAGCGCCGCGCGCGTCGTCACCTGCGTTCGAAATAGGCTCTGCTGACGGTCATAGGCGAGCTGTGCCTGGGTCTGCTGGGCTTCAGCCGACTGAAGATTGGCAGCCGCCACATCCAGTTCGGCCTTCTGCTCTTCCGGATCGATCCGCGCCAGCAACTGCCCCGCCTTCACGGACTGTCCGACTTCCACCAGCCGTTCGATGATCTTGCCGCTGACACGGAAGGACAGATCGGTCTGGACACGTGCGCGAACTTCCCCGGTGATCGCACCGCCCTCAACCAGCGGCTCGGGTTTGGCGACGACGACGGTGACCTGCCGCGGGGTGGACTCAGTCGGCCCGCCCGCATCGCTGCATGATCCGAGACCGATGGCGCATACGATCGCTGTGGCGACCAGAATGGTTCTCATAGTTGACCTCTTGCTCTCAACGGCAGCTGCTATATAATTGACTGACGCATTAGTCAATGAAACTTTGTGCCGCAGGGGACGAGGCGCGCACGACACGGGAGGCAAGGAAAAAAATGGCAACTCCGAAGAAACTCACACGCGCGGAACAGAAAGCGCTGCGGCCCATCCAGATCCTGGATGCGGCCTTCGAAGAATTCGTCAGAAGCGGTTTTTCGGGCACGCGTGTGGAAGACATCGCCGAAAGGGTCAACGTCACCAAAGGCACGGTCTATGTCTACTTCGAGACGAAGGAGAAGCTTTTCGAAGCGATGATCCACCATTTCTCCGTGCCGTTTCAGGAGTTGCTGGAGACGGCCGAGGGCCTCAGCGGCAGCGCTACCGACAGGCTGCTTTCCATTCTCGGCCTGCTTTACGAGCAAATTGCCGAGGATCGCACGACCCGCGAATTGACGCGGCTCGTCATATCCGAAGGGCAGCGGTTTCCCGACCTGATCGACCGCCACCATGATGAGTTCATTGCGCCGATCATCGCCAAGGTCGACGGCCTCATTCTGGAGGGCGTGGCGTCGGGGGAATTTCGGGCAATTCCGGTGGAATTCTCCGACATCGTGGTCGCACCCATCCTGACGACGACGGTTCTCAGGCTTATATTCGACGACCGCCGCGAGCCGCCCCCCAACAAGGAGGCCTTCCTGCGGGCCTATTTCGACCTGCTGCTGCACGGCCTGCTGGCCAAGCCTCACTGATCACAGAATGACGAAAAATACCGCGCAAAGCGCATAGCTTTTCTCAAGTTTTTATGTGAAAACATCGAGTTAGCGATGCCTTCGAAGGCATAGCCTCAATTCGTGACGGAAAAAGTGGAACGCAAAGTCAATCTCAAGGATGTCGCGCGCGATGCCGACGTGTCGCTGAGCACGGCCTCGCACGCGCTGAACGGAACCGCGCCGCTGACGATCGAGGTGCGCGAGAGGGTTCTCGACTCGGCCAAACGCCTGGGTTACCTCGACCGCCGGAGGAAGAAGGCGACGATCGCGGCCTTGCGCGTTCTGCTGCTTGCCATTCCCGACGACGCCGCGCCGCAGAGCGATCTCAACCTGGTGAGCTGGACGATCCTCAACGGCCTTCGACGGGAGTGCGAGCGCCGCGGCATCAGGATCGTGCCTTTCGTCAGCACCGGCCGACGCATCGACGGCGCTCAGGTCAGGCAGATCGCGCTCACGGAGCGCGCCGACGGCATCGTGATCCTGAACGACGATCAGCCGGAACTGATCCGAAGCCTCGCCTTCCCCGACATGCCCGTCGTCCTCGTTAACGGCGAGGATCCAGCCATGCTGGTCGATACGGTCACGCCCGAAAACCGTTTCGGCGCGCGGCTCGGCATCGAGCACCTGCTGGGGCTCGGGCATCGCCGCATCCTGCACCTGACCTGGAAGGGCCGCACCACGATCCAGCGCCGGTATGACGGCTTTTCCGATGCCTATCTCGCCGCTCAGCTTCCCGTGCCGGAGGATATGATCGTCGAGGCCGAAGGATATGAGCCGAGGCATGGCGAGGCTGCCATCAACGCGCTGCTCGACCGCGATCCCACAATGAAAGGAGCGACGGCCGTCTTCTGCGCCGCCGACAATCTGGCGCTCGGCTGTTTGAAGGCCTTGGCCGATCGCGACATCCGTGTGCCCGAAGCGATTTCCGTCCTCGGCTTCGACGACATCGTCCCCGGCGAATTCAGCCGTCCGCCGCTTTCGACGATCAGCGTTCCCACCGACAGGCTCGGCGCCGCCGCTTTGGCGCTCATCGAGCAGCGGCTGATCGCCAACGACCCGCAGCGGCCGGCCCATCGCCTGGAGCTCGGATGCCATCTCGTCTTGAGGGGTAGCGTCGCGCCGCCGCGCTAATGTCTAGTTCCGGGCACTAGGCTGAATTCCCGGCATTTTCGTAAAACGGAATTGGAGAGATCCAGGCGATCACGTGCGAACCTCTGTGCCTAGGCGACGGTGCGTGTCGCTCGAAAAATGGCCGGCCGCCTTGGGGGCCTCGCACAACAAAGACCGAAGCGCGCCGCATGAAACAAGTTCAATGCGACGCGCTTCAGTCGGGAGGAAGACGCAGTATGGGTTCTCCGACGGGGCGAGGAGATCTTTCTCCCCGCCTTGCCGTTCACTTCATCCCTGTTCCGGCAATGCCTGTGGTGATGTACTTCTGCAGGAACAGGAAGACGACCGTGACAGGCAGCAGGCTGAGGAACGTCATTGCCAGGATATAATGCCACTGCACAGAGAACTCGCCCTGGAACGCGTTCAGACCGACCTGCAGCGTGAAATTCTCGCGGCTGTTGAGGACGATGAGCGGCCAGAGGAAATCGTTCCAGCGCCAGAGCACGGAAAAGATCGCCAGCACCGCCAGTGCCGGCGCCGTCAGCGGCAGGATGATACGCCAGAAGATGCAGAATTCGCTCGCCGCATCGACGCGCGCCGCCTCTATCAGCTCATCGGGTATGGTCAGCATATATTGCCGCAGCAGGAAGACGGCGGTCGGAGAGGCGACCGTCGGCAGGATGACGCCCCAGAGATTATCGGCGAGCCCGACCCCGACGATAACGAGATAGGCCGGCACCATGACGACGGCGAGCGGGATCATCAGGGTTGAAATGATGATGACGAAGACCGCGGTGTCGCCTGCAAATTTGTATTTCGACAGGGCAAAGGCCGCCATGGCGTTGACGATCAGCGTCAGCAGCGTTGCGACGAAGGTGACGAAGACCGAATTCTTGAGGAAGGTCAGGAAGTTGAAGCGCGTCAGCGGATCGGTGTAATTTTCCGTGGCGACCGTCAGCTTCTGCACCGGCGTCAGCCCCTTCACGTCGACGCTGACGGGCTGTCCCGGATTTGCGGGGTCGACCATCTGGGCCTTGAGGCCGATGCGCCGAACCATGGCCATTTCGCGCTGTTGGCCGTCAACGGTGACCTGCCAGAGGCTGAGCGGCTTGTCGAAGCCGGGTACGGTCTGCTCCACGGCGGCCCGGGGAAGCAGGGTCGGTGGAAACCGGGTAATTTCGGCCGCCGGCTTCAGCGAGGAGAGGCCCGCCCAGAGGACGGGAACCAGCACCGCGAAGGTTCCGCCGATCAGCCAGACCCATGACAATATGTCGGTTATATCGATGCGTCCGGCCCGGCGGGTGCGCGTGAGAAAACTGATCGGATTCATACGGCTGTTCATCTCAGGACTCCATTCGCTTGCCGATGCGCAGCTGTATGAGGGTGAGGACCAGAAGCACCAGCCCCATCAGAACCGATGCGGCGGATGCGAGACCGAAGAGACGGAGATCGCTGCCGAATGCCATCTGGTAGATATATTGCACGATGAAGCTGTTGGCCGTGCCGGGACCGCCGCCATTGGTCAAAACCCAGGCCTCGTCGAAGATCTGGACCGATTTGATCATCAAAAGAATGAACACGACCAAGAGATTCGGGGCCAGCAGGGGAAGCGTGATCCTGAAAAGCGTGCGGCGCGGTGAAGCAGCATCGATGGAGGCAGCCTCGTAAAGCTCCTTCGGAATAGCCTGAAGGCCGGCGAGCAGGATGAGGGTATAAAAACCCATGTGAAACCAGACCGAGACCACGACGACGAAGAAGCGTGACCAGCCGACGTCGAGCAGGAAGATCTCAGGGGGAACGCCGATCATCTGGAAGAAGGCGTTCAGGAGCCCGTTGCGATCGAGGAACCATTTCCAGATGAGGCCGATGACGACGGGAGACAGCAGAACGGGATAGAAAAACATCGCCCGGAAGAAGCCGCGCGCGACAATCGCCCGATTGAGGATCAGTGCCGTGATCAGCGCCACCAGCAAGGTGGCGACGACATTGAGGGCCACGAACCAGAGCGTGTTCCACACAGCCGTCCAGAACAGCGATTCCTGGCAGGTTCCCGGCTGCAGATAATTGCCGCAGGAAAGCAGTGTGCGGAAATTATCCAGGCCGACGAAGGGCCGCTCCGAGACGAAAAGGTTCGTGCCGCCGGTGAAGGCGTAACCGATCGCGATCGCGATCGGAAGGAACGTGAAAATGGCGAACAGAACGAGGTTCGGCGCCAGGAACAGCCATGGCATGCGTTTGCGGCCGAAGATGCGCTCGACCACATTCATCGGGGCTTCGACCACCCGCATCGCCGTTTCGCCTGCCTGGGACAGCAATGCACCTGCCTTGAGCGCCGCCATGTTCAGCGCCTCCCCTGTCCGGGCCGCCGGGCAAAAGCCAGGCCACTTTCGGGATCGAACAGGTGAACCCGTCCCGGGGCGGCGTCGATCAGGATGTGATCACCCGGCGCCGGCGCGAAATGGCCGGCCTCATGAATGATGATCTGCTCATCCTGGCCTGCAAGGTTGCCGTAGACATAGGTTTCTGTGCCGAGGCCCTCGTGATACTGGACGATGAACGGCAGACCTTGCTCGCTGGAGCGTGAAAAATGCGCGGGCCGGATGCCGGCGAGAACGGCCTGCCCGACGGCAATCCCCGCAGGATCGACATCGCTGACGATTTTGCCGCCGTTGCCGACATCGATGGCGACGCCGTTTTCGCCGATGCCTGAAACCTTGCCCTTGATGATGTTCATGCGCGGCGAACCGAGGAAGCCGGCGACGAACAGATTGCGTGGGCTATCGAACAGGTCCAGCGGCGCGCCGACCTGCTCGACCCGCCCGGCGCGCAGCACGACGATCTTGTCGGCCATCGTCATCGCCTCGACCTGGTCATGGGTGACATAGATCATCGTCGTCTTGATGTCGCGGTGGAGCTTGGTGATCTCGGCGCGGGTCTGGACGCGCAAGGCGGCGTCGAGATTCGACAGCGGCTCGTCGAAGAGGAAAATGTCCGGTTCGCGCACGATGGCCCTGCCGATCGCCACGCGCTGACGCTGGCCGCCCGAAAGCTGCTTCGGACGCCGGTCCAGGTAGGGTTCGATCGCCAGCATCCTGGCGGCTTCGGCAATCCGCGCCTCGATCTCGGCGCGCTTGAACTTCAGGTTCTCCAGGCCGAAAGCGAGGTTCTTGCGAACGCTCATATGCGGATAGAGCGCATAGGACTGGAAGACCATCGCGATCTTGCGCTCGGCCGGCGAGAGCGCGCTGACGTCGCGGCTCCCGATCGCGATTGCGCCCGTCGTCACCTCTTCGAGACCGGCGATGACGCGCAACAGGGTCGACTTGCCGCATCCCGACGGACCGACGAAGACGACGAACTCGCCGTCCTTGATATCGAGCTCGACGTCATGCAGGACTTTGACAGAGCCATACGACTTGTTGACGTTGGAAAGCTTCAGTTCTGCCATGCCCCACTCCCATCAGGTGCCGCCGTTTCGAAGACGGCGTCGTTTTTGTTCCAGCCTTGCGGCAGCGGTGTCGGTCTTGTGATCCGCACCTCGTTCATCAAGATCCCGGTGACATCAGCCACGTAGACGGCCGGCATTCCTCCCGGATAGTTCTCAAGGCCGATCACCCGCCCGTCCGACCCGCGGGTCCAGGCATTGGCGCGGCCGCCGCCATCGGCTTTCGGGGAAAGGTCGGCGTTCGTCGGGCGCAGGTCGTAGGATCGTGCCGTGCCGAGTTGCCCCGGCTGCTGGTCGATGGCGATACGCGCCAATGATGCGTTCCGGATGCCGGCCGACGAGGTCGAAATGACCGTGATCGCCCCCTCCATCCGGCCGGTGATATCCTCGACGATGAGATTTTCGATGGCGCCTGCCGTGCGCTCCGCGATGCGGTCAACCACATTGACGGTCAGCGCCTCGCCTGAGCCCCAGAAACCATCGGGGGTCTCGCGGCATTCCACCGCAATTCGCGAGAACCTCACATTCGATATCCGGCCGCCATCGCGGGAAAATATGCCGAGCGCCCTGTTGGAGGATGAGACGTTGCAATCCTCGAACACGACGTTGGTGACGTCGCCATGGGTTTCCGTGCCGATCTTCAGCGCACAGCTGAGGCTCTGAACGGAGCAGCGGCGGACAAGAATGTTTTCGCATCGTCCGATGGCGACACGATCGGGGCCGATGCTCGTCTTCAGGCATACGCCGTCGTCGGCCGTCGATATCCGGCAGTCCTCGATCACGGCGCCGCGGCAGGCATCCAGCACGATACCATCCGTGTTGGGAAGGCGACGGTCGTTGTCGATGGTTACGTTGCTGACGACGACATCGGTGCAATTGACGAAATGCAGCGTCCACATCGGCGAGCGGCTAATATGGACAGAGCTGATCTCGACCTCGTCGCAGCCCTCGAATACTACGACGCGCGGACGAAACTCGGCCGGAATGAAGGTTCCGACGGTCTCGTCGTCTCCCACGATGAAGCTGTCGCAACCGGCTTCGATGCGCCCCGCCCCCGTCAGGCTGATCCGCCGTGCATCCCTAGCGACGATCATGCCGCGGTCCGACTTTTCGGCGATCACCGAAACACTCGTATGCGCATAGGCCTCGTAATCCGCAACGGGACGCAGGATCGCGCCGGCGGCCAGATGAAGGTCGATGCCGGACTTGAGCTGGAGCCCCCGGCAGACATGGATGCCGGCCATGAGCTCCACGCGTCCGCCGCCCGAAGCCGACAGGCCGTCGATGGCCGCCTGCAGGCGGACCGTATCGTCGCCCTCCGCCGGCTCGATCGCGACAAGAGACACGGGGCTCATTGGCGATCGCCGTTCTCGAGGACGACTTCCGTCAGCAACAGCATGGTCAGCGCCTGGCCGTAAGGCGTCGGCACGTTCGGGATGCGCCTGTAGAAATCGAGGTCATGCCCCATCGGCGTGCCGTCCGAGACGCCGTGGACCACACCTTCCTCGTCTATCTGCGCCAGCACTGCCGCAAGCGCCCGCTCCGCGTAGGCCTTGTCGCTATCGTCGAGAATGCCGGCATCGACGGCGCGCAATATGCCATAGGCAATGCCTGCCGTGGCCGAGGTTTCCAGCGGCGAGGACGGGTCGTCCAGAAGCGTCGTGAACATCCCGTCCGGCCGCTGGCATTCCTTCAGCGAGCGCACCTGGCTGACGAGGACGTTCGACAGAAAACGCCGGTCCTTCTCGCCGAGCGTCGGAACGAGATCGAAGAGCTCGGGGATGGCAACGGTGATCCAGGCATTGCCGCGCGCCCAGAAGGCATTGGCGAAATTGTGCCGCCCGTTGAAGGTCCAGCCGTGATACCAGAGGCCGCTGACCGGATCGGAGAGGTAGCGGGTGTGGATCACGAACTGATAGACGGCCTCGTCGATCCAGTCGCTGCGTTCGCAGAGCACGCCGGCCCGGGCGAGAAACAGGCAGGCCATGAAAAGCGTGTCGTCCCACAATTCGCCGTCGTTGAGGCGCTCCTTGACGACGTGCTGAAAACCGCCGTCTTCGGTCTTCGGCAATTCCTTGACGAGCCATTCGGCCCAGTCCTCGACAAGAGCGCGAAAATCGGGACGGTCGACATGCTGGACGAGGATCGCAAGCGGCAGCATCGGCGCCGTGCTGTTGATCTGGCGCGGCGGCAGGCCGCGTTCGATCTGGCCGGCATACCAGGCAACAAGCTCCTGCAGCGCTTTCTGGTCATCGGTGGCAATGGCGCGCCGCAGGAAACCGTAAAGACCGACGCCGACTTCCCAGTCCCATTCGTCGAACTGGATTCCCGAGGCGGAATTTCCGGTCACGAGACCTTCCTTGATGCCCTTGAGCCGGCTGAAAGCCGTTGCAACGCGATCGATCGTCGTCAGGAGAGCGGCGTTATCGACAGATGTTGTGTTCATGCTTGGAGACCTATGTTTCAGGAGTAGAACGGCCCGTCAGTGCCGGCCCCGGAGGCTGCACTGTCGTGGGTGAGGATCGGGTGTGGCTGATCGTACGTGAACGGCCTCGCCTTGCCGGCGATCGAAAGACCGTCGGCATAGGACAGGCAGAGCGCCGGGCCGCCCGGCGGCGTCAACGCGAGCCGCCGAAGCCCGGGATCGAAGGAAACCGTCGTCTGGCACAGGCGTTCGATGAACGCCTTGAAGGCATCGTAGCTGCCGCATCCGACGACGGCCGCCCAGCCGCAAAGCGGCCCGTAGGAGCGCGCCTCGCGCCCGGCGGTCGGGCCGTCGGTGATCAGCTCCAGGCCGTTCGACGCCCAGAGGGCGGCAAATCCCCTGCCCGATCGCGCAATCAGCCACTTGTCTTCGGTGATGAGATCGTCCAGGCCGTCGCGACCGATATAGGCATGCGTCCATGCGTGCCGCGCATCGCTTGTGTCCTCGATCAGCAGGGCGACGTCACGATGCTGGGCAACGCGCGGCAGAATGCCGTTGCCGGCCCAATAGGACGGCCTCTGATTGCCCCAGGGATCGTCCTCGCCGGGATGGTTGACCCAGAGCCTCGCCATGGGGTGGCCGGCGAGCCGGATGTCGAGCACATGCTGCTGATGGCCCTTCTGGCCGGTCTTGTGATCGACGACGGTCGAAAGCTGCGCCGCCTCGTTCTTGAACAGCACGAGTTTTCCGCTCTCGAGCCCCTGGCTGTAACGCGCCTCGACGCTTCTGGTCCTGGCAAGCGACGCAAGCTCGGCGAGATCGGCCGGCGGCTCGTAGCCGCCGACGCAGAACATGGTCAATGCCGCCACGCCATTGTTCAGCCAGCCGGTTCCGAAGGCGACCTGGGCGAAAGGTGCAAGCTCTGTCAGCGGGCCGGCGCGCAGTTCCTTGTCGTAGGCGCGGCCCTGCGATCCGGCCGGAACGCCTGCGAGCGTGTGAAGGGCGATCATGCGGAAGATGAGATCGATCTGGCCGCGGGCGCGCTCCGAAATCGCCGTCTCGGCCCAGCGCTCCAGCGCCAGCAGGCCGATGAAGTCGATCGGGTAATAGGCCGCCGAGTTCCACTCCGCCAATCCGTGGGCTTCGACGCTGTCGAACCAGCGCGCGAGGCGCGCGCGGCCAAGTTCCGCCTGCTGCCGGCCCGTCCTGCCCGAGGCTGAAAACACCTCGTCGGGCAGAAGAAGTCCGGCCAGCAGCTGGCTCGTGTGAAAGCAGAGCACATGGTTCTCGCTCCAGAACCACATCGCATCGTTGCCCGGCTCGTCGACCCAGTAACGATAAGAGAGAACGGAATGCCGGATGCGATCGACCACCGCCGCGGGCATCCGGTCGGCATAGGCGCCGAGCAGCCACAACAGCGGCACCATGATGAAATCCGAGCAATCCTCCCGCGCATCGATGGAGGCGAGCGTTGCGTCGATGATGCGGTCGAAGCTTTCCTGGTCGTGGTGACCGGTTTCCATCATCGCAATGAGACGCCCGACGCGGTTGGCGCCGAAGCGGGCGCTGTATTCCAGCGCCTGCCGCTTGCGGGCAGAAAGCGATGTCTCGGCCGGCAACGGCGAAATGCTGCTCATGAAGGCGGCATCGATGACGCGGGTGACCGAGCCCGTACCGGAACCGATCGTCATGTGGATGCCGTGATAACCATCTGCGATGCCAGAGACATTCTCGGCGACCAGACGGTTCTGATGAGCATGCAGGGTCAGTTTCGAATGCGCGAGAACGGGACGCTCGTGACCATGGCCGATGACCTTGAGCTCTACAGGCAGGTCGCGCTCCGGCGCCGTGTCGAAGATGATCTCCAGCGGCTGGTTGACGAAGACGTCGCGGGCCGGGCGAACGCCGCGCACAAGGGCTTCCAGCTCGCGAACCTCATCCTGGTCCAGCGATACCGGCAACAGCACGCAGAGCGGCTCCTCATCCAGCAGCTCTAGCTCGAAAAACCACGTCGTGTCGCGCTCGGCCAGGTCTTCGGTGTGAACGAGAATGTGGTTGTCGCCGGCTTCGAGCGTCAGCTTTATGTCGGTTGCGCTCTCGACATTGCGCTTGAAGGGTTCGAAGCGCACCGCCTCCTGTCCGTTGACCCATATGCGAACGCCGCCGCAGGTCTTCAGTCTGAGATTGAGCATTCGCGCGGTCTCCGTCCTGAACGTGCCCCTCAGCCATCGCCTGAGATGCGTCGGCACATGCCAGAAGCCGGTGAACTCGACGCGGCGGTTCGAACCGGGAAGATAGAGGCTCTCGGTCGGCCAGGACGTGTAGGGCGAGAGCGGCCGCCCCACCATGGTGGACCAGAAGGCTTTGCGGCAAGGCAGGTCGCCGACATCGACGAAACCGTTGATGAAACGATAGTTTACGCGGTCTTCGGCCGGCGCCGGCTCGCCCGGAAAATAGCTGGCGATGAGGCCGGATACCGCCCATGCCGTTACCGTCTGGCCCGCGGCCACGCCATATGCCGGCGCCATATCGTCCGGCCGCTTGATGCATTCCGTTTTCACAGACCGCCTCCTCCGCAATCCTATGAAAATATTTTCATTAGGTCATTTGGGTGCGTTGTTTTTGAAAAATGCTCAAAAACATCGCTATTGCCTCAGAAAATAGCTTGACGGGACGAATGTCAAGTATATGAAATTCATTTATCGATGGCTGACGCCGCGATTGATGAAAATGTTTTCATGGGAGGATGAAAATGAAAACCTATCTCTCAGGAGCCCTCGCACTGGCGCTGGCTACCGTTTCTTTCGCATGGGCCGGCGCGGCCATGGCGGAAACCAAGACGATCACCTTTCTGTTTACCGACGACGACCAGGCTTACGTCGAGCGGATGGAAGCGCTGAGCAAGGAATTCGAGACGGCGCATCCCGACGTCAAGGTCAACTTCGTCTCGTCGGGCTATGATGCGGTCGCCAAGCAGCTGCCGGTGCAGCTCGCCGTCGGCGAAGGTCCTGACATCGCCAAGATCACCGACTGGCAGCTTGCGCCCTACTACCTCGACATGCGTCCCTACATGAAAGACCCGGACGGCTTTGCCAAGCTGCACGGCGACAGCCTGAACACGCTTCGCTTCCCCGGCGTCAACGATCCGAAGTCGATCAACGGCTATATCGCCTCGCAGACCTTCAACCTGCCCTTCGTCAACAAGACGCTCTTCGAACAGGCCGGCGAACCGCTTCCGAAGCCCACCGCCACGCTGAAGGACATCGTCGAAGCCTCGGCGCGCGTCGCCAAGGCGACCGGCGCCCAGATCCCCTTCACGATGGATCGCTCGGGCCATCGCTTCTCCGGCGCGGCATTCTCCTACGGATCGAACTACGTCAAGGACGGCAAGTTCTTCTTCCCCGACGATGCCGCCAAGCGTTATGTCACGGATCTCTACGGCTGGACGAAGGACGGCTCCTTCCCCAAGGAAATGTGGGGCGCTGCCGGCGGAACCCAGTACAAGAACATGGGCGACGAATTCGTCAACGGCAACGTCGTGACCTATCTCGCCGGCAACTGGATGGTCAATCCGTTCCAGAAGAAGATCGGCGACGCCTTCGATTGGACGGCGATCAGCGCCCCCTGCGGCGATGCCGGCTGCTATGCGATGCCGGGCGGCACCGCGATCGTCGGCTTCAAGCGCACCAAGTATCCGGAAGCCGTGGCGGCGTTCATCGAGTTCCTCGGCTCCGAAAAGGTCCAGCGTGAAATCGCCGAAAACTACGTCATCCTGACGGGCGCCGACATCAAGGACCCGCAATACAAGCTCGAGAGCAAGAATGCTAAGGACGCCATGGCCGTCTTCCTCGGAAGCCGCAATAGCGTGCCGCAGGCAGCCCGGGACCTGGAACGTCTCAAGGGATCCTCCGCCATCTATCAGCTGATCGTCCAGAGGATGAGCCAGTTGATCGTCGGCGAGCTTTCCCTCGACGAGACCTTCAAGGCCATGAGTGCCGACGTCGACAAGGTCAACGGGGCACTCGCCGCCAAGTAACCCGGTCACGCGTTGTCCCGCAAAATGCGCGCATGCAGCAGCCACGGCCTCGCAACAGGGCCGTGGCTTTTCATTTTCCCTACGGACACTTCGACCAGTTTCGAATTGTCGACGGCCTGAACCACGCTACGTCTGCCTTCAAAGTGTTGCAGCGTCCCTTGCGCGTCTGAAAAGACGCACGGCGCCGTACTGGAAAGGCAGCGTCATGCACTCAATCGAACAAGGCACCCAAGCTTACTCGCAGTTGAAGCCGGCCGCTCTCGCCATTCTTTGCCTCGGCGTGATAGTAGCGCAGGTCGATACATCGGTCGTCAATCTGGCGGTTCAGCCGATAGGGCTCGATCTCAGGGCCTCCGTCACCGAGCTGCAGTGGGTCGTCGACGCCTACAATCTCGTTTACGCCGCACTTCTCATCAGCGGCGGCCTGTTCGCCGATCTTTACGGCCGGCGCCTGATGTTCGTGATCGGCTGCGCTGTTTTTGCCCTGGCGAGCCTTGGCTGCGCTTTCGCCTCGACCATCGCGGTCCTCATTGCGGCGAGGGCCCTGACCGGCTTCGGCTCTGCCCTCCTCCTGCCCGCTTCTCTTTCGCTGATCCGGGTCATCTACCGGGATGAGAAGGTCCGTGCCCGGGCGCTCGGAATCTGGGCCGGCTGCAATGGAATGTCGCTGGCGATCGGTCCGAGCCTCGGCGGCCTCCTCATCCGTGATTTCGGCTGGCGATCCGTCTTCTTCGTCGTCATTCCCATCGCGCAGATCGCGGCGGCGGCAGCACGGTTTTTCGTTCCGGAAAGTGCCGATCGGCAAGGCCGGTCCTTCGACATGCCGGGGCAATTGCTGGGGATCGTATCTCTCACCGTGTTGACCCTCGCCGCAATCGAATCATCGCATCTGCCGCCCTTATGGATGGCACTCATGGCAATCGCCGGCGCGCTGCTTCTGCTGCTTTTCATCATCGTCGAGAAGCGCCTGGAGCAGAAGGCTCTGGTTCCGATCTCGATGTTTTCGGGCAGGCAGTTCCGCGGTGCCATGGCCGGAACGGCCGCAATGACTTTCGGCATGTACGGCACGCTTTTTCTTTTTCCGCTCGCCTCCCTCGGCCTCGGACGCCTGGCCTCGGTGGAGGTCGGACTGTCGCTGCTGCCGATGGCTCTCAGCTTCATCGCGATCTCACCCTTCTCCGGCTCGATTTCGGAACACCTTGGGAAGAACCGCACCATATCTGCTGGACTGGCGCTGATGGGTTTGGGCAACCTCCTGCTCGGCTCATCCTTTCTGGCCGACTGGCTCATCGCCGAAGAGATCGGATTGTTGCTGACCGGGATCGGGATGGGCATGGCGACGGGGCCTCTGACGGCGGTTGCGGTTTCGACCGTCACCGCCGATCGCGCCGGCACGGCAAGCGCCCTGATCAATGTTGCCCGCATGGTCGGGGCGACGATAGGCGTCGCTTTGCTCGGGGCGATCTTCGCCTTCCTGGGGGAGGCGGAAGCTGCCTTCATCGTCGCGATGACGGCGGGCGGCAGCGCGCAGCTGCTTGGAAGCTTTATCGCCTGGCGCTTGCTTTGAACGCGCGGCCGGATGTCGCGGTCATGCGCAGCCTCCGCATCCGCCGGCGAAGGTCTCGTGACACGAGCCCCGCGAGAGGCTATAGGCGTTGTCGGTCTGCGCCAGCCTGCGGGTCCGTTAATTCACAAGTGCCGGCAACCCGGTTACGTCCGGCGACCCAGCGACTGCCTACCGTATAGAGGTGCATTTCCATGCCGATGGGCTCCGAGCATCCGCTGCGAAGGGAACTTCACAACGAGCTGCACGCGCGGCCGTCGCTTTATTTCGACGGCGACACCGATGTCTGGCACGTCGCCATCGTCGGCGAGAATGCTCCTCCTTCAATCCCAGTCTCGCTGCCGGGGCTGGAAGATGTCTCCACGACTCGCGAGGGTAACCACGGCATCGGCCGTTTCGGCGACGGCCGGCTGAAGTGGGAGGCCCATACCGAGTTCCTGACGCTGACCTTCGTCGTTCCGGCATCGGCCGAACCCGGCAGCCAGCCGCCGGAAGCCTTTCAGGCCTGCTGCCGCCAGATCGACGGAAAGATCATTGCAGCCGTTCGGGTGCTGGTGCGGGACGAGAAGGACGGACAGCGTCCGGAAAAACCGAAACTCGACTATGTCGCCTCTCAGGTCGGCGGCGGCGATGCGGAAGTGCATTCGAACTTCCGGCTGACCGACAGCGGTTTCGTCGAATTCCTGTTCTTCAACCGCAACCTCAACGCCTATCGCACCGGCCGCATGGTCAGGCGTTTCCTGGAGATCGAGACATACCGGATGATGGCGCTGCTGGCATTGCCGATGGCGCGCGAGACGGTCTCGAAGCTCTCCGTCTTCGACCGGCGCCTCGACTTGCTGATCGCGCATATGCAGAGTGCTATCAAGGTCGACAAGGCGCTGCTTTCCGAGGTGACCAGGCTCTCGTCGGATGTTCTCAACTTCTCGGCGCTGGCCCGCCACCGCTTCGGAGCGACGAAAGCCTATGCCGAAATTGTCGCGAGCAGAGTGTCGGAGCTTCGCGAGACACGCGTCGAGCAGCGCCAGAGGCTCGGCACCTTCATCGACCGGCGCTTTCAACCGGCCGTCCGCTCGGTCGAAGCCGCCGAGCGCCGGCTCGACGAACTCGCCGAACGCGTGAGCCTGGCTGGAGACCTTCTCAGGACGACCGTGCAGGTCCAGCTCGAGGATCAGAACGCGTCGTTGCTGACGTCGATGGAAGAGCGGGCGCGCATCCAGGTGCATATCCAGCAGGCGGTCGAAGGCTTCTCCGTCATCGCCATCACTTATTATACCGTCGGGCTGGCGAAGATCTGCCTGGAAAGCATTTCCGAACTGGGTGTCGATCCGCATGTGGCGAAGCTCGCCGTACTCGGCGCCATCCCGCTCGTGCTCTTTGCCGTCTGGACGGCGGTCCGTCACGTTCGCAAGAGCATTGCCGGCGCACCGCACGGTCCGGCATCCGGGAACCACTGACGCGACCGCCGCCCTTTCGGGCGGCGGCGCTTACTTTCGTGCATCGATGGAAGGTCAGGATGCCAAGGCGTAGTGCCGATGCTCCGATGCCCGGCCGCTGCTTGTCCTGAAGCGCCGCAGCAATTCGGCAAGGCTTTCGGTTTCATGCGTCAGGCTCTGGGCGGCGGCCGTGGTCTCTTCAACCATCGCGGCGTTCTGCTGCGTCACCTTGTCCATCTGGTCGCCGGCGGCCGACACCTCCCGCAGGCTCGTCGCCTGCTCGCGGGCGGCAACGGCGATCTCGGCCACGGTCGCATTCATGGCGGTGACCTGCTCGACGATCTGTTCGAGCGACAGGCCGGATTCACCCACCAGCTGGACGCCTGTCTTGACCTGCGCCGAGGAAGTGGAGATCAACTGCTTGATCTCCCTTGCCGCGTTGGCGGAGCGCTGGGCGAGCTCGCGGACTTCCTGAGCGACGACGGCGAAGCCCTTGCCGGCCTCGCCGGCACGCGCCGCTTCCACGCCGGCGTTCAGCGCCAGCAGGTTGGTCTGGAAGGCGATCTCATCGATGACGCTGATGATGTTGCCGATCTTCGACGATGAATTTTGAATTTCCGTCATCGCGTCGATGGCGCGGGCAACGATCTCGCCGCCCTTTTCGGCATTGGTGCGGGCGGTTGCCACGACACCCTGGGCGCGGCTTGCGCCCTCCGCCGTTCCGTTGACGCCACGGGTCACGTCACCCAGCGCCGCCACCGTTTCTTCCAGGGACGCTGCCTGCTGCTCGGTGCGGCGGGCGAGATCGTTGGACGCCGTGGAGATTTCCGCAAGGCCGGACCGAATGGTGGCGACCGCGCGAATGACGGAATCCACCGCCTCTTCGAGGCTCGCAACCGAGTTGTTGAAATGATCCCGGATCCTGACGTAGCGATGATCGACTTCGCCGACGCGGACGGTGAGATCGCCCTTCGACAATGCGTCCAGCCCGACGGAGATCTGGCGGAAGGCATGTTCCATCACCTGCGCGTCGGAGAGCCGCTCGGCCTCCTGACGGAGCCGTTCCTCTTCGGCAGCGAGGCGCGCGCGTTCGGCATTGGCCTCGGCGATCAGCTTGGCGCGGCCTGTCTCCTGGAAGACCTTCAGCGACCGGGCCATGGCGCCCAATTCGTGGCGATGCTCGACGCCGGTGATGACGATCCCTTCCTCGCCGCGGGCAAGCTGTTCCATCGACTGAGCCATGTTGCGCACCGCCGAGGAAATCAGCCGGCCGACGAAATAGGAAAGCACCAGGCCGATGACGATCAGGAGACCGCTGATAACCAGCGTCGTGCTGGTCGCGGAGGCAACCGTTGCATCGACCGAACCGTCGAGGTTCTTCTGCGCGCCGGTCACTGCCGCCTGCAGGTTCTTGAACTCGCCTGATATCTTCGGCGCCAGCACGTTCAGCTGCGTCTGGCGGATATTGCCGGCAGCCTGCAGCACCTCCTTCATGTCGCCGAGACGGGCGGTGTAGTTCTGCATGAGCTGGCCGGCGCCCATCAGGCGCTTCTTCTGCAGCTCGTTCTTTGCAGCCTTGGCGGCGGCATCGTTGAGCGCCACGGCTTCGGCGAGTGCTGCCTGCGCCGTATCATAGGCGGCGAAATCATCGGAATGCACGAAGCGTTCGGAGAAATAGAGGCTGCGGTTCAGGGCCTCCAGCGTCGCCGCCGTCATCTGCAGCAGGGCCACGTCGTTCTGGCGCCAGGCGCTGCGCACGACGTCGTTGAGCGCGATGCTGGTCCAGGGGCCGAATTCGGTGACCTTGGAGATCAGCATGTCGCGTCGGGCCTGGAGGGAAACAATTTGTTCGAAAGCCTTGCCATAGGCGGTGATCTCCTGACGGATCGCCGCAAGGCCGGACTGCAGCTCCTTGTTGCCGGCAAAACGCGGATCATCCGCCTCGAAGGCCTTCACGCCGGCGCGAAAGCTGTCGACCACGGCTTGTGTCGGCGTCGAGCGGAACGCTTCCGCCGACATCTGAATTTCGTTCAGCTGCTCGCTGTAGTCCGAGATGGCGAGACTTTGACCGGCCGTGACGCGATAGGATGCGAAGATCGCGGCGAGGCCGTTCATGCCCGAGATGGCGCTGACCGTGAGCAGGCTCATCAACAGGATCAGCGGCACGAAGCCGGAGGTGATCTGCGCGCGAATGCCGAATTTATTCCAGAAATGCAACATGATAGTCCTCTTATGCTTACTGGCTCTTCGGCAGATAGGCGGCAATGTTTTCAGGTGTGACGAGTTCGAAGGGAACGTTGTTTTCGCGCGGCACCTTCTCTTTGTTGATCAGTTTCACGGCGGCGTCGACAGCGGCAGCGCCCTGCCCGACGGCGCTCTGGAGAATGGTGACGTCGAGATCGCCGGCCACCATCGCGGCGAGCGCGTCGTCGGTCGCGTCGACGCCGCCGACGACGACGTCCTTCATCGGGATATTGGCCCTCTTCATGGCGCGGATCGCACCAAGCGCCATCTCGTCATTATTGGCGATAACCGCATCGAACTTGACGCCGGCCGCCAGCCATTCCTGCATCTGCTGATCGGCATAATCGCGTGACCAATAGGCCGCCTGCCGCTCGACGATCTCGAGGCCTTTGCATTCCGGCGTCGCAATGACATCGGTGATGTCCTGGGTGCGGGTGCGGGCAGCCACATGGAAGACCTCCCCCATCAGCACGACGACGCGGCCCTTGCCCTTGAGGAGAGAGCATACCTGCTTCGTCTCGAGCGTACCGGAGTCTTTCTCATCGGAGGCGACGACGACCTGATTGTCCGGCAAGTCCAAAAGATTGGAGGGCGTCGTGTTGATGTAGATCAGCGGAATGCCGGCATCCGCTGCGATCTTGGTCATTTGCGGCCCGAGATCGCCATCAGACAGCATCATGATAATGGCATCGACCTTGTCGGCGACGAACTGCTGAACCTGCTTCTTCTGCAGTTCGTTGTCGCCCTTGGCATTCGCGGTGACGAGCTTGAGGCCTGATATCGTCTTCCCGTGCGAGACGACGCCGTTCAGAAGCATCTCTCTGAATTTGTCGAGATTGGTCATCGAAACCGCGATCGTCTGCGCATTGGCAACAGAGACCGATATCGCCAGAGCGATGGATGCAAGCGTGGCCGTTTTCATGAATTCCCCTGCGCAATTCGGATACAACTGCGTTATTTCAAATTTTGGTTAAATTTTACTTTTCGACCGGAAACAAACGTTAAGCAGGGGATATGATCTTGCAACGCGAGCAGCGCGTTCTTCGGCGGCAATCGGCCGGACTTCAAGGACATCGCATCGAACTTGACGCAATGCGCTTAAGTCCTTGTACTTATAGACATCAGCGCCCACCGAAGCCGGAGCCGACGCTGATGCCTTTGTAGATCACCCTCTGCAGCACGATGGCGAGCACGACGCCCGGCAGCATGGAGATCGTCGCACCCGCCATGATGTAGTTCCAGGCGGTGCCCTGCTGCGTCTGAAACAGGGTGAGGCCGAGTGGCAGCGTGGCTTTTTCGAGGCCGCTGGTGGCGATCAGCGGCCAGAGAAAACTCTTCCACTGCGCGATGAAGGTGAAGAGCGCCAGGAGACCGATGGCCGGCATGGCAAGCGGAACGATGATCCTGACCAGGATGCGCAGGCGCGAGGCCCCGTCCATCATCGCCGCCTCGTCGAGATCCTTGGGAATGCCGAGGATGAACTGGCGCAGCAGGAAGGTGCCGAAGGACGAGAAGGCGACCGGCAGGATCATGCCGTGATAGGTGTTGATCCAGCCGAGCTTGCTGACGAGAAGGAAGAGCGGGATGACCAGCATCACCTGGGGGATCATCAGCGTGCTGAGAAAGGTCAGCAGCAGTCCTTCGCGGCCCGGAAACCGCAGCCGTGCGAACGCATAGGCGGAAAGGCAGGATACCGCGATCACGATCGCGGTGACGCCGCAGGCGACGATGAAGGAATTCAACAGGAACGTGCCGAACGGCAGCGACACCAAAGCCTCGACGAAGGTGCCCCAATGATATTCCTCGGGGAGAATGCGGACCGGCACGGCCATGACCTCGGCATTCGAGCGCACCGCGTTCGACACCATCCAGAAGAAGGGAAAGAGGAACAGCAGCGCGACCAGCGAAAGCCCCGCATAGCTCAGGAAGGTGCCGATCCCACGCAAGATGCGGCGGCGATCCGCAGAGACGGAATGTGGGTGCCGTGAGCTCGGATCAATCGTCATAATGCACCCATTTGCGCTGCATGTGGAACTGCAGGATGGTGAGCGCCATGATCATGACGAACATCACCCAGGCAAGAGCTGAGGCATAGCCCATCTGGAAATTGGCGAAGCCCTTCTGGTAGATGGCGAAGCCGAGTGTCGACGTCGCCGAGCCGGGGCCGCCGCGCGTCATCGCAAAGATCTCGTCGAAGACCTGCAGCGAGGTGATCGCCGTCATGACAGTGGCAAAGAAGATGGTCGGCGAGATGAGCGGCAGGCGAATGCGCCAGAAGCGCTGCCAGGCATTGGCTCCGTCGATCGTCGCCGCCTCGAGATAATGCTTCGGCACCAGATCGAGCGCAGCGTTGAACATCACGACGTTGTAGCCGACATTGGCCCAGAGCGTGACGATCACGACCGCCTGCATCGCCCAGCTCGAACTCAGCAGGAAATTCGGCAGGCCGAGGCCGAGCGCGCGGATGACGCTGTCGGCGAGCCCGTCCGGCGTGAAGATCAGCAGCCACACCACCGAGGCGGCAATGGTAGGGGTGAAGGTCGGCAGGAAGAAGATCACCCGGAAGATCGCCTTGCCGTGTTTCAGGCTGGATATCCACACCGCCAGCGTCAGCGAGACGATGATATTCACGGCCAGATACTCGACGGCGAAGAACAGCGTGTTGTTCAATATCGTGTAGAAGGCCGGATCGACGGTGAACAGCTTGATATAATTCTGAAAGCCGACGAAGGACGGCGTCGAAAGCAGCTGCCAGTTGGTGAAGGAGAGCGCCAGCGACGCCAGGATCGGCAGGGCCATGAAGATCATGAAGCCGAGGAAACTCGGCAGCAGGAACAGCATGGCCGTCTGCGTCTCAGGCTTCAGAAAGCGCCGTGGCTGACCGGGCTGCAACGGAATTTCGGCGACGGCGCTTTGCGACATGTCTTCCTCCATGCGCGGCAATCCTGCCGCGCCATCCTATTGCTGCGCGAGGCTCTGGATCGACTCCATCGTCTGCTTGGCATCGGCGCTGCCGGCGAAAGCCGGTGGGAAATACTGGTTGAAGAGGTTTTCCACCGCCGCCCAATTGTTGGTGATCACATAGGGCACCGAATGCGCCAGGGAATAATCGAGCGCCTCGCCGCCATTGGTGATGTCCTTGGCCGCCACCTTATACCAGGAGGATTGCGAGGCCGTGCGCGCCGGCAGCGCGCGCCCCTGTTCGGCGAGATATTGCAGCGCCTCGGGACTGGTCAGCACCTGGATCGCCTTCCACGCCGCATCCTTGTTTTTGCTTGTCGTGGCAATGCCGAAACCGGAGCCCGCGGTCACGGCTGAAAGTTCGCCTTCGGCGCGCGGCAAGGTGGTGAGGCCGATCTTGAACTTCGCCTGGTCCTTCATGCCGATAATCGACCAGGGGCCATCGATATACATGGCGACGTTGCCCGAATTGAACCGGCCCTGAACGACCGTGCCGACATCGGCGCTCGGCGGCACCAGCGGCGCGATCTTATCCTTGGCGGCAAAGCCGATCAGCCTGTCGGCAGCGGCAACGGCGCCAGGATTGGTCAGGTCGAGCTCTCCGGCGTTGTTGACATATTTATCGCCCCAGGCCGAGGCCAGGACCGAATAGTTGACCGGGGTGATGCCGAAGCCGTACTTGCCGTCTTTCGTCAATTTCTTGGCGGTATCGGTAAACTCGGCCAGCGTCCAGCCCGGCTTCGGCAAGGGAATGCCGGCGGCTTCGAGCGCATCCTGGTTATAGTAGATGACCCACGGACCGACATCATAGGGCAGACCGTAAAGCTGCTTGTCGACCGACATCCCGCCGATGATCGAGGGGGTAAAGGCTCCGACGTCGAACTTGTCGGCCGCGATTCGGTCATTCAGCGGCTCGAGCAGCGAATAGAAATTCGGCATGCGCAACGACTGCATGGAAACGATGTCGGCGAGCTGGCCGGACGCTGCCAACACCGGCAGCCGCGTCCAGTAATCGACCCAGCCCGTCGTCGTCAGCGTCACCTTGATATCGGGATATTTGGCCGTCACCATGTCGGCCAGGTGCTGCCAGCCCTTGGTGTCGGCTTCGGAGCCGGTCCACATCTGCCAGGTCAGGTTGACCTGTTCGGCCGATGCGGCTGTGGCAAAAAGACTGCTGCCGATTGCGGCAAGCAAAAGCGTTTTCTTCAGAACCTTCATGGGTTTCTCCTCCCTCCATGAACGCAAAGGACACGCGAGTGCGATCGAGCTCACGCCTTCAGGATGATCTCGATCACCGGCACGGTAACGTCCGGGCGCCGGACCGGCAGTTCGAGTGTGATCATGCCTTCCGGCACCATCACGCCGATATTGGAATCCACATCCTTGGTGTGGCTCAGCCAGCGCACTTCGCTGGCGTCGTGCAGGAATTGCGCATAGGCGATCCTGTCGGCGAGGCCTTCGATGTGGATGTGGCGATAAGGCCAATTATAGACATGCAGGTAGAGGCGGTTGCCGCGCTGGGTATAGCGGCAGCCGGCCGGCACCGGATAGTCGGATGGCCCGGCCCCATAAATGGAGCGTGCGTTGACCTCAATCCAGTTCTGGTAGATTTCGAGCGCGCCGATGGCGCGCGCATCGAGCGTGCCGCGGCCGGTCGGGCCGACATTCATCAGGAGGTTGCCGCCGAGCGCGACGGAATCGATGAGCAATTGGATGATCTGTTCCGGGCTTTTCCAGCTATCCTCGTCGCGGTGATAGCCCCAGGAGCCGCTGAAGGTGTGGCAGGCTTCCCAGAGCACCCCCTGGCTGGCGATAGCGGGCGCCACGCGCGGCGTATATTGCTCCGGCGTCGTCACGTCGGGCAGATTGCCGGGCGGCAGATCGAGCCGGTTGTTGACGATGATGCCGGGCTGCAATTCACGCACCAGTGCGAGCAGGCGCTCGCTCTCCCAATCGGCACGCCCCTTGCCGGGCAGGCCGCGATATTCGCGCTGGGGATAGCTGAAATCGAACCAGATGATGTCGATGCGGCCGAAACCGGTCAGAAGTTCGCGCACCTGTTCGCGCATATAGGCGGCATAGTTGGCCATATCGCGGCCAGCATTCAGCGCCTCGGCCTGCGGATGGTTGCGCAAGGGATGGTGGACATCGATCGGAAAGTCCGGATGGTGCCAGTCGAGCAGCGAATAATAGAAGCCGATCTTCAGTCCTTCGGCGCGAAAGGCTTCGACCAGCGGCGTCAGCAAATCTTTGCCGCAGGGCGTGTTCGTCGCCTTGTAACCCGTCACCTTGCTGTCCCAGAGGCAGAAACCCTCGTGATGCTTGGTCGTCACCACGACATATTTCATGCCGGCAAGACGTGCCCGGCGGGCCCATTCCTTGGGATCGTAGAGATCAGGATCGAAATTTTCGAAATAGCGCTGGTAGTGGTCGTCGGTCAGCTCTTCGCGGTTCTTCAACCATTCATGCCGGGCTCCCAAGGCATAGAGGCCCCAATGGATGAACATGCCAAGGCGGTCGTGGCTGAACCAGGCGTGCTTGCCCGCTCCTTCCGATGCCGGATTTTCCGACAGGCGTTCCGAATTCGTCACAGGTTTCTCCTCCCTGCTTTCCGGCTCAATATCATATCGAACCGGTTCGGTGAGTAACAATCTTACTTGATCCAGCACCTGTCAAGCCAAATTCGCGGTCGCAGTTTTAGAAATGCAAGCCCTGCGGAATAACCAGTTTGAGGCATGGATGTTGCGCCGATCAATAAAATCGGACATAACAATGCATTAGAACCGGTTCGACAGACATGACCACGATACGAGACGTAGCGCGCATTGCGGGGGTTTCCATCTCGACCGTCTCGCTCGCGCTCAACAGCCCGAAGCGGGTCGGCGCCGAGACGCTCGACCGCATCCAGCAGGCGATAAATTCGACGGGCTACCGCATCGACCCGGTGGCCCAGACGCTGGCGCGCGGACGCAGCTCGCTGATCGGTTTCGTTTCGGCCAATCTCGGCAACATGTTCTTCGGCGACATCCGCCGCGAGATCGAGCACCAGGCGCTCGATCACGGCTATTTCGTCCTGATCGCCGACTCCTCCGGCAGGGCCGACCTCGAGCGGGCACTGCTGGAGCGGCTGGAGGCGCAGAAGATCGCCGGCATTGCGCTGGCGGCAAACGGGCGCGGCGAGGAATACGCCACGTTCCTGCGCGACTTCAAGACGCCGATCGTGATGTTCGACCAGAAGGTGGAGGGTGCAGAGCGCGATTTCGTCGGCTCCGACAATCCGCTGACCACCACCATCCTGACGGAACATCTGCTGCAACTCGGCCACCGGCGTATCGGCTTCATCTCCGGGCCTTCCGGTCTGCACACCGCCGACGAGCGCCTGAAAGGCTTTCTGAACACGATGACCGGCGCCGGTGTGGAGATCGACCCTTCGCTGGTGGTCGAAGGCGGCTACACCAGGACCGGCGGCCATGCGCAGGCGATGCGGCTGCTGACGCGCCGCGACCGGCCGACCGCCATCATCGGCGCCAACAACATGACGGGCCTGGCCGCACTGCAGGTGATGCAGGAGATGGGTTTCCGCTGCCCTGACGACGTGTCGCTGGCGATGGTCGACGACGTGCCATGGAGCAACGTCATCACGCCGCGCATCACCATGGTGGTGCAGGATGCGCAGAAGCTCGGGGAATTGGCGGCACAACGTCTGCTGACAAGAATAGCAAGCCCGGAGGGCGCCGCCGCGCCGCCTGAGGATTTCATCCTGACGCCGAGATTCGTGCGCGGGGAATCGACCAGGCGGCTGTGAGCGCTTCTACCGATCTTCCCGCGTATGCCAAAGCCGCAATACATAGATTGTCGACTGCTGGATTTCGTAGCGGAGCTCGTAACGGCCGACGAGAATGCGGCGAACCTCTCGAGGATCAAACTCCTCGAGTCGCTCGCCGAGACGTGGCTGCTCAAGCAGCCGCGCAGGGGCTGCCGTCAGCGCCTGTACGGTTCGGGCCGCAGCCCGCCGGTCGACCGGAGAGAGAAAGTCGTATAAGCGGGTAACATCCGAAACCGCTTTGTTCGTCCATTTGACTTCCATCACCGGGGCAACGAAATCGGCTCGTCACTGTCAAGACTATCAGCCCAGGCCTGAACAGCCTGGTGATCGACAACGTTTCCACTATCCACGTCGGCCAACGCCTCAAGCGTCAAACGCCGACGCTCCTCTTCCTGGTCGATCCATGCAGTCAGTGCCTGCTTGACGATCCAGCCGCGCGAGCGTTCGAGCCGCGATGCAAGTTGATCGACCTTCTGCGCAAGCGGCAGTGGAACATGGGCAGTCAGAACTTTGGTCTCCATCGAAAACTCCTTGTCAATCACTTATAATCATAGCGATTAATTCTGATTATATCCAGTCACCTATATCTCAGAAAAGCTCGAAACATGTCGGCGGACTGACGGAATGCCGAGAGTTTGCGATAAAACACAGCGGCTGATCTCCGAGTAAAAACCGCCAAGGAACAAGCCCGACTGCCGCGGCCATTGAAAGAGTGCGAAATTTGTCATACATGTGTGATGAATCATGAGTTTCGCAGTGCCGCGCGTTTGGACGGCATTCGGATCAAGCCGATGCGGGGGCAGGCGTGGCTATGCAGATGAAGGATCGCAGCAAAGGCTCCGGGTCGCTGGTCTCACAGGTCGGCGAAAGCCTTCGGCAAGCCATATTGAGCGGCCAGTATTCTGCCGGCGACAAGCTTCCGAGCGAGCATGAACTGACCGAAACGCACAGCGTCAGCCGGACCGTCGTGCGCGAGGCGGTGGCCGCGCTTCGCTCCGACGGGCTTGTCGAGGTGCGCCAGGGGGCAGGCATCTTCGTCCTCGGCGCCGATCCGGCTGTCTCCGCTGGGAAAGCCGACAAGGCCCGCGTTGTTTCCGATCTGGAAGTGCTCGAGATCAGAACGCCTGTCGAAATCGAAGCTGCCGGTCTTGCGGCCTTGCGCCGCTCGCCCGCGCAGGAGGAGGCGATTTTCGAATGCCACCGGAAAATTCTCCAGTGCATCGAGAGCGACCAATCCATTCGCGAGGCCGATCTCGAACTCCATGCCGCCATCGCCGAAGCTACGAACAATCCGCTGTTCCGGCAGTTCCTGGAGTCCCAGGGCTCGGCGATCATCCCGCAGTCCAGGCTGGTCCCGGAAACAAGGACAGCCGAACAGACTGCTTACCGAAGGCTGATCCATAGGGAGCACGAGGCGATCGTCGTCGCCATTTCCGACAGGGACGATCAGGCCGCCCGAAATGCGATGCGCGAGCATCTGGTCGGCAGCCAGGCAAGGTACCGCAACCTGCTGAGGGATCTGCGAAGCTTTACCAGCTGATAGTCGGCCCAGGAACTGTCTGAAAGCGCCCGTAGCGATTGGCGCGAATTGTCCGCTATTTGTCCGGCGCGCGCATTTTCCCGTGCCATCAAATTGCCGAATATGGCTTCATGATCAACCGCCATGGAGCAAAAAATGTCCGGCCATGATACTGTCCTTCTCGTTATCGACGCCCAAGAGTCTTTCAGACAACGCGATTACTGGGATGAAAACCTGGCATCCGCCTACATCGATCGTCAGCAGGCGTTGATCGACGGCGCGGAAGCCGACGGAATACCCGTCATCCAGATCTTCCATGTCGATGAAAACGCGCCGTTTTCGGAGGCATCCGGGTTCGTCAGGACACTCGCACCGCTCAGGATCGCGCCGAAGGCTACATTCAGGAAAAACCGCCATAGCGCCCTGGTCGGTTCGGGTCTCGACGTGTGGCTGACCGAGAACGGCGTCCGTCGTCTCCTCGTCTCCGGCATCCGCACCGAACAGTGCTGCGAGACCACCACCCGCCACGCCTCCGATCTCGGCTATCAAGTCGACTATGTCGGCGAAGCGACCCTGACCTTCCCGATGACCGACGCCACAGGGCGCACCTGGAGTGCGAGAGAAATCCGGGACCGGACCGAACTGGTCCTGTCAGGCCGTTTCGCTCGGATCGCGACCGTCGAACAGGCCCTGGCGGGGCGTGAAAAGCCACTCGCCGCATGACAGACGCCGTGCAGCCCTTCGATATTCCGGTCTTCGTCGTCGTGCCGCCGCGCGTGCTGCTGCTCGACGTGGCCGGTCCGATCGAAGTGCTGCGCAAGGCAAACCTCGAACAGCCCACAGTGCGCTTCACCGTCACCTATATCGGCCCGTCGGCGACGGTCGGCAGCTCGATCGGCCTTGCCGTTACGGGCGTCGCAGCATTGCCGGAATGCTTGCCCGATAGCGCGCTTGTCGTCATTGCCGGCAGCACCGACGTTCCGATGGAAAGCAGCCATCGGCGGGACGAACAGGAACGCGCCGACCAGGCTGCCATTGTCGCATGGCTGCAGCGCGCCATTCGTCCAGGAATTCGACTGGTCTCGATCTGCTCGGGCGCATTGCTCGCTGCCGAGGCCGGAATGCTCGACGGCCGCGAGTGCACCACCCATCACGGCTGCATGGAAGATCTGATCCGGCTCGCGCCGACGGCGCGCGTCCGGGACAACCGGCTCTATGTCGAGGATGGAGACCGCCTCACCAGCGCCGGCATCACCGCCGGCATAGACCTCATGTTGCATATCGTCGCCGAAGCGGCGGGACATGCCTGTGCGCTTGCGGTGGCGCGATACCTTGTCGTCTATCTCAGGCGCGGCGGCTCGGATCCGCAACTTTCGCCCTGGCTCGAAGGTCGCAACCATATCCACCCGGTCATTCATCGTGCGCAGGATGCAGTGGTCGCCGACCCCTCTCGGGACTGGTCGGTGGCATTGCTCGCCCGCCTCAGCGGCGCCAGCCCGCGCAACCTTTCACGGCTGTTCAACGAGCAGACGGGCATGAGCGTTACGGATTTCGTCAACCGTATGCGCGTGGCTCTTGCCCGCGAGATGCTCGCCGGTTCGCGACTGGACATGGAGGCCGTCGCCATGCGCGCCGGCTTCGGCTCGGCGCGGCAGCTGCGCCGAGCCTGGAATCGTCTGAATGATGGCCCGCCGAGCACGGCACGGTCGCGGCTGCAGCTGAAAGCTAGTTGAAAGCTTCGACGTCATAGGAAGGGGCAGCATCGTGGAGGAGACACGGGTCAAGGGTGGCGAGACGACGATGCGAGCAAACCACAGGAGGAGATTTCCATGCGTTCTTCACGCAGCCTTTTTCACACCGTCGCCTTTTCGACGCTTCTCGCCGCAGCATCTTTCGCTACGAGTGCCGCAAACGCAGCCGACAAGATCACCATCATGGTCGGCGGTTATGAGAAGCAGATCTATCTGCCCGCCAAACTTGCCGAATCGCTCGGTTATTTCAAGGACGAGGGTCTCGACGTCGAGCTCTTGAACGAAGCCGCCGGCGTCGATGCTGAAAACCAGCTTCTGGCCGGCGCCGTCCAGGGCGTGGTCGGCTTCTACGACCACTGTGTGGACCTGCAGGCCAAAGGCAAATTCGTCGAATCCATCGTCCAGTTCAGCCAGGCGCCGGGCGAAGTCGAGATGGTCTCGAGCAAACATCCCGACATCAAGTCGCCGGCCGACTTCAAGGGCAAGAGCCTCGGCGTCACCGGTCTCGGCTCGTCCACCAACTTCCTGACCCTCTTCATGGCCTCGAAGGCCGGCCTGAAGCCCGGCGACGTCGTGACGGTTCCAGTCGGCGCCGGCGGCACCTTCATCGCCGCCATGCAACAGGACCAGATCCAGGCCGGCATGACCACCGAGCCGACGATTTCGCGCATGGTCAAAACAGGCGAAGCGAGTGTGCTCGTCGACATGCGCACGGTCGAGTCGACCCGTCAGGCGCTCGGCGGCACCTATCCGGCCGCCTCGCTCTACATGGAGGCCTCCTGGGTCGACGCGCACAAGGAAGAGGCACAGAAGCTCGCCAACGCCTTCGTCAAGACGCTGCGCTATATCAACACGCATTCCGCCGCCGAGATCGCCGACAAGATGCCGAAGGACTTCTACGTCGGCGACAAGGACGGCTACATCAAGGCTCTCGACGAGGGCAAGGGCATGTTCACGCCCGATGGCGTCATGCCGGAAGACGGTCCGAAAACCGTGCTTGCCGTGCTCTCGGAGTTCTCCAAGAACGTCAAGGGCAAGCAGATCGACTTGTCCAAGACCTACACGACGGAATTCGTCAAGAACGTCAAGTAGGGCGTCACGCCGCTTCCGGCACCAACCGGAAGCGGCCAACCGATCGATCCATGGGCATTGCGTGCACGCGCCCAAAGGCACGCTTCAGGTATCATCATGCAACATGACAACAACCAGATTCCGGCGATCGAGCTGATCAATGTCAGCCGCCGCTTCGTCTCGCCGACCGGCAAGTCCCTTACCGCCTTGCGCGATTTCAACATGACCGTCGCCCGCGGAGAGTTTGTCGCCGTCGTCGGCCCCACCGGCTGCGGTAAATCGACGACCCTCAACCTCGTGACGGGTCTTGCACGCCCGAGCGCCGGCGAAGTCCGGCTGATGGGCGGCCCGATCACCGGCATCGACCCGCGTGTCGGCTTCGCATTCCAGACCGACGCGCTCTTTCCCTGGAAAAACGTCATCGACAACGTCATGGCCGGCCCGCTGTTTCGCGGCAAGTCGCGCACTGAAGCGGAAAAGAGCGCACGCGACTGGCTGGCCCGCGTCGGCCTTTCGAAGTTTGTCCATCACTATCCCCACCAGCTTTCCGGCGGCATGCGCAAGCGCGTCTCGCTGGCACAGACCTTCATCAACGAGCCGGAAATTCTGCTGATGGACGAGCCTTTCTCGGCCCTCGACGTCCAGACCCGCACCGTCATGCATGAAGAGCTGTTGAAGCTGTGGGCGGAGCGAAAGGCCTCGGTGGTGTTCGTGACCCATGATCTCGAAGAGGCTGTCGCGCTCGCCGACAAGGTCTATGTCCTGACCGCCGGCCCCGCGACGGTCAAGTCGGTCTATACGATCGATCTGCCGCGCCCGCGCGTCGTGTCGGAAATCCGCTACGAGCAGAGCTTCATCGACTATTGCAAGACGATCTGGGAAGACCTCCGCGAGGAGGTGGAGACCAGCTACCGGCGCGCGAGCGAAGCGGCCTGAGGGAGGATATCATGGCACACACCACTCTTGAGGCCGGTTCGGCCACCCTGTTTCGGCCGGGCACGTCGGACTCGGAAATCGAGGCGTCGGCGCTGAAGGCGATGCGCCGGCGCAACACCGCGGTGCGCTTCTGGCAGATTGCCATCCTGGTCTTCGTGATCGGCATGTGGGAGCTTTCTTCCAACATGCAGTGGATCGACCCGTTCTTCTATTCGAGCCCGAGCGGCGTCGTTGAGCGCCTCTACGAATGGGCGACCGAAGGCACCACGGAAGGTTCGCTCTGGTATAATCTATGGGTGACGATGGAGGAGGCCTTGATCGGCTTCTTCGCGGGCTCGATCACCGGCGTCTTCGTCGGCATCGGCCTTGGCCGCAACCGCTTCCTGTCGGACATCTTCTCCGTCTACATCAAGGCGATCAACTCGATCCCGCGCGTCGTTCTCGCCCCGATCTTCATCATGATCATGGGTCTCGGCCTGCCGTCCAAGGTTGCTCTCGCCTTCATCATGGTGTTCTTCGTGGTTTTTGCCAACGCCTTCCAGGGCGTGCGCGAGGCCGACCGCAACATGATCGCCAATGCGCGCATCCTTGGCGCCTCGGACTGGCAGGTCACCCGCACGGTGGTCATCCCCTCGGCGATGAGCTGGATCTTCGCCAGTCTGCACGTCTCCTTTGGTTTCGCGATCATCGGCGCAATCGTCGGCGAATTCGTCGGTGCCCGGTTCGGCATCGGCCAGCTGATTTCGATCGCCAAGGGTACGTTCGATGCCGCCGGCATGTTCGCGGCAATCCTCCTCGTCATGGTCGTCACGCTTTTTGCCGAATATATCATGACGCTGATCGAGAACCGCCTGGCGAAGTGGCGCCCGCAGCAGCATCTCGATACGCAGTGATCCAATCCGACCTCCTCCCAAGGCAGATCGAACAGGAGGCCGGGTGCATGCCCGGCCTTCTGTCATTTGATGCACTTGAGGTTTAAGCAAGCGGAAGCCGCACCGTCACGACCAGCCCACCGCCTTCCGCGTCATCGAGCGAGACTGAACCTCCGGCGCCTTCAACAACCTCCCGCACGATCGCAAGCCCCAGACCGCTCCCCTCGGCTTCGGTCCCCATGATCCGGTAGAAGCGTTCGAAAACCTGCTCGCGCTCGCCGATCGGAATACCCGGTCCGTCGTCCTCGACGGTGACGACGGCGTTGCCGTTCGCCTGGCCGATCGCGACGGTCACCCGTCCATTGGCACAGGTATAGCGTATGGCGTTGTCTATGAGGTTGACCAGCATCTCGCGCAGCATCGTAGCGTCGCCTTCGACGATGACCGGTCGGTCCGCTTCCAGTCCGAGATCGATGTTGCGCTTGAGCGCCTCTTCGGCATGCGCTTCCAGGATCTCGCGGGCAGCCTTGCTGAGATCGGTCGTATCGCTGCGCGGACGGCGGCTTCCGGGCTCGGCCCGTGACAAGGTGAGGAGCTGGCTGGCAAGACGCGAAATCTGCTTCGTGCTGGTGCGAAGGGCGAAAAGCGCCTCGTCGCGGCGAGCCGTATCGGCTTCGCGGGCCGCCACGCTCGCCTGCGTCGAAATCAGCGCGAGCGGCGTTCTGAGTTGATGCGCGGCATTCGATACAAAGCGTCGCTGTGCGGCCATCTGGTTCTGGACACGCTCCATATGGTCATTCAGGGCATGAACGAGCGGTCGCAGTTCGCTCTGCACCATCTCGGGCGGCAGCGGATCGAGACGGTTGCGCCCGCGCTGGCGCACGGCGTCCCGCAGTCTCAGAGCCGGTGCCAAGCCCCGCTGAAGCCCGAGGATGGTCACCAGGCTTGCGACGAAGACGAGCACGAACTGCTTCGAAAAATCCGAAAGCCATAGCTGCCTTCGCATCGCATACTGGCTGTTATGCGTCACGGCGACGGTGACCGAGATCGTGCCATCATCGGGAAGGCCGACGACAGGATGGTCGAGCATCAGGACGCGCACATCGGCACCATGGAACGCACGATCCTCGCCCGCCCGCTGTACGGCTGGCAACGGCAGGTCGGGAAGACCGCTCACCAGACTGCCCCATACAGTGATGACCTGGTAAAATACCCGGTCGCCGAAGCCTGTATCGAACATCTCCAGCGCGGAAGGCGGCACGTCCACCTGAACATTGCCACCCTCATCGACGCGGACGGCTTCAGCTATGACGCGGGCAGAGGCCAGAAGCGTTCGATCCGTCACCAGCTTTGCTGTCGCATCCGCCGTCCAGAAGCTGTCGTAAAGATTGAAACCAATCGCGCCGAAGAGAGTGAGCAGCACCCAGCAGAGCAGCTGTACCCTCAGGCTCTGGCTGAGCCGCGCGATCGTGGCGCCCAGCTTTGTGACGAGGCTACTGGACATGTCGGAGGAGATAACCGAGCCCGCGCAACGTCGCTATCTGAACCGAACTGCTCTCGAGCTTCTTTCGCAGCCTGTGGATGTAGATTTCGATGGCGCTCGGATCCGCCTCGTCGTCGAAACCGAACACGCTTTCGGAAAGAGCGGCTTTCGAGATCGTGTTGCCGAGCTTCATGACGAGCTGTTCAAGAACGGCATATTCGCGCGGCGTCAGTTGCAGCGGTTCGCCTGCGACGAAAAACTGCCGCGTTCCACCGGAGAAGCGCAAATTGCCGACGGTGATCTCGGAGGATGCCCGATCCTGGCCGCGGCGGACCACCGCACGGATCCTCGCCTCGAGTTCGGCAATTTCGAAGGGCTTGGCGAGATAGTCGTCGGCACCGCTGTCGAGCCCCGCCACACGACCGTCCAGGCTCGCATTCGCGGTCAAGATGATGACCGGCAGTTTGTTCCCGGACTGCCGCAATCGTTTCAAGAGCGTCAAGCCATCAAGCTTGGGCAGCGCCAGGTCGAGGATCATCGCGGCATATTCCGCCACCTTGAGCATGTGCTCCGCATCCTCGCCATCGTGGGCAATATCGATAGCATATTGCGCCTGTCGCAGGGCTTTCCCCAGCCAGGCCGCCAGATCCTTGTTGTCCTCCACCACAAGCAGTCGCATCCGACCTCCTTAGCATGTGCAGAGTGCTTGGCGGAAGCGCATCCGTGGGGTCATAAGTTGAGAGGAAGAGCGGCCGGCTCTGGTTTATCTTCGGCCGCAACTGCGACGTCCCGATCGACGGCGCCCGGCACTTCCGTTCCCCAGATCTCGATCTGGGTCAGCGCCGGAAAGGGCGAGGCATCCTCGGCCTTGATCAGTCCATGCAATTCCACCCATTCGACGATACAGGGTTCTATGGAAAAGCTCTGAGCAACACCCGATTTCACCAAGGGAAAGCGGGAGGTCCTGCCGTTCGAGAAAGTGACGCTGGCCTCATTCCACCAAGAATCATGCGGGAAATCGGCCCGGAGATAGAAGACGATCTCGTCAATGCTGACCGGCCGGCCGAATTCCAGCTTCAGCGCCGCCTGCGGATCGCGATTGATGCCCCAGCTCGTATAGGGCCAGAAGCCGTGATCGTCGTTGGCCTTTTCGCCGTCGATCGCGTTGCGCGCGGCAAAGGCCGCTTCGCCCCGGGTCTCCACATTGGCGCGCGCATGCGGAAACAGCGCCCGGTTGGCATGATCGTCCCAGGGGTTCAGAGCGAGATTACGGCGTTGCACGATCTCGTCGGGGCGCGCGCTTCGCGCCGAAAGCCGGTGGAGATCACCCCGGAAGGCATTCGGCGAATAGGGCTTGCGCTTGTCGCCGAAGGGCACGGCGAGGGCATAGGCGCATTCCTTCATATAGACCAGGCCGGGTTGGATCGCGCCATCGAGGGCGAGGAAGACATGTCCAGGCTCGGAGACCTCCAAGACCACGCGATCGCCTTCGCGATAGCTCTGTCGATAGACCAGGAAGGTCTCCTCCCGCCCTGTGGAGCTTGCCAGCACCAGCCCATCGGCATCCACGATCTTCAACGTCAATTCCATGCTCGCCTTCCTCATACGATCCGCAATCTCAGAACCCTGCCGGCGAACGGCACGCGCAGCCGGTAGATTTTCCCGGGCCAGGCCGATCTCAGCCGGGCGTCCTCCACGTCGATTTCGTCGATTTCGATCTCGCCACCGCCATCGACGAAAATGCTGCCGAGATCGGCGAGATCGATCCTGTCCGGGACGACGGTCGGCGCCAGGCACGTCATCAGCGACAGCACCGCCGGCTTGCCGCCGTCATAGCTGTCGACGATCTCGACATGGCGGCCGCGCAGCAGGGAAACGATGCGCCGGTAGCTGTGCAGCTCTGCTTCGGCGGGATAGGCGCCTGCTATATCGAGCGATATGCGCGCGCGCTCCTCGTCAAACCCGACCTCGACGTCTCGCGCGCCGAATGTGTCGCCGGCCGACTGCATGACGCCTGCGAATGTCGGCAGATTGTGGAACGCCGATTGCATCGTCCAGATCTCGTAGCGCCGCGCCGAAAAGGTCTTTGCGGTATAGGTCTCGACACCGACATCGATCAGGAACGGGCGCCCATTCTTGTAGAGCGTCACGCTTCCGACATCGTTGTGATTGTGGCCCTCGCCATTGTTGCCGCCCTTGACGGCGAGCGAAAACTGCTCGTCGCGGGCGATGAACAGGCCAATGCCGGGATAAAACATATCGCGTCGGGACGCAGGATGCGGCGGGGCGGCATCGGGAAGCGTCGGGCCGATCAGCACTTCCTGCACGCGATACCAGAGGTTCCATTCTCCGGGCAGGTGCGAGCTTCCGGAGGCCGCCCTATCGGCCGCGGCGAACTCAGCCAGCACCTGCGAACCGACCGCCTGTCCGAACAGATATTCCCGCACACTGCAGGGTTCGACCACCGCGGAGGAATCGGCGAAGTTGAAATAATAGCGGCCGGCCACATGCATATGGGCGATATATTCAGCCATGCTGCGGATTTTCGGCTGTTGCCAGAGCTTGCCGAACAGGCCCGGCGCCACGCCATCCAGAATGGTCAGCGCGCCATGCAGGCAGAGTGCTGCGTGGCGATAGTAGAGCACGCCTTCCTCGCAGGCCCCGTCCTCGGCATAGTCCTTCAGGAAAGCATCGAGGCTGCCGAGCGCCTTTTCGACAACAGCACGGCGCGCCGGCTGGTCGGTTTTCAGCGAGAAGACCGTCAACAGGACATTCTGGCTTATCCAGGCCGTCCAGTTGTTCATTCGCTCCTCGCTGCGGCCCATCCACCAGAAATGCCGGCCGAGATAGGGCGAGAGGATGCGGATCTGGATCTCGCGTTCCACCCGGGCGGTAATTTCAGGGCTGATGCCGTCGAGCGCGTCGCCCAGCAAGGCGACGACGGTGGCAAGCAGCGCCGCCGTTTCGGCGGCGAAGAGATCGACGACAGGCTGTGAATTGTCGGGAAGCGGCAGCCGCGCGCCGCTTCGTTCATAGGCGTTGTGCGCCGGGAGCTGCCAGCCGCTCTCCTCGGCAATCAGGAAGATGCCGTCGACAATCCCAGGCAGGAACCGCGCCCCGCCTTCGACGAGTTCGCCGAGCACCAGATTGTTGAGCATCCGGCGCCGCGTGAAATAAAGCTCCTCGAAGCGCGAGCGGTTGCCCGTTGCGGTGAACTCCCGGTAATCCGAGGCGGTGATGAGCGGAAAGGCGCGCGCAAGCGTCTCTTCGGCGTCGCGAATGATCCGTTCCCGGACCGTCTGCGGCACGGAGTTCCATATGGCGCGATCTGAGCAAATCGACCCAGGCGTGAAATCGCCCAGCACATCCGGCAGCTCCCCTGAAATCTCGCTGAACATGTCCCTCCCCGCACCGGAAAGCATTGATGAGCGTTTGGCCTGCATGCTCACCTATCATATGTATTTTGCGCTTTCTATTAAATTCGTATGACCTATTCAGAACTTGTTTGACCAGTATCGGAACTGTGCTATGTGGTTGCGAGAGGAAGAGGAGGCATCGGTGTCCATATCGAATTCGGCCATCGCTGGAGATGGCGCTCTGGCAACTTCCGGCAGGAAAGCCACCGTCTTGTCCAAGCGCCAGCGCAGGATACGCAGCGCGCTCGTCGCCTATTCCTTCATCGCGCCGAACTTCCTCGGCTTTGCCGTCTTCACGCTCGGCCCGATCCTGTTTGCCTTCGTGCTCGCCTTCATGCATTGGGACGGCTCGAATGCGATTACCTTCGCCGGCCTCGACAATTTCTGGCGACTTTTCGAGGACAAGGCCTTCATCGCGGCCTTCTGGAACACAGTCATCTATACGGTCGCCTCCGTGCCGGCGACGCTGCTCTGCGCGCTCGGCCTCGCCGTCCTCCTCAACCAGAAGATTGTCGGACGCGATTTCTTCCGCACGGCGATGTTCTTTCCCTATGTCGCCTCGCTGGTGGCCGTCGCGGTCGTCTGGAACATGATCTTCAATCCCGAAATGGGACCGGTGAACATGATCCTCTACACGCTGGGCCTCGATCCCAAGAACATGCCGGGATGGGCTGCCGATCGCCACTGGGCAATGGTGACGGTGATCCTCTTCGGCATCTGGAAGAACATGGGCTATTACATGGTCATCTATCTGGCCGGTCTGCAGGGCATCAATTCGGAGCTCTATGAGGCCGCCGATCTCGATGGCGCCAATTCCTGGCAGAAGTTCATCCATGTCACCGTGCCGCAGCTCGGACCGACGACCTTCTTCGTCACCGTCATGCTGACGATCCAGTCGTTCAAGGTCTTCGACCAGATCTACATGATCACCCAGGGCGGTCCCGGCACCTCGACCCTCGTCCTCGTCTACCACATCTACAACGAAGCCTTCATTTCCTGGGATCTCGGCTATTCCAGCATGGTTGCGCTCGTTCTGTTCTTCCTCGTGCTCGCCGTCACCGTCTTCCAGTTCCGGCGCCAGAGGGAGGACGAGGCATGAGGATCGCAGGACGCAGAGTCACCGCCAAAACGGTCCTCCTCTATGCCATCGTGATCACGGTCACGGTGGTCATGCTGATGCCCTTCGCCTGGATGCTCTCGGCATCCTTGAAGCTCAGCCGCGACGTCTTCGCCTTCCCCATCGAGTGGATACCGGCGGAGCCGCAATGGCAGAATTACGTGGATATCTGGACGAAGATCCCGCTCGCCCTCTTCATCTACAACACCTCGAAACTGACGATCATCGTCACGCTGCTGCAGCTGTTGACCTCCAGCTTTGCCGCCTACGCCTTCGCCAAGCTGAATTTCCCCTACAAGAACACGCTGTTCCTCGGCTATATCGCCACCATCGCCATGCCCTGGCAGGTCTATATGGTGCCGCAATTCCTGCTGATGCGCGAATTCGGCCTCAACAACACTCATCTGGCGCTGATCTGCCTGCAGGCCTTTACCGCCTTCGGCGTCTTCCTGATGCGGCAGTTCTACATGTCGATCCCGACCGAGCTTTGCGAAGCGGCCCGCATCGATGGCATGAACGAGTACCAGATCTGGGCGCGCATCATGCTGCCGCTCTCCAAGCCGGCGCTCTCGACGCTGACGATCTTCACCTTCGTCACCACCTGGAACGATTTTCTCGGGCCGATGATCTATCTGACCAAGACCGAGCTGAAGACCGTTCAGATCGGCCTGCGCATGTTCATCTCGCAATATTCGGCCGAATACGGGCTGATCATGGCGGCCTCCGTCGTCGCCCTCATTCCGGTCCTCATCGTCTTCCTCTCTCTCCAGCGTTTCTTCGTCGAGGGCATCGCCTCGACCGGACTGAAGGGTTAAATCCATGAACGCCGTTCCGTCCGTCGCCCCGCAACCGATCACCGACGAGGAAGTGAAAGCCGCGCTCGATCTTGCCGTCGCGCAGATCCGCCGCAACCTTCCTACTTTCACCTATGCTTCGCAGAACCATTCGAGTGTCGGGAATTTCTATCCGGCTGTAGCGAACACTCAATGGACCGCGGGCTTCTGGCCCGGCGAACTCTGGCTCGCCTTCGAGCATAGTGGCGATCCGGTCTTCCGACATGCGGCGCAGATCCAGGTCCAATCGTTCCTGCATCGGATCGTGAACCGCATCGAGACCGATCATCACGATATGGGCTTCCTCTATTCGCCGTCCTGCATCGCCGCCTGGAAGCTCGTCGGAGACGAGGATGGCCGCAGGGCCGCCTTGCTCGCCGCCGACCAGCTGATCGAGCGTTTCCAGCCCGTCGGCCAGTTCATCCAGGCATGGGGCCGCAAGGGGGTGGCGGAAGAATACCGCTATATCATCGACTGCCTGCTGAACCTGCCGCTTCTCTATTGGGCAAGCCGCGAGACCGGCGATCCGAAATACCGCGAGATCGCTCTCACCCACGCCCGCACCACGCTCGCCAATTCGGTTCGGCCGGATGATTCCACCTACCACACCTTCTACATGGACCCGGTCACCGGAGCGCCGGTGCGCGGCGCGACCAAGCAGGGCTACCGGGACGACAGCGCCTGGGCGCGCGGACAGGCCTGGGCAATCTCGGGGATGGCGCTCTCCTATCGCTATGAGCGGATCGAGGAATATCGCCAAACCTTCGACCGGCTGCTTGCCTTCTATCTCAACCGGCTGCCGGCCGACATGGTGCCCTATTGGGATCTCGTCTTTTCCGACGGCGACGGCGAGCCGCGCGACAGCTCGTCGGCCTCGATCGCCGCCTGCGGTCTTCTGGAGATGGCCGATCTCGTCGAACCGGAGCCGGCCGAGCGTTATCACATACTGGCGCGGCGCATGATGAAGAGCCTTGCCGATCACTATGCGGTCAAGGATCCCACCGTCTCGAACGGCCTGGTGCTGCACGCCACCTATTCGAAGAAATCGCCCTTCAACACCTGCCGCGGCGAGGGCGTCGATGAATGCGTCTCCTGGGGAGACTATTATTACATGGAAGCTTTGACGCGCCTTTCGCGCAGCTGGTCTTCCTATTGGTGAATTCAGGAGAACCCGATGGCCAGCATTTCGCTTAAAGAGCTGAACAAGAGCTACGGTGCGCTTACCGTCGTCCACGACATCGACCTCGAGATCGCAGACAAGGAATTCATCATCCTGGTCGGCCCCTCCGGCTGCGGCAAATCGACGACGCTGCGGATGATCGCCGGCCTCGAAGAAATATCGGGAGGAGAGCTCAAGATCGGCGGCGACGTCATGAACGACGTTCCTTCCAAGGATCGGGATATCGCCATGGTCTTCCAGAATTATGCGCTCTACCCGCATATGACCGTCTACAAGAACATGGCATTCGGCCTCCAGCTCAGGAAGGTGTCGCGCGATTACATCGATGCCCAGGTGCAGGATGCCGCCAGGATCCTCGACATCAGTCATCTCCTGAACCGCAAGCCGAAGGCGCTTTCGGGCGGCCAGCGCCAGCGCGTCGCCCTCGGCCGCGCCATGGTGCGCAATCCCGCCGTCTTCCTTCTTGACGAGCCGCTTTCCAATCTCGATGCCAAGCTGCGCGGCACGATGCGCTCCGAAATCACCAAGCTGCACAAGCGCCTCAATGCCACCTTCATCTATGTCACCCACGATCAGGTGGAGGCCATGACCATGGCGGACCGGATCGTCGTCATGAAGGACGGGCATATCCAGCAGGTCGACACACCGCAGAACCTCTATGACCGCCCCGTCAACATGTTCGTCGCCGGCTTCATCGGCGCGCCGCAGATGAACATGCTGCCCTCGACCATCCTGCGCCGTGGCGAAGGCTACGTTGCCGTCTTCGACGGCCGGGAACTGCCGCTGCCTGCCCATTTCGACCAGAACAGGATCGCTCCTTACGAAGGCCGCGAACTGGTGCTCGGCATCCGCCCCGAGAATTTCCACGAACTGCCGCCGGCCGACATCGCACCGGAGAACCTGGCGCCCCTCAAGGCGGTCGTCGAGCTTGCCGAACCCATGGGCTCTGAAGTGCACCTGAACATGGTGGCGGGCGGACGCAATCTCATCGCCCGCGTCTCGCCGCGCTACCGGCCTGATATCGGCGAGGAGGCGACGCTGGTCGCCGATATGACCAACGCGCAGCTGTTCGACAAGGAAACGGAACGTTCGATTCTATACTGAGGCGCCTGCGGGAGACGGCTATGCAGTGGTTGCGGGAGATGTGGACGAGGGAGGGACCGGGCATTCCGAAGGATGCTCCGAAGAAGACCGGCCTTGCGCTGTTCGCCGAGATCCTCGTCCGCGAATGGTGGGAGATGGTCAAGCTCAACATCCTGTTCATCCTGGCCTCGCTCCTCGTGGTGACGCTACCGGCAGCCCTGGTCGCCATGGCCCGGGTCTCGGTGACCTTTGTGGAAGATCGCAACACCTACCTGCTGCGGGACTTCACCGAAGCTTTTCTGCGCTATTTCTGGCGCGCCACCGCTTGGGGGCTGGTGCTCGCGGGCGGGCTTGCAATCGGCATCCATGCGATCGTTGCCTATACCGCCGGCGCGCGCGACAACCTGCTGCTGAGCGTGCCGCTGGCGATTGCCCTCGTCGCCACCGCCTTCGTCACCGTTCTCGCCTGCCATCTCATCATTCTGATGGTGATGCGCGATCTGCCGGCTTCCAGGCTGCTGCGCCTCGCCGCGCTCGCCTCCATCATCCGTCCGCTCCCGGCGCTTGCAGCGCTCGCCTTCGTTGCAAGCCTCTGGCTGGCGCATATCCTCTTCTATCCGGTTTCCGTGTTCATGCCGGCAACCTTCAATTTTTCACTCGGAATGTTCGCCGTCGTATTCGGCGCCCATCGGGCGGCGGTGATGGTTCTCGAGCTGCCGCCGTACCGCAAACCGCATGCACGAAACGCTTCATAAATAACTGATCCAGAGATGATCCAGGGAAGGAGAACGGGAATGTATTTGGATAAATTTGGGAGGACGATGAAACTTGCCTTGGCGGGTTTCAGCTTGGCTGCAACGACGGCCGGGGCAGCATTTGCCCAGGACGCCGTGACGCTCAAATGGGCTTTGTGGGACTGGGACAAGACTGCCTATTACAAGCCGCTGATCGAAGCCTATCAGGCCAAACACCCCAACGTGAAATTCGAGCAGATGGACCTCGGCTCGCAGGACTATCAGCAGATGATCTCGACGCAGCTGACCGGCGGCTCCAAGGACATCGACATCGTCACCATCAAGGACGTGCCGGGCTACACCAATCTGGTGCGCGCCGGCAACATCGCCGATCTCAGCAGCTTCGTGAAGGATCAGAAGATCGACCCGGCTCCCTATGGCGGCCTGATCGAGGAACTGACCATAGACGGCAAGATCTATTCGCTGCCGTTCCGCTCCGACTTCTGGATCGTCTATTACAACAAGGACATATTCGACAAAGCCGGCGTGCCCTACCCCACGAATGACATGACCTGGGCGCAATTCGACGCGACCGCCGAGAAGCTTACGGGTGGCATGGGTACCAACAAGACCTATGGCGCGCTCCTGCATACCTGGCGGTCGACCGTCCAGCTGCCCGGCGTCCTCGACGGAAAACACACGCTGGTCGACGGTGAGTATGACTTCCTGAAGCCCTGGTACGAGAGGGCGCTCACCCTACAGAAGGATGGCGCGATTCCCTCCTACGCCTTCCTGAAGACGTCGAACACGCATTATTCGGCGCTCTTCTTCAACGGTACGATCGGCATGCTGCCGATGGGAACCTGGTTCGTCGGCACCCAGATCACCAAGGTGAAATCAGGTGAATCGAAGAGCAAGAACTGGGGCATCGTGAAATTCCCGCATCCCGACGGCGTCGCGGCCGGCACGACGGCCGCCCAGATTTCCGGCCTGGCGGTCAACGCCAATTCCGACCACAAGGATGCCGCACTCGACTTCATCAAGTTCGTCACCGGTCCCGAGGGTGCGGCCGTTATCGCGTCGACGGGCACGTTCCCCGCGCTCAAGACGGATGACGTCAGCGCCACGATCGCGGCAACGCCCGGCTTCCCGCAGGACGAGGCCAGCAAGGCGGCGCTGAAGCCGACGAAAACCTACCTGGAGATGGCGGTCAACCCGAACGCCGCCAAGATCGAGGTCGTGCTCAACCGTGCGCATGACGCAATCATGACCGACAACACGTCCGTCGACGACGGGTTGAAGGAAATGACCGACGGCGTGAAGGCCATCAAGTAGACGTCAAGAAATGTCGACGGCCGCGGGCAATATCTGCCCGCGGCCGATCCAGTTTTTCATGAATTTCGAGCCTGACAATGATATATGATCCCGCCCGGGCCAATCCGCTCTTCGGCAATCCGCTGAAGACCCGCGACGACCTCGCCAAGGCCGTCACCGATCTCTTCGAGCCGCTCCTGCCGTATTTTTCTGAAAGCGGCGCCCGTGTGCGCCTCGGTGCGGCCGGCGCGATCTTCGACCGGGCGGCGGCGGATCTGGAAGGATTTGCACGGCCGCTCTGGGGCATTGTTCCGTTCGCTGCAGGCGGCGGCGCGTTCCCGCATTGGGACCTCTATCGGCGCGGGCTGGCGAACGGCACGAACCCCGCTCATCCCGAATATTGGGGCGATCTTGCCGACCGCAATCAGCGACTGGTCGAGCTCGCCGCCGTCGGTTTCGCGCTGGCACTTGTCCCCGAACACATCTGGAAACCGCTCAGCGATAGCGAAAAGAAGACCGTCGCCGCCTATCTTCTCAGCGCGCGCGAACTGGAATTCATCGACAACAACTGGAAATTCTTCCGCGTCCTCATCGATCTCGGGCTGGAGCGCGTTGGTGTCGCCTTCGACCACGGGAAAACCCTTGCCTATCTCGACGAGTTGGAAGCCTTCGACCTCGGGGAAGGCTGGTATCGCGACGGGCCGGTGCGTCGGGTCGATCATTACATCCCCTTCGCCATGCATTTCTACGGCTTGATCTATACCGTGTTGGCGCGCGGCGACGAAGCGCGCAAGGACCGCTTCCGGGATCGCGCCCAGACCTTTGCCGGGGATATCCGCCACTGGTTCGGCCCCGATGGCGCAGCCCTTGCCTTCGGCCGCAGCCAGACCTACCGCTTCGCGGCCGGTGGTTTCTGGGGCGCGCTTGCCTTTGCCGGCGTCGAAGCGCTGCCCTGGGCCGAGATCAAGGGCTATTACATGCGCCATATCCGCTGGTGGTCGGCGATGCCGATTGCCGAGCGCGACGGCGTTCTCTCCGTCGGCTACGGTTATCCCAATCTCTTCATGAGCGAGAGCTACAATTCGCCCGGTTCGCCCTATTGGGCGCTGAAATTCTTCCTACCGCTGGCTCTTCCCGGGGATCACCCCTTCTGGACCGCCGACGAGGCGCCGCAGCCGGAATTTCCGGAGCCGGTTGCGTTGAAACCGGCGGGCATGGTCGCCATGCACACGCCAGGAAATGTGGTCGTGCTCTCCTCCGGACAGCAGCATGACAAGATGCTCGGCGCAAACGAGAAATATTCGAAATTCGTCTATTCCACGCGCTACGCCTTCAACATCGAAGCCGACGACCGGAATTTTGCCGCCGCAAGCTTCGACGGCATGCTCGGCCTCTCCGACGACGGCGTCCATTTTCGCATGCGCGAAACTATGGAAGAGGCGCTCATCGCCGACAATCGCCTCTATTCGCGCTGGCGCCCCTGGAACGATGTCACCATCGAAACCTGGCTGCTTCCCGAAAACCCCTGGCATATCCGCATCCACCGCATCGCCACGCCGCGCGCCCTCAGCACAATCGAGGGCGGCTTTGCGATCGAACGCGCGGACTTCAATGCCGACCGTTCCGATGCAGGGGAAGGCCGAGCCGTCTGGTACGGACAGACCGATGTCAGCGCGATCGTGGATCTATCGCCCGATCCGAGGGCCGGCCATGCGATGAGCCCGATCCCGAATACCAATCTCATCCACGCCAAGACCCTGCTGCCGCAGTTGCGCGGCCAAATCGGCCCCGGAACCACCGTGCTCGTGACCGCGGCAATGGCATTGCCCAGCCGCGAGAACTGGGCACAAGCGCTCGATAATCCGCCTGCCTGCCCTCGCCTCGAAGACTTGGAGCGGCTCTTTCGCGAGAACGGCGAGCGGGTGCCGGCATTCGCCCTCCAGTCATAGCCTGGGATTGGGGGAACAGGAGTGACTATCGTGCGGTCAACTCGGCACGGTATGCTTCTGCGATGCGCTGTGCCAACTCTGCCATTTGATCGTCAGGTATGTGCAGGACCCCATTCTCCGCCATCAGCGCATGGTATTGCTGCTCTTCGAGAGGCACGCCTGAAGGCAAGGGAACGACATGAAAATGCAGGTGACTATTGGCTTGCTGGCTGCCGAGCGAAAGCACATAAATTCGCTCGGCGTCGAACACGCTTTTGAGGGCGCGCGACAAGACATGCACCTTGCCCTGTAGTCGAAGATATTCATCCTTCGACATGTCTCGCGCCAGATCCTCACGGTGCTCCTTCGGACAGACAAGGCAATAGCCGGGTAACGTGGGATATTTGCTCAGGAAAATGATCGTCTCATCGTCTTCAAAAACGCGATGATGAAAGAAAGCGGGGTCGTTCTTGAGCAAGCCGCAGATAAAGCACGGCCTTGTTCCGATGTCGTGGACATAGGCTTTGAGATCAAATGGCTGGCGTTCGATCATTCCAAACCTCTGCCATCTCGCACGCGGCGTATCCTATTGTCAGATTGATGCGACAATCGGAGGGAAGTCAAATTGACCAAGTCATTAGCGCCAATGACACTCACTGACTCCGGAACCGTCACCAAAGCTATTGCAAAAACCCAATGCGCGCCCGACGCCGCCGTCGCATAACATTTTCGAATTACTCAATAGTTATATTTACATCTCCAACTAATGAATAAGAAAAACCCACTCTTCGCAACATTGCTGTAATGAAATCCGGCAAAGCGCAACAGCATACTTAGCTTTCAGTTTTCCGAGATCTTGAGAGGAGGACACAATGCCTACCATAATGATCTGTCACGACGTCAAGGACACGAAACACTGGCTCGCTTCACCCATCCGCAAACAGGTATTGGAACCCATCGGCGTCACGAACATTCGTACGTTTACAGACCCGCAAAACTCCAACCGCGTTGGTTTGGTCATGGACGTCGCAGACATGGAAAAGTTGATGGCCTTCATGCAGACCAAGGCAGCCGCCGATGCGATGGCGAGTGACGGCGTCTTGCCCGAGACCATAATGTTCCTGGTTCAATCGTAATAGCCATCCACGAGACTTGGAAATGCAATCGGGGAGGATGATATGACGACATTATTCGTGAGGCACGAGGTCTCCGACTACGCCGCCTGGCGCAAGGTATATGATGCGTTTCATCAGGTTCAGAAGGCCAATGGGGTGACAGCGCAAGCCGTCTATCGCGCCATCGACAACCCGAACGATATTACCGTCACCCATGAGTTTGCGACGTTTGAAGCGGCTCAGGCGTTCAGCAAGCTGGACGAACTGAAGACGGCGATGCGCACGGGAGGCGTGCTCGGCGTCCCGACAGTGTGGTTTACCAACAAAACATGAAATGAGGCACAAAACCTTCGCTGCACCAGCGGAAGTCAGGTTACGGTCGCCATCGGCCCATTATCGATCTTGGCGGCCAGGCGAACTGCGCAAATTTGTCCGAGCTCCTATTGTCGGCTCTTGATGTCGCGCAGGAGATCCAGGCCGCGCTGGTACTTTTCGGTGTTCTTGCCGGTCTGTTCGGCCTGCCGGAGATTGTCTTCGAGATCGGCCTGCTTGACCGGCAAGGCCAGCGGGTTGGATGCCGCGCGTCTGACGAAGTCGTCGTCCGGCTCGTCCGGCCGCCGTGTCAGAGCGTCCACGGCGGAGATGATCGCTGGCGCAAAGCCATCTTCCCTCAGCCTGTCGAGCGTCCAGCCGCTTCCTTTCTCGACCACGTCATGAAGGTAGGCGATCGTCCGCCGCTCATCGCCGGAAACGAGAAGTGCGACCCGCTGGCAATGTTCGAAGAACGGCCGGCCGGTCTTGTCTGCCTGACCTTCATGGGCTGTAAGAGCCACTTGGATGGCATGGTCGAGATGCTGCATGGCGATCACGGGCCCTCGGTCTTCCCGATCTTCTGTCGGGAAGGCTTCTCGCCCGTCGTCATCTCGATGTCAGGGACGGGAACCGCCGCGGCCTGGACAGGCGTTTGTCGCCGATCGAAATCGCCGCTCTCGCCGGCGCCTTGGAGCAGTGCTGCATCATCCCTGTCGTCTTCATCGAGCAGGTTCTGCAGTGTTTCATGCTCATCCTCGCCCGCAAGTTCATCACAGGCTTGCAGCCAGTGACGCTGGTCGGCGCCGTCCGGGCGGCCTTCGGCCTCCCAGATTTCGTAGGCACGGCGACGTATCTGCTCGTGCTTGTCTATCGCCATGATCTCCTCCAAGCGCATTTAAATAAGCCGTCCGAAGAACAGGCCCAGCCACTTTCACGGCGTGTTGATGGTTGGAAGAAAATCCTCCACCCGTTTGTGCTCGTCCTTTGAAAGCGTCTCCACCCGTTCCTTCCAGAAGCGTTCGGCCTCCCGGGCAGTTTCCAATGCCCTCTTGCGATCGGCTTCGGTCCGTTCGGTGTCGGCGGAACGCGCGTCGTCGGTCCCGCTCTCGGGCGGCACGGTGGATTTGACGGTCATCATGGATCACCCTTCGATGTTGTGATCCAATAACCTTCGCAAGCAGTGAGAGTTCCGCGTGGGTGGCGATTGATTTGAGCGCGCGATCGAGCCGCACGCGCCGGCGGCAATCAATGAACGGCCATACTCACCATTCGATAGGGGTGCACGGCCTCGAACTGCGAAATCATCGCCGTCGCCTGCAGCAACACGAGCTCGGCATTGTCGGGATCGTCACGGGCCAGTTCGTCGGCGTTGACGCGGATCGCTTCAGCCATGTTGTTGGACAGTGCCGCAAACTGCATGTTGCCTTCGACAAGAGCCTCACGCGCCGTATCCTCCAGCGTGCGAGCGATATCGACGAAGATTTCCTCACGTTCCTCAATGCTGAGGTCTCTGATTATATTGGTCTTTTCTTCCATGTCACTCACTCCAAAAGACGTGGGACGGTGATCGAGCTCGTCAAGCCTCGATCATGAGACAGTTGGGAATGTCAAATTCCGGATTCAAGCCTCGATGCGGCTTGAACGCGCATTCGACACAGTGTCATCCACCTTGTAGTCCGAACGCGGGAGCCGATTTTCTGTTCCCTGCAATACGTTAGCACTCGCCGGTGGAGAGTGCTAATTTTTCTCTCATTCCCTCTTGAAATTGCAGTGCCGTCGAACCAGATCAGTCGCGCAAGGCGCGCTCGTGCGGAACCTTGCACCCGCCCCGGATTGGTCATCCGGTCCGGCCCGGGGGGAGCAACATCATCACTGTTTGTCGATGGAGGAAGACATGTCGTTCCGACCGCTTCATGATCGCATTCTCGTCCGCCGGGTCACGTCAGAGGACAAGACCAAGGGCGGCATCATCATTCCCGACACTGCCAAGGAAAAGCCGCAGGAAGGTGAGGTCATCGCCGTCGGCCCTGGTGCACGCAACGATGCCGGCCAGATCCAGGCGCTCGACGTCAAGCCCGGCGATCGCATCCTGTTCGGCAAATGGTCCGGTACCGAGATCAAGATCGATGGCGAAGACCTGCTGATCATGAAGGAAAGCGACGTGATGGGCGTCATCGAAACCCAGGGCGAACAGCAGCAGGCCGCCTGAGGTCCCTGCGAACATTCGTCAACGCTGGAGCGCTTCAGCTTGTCGTAGAAAAGCAGAACAGCTCCAATATTTTATTTCTGACGCAATTCCGAACGGAAAACCGCTTCGCACCTTTCCCGGAATTGCTCTGGCTGCCTATGAAGGAGTGAGGACATGGCCGCTAAAGAAGTCAAATTCAGCACCGAAGCCCGGGAGAAGATGCTGCGCGGCGTCGACATCCTGGCCAACGCCGTGAAGGTGACGCTCGGCCCGAAGGGCCGCAACGTCGTGATCGACAAGTCCTTCGGCGCGCCGCGCATCACCAAGGACGGCGTCTCCGTCGCCAAGGAAGTCGAACTCGAAGACAAGTTCGAGAATATGGGCGCCCAGATGGTCCGTGAAGTCGCCTCGAAGACCAGCGACATCGCCGGCGACGGCACCACGACCGCAACGGTGCTTGCCCAGGCGATCGTCAAAGAGGGCGCCAAGGCCGTCACGTCAGGCATGAACCCGATGGACCTGAAGCGCGGCATCGATCTCGCCGTCGGCGCCATCGTTGCGGAACTGAAGGCCAACGCCCGCAAGATCTCCAACAATGCCGAAATCGCCCAGGTCGGCACGATCTCCGCCAATGGCGATGCCGAAATCGGCCGTTTTTTGGCGGAAGCCATGGAAAAGGTCGGCAATGATGGCGTCATCACCGTTGAAGAAGCCAAGACCGCCGAAACCGAACTCGAAGTCGTCGAAGGCATGCAGTTCGACCGCGGCTACCTCAGCCCCTACTTCGTGACCAATGCCGACAAGATGCGGGCCGAGTTCGAAGACCCATATATCCTCATCCACGAGAAGAAGCTGTCGAACCTGCAGTCGATGCTGCCGGTTCTCGAAGCCGTCGTCCAGACCGGCAAGCCGCTCCTCATCATCGCTGAAGACGTCGAAGGCGAAGCTCTTGCAACCCTCGTCGTCAACAAGCTGCGTGGCGGCCTGAAGATCGCTGCCGTCAAGGCGCCTGGCTTCGGCGACCGCCGCAAGGCCATGCTCGAAGACATCGCCATCCTCACCGCCGGCACCGTCATCTCCGAAGACCTCGGCATCAAGCTCGAATCCGTAACGCTCGACATGCTCGGCCGTGCCAAGAAGGTGTCGATCGAAAAGGAGAACACCACGATCGTCGACGGCGCGGGCGCCAAGTCCGACATCGAAGGCCGTGTTGCCCAGATCAAGGCCCAGATCGAAGAAACCACCTCCGATTACGACCGCGAGAAGCTGCAGGAGCGTCTTGCCAAGCTCGCCGGCGGCGTTGCCGTCATCCGCGTCGGCGGCTCGACGGAAGTCGAAGTGAAGGAAAAGAAGGACCGCGTCGACGACGCGCTTCATGCAACCCGGGCGGCGGTCGAGGAAGGCATTCTGCCGGGCGGCGGTGTGGCGCTGCTGCGCTCCGTCAAGGCGCTCGACAACCTCAAGACCGCCAATAGCGACCAGCGTGTCGGTGTCGACATCGTTCGCCGCGCGCTCGAGACGCCGGCGCGGCAGATCGCCGAAAATGCCGGAGCGGAAGGCTCGGTCATCGTCGGCAAGCTGCGCGAGAAAAGTGACTTCGCCTACGGCTGGAACGCTCAGACCGGCGAATATGGCGACCTTTATGCGCAGGGCGTCATCGATCCGGCCAAGGTTGTTCGCACCGCGCTGCAGGACGCGTCCTCCATCGCCGGTCTTCTCGTCACGACCGAAGCCATGATCGCCGAGAAACCCAAGAAGGACGCGCCGCCGCCATTGCCCGCCGGCCCGGGCATGGATTTCTAACACATCTGCCGGCCCGCCGGCCTCGCTGGCGGGCCTTTCGGAGGGAATAGAGATGGTTCAAACGATCAAAAACCGATCGCAGGTACCGCTGGACTCCCGCGATCTTGAAACCTGCCAGCACGTCTTCGACAAGCTGCGCGCCGATTACGCAATAGCAAGAGACAGCGATGAAGCCGAACGAATGGCGAGCATCATCATCGAGATCTACCGACAGGGCGTACGCGACCCCAATCAGCTGCAATCGATGGTCGAGGCGGCCCGCGGTCTCTTCGAAACAAGCGAGCGCCCGCCTACGGCCCGGGAAATTTGACCATGGTGCCGCCGCCGGTCGCCTGGTCCGTCGGGAAGACTTCGATCCGCGACACGTCGACGAAGACGGGAAGCTCGATGGCGCTCGAGATGATCGAGGCGATGTGTGAAGGCTGTATCGGACGGTAGCCGTCATAGAGCAGCGTCCGCGCCTGATTGCCCGCCATTGCGGTTCGATAAAGTTCCGTCTGGACGCGGCCCGGCACCACCTCGGTCACCCGAACGGAGGTCCCGAGCAGGTCGCAGCGCAAATTGTCGCAAAACAGGCTGAGCCCGGCCTTCGACGGGCCGTAGGCCGCCATATTCGGATACGGCGCCTGGCCGCCGCTCGAGCCGATATAGATCAGGTGGCCGCGCTTTCGCTCAACCATGGCAGGCAGGAATGCACGGGTCAGCTGCATCGGCGCCTTGAGATTGATGTCGATCATGGCATCGATTTCGGACGGTTCGATCTCGCTGAATGTCGCCCGAGTCGAGAGAATGCCGGCATTGTTGATCAGGATATCGACCTCAGTTCCGTGAAGCTGCTTGACGATTTCGGCGGTATCGCGCACATCGGCCCGGATCGGCTTCGCCCCGCTTTCCCCAGCGAGTTCTTCAAGAGCCTCGGCGCTTCGGCCAACGGCATAGACCGTCAGCCCCATCTTACACAGCTTGTCGACGGTGGCGCGACCGATGCCGCTCGTCGCACCGGTGACCACGGCGACCCGATAGGGCAGCGGCTCAGACATAGATGTAGCCTCCGCTGACGACGACGTTTTCGCCTGTTGCATAGGTGTTGCGGCTCGATGCCATCATGACGATCCATTCCGCCATTTCGACCGGCTCGGCCGCGCGGCCAAGGGCGCTGGCTTTGGCCAGCTCCGGCAGGAATCCGAGCTCCTTGGCGCGATCCGTCGCGAAACCGGCGGGCGCTACGGAATTGACAAGGATCTGGTCCTTGGCGCATTCCTGGGCAAAGGATTTCGTCAGACTGACGACAGCCGCCTTGGTTGCGGCATAATGCGCATTCTGGGGATGAGCCTTGAAAGCATCGACCGAGGTCACATTGACGATCCGCCCCGTAACCTCGGGCGCGTTCACGTGCTGGCGCATATGAAGAACGGCAGCCACCATCATATGATAGGTACCCTTCACGTTGATCGCATTTTCGAGGTCCCATTCCTCGTCGGTGATCTCGAGGATAGGACGTCTCGGATAGATGGCGGCGCTGTTGACGAGCACATGGATCCGGCCGAGCTTGCCGGCGATCTCGTTGAACCCACGATGAGCCGTTTCCGCCCGGGAAATGTCGGCAGCGGCCGTCGCAACCTCGGCGCCGAGAGCACGAAGCGCCTCGGCCGAAGAGGCAAGCAGCTGCTCATTGCGATCGATGAGCCCGATCCTGGTCGCCCCATGCGAGATCATCAGCTTGGCCGTCGTCAAGCCGAGTCCGGAAGCGCCGCCGACGATGATTGCGGTCTGGTTCTTCAAAGTTCCACCTCAGTGTTTTGCGTTGCGCAGCTGCCATTGTATGTTATCACTTATATGCCAAGCTTGACAAAGCTCAAGTGCATTCTGAAGGTTTCGCAATGATTCCACGCCTCCGGCCGCATGGTTCAATCCCCCTTCCTCCTGCAGGATTCTTCCAGCGGCTCATCGAGGCGGGGTTCGATGGCGACATCGAAACCGGCGCGGCGAGCCGGACTGTTTTTTCGACCGACAACTCCATCTATCAGATCGAGCCGACCGGCATCCTTTTCCCCCGAGGCGTCGAAGACCTGCAGATCACGGCGGCCGTCTTGTCGGAGCCGGCTTTTCGCGGGATCACCGTCGCGCCGCGCGGCGGCGGAACCGGCACGAACGGCCAATCTCTCACATCGGGCATCGTCGTCGACTGCTCGCGACACATGAATTCCATTCTCGAAATCGACCCGGTCAGGAGAATTGCCCGCGTCCAGGCGGGCGTGGTCAAGGATCAACTGAACCAGGCTTTAAAGCCTTACGGCCTGTTTTTTGCGCCTGAACTCTCCACCTCCAATCGCGCCACCATCGGCGGCATGGTTTCCACGGATGCCTGCGGCCAGGGGTCATGCCTCTACGGCAAGACCAGCAACCATGTACTGGGATTGCGCATCGTGCTTGTAGATGGCTCCGACTGGTGGTCGCGCCCGCTCGATCCGGAGGCGTTCACGGAGATCGTCGCGCGCCAGGACCGTGTCGGCGAGATCCACAGGACAGTCGAGCGGATCGCGCGGGAAAAGCGCGACCGGATCGCCGAGATCTTTCCGAAACTCAACCGCTACATGACCGGCTACGACCTCGCTCACATCTTCCGAAGCGACGGGCGCTTCGACCTCAATGCCATCCTCTGCGGCTCGGAGGGAACGCTGGCGATGATCGCCGAAGCCGAACTCAACCTTCTGCCGATCCCCGCCCATGCGGCCCTGATCAACATCCGCTACGGCGACTTCAACACCGCCTTGGAGGATGCCCGCAGCCTCGTGGCGCTGAACGTCGCCTCGGTGGAAACGGTCGACGAAAAGGTTCTCGGCCTCGCCAGAGGCGACATCGTCTGGACCGGCATTGCCCGCTTTTTTCCGGACGACGCGGGCGGAGCGACCAACGGCATCAATATCGCCGAAGTGCTGGCCGACGATGAAGCCGAACTCGAACGCAAACTCGCCGAGGTGACTGCAGCGCTTGCCACCGGCGCAAATGCACGCCATGCCGGTTACACGATCGCCCGAGGTCATGCCGATGTCGAGGCGATCTGGTCGATGCGCAAGCGGGCGGTCGGCCTGCTTGGAAACGTGGAAGGGCCAGTCAGACCGGTTGCATTCGTCGAGGATACGGCCGTGCCGCCGGAAAACCTCGCGCCCTATATCCGCGAATTCCGCGCGCTTCTCGATGGCGCGGGCCTTTCCTACGGCATGTTCGGCCATGTCGATGCCGGCGTCTTGCATGTGCGGCCGGCACTCGACCTTACCCGCGACGACCATGTCCGGCTGGTTCGGGAGATCAGCGACGCCGTCGTGGCGCTGACGCGCAAATATGGCGGCGTGCTCTGGGGAGAGCACGGCAAAGGCGTGCGTTCCGAATATGTGCCGGAATTTTTCGGCGATCTCTATCCCAGCCTGCAGGAGATCAAACGGGCTTTCGATCCGGAAAACCGCCTCAATCCAGGCAAGATTGCAGCCCCTGCCGGCCAGGCGCTGCTGAAGATCGACGACGTGCCGCTGCGAGGAGAGACCGACCGCATCATCGGCAACGAGATCCGCTCGGCCTTCGACAACGCCGCCTATTGCAACGGCAACGGCGCCTGTTTCGACTTCGATGAAACCAGCCCCATGTGCCCCTCCTACAAGGCGACACGCGATCGGCGCTTTTCGCCCAAGGGCCGCGCGGCTTTGATGCGGGAATGGCTGAAGCTGCTTGCCGAGAAGGGCATCGATGCTCGCGAGGAGGCAAAACGCTTGCGGCGGAGCGGTCCGCTGGCGAACCTGGCGCGGCGCGCCTTCAACTCGCTGAACCCCCAAAATCGTGACGACTTTTCCCATGAGGTCCGCGCTGCGATGGACACCTGTCTGGCGTGCAAAGCCTGCGCGGGGCAATGTCCGGTGAAAGTCAGCGTCCCGGCCTTCCGTTCCAAATTCCTCGAACTTTATTACGGACGTTACCTCCGTCCGCTGAAGGATCCGCTCGTCGCCGCCATCGAGACCACCCTGCCCCTGGTTCAGCGGATACGACCTGCCTATAACCTTATCGTCAGCACGCGCGCCGGCAGGATGATGATGCGCGTCGCCGGACTGACGTCCCTGCCCCGCCTGCCGCGGATCTCTCTGGCGAAAGAGGCCGCCCGCCTTGGGGTACCGCTTGCGACCCCGTCGCGGATCGAGGCCTTGTCGCCGCGCCAGAGGGGGCAGAGCGTTATCTTCGTCGCCGATGCGTTTACCGCCTATTTCGATCCTGAGGTCGCCCTCGCCGCAATCAGGCTTGCGCGGAAAATGGGGCTCTCGCCCTTCCTCGCCGCTTCCCACGTTAATGGCAAAGCGCTGCACGTTCATGGCTATCTCGGACGTTTCGAGGCTGCGGCCGGGCGGACCGCGCATTATCTTCAGCGGCTGGATGAAGCGGGTGTGGCGCTCGTCGGGCTCGATCCGTCGATGACGCTCGCCTTTCGCAGCGAATACAAGGGCATGCTGAAGGCGGCTATTCTTCTTCCGCAGGAATGGCTGGTCACCACTCTTGACCGGCTTGCCGCGTCACCCTCCTCCGCCAAGGGTAAAAACTTCCGGTTGATGGCGCATTGCACCGAACGCACCAATGCGCCCTCTTCCGTCGCACAATGGAAACAAGTGTTCGCAAGCCTCGGCATCGACCTTCAGGCGGCACAAACGGGGTGTTGCGGAATGGCCGGCACCTTTGGCCACGAGGCCCGCAACCGGCCGATCTCCGAGCGCCTTTATGCGATGAGCTGGAAGCCGGAGGTCGATGCATCAGGCGATACAGACAGTCTCATGGCCACCGGATATTCGTGCCGCTCCCAGGTGAAGGAAATCGACAACAAACGCATCCCGCACCCCTTTCAGGTCATCGATAAGATAATGTCTGAAAACGCCGGCATCCCACAATCAGACGTGGCATGATATGTGATATGTGCTAAATTTGATCGTGAAAACCGGAGCGAACCAGTGTCAATCATCACGCAACGAGGCAATCTCGCGGAAATCGTCGTTGCAAAGCTGATGGAACGGATCGATTCCGGTCTTTATGCCCCGGGCGAGAAAATTCCGTCAAGTGCCCAGCTATGCGAAGAGTTCGGGGTTTCCCGAACTGTCATTCGCGAGGCGCTCACCTCCCTCAAGGTGGGCGGACGGGTGACAGCGCGGCAGGGTGCGGGGGTCTATGTCAGCGAGAAGGACGCAAAGACCCTCAATTTCGAGATCAGCCGCATCGAGGACATTCGCTCGGCGATGCAGATCCTGGAATTACGGCTCGGCGTCGAGATCCAATCCGTTGCCCTTGCAGCGTCGAGGCGGACGCCGGAGGCGCTGGCCGAGATCGCCCGCGCCTATGACAACCTTGAAAACCTGGTGACGGACGATGCCGAGGTCGAGGCGCGCGCCGACTTCGAATTCCATCTTGCGATCGCCCGCGCCACCCGCAATCCCCACTTCCCGAGTTTTCTGGAAGCGGTGATAGAGAGCATCAATTTCGAACTCGTGCTCAAACATCGCCAATCGGCGCGCGGCTACAGCACCTACCTGAAGAAGATCAATAAGGAACACGCCGCTATTCTGGCCGCGATCACCCAAGGTGATGCCAAGGCTGCCAAGGCTGCGCTGATCGTCCATCTGGAGGAAAGCCTCCATCGCTACCGCACGATGCTCAATGAGCCGGCGAGCAGCGAAACAGAGGATTGATGCGCACCGCCTGCTTTTCAGGCGGTGCGTTTTCCTGCGATCACTTCCCCGCAATCACTTAGCCGTAATCACTTTCCCTGGGCGATCGCCTGTTCGCGAATTTGCGTCAGTGTCATTTTCGGTGTCAGCGCTTCCGGATCGATCCGGATTTCGATGAGGCCCGGCTTGCCTGACGCCTCGCAGCGTTCGAAGGCGCCGGCGAAGTCCTCGGTCTTTTCCACGGTCTCGCCGTGGAGGCCATAGGACCGCGCCAGCGCTGCAAAATCCGGGTTCGTCAGGCCGGTGCCGGAGACACGGCCGGGATAGCTGCGCTCCTGATGCATGCGGATCGTGCCATACATGCCGTTGTTGATGACGAGAAAGATCACCCGAGCGTCATACTGCATGGCGGTTGCAAGTTCCTGACCGTTCATCAGGAAACATCCGTCGCCGGCAAAGGCAACGACCGTGCGCGCGGGATCGGTGATCTTGGCGGCGATCGCCGCCGGTACGCCGTAGCCCATGGAACCGTTCGTCGGTCCGAGCTGGGTGCGGAAGGTGCGGTACTGATAGAAGCGATGCGCCCAGGCGGAATAGTTGCCGGCGCCGGTGGTCAGGATGGCGTCGGGCTTGAGATGGCCGCGCAACCATTCCATGATGTCGCCCATCTGCACGGGACCCGGGACCTCGGGATGCGCGAGGTTTTCGAGGTAGTCGGCATGAGCCGTTCTGGTCCAATCCTTCCACACCGGCGCAGATGATGGATTCAACTTTGCCGCCTGCGACAGGAAACCCGCAACGCTGGCATTGATCGGCAATCGCGCGTGATAAACGCGCCCCAATTCTTCCGCGCCCGGATGGATATGAACGAGCAACTGCTTCGGCACTGGAATGTCGATCAGCGTATAGGCGCCCGTCGTCATCTCCCCGAGACGGGCACCGATGGAGATCAGCAGGTCGCAATCCGTCACATGGCGGATCAGCTTCGGCCCTGCGGCAAGGCCAAGATCGCCGGCATAATTCTCATGCCTATTGTCGAACAGATCCTGGCAGCGAAAGGACGCGGCGATCGGCAGGCTGAAGGCTTCCGAGAACGCCTTCAGGTCGACAACAGCCTGCTGCGTCCAGCCGCCGCCGCCAACGACGACCATTGGGCGCTTCGCCTCGGAGAGAAGGCCGAGCAATTCTTCGAATTGCGGTTCGCCGGCAAAGGCCTCGACCTTCTTGTAAGTCGGGGTGTCGGCGACATCGACCATATCGGTCAGCATGTCTTCCGGAAGAGCGACGACCACCGGCCCGGGCCGACCGTTGACGGCTCTGTGGAATGCCTGACTGATGAGCTCGGGAATGCGGGCGGCATCCTCGATCTCGACGACCCACTTCGCCATCTGGCCGAACATGCGGCGATAATCGATCTCCTGGAACGCTTCGCGCTCCATCTGGTCGCGCGCCACCTGGCCGACGAACAGGATCATCGGTGTCGAATCCTGGAAAGCCGTATGCACACCGACGGAAGCGTTGGTCGCGCCCGGCCCGCGGGTCACGAAGCAGATACCGGGTTTGCCGGTCATCTTGCCGTAGGCTTCCGCCATATAGGCAGCCCCGCCTTCCTGCCGGCAGACGATGAATTCAATGGCGTCTTCCATGTCGTGAAAGGCGTCGAGGGCGGCAAGATAACTTTCGCCCGGCACGCCGAACACGCGCTCGACACCGTGGATGCGCAAGGCATCGACGAGCACCTGGCCGCCGCTGCGCTTCAATGTCTCATTTCTCATCGGGAGCCCCTCTCCTTGTGCGTTAAATGACGGCGTCTTCGAGGAAGGGCCGGTTTGCCGTCACTCGTTCGTAGCCGAATGGCGAAAGATCGAGCGTCTTGAAGCCGCCATAGGCAATCAGTTCCGAGAGACCCCGTCCCATCGCCGGCGATTGCTGGAGACCGTGCCCCGAAAAGCCGTTTGCGAAGAGGAAATTGCTGACCTCTGTATGCGGTCCGAGGACGACGTTGTGATCGAGGGTGCAATAGTCGTAATGGCCGGCCCAGGAATTGACGACCTTGATCGCCTCGAAGGCCGGAACCCGGTTCGCCATGATCGGCCAGATTTCCTCATCGAATTCGTCGTGCATGACGTCGAAATCGTTGGGATCGACCTCCGGATCGTGCTTGGGATAGGTACCCATCAGATAGAATTTGCCCTCGGGCCGGAAGAAAACGCCGGTGGGGTCGATCGTCAGGCCGACCTTTCCTTCGAGCGGTGTGCGGCAATCGACGACGAACAGCGAGCGTCGGCGTGGCTCGACGGGAACGTCGAGCCCGGCCATGCGGGCGACCTTTTTACCGTTGGTGCCCGATGCGTTGACCATCGTGCCGCAAGCGATCGTCTGGCCGCTCTTCGTCGACACGGAAACCATGCGGTCTCCCTCTCTGTTGACGGCAACGACTTCGTCTTCGATATATTCGACGCCCAAAGAGCGCGCTTTCTTGCGGAAGCCCTGCAGCAGGCCGACGCTGTCAAACCAGCCCTCACCCCGTTCGCCGGTGCTGCCGAGCGTCAGCCCTTCCAGGTTCAGCCAGGGAAACCGCCGGCCGAGGCCGTCAGGATCGAGCAGCGTCACATCAGCCCCGCAGGAGATCTGGGTCTCGTGATTGCGCCGGAGAACCTGATCGCCGCGTTCGTCCTCGGCGAGGAACAAATACCCGGCCTCATGAAAACCGATCTCCGGCGTGTCGTCGTCGATGGCGACGTTTTCCTTGAAGTTGCGGATGAACTCCGTCCCGAACTGCGAGACTTTGACATTGATCGCATTCGAGAACTGGTGACGGATGGAGCTGGAAGAGAGCGCGGTGGCCGACCGCTGATAGGTCCAGTCCTTCTCGATCACCAGGACCGATCCGTTGAAATCGGGGTTGGTCGCCAGAAAATATGCCGTCGAACTGCCGACCACTGCACCGCCGACGATCACCACGTCATAGGACGACTTGGAAGCTTGCATCGGGGCGTCTCACTTTTTCTCGTCTTCATAATGGCCGGCAGCGGCAAAGCTGCCGCCCTGGAAGCGCACCGCCGGATCGTTGGGATCGCCTTGTTTCGTCTTCGCAAAGACCTTGTCCGCGTAATCGTCGGCGCTGTCTTCCGGCTTGTATCCAAGCGATGCCGCCGTGCGGTTGTCCCAGAAGGCCTGGCTGTTGTCGGACATGCCATAGGCGACCATGAAGCCGACGCGTTCGGCCGACAGGCTCTTTTCGACGAGCTGGCGGCAATCGCGATAGGAAAGCCAGGTGATGAGATGGCGCCGGTCCGTCGGCTCAGGGAAGGACGAGCCGATGCGCAAGCTCACGGTCTCGATCCCGAACTTGTCGAAATAGTAACGGCCGAGGTTTTCGACGAAGGTCTTCGACACGCCGTAAAGACTGTCCGGGCGGGTCGGCACGTTGCCGTCGATCGTCTCGGTGCGCTCGTAAAACCCGATGGCGTGAACGGAGCTGGCATAGACGATGCGCTTGACGCCATGCTGACGCGCCGCCTCATAGATGTTGTAGCTGCCGACGATATTGGCGTTGAGGATGGTGTTCCAGGGAGCTTCCAGCCCCTGGCCGCCCATATGAATGATGGCGTCGCAACCCTCCACGGCTTTGGAAACGGCGTCGAAGTCGGAAAGGTCCGCCGGGAAATCTTCCTCGTGCGGCGCGAGGTTGTCGCAGGGCTTGCGTGCGGACAGCCTGACGATCTTGCCGAGCCTTGTTCCGGATTCGCGCAACTGGGTTCCCAGAGCGCCGGCCGCGCCGGTCAGAAGCGTGCGCTGATAATCGGTCATCGAATTTTCCCTTTAGCGAAGTTTGGCCAGTGCATCGGCGGTGCGCTCGATGGCAATGGCAAGATTGTCGCGCGATGTCGCGAAGGAAAGGCGAATATAGGGTTCGACACCGAAAGCGGCACCCGGAACGGTTGCGACCTTGCCTTCCCTCAGGAGATAGGAGGCCAATTCGGTATCGTTGGAAATCCTGGCGCCGTCGGGCGCCGTCTTGCCGATATAGTGGGCGCATTTTGGAAAGAGGTAGAAGGCCCCTTCCGGTGCTCGCACCTCAAGACCGGGTATCGCGCTGAAGCCCCTTGCAACGAGTTCGCCGCGCGCCTTGTATTCGGCAACCGCCGTCGTGACGAAGTCCTGGGGACCATTGAGCGCTGCCGCGGCGGCAAACTGGGTGATGGAGGACGGGCAGGTCGTGCTCTGGGACTGAAGCTTGTTCAGGGCCCTGGTCAGTTCCCGCGGGCCGGCCGCATAACCGAGGCGCCATCCCGTCATGGCATAGGCCTTGGATACGCCGTTGATGATGAGCGTCCGGTCCTTCAGCTCCGGGCAAGCGACGACGAAGGACGTGAAGGGCACCTCGCCGCAGACGATATGTTCGTAGATCTCATCCGACATGATCGCCACGTGGGGATGGCGCGCCAGCACCGCACCAAGCGCCTTCAGTTCGTCCGCCGTATAGATCGCCCCCGTCGGATTGGAGGGAGAGTTGAACAGGAACCATCGCGTCTTCGGCGTGATGGCTGCTTCCAGCCGCTCGGCTGTGATTTTGAAGGCATCCTCGACACCGCAAGGCACGGTTTTGGGAATGCCGCCATGCAGGATGACGATGTCGGTGTAGGAGACCCAGTAAGGCGCCGGCACGACCACCTCGTCGCCGGGCTCCAGCGTTGCCAGGAATGCATTGAAGAGTATCTGCTTGGCGCCGTTGCCGATGGAGATCTCATCCATGGCGTAGTCAAGGCCGTTCTCGCGTTTGAACTTGGCGACGATCGCTTCGCGCAGCTCCACCAGGCCGTCCGGCGCGGTATAGCGGGTAAGCCCCTTGCGCATCGCCTCGATCGCCGCCTGGACGATATGATCGGGCGTATCGAAATCGGGCTCGCCGAGCGAGAGGTCGACGACATGCTCTCCCTTGGCCCGCATCGCCTTGGCGGCGATCGACACCGCCATGGACGGCGAGGATTTGATCGTCGCGACGCGCGTGCTTTCGAATGCAATCATATTCATGCCTTGCCTCCCTGGGTCCGGCCCCTGCCGTAGGCTTCAGCCTGTTCTTCGGTGATGTATCCATGCCTTAGGTCGTGTTCGATCGCGTCAGTCGGGCGATTTGCCGGATCGCCGTAACCGCCGCCGCCCGGAAGCGACAGAACGAGGCGCCGGCCTTCCGGTACGAATTGCAGCCCCTTGCCCTTGAGAACCGTACCGTCGTCGAGCACAACGGCGCCGGCCGTGCCGCTCTGTCCGCCTTCGCGGCCGCGTGCGGGGTGGCCGAGCCTGTCGAACATGGCGGAGAAGCGGAAGCTGAAGCCTTCGGCCGCTTCGATCTCGATCATCTGACCGAGACCGCCGCGTTGCGCGCCGGCACCCCCGGACCCCTCGCGCAACTCCTTGCGCCAGATGATGACGGGGCCGACATTTTCCGTCGCCTCGATCGGCATCGTGTGCACGCCGCTCGGAAAGGCGGTGGCGTTCAAGCCATCGAGAGCGGCACGCGCGCCGGAGCCGCCGGAATTGAACATCAGGATTTCCGCGCCCTTGCCGCCGATCTGATCGGAGACGGGGCGCACGCTCATATGCAGGTTCCAGAGTGCGCTGGCACCCTCCGCCGGCACCTGGCCCGGAAGCGCCTGATGCAGCGCGCCGAGCACGAGGTCCGGCACGAAATGGCCGAGAACGTGGCGGACGGCGACCGGCGCCGGCCGCTTGGCATTGAGGATGCAGCCCTCCGGCGCCACGACGTCAAAGGGTGCGAGCGAGGCGGCGTTGTTGGGAATTTCCGGCGCCACGACGCATTTGATGCCGTAACAGGCATAGGCCTTGGCATAGACGAGCGGCACGTTGATGCCGAACTTGCTCATGCCGGAGGTGCCATCGAAATCGACCACGACCCCCTCGGGACCGATGGTAAGTTTTGCGGCGAGATGCACCGGCTCATCATAGCCGTCGAGATCGAGGCTATAATTCCAGGAGCCATGCGGAAGGTTCTGCAGCCGCTCCAGCGTTGCCTCGCGGCTGTGCTTGAGGATGAAGCCGCCGATCGTCGACAAATCAGGAAGATTGAATTCCGTCAGCATATCGACGAGCCGGCGATGGCCCGTTTCATTGCAGGCGGCGAGCGCATAAAAGTCGCCGACGACCTTATCGTTTTCGCGAACATTGTTGCGCACAATATGGATCAGCGTCCGGTTCAGCTCGCCGCGCTCGAAGAATTTCATGATCGGGATGAAGATGCCCTCTTCATAGACTTCGCGGGCATCCGGGCCGAAACCGCGACCACCGACATCGACGACATGCGCGGTCGAGGCAAAATAACCGACCAGCTTGCCGTGATGGAAGGAGGGCGTGACGACGGTGATGTCGTGCAGATGGCCCGTTCCCTTCCATGGATCGTTGGTGATGTAGACGTCGCCTTCGAAGATATTGTCCGGCCCGATATCGGCAATGAAATGCGCGACGGATTCTGCCATGGCGTTGACGTGACCGGGCGTGCCGGTAACCGCCTGCGCCAGCATGCGGCCTTCCAGGTCGAAGACGCCGGCCGACAGATCGCCCGCCTCGCGTACGGAGGTGGAGAAGGCCGTGCGGATCAGCGTCTGCGCCTGCTCCTCGACGACGGAGATCAGCCGGTTCCACATGACCTGCATATGGATATCGATCATGGATTGGTTCATGTGACTATCCTCAGATCCGGGTTACGAGAAGGCAGCCATCGCGCTGAACGACGGCTTTGAAAGAGGCGGTGAGAACCGTCGAGGTCTCGCGCTCGACGATGACGGCGGGGCCTTTGACCACGTCGCCGGGCGTCAGGCCGGTACGCTCGTGAATGCCCGCTTCGAGATAGGCGCCCTGCGCAGCCTCGAACAGGCGGCGGGTCTTGCCCGGCTGCACGACATTGCCTTCGGCGATGGAGGATACGCGCTCCACCGGCGGCAGCGGCGAACTCGCCTTGACCGACCAGCTGACGATCTCGATATCGAGACCTTCGATGGCGCGGCCGAAGAAACGCTCATATTCCTTTTCGAACGAGGCGGCGATCGTCTCAGCACTCGCGGCGTCGAAATTGTCATCGGCAAGCGGGACCGGGATATCCCAGCCCTGCCCGGCATAACGCATGAACAGCGTGCGTTCGATCACCGGGGAGCCCGCATCGAGCCCGCCTTCGACGAAGCCCAGCGCCTCAGCCTTCATGGCTTGCAGGAGCCGGTTGGCCTCGGAATATTCGAAATTCGACAGGTTGAAGACGGCGCTGCGGACGGACTCATAGCCGAACGGCGCCTTGAGGAAGCCGATCGCCGAACCGACGCCGGCACCCGGCGGAACGAGGAAGGTCGAGATACCCATTTTTTCACAGAGGCGCGCGGCATGCAGCGGCCCGGCGCCACCGAAGGTGATCATGGTGAAATCGGAAATGTTCTTGCCGTTCTCGACGGTGTGGACGCGGCCGGCATTGGCCATGTTTTCGTCGACCATTTCGCAGGTGCCGTAAGCTGATGCTTCCGGATCGAGGCCGATGACCGAGCCGATATCGTCGCTCATCGCGCGGCGGCTCGCCTCGACGGAAAGCGGGATGGCGCCGCCGGCGAAATTGGCGGGATCGAGCTTGCCGAGGATCAGGTCAGCATCGGTGACGGTGGGGTTCTTGCCGCCGCGCTGATAACAGGCCGGGCCGGGCTCCGAGGCCGCCGAGTGCGGCCCGACGCGGATCTGGCGCATTGCGTCGACCGAAGCGATCGAACCGCCGCCCGCGCCGATTTCGACCATCTCGACGACGGGGATGGAAATCGGCATGCCGGATCCCTTGCGGAATCGATAGGTGCGCGCGACTTCGAACGTCTTGGCCGTCTTCGGCACCTGGTTTTCGATCAGGCAGATCTTGGCGGTCGTGCCACCCATATCGAAGGAAAGAACCGTATCGAGACCATGTTGACGGGCGATGTCGGCCGCGAAGATCGCGCCGCCCGCCGGACCGGATTCGACCAGACGCACCGGAAACTCGGAGGCGCTCTCGACCGAGACGATCCCGCCGCCGGAATGGATCATGAAGACCGGGCAGCCGACTCCGATCTCCTTCAGCGACACGACGAGACGGTCGAGATAGGATTTGATCGCCGGCTTGACATAGGCATTGGCGCAAACCGTGTTGAAGCGCTCGAACTCGCGCATCTGCGGCGAAACTTCCGACGAGATCGAAACGGAAATGCCGGGAAGGCGCTTCAGGATCGCATCGCGGACGGCGACTTCGTGCGCGCCATTCGCATAGGCATGAATGAAGCCGACCGCGACGCTTTCATAGCCGCCGGCGGCAACCTTCTCGACGACGGCTGCGACCGAAGCCTCATCCAGAGCGAGCAGAACCTTGCCCTGCGCATCGATACGCTCCCGGATGACGAAGCGGTCGGCGCGGGCAATGAGCGCCGGCGGCAGGGAGATATTGAGATCATACTGCTCGAAACGGTTCTCAGTGCGCATCTCGAGCACGTCACGAAAACCTTCCGTCGTCACGAAGGCGGTTTTGGCGCCGCGCCGCTCGATGAGCGCATTGGTGGCGAGCGTCGTGCCATGAATGAGGATACCGATCTCTGAAAGAGCGATACCCGCCATGTCGGCGACGGCCTTCACGCCCTTGAGGATCGCCCGCTCCGGTGCCGTATAATCCGTCAGGATCTTCGTCGAGTGGAGCGTCCCATCGAGGTCGAGAGCGATATCCGTAAAGGTGCCGCCGATATCGACGCCCACCCGGCAGTTTCGTGGCGTGCTGCTCACCGTCTTGTTCCCCGCTTTCTTAACGTTGGAGGCCGCGCTCGCGCGGCCATGCGCCGTGCCATTCTTCACTGTTGCAAACGACACTGCAACATTTCCGCTTGACGATCTTCGTATATGTCACTTATCATATAAGTGTCAATTAAGAAAAGGATCGAAAATCTCGAAATCCGCTCTTCTCCGCAACTTCGGGAAAGAGAAATTATCCAACAAAAATAATAGCTTCGCCTTTGATGCGAAGCATGAACGCGGACTAAACCGCGTCAAGAGCCACCAAAACCAGAGAGCTTCAACCAGAGGGAAAAGCACATGAAATCCATCTCGAAACTTCTGAGCGCCACCGCTGTGGCCTCCGCCTTGCTGTTTTCCAGCGCTTTGGCCGCCGACACGGTCAAGATCGGCGTCGCCGGCCCCTATACCGGCGCCAATGCGACCTTCGGCGAGCAGGTGTTCAGCGGCGTGTCCGCCTATGTCAGCGACGTCAATGCGTCGGGCGGCATCAATGGCAAGAAGATTGAACTGGTGAAGGGTGACGACGCCTGCGAACCGAAGCAGGCCGTTGCCGTCGCCAATCGTTTCGTCGATCAGGACAAGGTCCAGGCCGTGATCGGGCATTTCTGCTCGTCCAACACGATCCCCGCTTCGGAAATCTACAATGATGCCGGCATCCTCGAAATGACGCCGTCCTCGACCAATCCGACCGTGACCGATCGCGGTTTCGACAACCTGTTCCGTGGCTGCGGCCGTGACGACCAGCAGGCCGTCGTCGCCGGCAGCTTCATCCTGGATACGCTGAAGCGGGACAAGATCGCGCTCATCCACGACAAGGACACCTATGGCCAGGGCCTGGTGGACGCCGTCAAGAAGACGATCGAAGCACGCGGAATCAAGCCGGTGATGTACGAAGGCCTGACCCGTGGCGAACGTGACTTCAACGCGCTCGTCACCAAGATCAAGAGCTCCGGCGCCAATGCCGTTTATTTCGGTGGTCTCATTCCCGAAGGCGGTCCGTTGATCCGCCAGCTGAAGGAACAGGGTGTCGACGTAGTCGTCGTCAGCGGCGATGCTTTCGCGCAGACGGAACTCGTCGCAGCCGCCGGCGGGCCTGAGAATCTGAAGAACGTCTATTATTCGGCGACGCCCGATCCGCTGGCCGATCCCTCCACGCAGGGCGTCCAGGATGCGCTGAAGAAAGCCAACATCACGCCGGCCAACTACGTGCTCTATGGCTACGCCAATGCGCAGGCCATCGTCGCTGCGCTGAAGGCCGGCGACGAGCTGAAGGCCCAGGCCGACTATCTCCGCAACAACACGGTCGATTCTGCCATCGGCAAAATCACCTGGGACGCCAAGGGCGACATCAAGGACTTCAAGTTCGTCTTCTACAACTTCGACGACAAGGGAACCCCTGTCTTGGTGAAGTAAGGCATTTTGCCCGAGTTGGCCGGACCGCAAGGTTCGGCCGGCTTATCCATCCCCGAAAACCATAAGAGGGGTTCACCATGGACTTTTACATCCTGGTTCAACAATTGTTCAATGGCATCACGCTGGGGACGATCTACGGTCTGATCGCGGTCGGATACACCATGGTCTACGGCGTCATCCGGATGATCAACTTCGCCCATGGCGACGTCTATATGGTATCGGCCTATATCGCCGCCATCACACTCGCCGTGCTTGGCTATTTCGGCGTTCAGTCGGTTCCCTTCGCCTTGATATCCGTGCTGGTGATCAGCTGCGCGATCACGGCCGTCTATGGCTGGGTGATCGAACGCGTCGCCTATCGGCCGCTTCGCGGCTCGACCAAGCTTGCTCCGCTGATATCGGCCATCGGCATCTCCTTGATGCTGCAGAGCTATGTCCAGATCGCTCAGGGCGCACGCGACCAGGGCGTGCCGACACTCATCCAGGGTGCGTTTCGCATCGGTGGCGATGTCCACTTCGCACAGATCACCTATATGCAGACGGTGATCCTGTTCGCGTCGCTGATCGCCATGGGCATACTGACCTATGTGATCAACTACACCAGGATCGGCCGCGAATGCCGTGCCACCCAGCAGAATATCCGGATCTCCGCGATACTGGGGGTGAACACCGACCGGATCATTTCGACCGTCTTTGTCATGGGCGCGGCCACGGCCGCCGTCGGCGGCACGCTCGTCACCTTCAATTACGGCTCCTTCAACTTTTTCATCGGCTTCGTGATGGGCATCAAGGCCTTCACGGCCGCAGTGCTCGGCGGGATCGGTTCACTGCCCGGCGCCGTGCTCGGCGGTATCGTCCTCGGCCTGACCGAGGCTCTGTTCGCAGGCTATGTCAGCACCGACTACAAGGACGTCTTCGCCTTTGCGTTGCTCATCACCCTCCTGTTTTTCCGACCGTATGGCCTGCTTGGCCGGCCGGAAATCCAGAAAGTCTGAGAGAGGAGCAAGAAACCATGGAATCCAACCGCCTTCGCGCGCTCGTCAGGAAAGCGCTCCTCACCTTTACGGTCTCCCTCATCCTGTTCGGCCCGATCTCGGGACTGGTGCTCGAAGGATTTTCGTTCACCAACGAACTGATGCGCGCGGTGTTGCTGGCTGCCGTCGTCACGGCAGGACGTCTAGCACTCTCGCTGTTCCAGATGAGCAGCGTCGGCCGAAAACTCACCCGGCGCATCGCAGGCAACGGTGCCGGCGTGACCGTCATGACCGGCAAGGAAAGGTCGCCGGCGCTGCTCCTTGCCGTGCTGTTTCTCGCAGGGCTGAGCCTGCCGTTTTTTGCCGACAAATACCTCCTGGGTATCGCGATCCTCGCCCTGATCTATTGCCTGCTCGGCCTGGGGCTCAACATCGTCGTCGGGCTTGCTGGCCTGCTCGATCTTGGCTACGTCGCCTTCTACGCCGTCGGCGCCTATCTCCTGGCGCTCGGATCGCAATATCTCGGCATCGGGTTCTGGGGCGCTCTGGTGCTCGCCCCATTCCTGGCCGGCCTCTTCGGCATGGTCCTCGCCTTTCCCGTTCTCAAGATGCATGGCGACTACCTTGCCATCGTCACGCTCGGATTCGGCGAGATCATTCGTCTTGTGCTGAACAACTGGCTTGATTTCACCGGCGGGCCGAACGGCGCTCCGGTTCCGGCACCGACCTTCCTCGGCCTCGAATTCACTCGTACCGCCAAACAGGGCGGCGTTCCCATTCATGAATATCTGGGCATCCCCTACAGCGCGGACTACCGGTTCTGGTTTCTCTATTTCGTGCTGTTTCTTGTCGTCTGCTTCGTCATCTACGCCGTGGAGCGGCTGCGCGTCATCCCTCTCGGCCGCATGTGGGAAGCGCTGCGCGAAGACGAGATCGCCTGTCGTTCGCTCGGCGTCAATCACGTCTTCACAAAGCTCACGGCCTTCATGCTCGGCGCCTCCACAGGTGGCCTGGCCGGCGTCTTCTTTGCTGCACAGCAGGGCTTCGTGAATCCGACATCCTTCACCTTCTTCGAATCCGCCCTCATCCTGGCCATCGTCGTCCTTGGCGGCCTCGGATCGACGGCCGGCGTCATCTCGGCAGCGCTCGTTCTCACCATTCTTCCGGAACTTCTGCGCGAATTCGCCGAATACCGCGTTCTCGTCTTCGGCATTCTGATGGTGGTGATGATGATCTGGAAACCGCGTGGCCTGGTCCGCATCAAGCGCCCGGCCTTCTTTCCGAGCTCGATGAAAGAAGGCATCGGAACCGAACTGTCCTTTGAGGGCAAGGCGGAGGCGGGACGATGAACGGACCTATCCTCGACGTGCAGAATGTCACGATGCGGTTCGGCGGCATCGTCGCCAACCGGGACGTCAGCTTCTCGGTCGAACGCGGCGCGGTGACCGCCCTGATCGGTCCCAACGGCGCCGGCAAGACGACGATGTTCAACTGCATCACCGGCTTCTATCGCGCCAGCGAAGGCCGCATCATGCTGAACGGACGCGAAGGCCCGATCGATATCGGCCAGTTGGTGACGAAACCGGTTACCGGCGGCTCGCACCTCGTGACACGCGCCGGGATTGCCAGGACGTTCCAGAACATCCGCCTGTTCAAGGAAATGTCGGTTATCGAGAACCTTCTGATCGCCCAGCACCTCACCACCCGCAACAACATCCTCAGCGGTGTTTTCCGGACTGGAGCGTTCCGCAAGGCCGAGGGAGAGGCCATCGACCGTGCCTATTACTGGCTCGGGCAGATGAAGCTTGCCGACGACGCCAACCGCCTGGCCGGTGAACTGCCTTACGGCCGGCAGCGCCGCGTCGAGATTGCCCGCGCCATGTGTACGGGCCCGAGCCTCATATGCCTCGACGAACCAGCCGCGGGCTTGAACCCCTCCGAAACGCTGGATCTGGCGGAAGTCATCCAGCGGCTCTGTGACGATCACGATCAGACGGTTCTCGTCATCGAACACGACATGGGCCTCGTCATGCGCATTTCGAACCACATCGTCGTGCTCGATCATGGCGAGGTGATCTCCGACGGCACGCCTGAGCATGTCGCCAATGACCCGGCCGTCGTCGCCGCTTATCTCGGTGTCAGCGAAGAAGAGGTACCAGCATGAGCCAATCGTCCGACACGCAGGTACCGCTTCTCGAATTCGCCGGCGTCCATGCCCATTACGGCGCGGTCGAAGCGCTGAAGGCGGTAAACGTCCACATCTCCGCCGGTGAGATCGTCAGCCTGATCGGTGCAAACGGCGCCGGCAAGACCACACTGCTTTCTTCTATTTTCGGCGCCCCGCGCGCCTCATCGGGCAAGATCCTGCATCGTGGCGAAGATATCTCCCATATGCCGACCAGCAGGATTTCCCGGCGTGGCATCGCGCTCGTTCCGGAGGGCCGGCAGATCTACCAGGAGATGTCCGTCGAGGAGAATATGATGATGGGCACGACACCGATCGGCATGGCCCATTTCGAAGAAGACAGGAACACCATGTTCGAGCTCTTCCCGCGTCTCAAGGAACGTCGAAACCAGACCGCCGGCACCATGTCCGGCGGCGAGCAGCAGATGCTCGCCATCGCCCGCGCCATGATGGCGCGGCCCGAATTGATCCTGTTCGACGAACCCTCGCTCGGCCTGGCGCCGCTGATCGTCAAGCGCGTTTTCGAGGTTTTGCGGGAAATCGCCGCAATGGGCAAAACGATATTTCTCGTCGAGCAAAATGCCAATCACGCCTTGAAGCTCTCCCAGCGGGCCTATGTCATGGTCAACGGCCGCATTCATCTCTCCGGCGACAGCGCCGCCCTTCTCGACAACCAAGACGTCCGCAAGGCCTATCTCGGGCTGCACTGAACGCAGGGATTTCCATGCTGCACAAGAACCTGATCGCCGGGGAATGGGTTGCCGGCGACGCTTCGGCGAACATAAACCCGTCCAACACCCATGACGTCGTCGGCGAATTTGCCCGCGCCAATGCCGATGACGTCAGGGCTGCCATCGCGGCCGCAAAGTCGGCTTTGCCAGCCTGGTCCCAAGCGCCGATCCTGATCCGCCATGCCATTCTGAAGAAGACCGGCGACGAGATATTGGCGCGCAAGGAGGAGCTCGGACGCCTGCTGGCCCGCGAGGAAGGCAAGACCTTGCCCGAGGCAATCGGCGAAGTCACCCGCGCCGGCCAGATCTTCGATTTCTTTGCGGGCGAGGTTCTCAGGCTGTCGGGAGAAACGCTGCCCTCGGTTCGCCCCGGCGTCGGCATCGACATCACCCGCGAACCGGTCGGCGTCGTCGGAGTGATCACGCCCTGGAACTTTCCGATCGCCATCCCCGCCTGGAAGATCGCGCCGGCCCTTGCCTATGGCAATACGGTCGTCCTGAAACCCGCCGATCTGGTGCCGGGCTCGGCCTGGTCCCTGGTCGAGATCCTTCACCGGGCGGGCGCGCCGGCCGGTGTCGTCAATCTCGTCATGGGACGCGGCAGCGTGGTCGGCCAGACGATGCTCGACAGCCCCGATATCAACGCCCTGACCTTTACCGGGTCGGCAGCGACAGGAAAGCGTGTCGCGCTCGCGTCGATCGAGCATAATCGCAAGTTCCAGCTGGAGATGGGCGGCAAGAACCCCTTCGTGGTCCTTGACGATGCCGATCTCGAGGTCGCCGTCGAGGCGGCCGTCAATTCGTCCTTCTTCTCCACCGGCCAGCGTTGCACGGCATCCTCACGACTGATCGTGACGGAAGGCATTCACGACCGCTTCGTGGCGGCACTTACCAGACGTCTTGGGGGGCTTGTCGTCGACGATGCTCTGAAGAGCGGCACGCATATCGGCCCCGTCGTCGATGAAGGCCAGTTGCGGCAGGACACCGACTATATCGATATCGGCCGACAGGAAGGCGCAAGGCTCGCCTTCGGCGGCAACAGGCTGGAACGGGCGACACCCGGCTTCTATCTCGAACCCGCACTTTTCACCGAAGCGACGAACCAGATGCGGATCGCGCGGGAGGAAATCTTCGGCCCGGTCGCCGCCGTCATCCGGGTGAAGGATTACGACGAGGCGCTCGCCGTCGCCAATGATACCAGCTTCGGCCTCTCCTCCGGGATCGCCACCACCAGCTTGAAACATGCGACGCATTTCAAGCGCAATGCCGAAGCCGGTATGGTCATGGTCAATCTGCCGACGGCCGGTGTCGATTTCCACGTGCCGTTCGGCGGCCGCAAGGGCTCGTCCTTCGGCCCGCGCGAACAGGGCCGATATGCCGCGGAATTCTACACCTCGGTCAAAACCGCCTACACGCTTGCATAGGGAAAACCGATGAAAATTCTCGTGCCAGTCAAACGGGTTGTCGACTACAACGTGAAGATCCGGGTTCGTCCGGATGGCACGGGTGTCGAGCTTGCCAATGTGAAGATGTCGATGAACCCGTTCGACGAGATCTCGGTGGAAGAGGCGCTGCGGCTGAAGGAAGCCGGCAAGGCCGAAGAGGTGGTCGTGGTGTCGATCGGTCCTGCCAAGGCCGAGGAGACGCTGAGGACGGCACTCGCCATGGGCGCCGACCGGGCGATCCTGGTCGAGACCGACGATGCGGTCGAGCCGCTGGCGGTTGCCAAGATCCTCAAGGCTGTCGCCGATGCCGAACAGCCCGGCCTTGTTATCGTCGGCAAGCAGGCGATCGACGACGATTCGAACCAGACCGGCCAGATGCTGGCGGCACTGCTTGGCATGCCCCAAGCGACCTTCGCCTCGAAGATCGAGATTGACGATGGCAAGGCGACCGTCACCCGCGAAGTCGATGGCGGCCTGCAGACGATCGAGATCAAGCTGCCGGCGGTGGTCACCTCGGACCTGCGCCTGAACGAACCGCGTTATGCCTCGCTGCCTAATATCATGAAGGCGAAGAAGAAGCCGCTCGACAAGAAGTCTCCTGCCGATTTCGGTGTTGCCACCACACCGCGCCTCAAGGTGTTGAAGACCGAGGAGCCATCCGGCCGCAAGGCCGGCGTCAAGGTCAAGTCGGTCGCCGAGCTGGTCGACAAGCTCAAGAACGAAGCCGGCGT
>NZ_JACHYZ010000016.1:0-139979 GCF_014193215.1 Rhizobium sp. BK112
ACGGTCACCGGCAAGAAGCAGGAAGCGGCCACCGACGGCTACCTGCATCGCGGCATTGCCGGCCGGCCGTTCGAGCACCGGTTCGAACTCGCCGATCATGTCAGGGTGAACGGAGCTGACTTGAGCAACGGTCTACTGTCGATTGATTTGGTGCGCGAGATCCCGGAGGCGTTGAAGCCGCGCAAGATCTCCATCCAGAGCGCTGGGGCTTTCGCGCCCGCGCAAATCGAAGCGCAGAAGGCCGCTTGACCCCGCTTGGCCGGAGAACAAGGGCGCCGTCACGACGGCGCCCATTAACATTCCGGGTTGGAAAGGAGAGAGCGATGAAACCCGATATGTTCAAACAGCCTGTTTCCATTTTTGTCGGCCTTGGCTTCCCAGCAGAGGTTCGCAGCGTCATGGATGCCTACCGGCATCTTTCCGAGTGTTCGACGTCACTCAGGGACAGCGCGCATGCGATTGCGCTGAAGGCCTGCAGTGCGGCACTGCATGGCGAGATCGAAGCAGAAACCGCGCGGGGCCTGTTTGCGGCCTTCGCCGAGAAACACGATCTGCTGGCGCCGGAAACCAATATGATCGCGGTCTCACGCCTGCGGCGTGACCGCGATCCACACGTACAGTGAGGTGGTCCGATGACGCATGACATGTTGCAGCAGGCGGCCAGCAACGCGATGGCGATGGGTCCTGCGGTCTTGCTTCAGGGTATGCAGCTTCGGCGGCCAATCGATGTGGTGAGAGCGCCGGCTCTTTCCGTCGATGATAAGCGAACGATCCTCGCGGCCTGGGCCTCCGACTTTTACGCTATCGATTCGATGCCGGCTCTCCGGCAGGTGCCGGGAATGCCAGAGCCGATTTCGATCGATGAGGTACAGTCCGCGCTGAAAGAACTCGATCGGCGCTATGGTATCTAACGAACCGCGCGTTCAAGCGGCCTGCTTCGACGATTTGGCGAGCCGCTTGATCGCCTGTTCGAGGAACGCTGCCCATCGAAGTAATCGTGCCAAGCGCTCGCCGCATCTCCTCCGCGGCAGGCTGTTTTGTTTTCGGCGCCTCGTTCCTGCTACAAATTGAGGTCGAGTTGCGGTTGGCTCTCTGTGGCATCACTTGGCTGATCACTGGTCAGCGACGACAGCGTCACTCCCAAAAGGCACACGGACCGATTGAAGGGATAGACGGTTGCCAGAAGCCCTGATGCCGCGTCCAATACATCCGCCAGGTTGACGAACGGCACTGTCGCAGTCCGACTGCGCGTTGCCTGGGTGAAGTCCGATCGTTCATTTCGAACATTCCACCGGGCGTCTATCTGGCCCTCGCCATTGCTCAGGGCTCCATATTTCGCAGCGTTGGTTGTGAGTTCGTGAATGACCATTCCCAAGGCGAGCCCACGCTCGGGATTGAGTTTCAGGTTCGGGCCCTCGACCGTGATACGCTCCGCCGCGAAGGGTGAAAGTTCCGCTGAGATTAACTCGTGCACAGAGGCCTCCTTCCAATGCTCTCGCGACAGCAGCCCGTAGGTCCGTGACATCGCCTTCAATCGGCCGATAAACGCTTCGTGAAATGCTTCTGGCGAAGAGGCGGAGTTCAGTGTCTGGGTCGCGATGCTGATAGTAACCGCAAGCATGTTCTTGACGCGATGATTGAGCTCGGAAATCAGAGTCCTTTCAACACGGGGTCAGGGACGAGGACGCGTTGACGCGGCTTGTGAGAAGCCCTGGCTTGATATCACCGCGTCCGGCGGCACGATCAGCAGCTTGGAAGACCACATGCCGACTGATCGCTGACAACCGGCGACAAGCCAAATGGCCTTTTTCAGTACATTAGCGGCCGCCCAACGCACAGGAGAGTTAGTGCTCGGGGTTAAGCAAATGATCGCTGAGCGGCCAAGAATGAAATATCAAATATCGAGCGGCAGTTGTAGCTCAAATTTCTATGGCGCGACGGTTAATGCTTTCGTCGCGCAAACAGACATTCCGGTAGATACCAGGATGTGGATAAGATAACTCCACAAAGTAATTTATTGTAATGTGATGCAGGTTCGTCTACAGCCAATTTTCAGCGCCAAAGGCGAGATTTACAAGTCACCCCCCACATTCATCCCCCGCTCACGCGGGGGTAATCCTTACGGCACTAGGCTGGGTAGGGACGTTTCTTGATCCAACGCCATCTAGCGTGGCTCAACCGACATCCCCGTGCGATGTCAACCTTCCGGTAACCTAAACCGCTCTTTACGTTCGTACGGCAGGTTGTTTTCCGCTATGCGTATTTCTCGTTAAACTTGCGTAAAGGGAGCGACCTATCAATGAACTCCACCATGCCGATAACAGTGCACAACTGGTTCGACGGCACCCTGAACAAAAAGTTCGGCTCCCTTTTAAATGCTGTCGAATATGTAGGAAAGTTCTCCAGCGACCTCAGGGCGATAGAAATCCTCTACCATATCGGCGATCATCAATATCGGATCATTTCGGGCAACGAACTGGCCGCGATGATTACCCAGGTCAACGCGCGCCACCTATTGCAGATCCTGCTCGCCTCCGCAGCCGTTACTCACGAGCGGCAGACGGCACAAGCATCTTGAAGAGCCGCGTCGAGAACCTATCTGAATCCATAGGCGGTTAATCTCGGCGGAGGAGCAGGTTATGTCGCTGCTAAGTCTCCTTTATCTGGATGATCATGGCATTGAACTGGTCTCCAATGCCGTTAGGCAGTGGTGTCAGGACCGCCAGGTCTCAATGCAAAGCGTTCAAGGCCAAAAGGCCATGGGTATTGCTATCGATAAGGTACTCGCCGGTGAATCGTCGCCGGCGGCTCTTGTTGAGGCAATCGATAGCGATATGCAGGTCGACCTCACGGGCAAATAGCTCGCGAGGAAATGGCCATTTGGTGCGGAACCGCACGGAACTTATCCGACTGTCATTTGTTGGACAAAATGGATCGCACAGGTGGCCCCATACCGGGGCCGTCCGCTTCCCTTCCTTTCCTGTGCGATCCGCCCTTTCCAGCAACTGCCCCGTTTCGGCGGGGCTCCTTTTTGGTCCGCGGCGCGCCCGGCGCGAGGCCGCAACGGCCCCGGAATCATGACCTCACACATTAAAGATAAAGAATCCGCTGGCACGGGAACAATAGCCTTCGTTGATGGTAAGATGCCTCGCCGAGCGGAGAGGTGTAAAGCCACATGACACCTCGCCGTTGGGCCCACTCGTACACCTGAGCCTGCCCCGCTCCTAGAAAAAGTGGGGCTTTTTTTTGGCAATTGACGACGTTCCAGGTGGACGTTTGTGTCACGCGGTTGCGTGTCTTCTTGGCTGGTGGTTCCTTTCGTTTCTAGGCAATGTTCTTATTTTGTTCGTACTGGTGATTTAGTCAATCAGGAATCTGTTGGAGGCCGAATGGAGGAGTGGACATTGGCACCTGAATGCCTTGTCGCTGAGGCAAATCAACGTGGTTTTGCCCTGTGGACAACTTGTGGGTTCAGCGAACTGGCATTGGGGCGTGGCCAGTGAACATGATCCGGCCACGCACTCGCAATTCGTCGATGCGATCGGCACTGAACACTTCGGAGGGATAGCCGGCAGCGACGTTGTCAGATGTCAGGGATAACTCTCCATCCATCGACCAACGCGCCCGTGCTCGCCCGGTCGCATGGATCGTGGCGGCCGCCGAAGGCATGAGGAACATGATGCTGTCGACACGGTCATCGTCACGCACAAAGGCAAAGGCCGCGAAATCTTGCCTGAAATCACCGATCGCGGAAATGTTTGCCGCCGAGATGTTCAGTATTGGAAAACGACGGCAAAGGTCTGGGATGAAAAGCGTGGCTTCGTGCAGCAAATGAAGACAGAGCTCGAGATAGGGGAGCACAGGCCGGACACGCGACTCACACCTTGCCTCGAAAGCCGCAATAGCTGATCCGTCTGGCGCCCAATTTATTCGAATTGTCAGAACCGCACACAGCCCCCCGGCCATATGGCTGTGATGTCCTTCATGATGCATAAGCGTATCCTTGAGGCGACCATCAAGGCTGCTGGTATGAGCGCGGGCTCCCTCCCGAAGGAGACGTGCATGTCCATCCCCGATCAGAGTAGCGTTCGCAATTTGCTGCTGAAGTCTCTGCCCGTCGAAGCCTTCGAAATGCTCGCCGCTGATGCCGAAAAAGTCCATCTGCCGACCAGGCACGTCCTGGTCGAATCCGACCAGCCGAACGACCATGTCTGTTTCATCGAGGACGGTCTGGCCTCGATGGTCGCGACAAGTGTCGAAGATGAAGCTGTCGAGGTTGGGCATATCGGATATGAAGGTATGGTGGGATCCCATGTCGTGCTAAGGACGGATACAACTCCCAACCGGACCTTCCTGCAGGTCGAGGGCTCCGGTTTTCTGGTTCCCGTCGGCACCTTGAAACGGGCAACGGCGGAGTTCCCGACGGCCAATGACCTATTCTTGAATTACGTTCACTGTTGCGACATACAACTTGCGCAATCGGCCCTCGCCAACGCCCGTTATAATATGCACGAGCGGCTCGCTCGCTGGCTGTTGATGTGCCATGACCGCCTCATCGGAAACGATTTACCTCTCACGCATGAATTCCTTGCGCTGATGCTCGGCGTGCGCCGATCGGGGGTCACCAACGAGCTGCATATCATCGAGGGGATGAGGGCGATCAGGGCCACTCGCGGCAATGTCAGGATCATCGACAGGGAAAAACTGGAAGAAATCGCCGCGGGATGCTACGGCGTGCCGGAGCGGGAATATGAGCGCCTGATTGGCCTGACGACGCGCCGGGCGGTCATTCGAAAGGTCGGATCGCTTCCGTGAAGGGCACGATCAGGAGAACGCCCCCGTCATCGTCAAAAACGCGAACTTCCCTGGCGGAAATGTCCTTCCCCGAAAGCACAGCTTGACTCATTCGCGCGCGTCGCGGATGGCCTCACGCTTGGCGTCTTCTGTCGCCAGCTCGGTACCTTCGAAGTCGGCGATCGTTCCTGTAGCGGAAACGATGTCGAAGTAAAATATTGGCATTTCCTGCCCCATCTGCGGCACCTGTCACAAATCCCGGGTCAGTTCCTTAAAAATCGTCGCAGCCGCCTCCCGGCTAGGTCAATCTGGGAGGCAGCGGAACATGCATCGCGAGGCCTCGCCTATCAATTGTAAGTGCTGCAGGCCTCGTCAGCCCTCCGATCAGTCATCGTCGCGCGAAGTTGGAGGAGTTCATCGACAATTCTCTGAAAACAGTCATCGTCGGCGCTGGCGATCGATAACGTCGAAGCGCGGATCGTCTGAAGCAGACGATTGAGGGCCGGGTATCGGTCGCCACCGCCGCTTGCGGCGTCGCGATCACAGATTTCTTGAAGCTCATCAACGATGTGCCGCACGACATTCTGCCGCTCGAAGCTGTCGAGGGTAGAGGGATCGACGGCTTCCCATTCGAGATGACCGATATCCATCACGACACACAGGTTTCGCTAAGATCAGACGACGGCGGCAGGCAAGACTGCGCTTCCAAATGCATATATCGCACTAGGCCGCTAAGTTTATGTTGATCTCGGATGCCGCACTCGAACCAGGAAACAAGCTCCCTAGCAACATGCCGCGCTGCCTGACTGCCCATGCCACAGGATTTTTCCTGGCACCACCCCTGCAAAATAGCTTGCAACATGGCGATGTCGGCAGGTTGTAGAGCTGGCTTCGTAATTCCGGTGTGCTGCGTCATGTGTTCCTCCCCAGGAATATAAGCGCATCCTAATTTCAAGAATTTCGAATTCAACCGCTCGTGCGGAACCGTACGAATCCGGTTCGCCCCCCGACCCATCGTGGCCACGGAACAAACCCAGCACGATCGGGTTTGGCAGGTCGAATTAGGATTTTGCGGCCACATGATGCGGGGCAGCGTCGGCGTATGTTCGTCGCATGCGTTCGCCGGGCACGGCCCAGCGCCTTTTACATTTCCCATCGGAATGGACGGAACTGAGGTTGCGCGCTCAAGGTGACTTGGAACGGAAGGTGACAGCACCGTCTGGGCGACTAGCGATCGACGCGCTTCATATTAAGATGTCCGACTTGAAACAATCCTTGGCCGCAGCATCTGCTAGTGCTTTGCCGAACGATTGGGCACACTGCGAGCGACACGGGTAGATGACGAGTCATAACGGTTCGAGAGAGATGGAGAGCGGAAAGGCCGGCGGGTTTCGCGGCCGTCTCCGGCGTCATCGTACCCAGCTCATCGCAGGGGCGACGCTCATCGTTTTCTGCATGGTCGGATATTCGATCACGCAGCTTACCGACGAAGTTAGCTACGACGACGTCGTTAATGCGCTGGCTACTACCCGCGCCAGCGCGATCCTTCTCGCAGTTCTCTTCACTGGTCTCAGTTTCTTTGCGCTGATCTTCTACGATCTGAAAGCCACCGACTATATCGGCAGGAAGTTGCCCTTTTCGCATGTCGCGCTCACGGCTTTCAGCGCTTACGCGGTCGGCAATGCCGCGGGTTTCGGGCGGCACCATCCGCTACTGGTCCTATTCACGTCTCGGCCTCACGCCGGAGGATATCGGCCGCGTCATCGCCTTCGTCACGCTGTCTTTCGGTCTCGGGATTGCGAGCTTCACGGCGATCGCGCTGATGATCATAGCAGATGAAATCGGGCCGCTGATCAACACCAATGCACTGCTGCTGCGGATCATTGCCGGGCGATCCTGACGGCGCTCGGCGTGGTGGTCTATCTCGGACGGGATGGGAGGGTGGTCAATCTCGGACCGATCGCCGTCTGCCTGCCGGATTCGCGCACATGGTTGCGCCAGTTCCTAGTTACCGCATTCGATGTCGCTGCGTCTGCGACCGTCCTTTACGTTCTCCTGCCCCAGACCGCGATCAGCTGGCCTGTGTTCCTGGCGGTCTATGCGATCGCGGTCGGGCTCGGCGTGCTCAGCCACGTTCCGGCCGGTCTTGGGGTTTTCGAAACCGTCATCATCGCCTCGCTCGGCAGTGCAGTGACTATCGATCGGATATTGTCCTCAACCCCCTCTTTCAGACTTTCGATACTGCGATTGGGGTGGAAGAACTCGGATTTGAGGGTGGCGAAGAAGCTCTCCATTGCGGCGTTGTCGAGGCAGTTGCCCTTGCGTGACATGCTCTGGGCGATGTTGCGGCTTTCGAGCATGCGCTGCGCATCTCCAGATCGGCCATCAGTTCGAAACGCTCTTCATCCGTCAGGACTCCAGAACCGAGGCGAACTAGCGCTCCGAGACGCCCGCAAAATTGGTCACGATGCACTTCCTGCTGATGGCTTAGTTATGTCTTTCACCGATCAGCGATTTCTTAGGCGTCATCTCCCTGGCAGGTCCTTCTCGGTCGTCGCGGGTGCCGGAAGCTTTTGCTGCGACTCTTCCCTGTCCGACGCCCGCATCGGGGCCGTCGACGCACCGGCGACATAGTGGCCGAGCCCGAGCGCGCCGATAGCAACGACAAATGCACCCGATATGGCGAGGACGGACCTCTGCCCATCCTGGTTGATCATTCCGAAAGCAAGAGCAACCCCCAGAAGAGCTGCTCCTCCTGCCACTAGCCAGAGATAATTCATTAGCATCAGCTCCAATGTCCGGCGCCTAACCCTGAGAAATAACGAAGGTTCCCAGCTACCCCAAAATAGCGGAGTCAACGGTTCTGGCGCGGCGAGGCTTTCGAGGCCAGCACCCGGCCCTTGTTGCTATGGGGTTCACGTTTTAGGTCAGAAAGATCGCATAAATGGATTGTCGGGAACCTGTGCGAAAGTCTCGGGACGAACTACTTGTCGCCGTTTCCTTTCAAGAACGTTGAGCGCATAGACCGCCCTCAGCCCCCATCCGATTGGCCACAAATTCTGCTGCGGGAATGGTGCGGTGATCGGAAATGACGGTGGGTGTAGACTGGTAGTCCGGTAGGCGCTATTCGTGATGTACCAGCATATCATCAAACCCTTCCGCGGATTTTCCAGGGCCTCTTATATTGAAAAAAGTGCAACGCAGCTTTGCCGCCGAGTACAAGACCGGCAGGCGAAATCTCGATACCAAGTCAAACTCGATCTGGGGCAACGTGGATCTAAAGTCCGCCGCTAGAGACCTGGAGGAAGAGGCAATGACGTTTCTGTCGGGCAGCTCTCAGAATGGCAAATCCGACAATGAAATGTCTTTACCAAAAGTAGATCAGCCCGAGTCGTTGTTGACACCGCCTCCCTGGCCGTCGACAACTGCATCAGATACGCAGGAGATAAGCATGGCCGACGAGACTGATACGGCAATGAGTGCCGCTGTTCCGACCGTTGTCGAAACGCCCATTGCGCCGAAAAAACAGCGCAAACCGCGCGCCAAGAAAGCGGCGGCACTCGAGACCGCGCCAGCTGACGCTTCGGCAGAGCCAACAGCTGCTCTGACCGGCGCCGGTGGTGGGAAGAGGAGAGGGCGCAAGGCAAAGGTGATCGAAGCTGCGTCCAGTGCCAAACGCGCACCTGTGAGCCGTGCTCCAAAGGCCGAGCAGACAGCCTCGGCCGCGCCGATCGCGGCGATCGATGAGATGGCAGACCTTTTGCAGTTAGAAGAGGAAAATCAGCGGCTGCGCAAGCTGTTGGCTGAAAAACTTCGCGCTGAAAATGCCGATTTGCGCAAACGGCTCAAGCTCGATTGATATATAAACAGCCGGTCAACCGCCGGCCGCATTTCCATGCGTATTGAGATAACAATTTGGCAACGGTGAATGCTGTTGCCGGAACTAAAACTCACTGCCTGCTTGCGGAATAAAACGCGAGGTCGGATAAATGGCGTCTCCCTGGAAACTTCTTGCCCGACTGATCTCCCCGGGACGCGAACACAAGAGCGAAAACGGCTCGACCGAGAAGGTTACGCCGGACGCGTTGGCTATTTCGGGTCCGACTGAAACGCTTGCCGAGGAGAGCCTGATTAGCGCTGCTCGAGCGGCAAGTGAGGAGCTACCTCGTCACGATCATGCCGCTGTAATCTCCGCAGTGCCTGTGCATGCCGAAGAAGCCGGAAGCGATGTCCGCGACACGGTCGACGGCGATGTCGCCAGAATGGCGGAGGTCGCTAATCCGGCTATATTCGGGGGTACTGGTATCGACGTCACCGCTGCACATGATACCCCTGGGATCAGGCGAACTGTCGAGGTCGCACCGCGCAAGCAAAGGAGCCGCGGCAAGGAAGCGGTGGCGATAGCGAACGATCGTCAGGTTATCCACACTGCAAACGAGATGAGCCTCGATGACGAGATCAAGGTGCTGAGGGGTCAGTTGGCCAGAAAGCTAACGCTGCAAAACGCGCAGTTGAGAAAAATGCTAGACCGGTTTGAACGGTGAGCGTGGCGCGCTGCCTGCCCATTAACCCCGGATCGATTGCAAGCCTGTTGCAGGAGAACGAATCTCAGATTTGAATAGGGTGTCGCCGGTTCGAGTCCTTTCAAGGCGTGCATGCAATATTGCGTTCTCTTTGTGATCGCTAAGACAAGCGACTGCAGGATGTGCCTGCAGTCGCTGTCCCTATCTGTTAAACCGCAACGGGTCTCAGCCAAGGTTGATTGTCGGCCGCGGCGCTATCGACAACGGCATCGACGAATGCAACGCCTTTGAGTCCGTCATAGGCGGTCGGAATATCCCTTCCAAGGGCGGTTGCTTCGCGCCCATCGTGCTTTGCACGAATAGCTTCGGCGAAGCCGGCATATAGGTTTGCAAAAGCCTCAAGGTATCCCTCAGGATGCCCCGGAGGCGTACGTGTGCGGACTTTCGCAGCCTCGGAAAGCTCGTCGGCGCCTCGTTTGATAATTTCGGTACGACCGTTGAGACGAGCGTGCACGAGTTCGTTCGGCTGCTCCTGAAACCAGCTCAGCGATGCTGTTTCACCGAACACACGCAGCCGTACACCGTTCGACGAGCCGAGGGCCACCTGCGACGACCACAAAAGCCCGCGCGCGCCACCTTCATATCGCAGCATCACGTGGGCGTTGTCATCGAGTGCCCGTCCTTCCACGAATGTTGCCAGGTCTGCGGTCAAGGACTCTAGCTTCAGGCCCGAGACAAAACCGGCCAGGTGATAGGCATGTGTGCCGATATCGCCGATCGAGCCACCACGGCCGTTCTTTTTCGGATCGGTACGCCAGGCGGCCTGCGCGTTTCCTTCGCTTTCTATTGCGGTCGCCATCCATTCCAGGGGATATTCGACCTGAATTGTGCGGATTTTTCCAAGCATGCCTGCCGAAACCATGTGCTTGGCTTCGTGGATCATCGGGTAGCCGGAATAGGTATATGTGACGCCCATGAAGCGACCCGTCTCGCGAACGAGCCTTTCGAGCGCGACGGCGTCTTCCAGGGTGGCTGTCAGCGGCTTCTCGCAGATTACGTCAAATCCGGCTTCCAGAAAGGCCTTGGCGATTGGGAAATGTGTGAAATTGGGCGTGCAGATGGCGACGGCGTCGATCTGGTCTTCGCGACGGCTTTCGCCCGCGATCATCGCGCGGTAGTCGTCGTACGAACGACTCGCCTCCAAACCCTCGCTGGCGGCGAACGCGTGGCCACGCGCCGCATCAACGTCGAAGGCTCCTGCAACGAGGCTCCACTGTCGGTCCTGACGCGCGGCGATGCGATGGATGTTGCCGATATAGGCACCGTTGCCGCCACCGACCATGCCAAGGCGAAGGGGCTTATTAACCGTAGAACTGGAAGTCATATTATCCTCAATCAAGACCGAGCATGGCGCGATTGGCGTCCTTGTTGGCGGCGGATTTTACGAAGTCATCGAACGCACGGTCGGCAACTTTGATGATGTGATCCCGGATGAACTTTGCGCCCTCTGCGGCGCCATCGTCCTGGTTCTTGATGAAGCACTCCCATTCGAGAACTGCCCAGCCGTCGAAGTCGTAAGTTGCAAGCTTGGTGAAGACCGAACCGAAGTCGACCTGCCCGTCGCCGAGCGAGCGGAAACGGCCGGCACGCTTTGACCACGGCTGGAAGCCGCCATAGGCGCCGGTCTTGCCGTTCGGTCGGAACTCGGCATCCTTTACGTGAAACATCTTAATGCGTTCGTGGTAGTGTTCGATGAATTCCAGATAGTCGAGTGCCTGCAGCACGAAGTGGCTCGGATCGTAGAGGATGTTGCAGCGCGGATGATTGCCCACGCGCTCCAGGAACATCTCGAAGGTCAGCCCGTCATGAACGTCCTCGCATGGATGGATCTCGAAGCAGAGGTCGACACCCTGTTCGTCAAAGTCATTCAGGATCGGCGTCCAACGTTTTGCAAGCTCGTCAAAGGCTTCATCGACAAGACCCTCGGGCCATTGGGGATAGGGGTAGAGGTAGGGCCAAAGGAGCGAGCCGGTGAAGGTGACATGCCGGTCGATACCGAGGTTGCGAGAGGCGCGGGCGGCAAATCGCATCTGCTCCTCGGCCCAGGCTCGGCGGGCCGCCGGATTGTTGTGAACGTGAGCGGGCGCAAAGCTGTCCATGATGCGGTCGTGGGCCGGGTGCACGGCGACCAGCTGGCCCGTAATGTGCGAGCCGAGCTCCGTGGCTTCGAGACCGCTTTCCGCAAGGACGCCCCTAAGATCGTCGCAATAGGATTTGCTCTCGGCCGCCGTCTTCATATCGATCAGGCGGGTGTCCCAGGTCGGGATCTGCACGCCGGCGAAGCCTCGGGCCGATACCCACTTCGAAAGCGTTGGCAGTGAGTTATACGGGGCCTCGTCGGCTGCGAATTGTGCAAGATAGATGCCCGGTCCTTTGATCGTCTTCATTGTCTCACCTCTCAGAAAGAGCTGTTGCCGGCGCAGGAGGGCCGCCGTCGTAGGCTCCCCACACCGATTGATCGAAATGGACGACCGAACCCGTCATCATCCCGGAGTCGTCTGATGCCAGAAAGAGGACGGCGCGAGCAACCTCCTCGGGAGCCAAGATTCGCCCGAAAGGCTGATCGCCTGCCGCCTTGGTAAGCCAGTCGGAATCGGCGCCGTGGTATTCTCGTTGAATTCGGTCCTCGCCGTCCGAAGCCATCCAGCCGATGTCGAGCTGGTTCACCCTGATCTGATTGCGCATCAGCGCATAGCCGGAATTGCGGGTGAGCGTTGCCAGTGCCCCCTTGGACGCAGAATAAGGCGCAAGGAAAGGTTGACCCGCGTGCTCGGACGTCGACCCGATATTGATCATGCTTCCCCTGACGCTATCGCGGATCATCAGTTTGGCCACTTCTTGCATCAGGAAGAACGGCGCACGCACATTGATGGCAAACATCCGGTCGAAGAGGTCCTGCGTTGAATTCAGCAGATTGCCACGATCGGTGAGTCCGGCTGCGTTGACGAGGATATCGATGCGGCCGACCGCCATTTCGGCAGATGCAATCACGTTCCGGCAATCGGAGACCTGGCTGAGATCGGCCTGGACGAACGTCACAGGCACACCTGTCTCCTCGGTGATCGAGCTGGCGACGGCATCGCCTTTTTCTCGGTTGCGACCGCAGGTGACGATACCCACCGCACCAGCCTTGGCAAACAGCTTCGCAATAGCCGCGCCAAGACCCTGGGTGCCGCCCGTGATGACGGCATATTTTCCGTCGATCCTGTTCATATCAGACACCCACCCGTTGCTTAGAACGGATCTTTTCCTGATCGGCGCGCGCCTTCCGGACGGATTCGCGTTCTGAAACCTCGGGAACGCCGACATCCCAATCCGCATCGCCCGGCACCCAGGCATAGGCGTCCGTCACCAGCGTGACGATGGTCGTCCGATCGGTCGTCTGGGCCCATTCCATTGCCGCCTTAAGATCCGCAAGGCTCTCGCAGCGGCGCGCCAGCGCTCCCATGGATTCGGCGTGCTTAACGAAATCGACCGCGAACTGTTCCTTCACGCGGCAATCCTTGATGAGGTTGTTGAAGCCGGGCACCCCCTTGAACTGCTGCAGCCGGTTGATGACGGCATACCCGCCATTGTCGCAGACGACGACAATCATCTTGTGGCCCGACAGGACCGTCGAATAGATGTCGGAGTTCATCATCATATAGGTGCCGTCGCCAATCATGACGATCGGTGTACCGTGCCCCTCCTTGGCCATCGCATGGCCCCATCCGGCGGCAATCTCATAACCCATGCAGCTGAATCCGAATTCGCAGTCGAAGGTGTTCGTGTCCTTCACCCGCCAACCCTTGGTCACCTCGCCGGGCGTTCCGCCGGCAGCCGCAATCAGCGTGTCGTTCGGCTTTGCTGTCTCATTGACGATGCCGATCACCTGCGCATAGGTCGGGATCGGGCCGTTGGTGATCGCTTGGTGCTGGTCGAGCAACCTGTCCCAGTCCGCGAATAACGACTTCGCCCTTGGCATGAGGTCCGGATCAGCCTTCCAGTCGCCCAGCGACTCGTCGAGCTCCATAACGGTTTCGAGAGCATCGCCGACGACAGCGACAGCGCGATGCTTCACGGCGTCGAAGCGCGCGGTGTTGATCGAAATGAACCTGGCATCTTGGTGGAAGGCCGTCCAGGAGCCTGTCGTGAAGTCCTGAAGCCGCGTCCCGATGGCAAGGATGACATCCGCTTCCGCTGCCAACGCATTGGCCGAGGTCGAGCCTACGATTCCAATGGGTCCGGCATGGGCGGGATGGTCGTGCGTCAGCGCACCCTTGCCTGCGATCGTCTCGACGATCGGAATGCCGCGCTTGATCGCAAAATCCGCGACATTTTCTTCCGCCAGCGAATAGCGGACGCCACCGCCGGATATAATGAGCGGCTTTTTCGCGGATTTCAAAAGTGCTGCGGCTTCAGAGAGCTTCCGTCTGTCGGCGCGTGGACGTGGTATCGACCATAGTGTCGGTTCAAAGAAGGCCAGCGGATATTCGAAGGCGACTTCCTGCGTGTCCTGCGAGAGGCCGATGAAGGCAGGCCCGCAATCGGCGGGATCGAGCATTGCCGCGATCGCCTGCGGCAGCGACGAGATAATCTGCTCGGGCAGAATAATCCGATCCCAGTAGCGAACAACGGGCTTGAAGGCATCGTTGACGGTGATGGTTGGATCACTGAAATGTTCGACTTGTTGAAGGACGGGGTCCGGGACGCGGTTGGCGAAGGTGTCACCAGCAATCAAGAGAACGGGCAGGCGGTTTGCATGGGCTGTGCCCGCCGCGGTGATCATGTTGGCGGCACCAGGTCCAATGGAGCTCGCAGCAACCATCAACTGTCGCCGGCGCTTGGCCTTTGCAAACGCGATCGCAGCCAGCGCCATTGACTGCTCGTTTTGGCCGCGCCAGGTCGGCAACTGGTCTTGAACGGATTCCAGCGCCTCGGATAGGCAAGTCACGTTGCCGTGGCCAAAAATGCCGAAGACACCCGCAAAGAGCGGGACGCGTTGTCCGTCTATCGCGGTGAATTGGTTGCACAAAAAGCGAACGAGCGCCTGCGCCATCGTCAGGCGGACGGTGTTCCGAGACATCCGGATTCTCCTCCCATTGGTCGTGTTTCAAGGACGGTACGAAATATTTATTGACAAAGCAATAGTTACGCAACAATCATTGCAAAAATTCGATTGGGAGGATCCTGATGCTTAAAATCGCCGTTCTCGGCTGCGGGCGGATAGGCCGGATGCACGCCGAAAACATCGCGGCCCATCCGCGTGCGACCCTTGCCGGCGTGTTCGATATTCATCGTCCGGCGGCCGTCGAAGTCGGCAGCAAACTCGCCACCACAGTCTTCGATGCGGTCGACGAGGTTTTCTCGAGCACGGTCGTCGACGCAGTTCTTATCGCAACCTCGACGCCGACCCATGCCGATTTCATCGAAAAGGCTGTGGCGGCGGGCAAGCCGATTCTGTGCGAAAAGCCGATCGACCTCAGCCTTGAGCGCGTCCAGCGTTGCGCAAACACGATCGGATCGACGGCGGTCCCCATCATGCTGGGCTTCGTCCGGCGTTTTGATCCAGGTCATAGAGCGGTACGAAACGCTATCCAGGCAGGTGATATCGGTGATCTCCATCAGGTCGTCATCACGTCCAGGGATCCCGGCATGCCGCCGGTTGCCTATGCGGAGGCCTCAGGCGGGATCTTTCGCGACATGACCATCCACGACTTCGACATGGCACGCTTCATACTGGGCGAGGAGGTGACTGAGGTCTTTTCTATCGGCAGCCGTCTGGTCGACCCGGTACTCATGGAACGGCTGGGCGACTACGACACCGCAAGCGTAGTGCTGACCACGGCGACCGGCAGGCAGTGCATCATCAACAATTCCCGTCAGGCAGCCTATGGATATGATCAACGCGTCGAGGCGCTTGGAACGAAGGGAATGGTGATCTCCGAAAACCGTCGCCCCAATATGACAACGCTCCACCGGGCAGAGTTCACGGGTCAAGGTGCTCCGCTCCTCAACTTCTTCATCGACCGGTACGCCGAAGCCTTTTCGACCGAGATCAGCGCCTTCGTCGATGCCATTGAAAGTGGCGGGCCTCCTGAGGTCGGCTTCGAGGATGGACGCCAGGCTCTGATCCTTGCCGAAGCAGCGATCAAATCCGCGGCCGAGGGTCGTACCGTCAAAACCAGCGAGATTGGGTGAACCATGTACAGGAATTTCGGACTCTTCATTGGTGGCCAGTGGCGCGACGCTGAAGACAAGGCGACCGCAGAGGTCATGAGCCCGGTCACGCAGGACGCGCTGGGTAGCGTGCCCGTGGCAACCGTCGGTGATACCCAGCAAGCACTGACAGCCGCGCGCAAAGGATTCGACGCCTGGAAGGCGACATCGGCCTTTGCAAGAGCAGACGCCCTCCATCGCATCGCCGACGAGATGCTTCGCCGTACGGACGAAGCAAAACGCATGATCTCGCTGGAAACGGGAAAGCCCATCGCTCAGTCGGAGCGGGAGTGGGGGCTGGCCGTCGACCAGTTTCGATGGTTTGCGGAAGAGGCGCGCCGTATCTACGGACGCATTATCGAAACGCGTGTCCCCGGCGGTCGTTTCGAGGTCACCCGCGAACCCGTCGGTATCATCGGCGCCTTCACGGCCTGGAATTTTCCGGCCGCGCTCGTCGCCCGCAAGGCTGCTCCGGCCTTGGCAGCGGGATGTTCCATCCTCATCCGACCGTCGACGCAGACACCGGGCGTTGCCATGGTCATGGTCGATTGCATGCGGGCGGGGAACCTGCCTGCCGGCACTGTAAACCTTGTCGTCGGCCCTACCGGGACAACCTACACGCCGATCATGGCCGACAAGGCTGTGCGCAAGGTCTCCCTGACGGGTTCGACCCGCGTCGGCCAGCAGATGATCCGGGATGCCGCAGATACGGTGAAGAAGGTGTCCATGGAACTTGGCGGCAATGCGCCACTCATCGTCTATGACGACGCCGATCTCGAGCTTGCCCTCAATGTCTCCGTTCCGACCAAGTTCGCCAATGCTGGCCAGGTTTGCGTTACCCCGGACCGGTTTTTCATTCATGAAGGACTTTACGACGCCTTCGTGGACGGCTTCGTCGCTCGTGCCAACGCCCTGAAGCTGGGTGATGGACTGGATGCCGCCGTGCAGATGGGCCCACTCATCAACGGCGGACGGCTGACCGAGATTGAATCCATCGTGTCCGATGCCGTGAAAGCCGGAGCTCGTGTCGCGGCGGGCGGGGAACGCGCTTCCGAATTCAACGCTGGCCACTTCTACAAGCCGACTGTTCTGACCGATGTCACCGATGACATGAAGGTCTTTTCCGAGGAGAATTTCGGCCCTATTGCCGCGATCACCAGGTTCAAGGATGAGGACGAGGTCCTTTCGCGCGCGAACGCCTGCGACGTGGGTCTTTCGGCCTACGCATTCACGCGCTCGCCAGATCGCGCACGTCGCACGGTCGCTGCGCTGAAGGCGGGCATGGTGGGTATCAACAGCTTTGCGCTCGCGGCATCCGAGGCTCCCTTCGGCGGCACCAACCATTCCGGGATGGGTCGCGAGGGCGGGATCGAAGGCATCAGTGACTACCTCGACACCAAGCTCGCGCAGATCGTGTTCTAAGGGATGGTGGCATGATCAAGAACAAGCTGAAGGAAATCTGGGCCGGGGAGTGCCCGTCGATCAACGGCTGGCTGTCGATCGGCAATGCGTTCACCGCGGAGATCATGGCCGCGCAGGGATACGACTCGGTCTCGATCGACGTGCAGCATGGGGCCCTGGACTACAGCGCGGTGTTGGGGATGTTCCAGGCGATGCGCGCATCCGGCGTGGTGCCAATGGCCCGGGTGCCGTGGCTTGAGCCGGGCATCATCATGAAGGTCCTCGATGCTGGCGCCTACGGCGTGATCTGCCCGATGGTCAACACCGCCGAGCAGGCGGCCGAATTCGTAAGCTACGTGCGCTATCCCCCGCATGGCCAACGTAGCTTTGGCCCGACCCGTGTCAGCTTCGCTGCCGGTGCGAATTATGCCGGCGAGGCGAATGACGAAATCCTTGCCTTCGCCATGGTCGAAACCCGACAGGCGATGGACAATCTCGAGGCCATCGCAGCCACGCCGGGTCTGGACGGAATCTATGTCGGGCCGGCGGATCTCACTTTCAGTCTCACACAGGGTCGCCTTGTGCCCGCTTTCGATCGCGAAGAGCCGGAGATAATCGACGCGTTGCAGACGATCATCGCCGCCTGCAAGCGGAACAATATTCGAGCGGCGCTGCACTGCGGCACGCCGGACTATGCGGCGCGTGCCATCGGGTGGGGTTTCGACATGACGACGGTTTCCGGCGACAGTCGTCTGCTTGCGGCGGCGGCGGCGGCGAGCGTCGCGAAGTTCCGCGAAGCCGTCGGCCAGATGGCTGGTGCGAACGAGAAGGGGGCGTACTGATGCCGCATATTCTCGTCGCCGGAAAGCTGCACCCTTCTGGGGTTACCCTGCTGGAGAACGCGACTGGCGTCACGTTCGACTATGTCGAGGAAGTGTCGGAACAGTCCTATCGGCCCTTTATCGGCAAGGCCGATGCACTGGTTCTCCGCACGCAGCCTTTGTCTGCGCCGACCGTCGCAGCAGCGACCTCGCTCAAGGTTGTCTCCCGTCACGGGGTCGGCTACGACGCCGTCGATCTCCCTTCGCTGAACGAGCGTGGCATTGCGCTTACAATCGTCGGAGATGTCAATTCGGTTTCGGTCGCCGAACATGCGATGATGATGATCCTTTCCGCCGCCAAGCGGGTCCTGCGCGGCGACCATGCCGTGAGATCGCCGGCTGAATGGGGCTGGCGCAATCGCCTCGAAGCCGAAGAGATCTCCGGAAAACGGCTGCTGATCGTCGGATATGGTCGCATCGGACGCCACCTTTCCCGAATGGCGCTCGGCTTCGGCATGGAGATCAGGGCATTTGATCCTTTTCTGCAGGCTCAGGGCTGGCCGCAGGGCCAAGTCCTGCCTTGCGACGATCTTCTCGCCGGGCTGCGATGGGCCGACGTCGTCTCCATCAATATTCCAAAGGCCGATCAGCCGATCATCCGGGAGAAGGAATTGGCCGCGATGAAGCCAGGCGCTATCCTCGTGAATACCGCGCGTGGCGGCGTGGTTGACGAAAGGGCTTTGGTCGAAGCGTTGAAATCGGGGCGCGTCGGAGCCGCGGGCCTGGACGTTTTCGATGACGAACCGCCGGCGGAAAACAACGAGTTGCTCACGTTCGACCAGGTGATCCTGTCACCCCACATCGCGGGTCTTACCCGCGAGTGTGGCGAGCGCATGGCGATCGCGTCGGTCCAGAACGTGCTTGATTACTTCGCCGGTGAGATCGATCCGAATCTCGTCGTCAATGGCGCAGAGCTTCAGCGCTCCTGACAGTCACCGCTTCAAAAACCCCGCATGGACGCGCAGTCTCCGGATGGGGAGCCGGGCTGGGGTCTGGTTTCTGCAACGTTAATTGCCAACGCTATATTCCGCACTATTTGTTGAATTTTCCTTTGACTCATCGATCATTGCCGATTAGGCTTCTTCGCAATGATCGTTGCATTTTGATTTGTGGCAATCATGGACGACGGAGGAAGTGCTGGGAGGCGCGTTCCGGGAAATCCGTCAGATCAAAACCGCGCGTTTCCATGGGAGGTTTGAGATGGAACGACTGATACGCAGCCTTTTAGCGACTACCATTATCGCCGCCGTAGCCGGTGGCGTCGCCTTCGGACGGGACAAGGCCAAAGTTTTTTTCCTTCTTCCGAACCAGACGACCATCCGCTTCGAGAGCCGCGACGCTCCGTTCTTCGTTGCAGCAATGAAGGAGAAGGCACCTGACGTCGAGGTCGTGGTGCAGAACGCTCAGGGCGATCCCAACAAGCAGCAGGCTCAGGTCGAAGACGCCATCGCACAAGGCGCGAAACTCATCCTCCTGACCTCGGCCGACGCCAACCTGGCGGCGGGTGGTCTCGCCGCGGCCGCGAAGGCGAACGTTCCTGTCGTTCTCTACGACCACGATGCCGTCGGCGGTAAAGCGGAGGCGCACATCGTGTTCGACTCCCTTGCAGTCGGCCAGGCTCAGGGCAAGCGTGCTGCGGAACTCATCAACGCAATGTCGAAAACGCCGGTCAAGGTTGCGCGCGTCAAGGGCAATCAGGGGGAATATGGCACAGGTCAATATGAGAAGGGTCAGAACGAATTCCTTCAGCCGCTGATCGACTCCGGCAAAGTCAAGGTGGTCTGCGAGCAGTACACGCAGAACTGGGATCCGGTTCTTGCACAGAATTTCGCAGAGGATTGCCTGACGAAGAATGGCGGCGATGTAGACGTCTTCCTCGGCATGAACGATGGGACGACCGGGGGATCGGTCGCAGCCCTGATCTCGCAGGGTGCCAAGCCGGGCGACAAGCTGGTCACTGGAGGACAGGACGCGACAGTCGAGGCACTGCGCTACATTGCTCAGGGCTGGCAGGACAACTCCGTCCTGAAGGACTTGAAGGTTCAGGCGACGGAGGCAGCCGAAGTCGTGGCATCGATCGTCGCAGGCAAGGGCGTGCCGAAGGAACTGGTCAACGGCAAGGTCAACAACACGTTCATGGACGTGCCAGCCGTATTCCTGCCGGTCAGCAACATCACGAAGGACAATCTCGGCGACGTTGTTACCAAGGGCGTTTGGACCTGGGCAGAGATCTGCAAAGGCATCGAAACGACCGACGTCTGCAAGAAAAACCTTTGATCTGATCAACGCGATGGGTGAGGGCGGCTCGCCACCTTCCTCCATCGCGCGATCAGGATTGAATGAGAGGCTAACATGACCGCGACCGAAACAGGGCGTTCAGAACAAAAGTCATTTCCCAACCATACTTCGGTGCCGCTCGTTGCAATGCGAAACATCCAGAAGTCGTTCGGGTCGGTCCACGCCCTGCGAGGCGCGTCCGTGGAGGTCCATGCCGGCGAAATCGTCGCGCTGGTGGGCGACAACGGTGCGGGTAAGTCCACACTGGTGAAAGTCATGGCGGGAGTCTACGCCGCCGACTCCGGGGAATTCGAGATCGATGGAAAGCCGGCCAACATCCGCACACCCGCCGACGCGACCAAACATGGCATTGCGACGGTCTATCAGGATCTGGCGCTCTGCAACAATCTGGATGCTGTGCAGAACCTCTTTCTCGGAAGAGAACTGACGGGACCGGGCTGGTTCGGTCGACGTATCCGTCGCGCGGAGTGCGAAGTGCGCGCCCGCGAGGTGATGACAAGAATGCGGCTCGGAAACCTCTCCCTGACGCGCCCGGTTGGCGCCATGTCGGGAGGGCAACGTCAGAACATCGCCATCGCCAGATCCATCCTCTGGACACCGAAGGTCGTCATCCTCGATGAGCCGACAGCCGCGCTCAGCCACTCCGCCGCCCAACAGGTCGCTGACCTGATCCGTGGGCTGGCGGACGATGGATTGGGGATCGTCATCGTCAGCCACGACATCCACCATTTCGTCGTCAATGCAACTGATAGGATCGAGGTCATGCGCCTTGGGGCCAATGCCGCGAGCTTCCGATCAAAGGATGTGACAGGTGAAATGGTCGTCAACGCCATGGTCGGTGGCAATGAAGGCGTCAATCTCGCCGGCTGACCAGAGCCGCCGCAGTTTCGAGGAATGAACATCATGGCTTCCATCACAACGACGACCGCGCCGAAACGGCGCACCTTCGGAGAACTCCTCAATAGCGACCTCCGGGCCCTCCCCGTTGTCATCGCGCTCGTCGCACTGTGGATCTTTTTCAGCACCCAGAGCGATATCTTTCTCACGCCGAGAAATCTGTCCAACCTGCTGCAGCAGTCGACGGTGGTTGGCGTTATGGCGCTCGGGCTGATGTTCGTTCTTCTGGTAAAGGAAATCGACCTGTCGATCGCCGCCATCCATGGCGTGACATCGGTTCTGAGTGCCAAGCTGATCGTTGACTATGGCTTCTCACCTTGGCTCGCGCTTCCCGCCGCGGTGGTCATCGGGGCCGCAATCGGTTCCTGTTCGGCACGGTGGGTAAACTGGATCGGCGTTCCGTCATTCGTCGTGACGCTCGGACTTGGGCTTGCGCTGAATGGCATCCAGTTGCTTCTGCTGCCTGCAACGGCGCGCTATGGCCTCATGGGAACGGGCGTGGAATATATCGCGCAGACGACTATCCAGGGTTTTGGTGCGTGGATCACCTGGCTGATCTGCGTCACGTTGCTAGCGGCTCTGGTCCTTTCAGGCGTCGGAAGGCGGCGGCGCGCCGGCCTGGAAGTTTCGCTCCTTCATAGAGTGGTGCTGCCCATCGTCGGCGCTGGCGTCTTGGGCGCGATCGTGGTGGTCGTCCTCAATGCCAGCCAGGGAATTCCGCTGCCGGTCCTGATGTTCGTCGCTCTTCTCGCCATTGGCGGCTATGTCCTGAACGAGACGCAGTTTGGCCTTTATCTCTACGCTGTCGGCAACAACGACGAGGCAGCCCGTCGCGCCGGGATCAAAGTCCCGCTCATTCGCATGGCTGCCTTCGCAATCGCCGGTGGCGTCGCTGCCATCGCCGGCATCGTCGCATCGTCCAGAACGCTTGGCGTCGGCGTGTTTTCCGGCGGCGGCGTCGGGGGCGGCACGTTGCTTTTGGAATCCATCGCAGCTGCTGTCATCGGTGGCGTCAGCCTGTTTGGCGGACGTGGCGCAATTCACGCCGCACTGCTCGGAGCGTTGGTAATCGGGACCGTGCAGAATGGCCTCAATCTCATGGGCGTCGAAAACGAAGTTCGTCTGATCGTCACGGGCTTGTTATTGGTGTTGGCGGTTTCGATCGACAAGATCATCGAAAAGCTGACAGGGCAGCAGTCATTTTGATCAGCCTTGAGGGGGCACACAGCCGGTCGGTATGCCCCGTGATGGTTTTCGCATTGCCAAAGCTTGGGAAGTCGGCGAATGATGCAATGAAATTTGCAGGTCTGAAGAATGGCAAAAACTGACGCACCCAGGGACTATGAGGAATTCATAAGGCTGGTTCACGATCGCTATGGTGATATGAGCAAGTCCTATCAAAAGATCTCGGTTTATCTGACACAGAACCCGAACGACGTTGCGGTCCTGTCTGTTCATGCAATCGCCGACCGTTGTGGTGTCCATGCTTCAAGTTTTGTCCGCTTCGCACAGTCGCTGGGGTACGAGGGCTTTAAGGATCTTCAAGGTCTCTTTCAACGGCGCCTCTCGACCGCCGCACCTGGCTTTGAAGCCCGCAAGAAAGCCTTGGAAACCGAACTGGGCGCGCGCGAAGACAAAAGTGAAACTGCCTTCCTTCATGACCTGGTTGTCCGAGATATAGCCTCCCTTCAGGACCTACTCGAGCAGATCTCTGGTGACGATCTGACGACAGCCGTCGACTTGCTGCAGAAAAGCGAGACCATCTACCTGATTGGTCAACTTCGCTCGGCGCCGATCGTCGAGTTGCTGCGCTATATCCTGACCATGCTTGGGAAACGGTGCGTGCTGCTTGATCCAGGTGGCGGACTTGCGACCCATATGGCCCGCACAATGGGAAAGAATGATCTGCTATTTGCTGTCTCGTTTCGTTTCTACGCGACCGAAGTAGTCAACGTCGTGGAGGATACGGCAAAACGCGGCGTTCCCATCGTCGCAATTTCCGACAGCACGCTGTCACCCCTGGCGAAGTCGGCAACCGTTCTGTTTCCGGTTCCAGAGCACGAGTACACCTTCTCACGATCTCTGGCGGCGCCGATGTGCCTTGCACAGGCCCTAGCTGTCGCTCTCGCCAGTCGACTTCAGGGAAGCGACGAGGCGCCTCGCATTCCTATCGTTACTGGGCGTTAGCCTCGCCATCGTCCTGGGTTCATATTTGTTCAAGAACATCAGGTTGCCACCGACGTCCAACTCAAAGTGCACGGAATTTGCGTTTTCACGCGACGGACGCACCAATGTCCCGCTCGCCTTCAACAGCATCGCCCCGCGCGGCAAGCGCCGCCATCACCTCCACACAACCCTATCAAACGTGTCTCAGGCATCGATTTTTTGGAAGGATGGGAACTTTTGTGTGCCGAGGCTCATTTGCCAGTTGGCGGCTAGGAGACCGTTGATCTCCAGATGCGCAAGCCGCCTGCGGAGAAAGGCTATGACCGACACAGCGCAAATAGATCGGCTCAAGGCCGAAATGGTGGGCCTTGTTCTCAAGCTTCGGAATTTTGCTCGGCGATTTTACAGCAACCACCATGACGCCGAAGATCTCGTGCAGGAAACGCTCTTAAAGGCGCTGGCTAATCTCGACAAGTTTGAAGAGGGTACGCAGCTCAAATCATGGGTTAATGACGGTCATGCGCAATACATTCTGCACACGCTACAGGAACGCAAAGCGCGAGGTGGTCGTACCCGAGGAGGCAATCTCAGAGTGGGCAACGATCGATGCGCCGCAGGAATGGCAGACAAGGATCCGGGAGCTTGCGGACGCATTCGAACATCTTTCTCCCGTTCGGCAACAAGCCTTGACGGCCGTTGTGCTCAAAGGCGCAACTTACGAGAAAGCTGCAACGGACGCCGGATGTGCAATCGGCACAATCAAAAGCAGGATCAACCGCGCGCGCGAGCAGATGGCTGCGGAAATCGGTTCAAGACCTGCCCTTGACGGGAAATCTCGGCACGTCGGCAACAATCACGCGTCTAAGGCTGGACGACCAAAAAGCCCCTGAGCGATTTTCTCCAATTCCACCGGTTTTTCGCAGAGCACATAACCGCTAAACCGACCTGGAATAACCGAGGGATCGTAGGCAGTCGCGAATACGAATGGAATACCCATTTCATCGAGACGATCCGCTACCGGAAATACAAGCGCGTCATCGAGGAATACATCCAGGATAGCGGCATCAATTGCCTCCGCTTGGATGAGAGCAAGTGCCTGCTCGATGCGCGGAGCGGGCCCGACAACGGTTGCGCCTAACTTGATGAGACTTTTGCGCGTCTCGTTCGCCAGCAGGAACTCATCCTCGACGACGAGCACGCGCTTGCCGGCGAAAAGGGCGCTGTAGGGAAAGCCAGGCTTCATTTACGACCTCCGCCGAAAGGTACAACGATCTGGTTGTCCTACTATGGACCTAATGACCAGCATCCTTCTGTTTGCTAACCGAGCGGAAACGAAAGATCGACGGTCAAACCCGCCGGATCGAATTTTGTTTCGACATCGCCTCCAAGCCGGTAACTGATTTCACCTTGCATGAGCGACATCCCGAAACCTTCAGCTTCCGGTTCGGAAACCACCGGTCCACCCCGTTCGCTCCAGGCAAGAGCGAAGCGATCATTTCGAACATTCCACCGGGCGTCTATCTGGCCCTCGCCATTGCTCAGGGCTCCATATTTCGCAGCGTTGGTTGTGAGTTCGTGAATGACCATTCCCAAGGCGAGCCCACGCTCGGGATTGAGTTTCAGGTTCGGGCCCTCGACCGTGATACGCTCCGCCGCGAAGGGTGAAAGTTCCGCTGAGATTAACTCGTGCACAGAGGCCTCCTTCCAATGCTCTCGCGACAGCAGCCCGTAGGTCCGTGACATCGCCTTCAATCGGCCGATAAACGCTTCGTGAAATGCTTCTGGCGAAGAGGCGGAGTTCAGTGTCTGGGTCGCGATGCTGATAGTAACCGCAAGCATGTTCTTGACGCGATGATTGAGCTCGGAAATCAGAACTTTCTGATGCTCTTCGGCTTCCGCCAAGGTCGTGACATCGATCAGGGTAACGATGACGCCGTCGATCTTGTTATGGTCGCCTCTGTAAGGAATGAGGCGCGCCAAGAAATGGCGGCCCTGATCATTGCGTGGTAGGTGATGATCACGTTTTTCTCCCGAAGCAAAGACCTCGGCGATATGATCATTGAGTTCGGGGTAATCGATATCGCTGGAAAGCTCTGTCAGCGGGCGGCCGACGTCCGACGGGCGCAGTTTGAAGAAACTCGATGCAGTCGGTGTGAAGTTGCGGATGACGAGGTTGCGGTCGAGGAAGATCGTGGCAATCTGCGTGGCGTCGAAGAGGTTTTTCAGATCATTGTTGGCCCGGTCAAGGTCCTCGACCTTGCTATTGAGCTCCGCATTGATGGTGTTGAGCTCTTCATTGAGCGACTGCATCTCCTCCTTCGACGCCTCCAGCTCTTCATTCGAGGATTGGGCTTCCTCGTTGACCGATACCAATTCCTCGTTCGAAGATTTCAATTCCTCCAAGGCTGTCTCATATTCCTCGATCGTCGACTGCAGTCGTTCCCGCGTGTAGCGAAGCTCGCGCTCGAGGTCGGCCGTTTCTTCGTTGTCACGCTTGTCACTTTCGGCCTCCGAGCGCGCCTGCGACGGTCCTACGGTTTGAAACAGGACGACATAGAGAGGTTCGCCGGGCCCGCGGGTTCCAAGTGGCTCGACGGCCAATGTCAGCAGTTGGACGCGGCCTTCTCCCTCGTCGATGGCGACATTTTCCTTTACGATGCGTTGCCTTGACGACGCACATTCGCGCAGGGCCGCTCTGAGATCGAGACGCAGATCCCGCTTTGCCATGTTGAGCAATTGTCGGCTCGGCGCTCCCTGCGGCACCTCAAGAAATTTTCCGGTCCGGCCGGACGAATAGAGGACATCGCCATCCCCGTTGACGACGACATGGGCCGGTGCAAACCCCTCCAGGACCTGGGATTCGACCGTTTGGCGCAACTGTAAGCCGCCAAGGCTTGGCCCATCGTGTCTCGATGCCGGAAACGGGGCGTAGCGCTCGTCTCCAACGAGAATTGGGAGACGGTGCGCGTTCGCATGTTCGCGAGCCTGAAAAATGCGATTTTTCTTGTCGATCGTGTTGAACAGATCGCCATGTTGACCAATGCCCTCCGAGGTGCCGAGGAACAGATATCCGGCAGGTCTCAGAGCATAGTAAAATGCCGGGATAACCCTGCTTTGCACCTCCGGCCCGAGATAAATAAGAAGATTGCGACAGGATACGAGATCGATGCGGGAGAAGGGCGGGTCGCGGATGACGCTATGCGGTGAAAAAATGCAAAGCTCGCGTATGTTGCCGCTGACAACGAAACTCGTCCCATCGCTGCTGAAGTATTTCCTTTTCCTGGCATCCGAAACACCTTCCAGAAGCGCCTCGGGATATCGTGCCGTTCTTGCAATGTGAAGTGCGGGATCATCAATGTCGGTCGCAAATATTTGGACACGGGGAACCAGGGAAAGTCTCTCCATGTGTTCGCGCATGAGAATGGCAATCGAATACACCTCCTCGCCTGTGGCACAGCCGGGAACCCATATTCGGACAGTGTCGGCCGCGGTCTTTCCGGCAAACAATTGCGGGATCACTGCAGTTTCAAGCAGCGAGAAGCATCCGGATCACCGAAGAAATTGGTTACATTGATCAGCAAATCGCTGAAGAGCTTGGATCCCTCGATCGGATCCTCTTCAAGGGATTTTGCGTAGGCCTCGATAGTCTTCACTTGCCTGACTTGCATGCGTCGCCTGACGCGCCTCAGAAAGGTTTTGGTCTTGTACCCAGAAAAGTCGTGACCGGTATGGGTACGCAGGATTAAGTAAATCCGCTCGCGAGATCGTTCGAGGTCTGCAGCCTTGTTGTGCTCGTCAATCTCGCCGAAATCCAAGAGAAGGTCAAAACTGCGCGCGAATGCGATCAATTTCTCGCCCATCTCCTCCGCCGGCAGGGCTAGGTCGATAAGGCCACTTGAAATCGCACTTTGCGGCATGTCCGGATTGCGTGGACCTGAGCCATCGGCGATCTGCCGGCAGGACGGGCTCGATCACTGCCGTTTTGCAAAACGCCAAGCCTCGCTGTGAATCGAAGGCAAACCAAGTCCACGAAGATATTGTCCTGCACGGCGTTCATTCGCGGCACGGTGTGGCAGAATGTTTGTACGTCAGTCACTCGTTGCCCGACCGTCAAGTTCCATAAACTGTACTGCGCTTGAGAAAACGTTTAATTCGTTGAAATACTCAGAAAGCCAGCCCAGACGCCGGTTGGTTCCGTTCAACGCGGCTAGTTCCGGAACCCAAATGATCGGCATGCGAGACCACACTGTCCCGAGCCGGATGATCGGGTAGACCGTGCTCATCGTCGGTTCTGCCCATGCTTCTTCAACTTCTTTCGCGTTCGCTGCAATGCCGAGCTGGCAACCTGCGGCGGCCGTCGTCGATGAGGCGATTTCGCACCGCGCGCCCTCCGCCGATAATCAATTGCTCGTCGCAACGAGATCCGACATGTCGCAGCTGCGCCGCGGTCCTTCCCATGGTTGATATGTATTGTCTTCCGGTCGATACGACTTGTAGCGAGCGGCGCACCGCGCTGCCGCCTGTGCATTCACTTTCGTGCCGACGCCTTCATCGGCCTCGGCGACAGTCCGCTGGAACGGCGAAGAGCAGTCGCGGGTCTCACCGCTATAGGATCGATAACTGTTGGTCGTGGGATCGAAAGAGCGATAACGTTCCCCACACCAGGCAAGATGCGCGGCCGAAAGTCTGGGCTGCGGTGTCTGAAGTTCGGCTGGCGGGCGAGCCGAATCGGGCCTTGCCGCTGACGCCATGCTCGCCGACGCCTCGGTCACATAGCTGGAATAGAGAGGCGGAATTCGTTCATAGGGCTGCTGCCGAGGATCGACTTTTACCGGCGTCGTCGTCCATAGATCGCGCGCTGCGAGCTCCTTGAAGGCGTGAGGTTCGGAATCCGCCACGACATAGGATGCGACAGATGCGGCAGCGACGCAGGCCCCGACCGAGCTTAAGATGCCAAAGGCAACGGATGCAATGGCTTTCATTGTCCCGACCCCTGCTGTTGAACCTGTGGAACCCAGACACGGCCGGCGGCACTGCTATGTCGGCCGCCGGTGGCGACAAGCACGGCGAGAATGCCGGCGATTGCCAGCAGGATGGCAATCAGCGGCACGGCCAGACCACCGGATTTCTCTTCGGAATAGATCATGTTCCTCTCCTCGCTGGCGCTCCGGCGGCGGGGGTCGCCGCCGAGGCGCTGGCTGCTATGCCGCGATGATGTAGACGATGGTGAATGCAGAAGGATCGACGATGACGATCCGGCCGTCGGCAAGAATGAAGAAGCGGTAGCTTTCATATTGCGGAACGATCTTCACGATGCGCGGCGGCAGCGGTTCCAGCCGTACCTTCTTCGGGATCTTCACCCCGACGGAAACCGTGAAGTCGACTTCCTTCACCGGCTCGACATGGACCTCCTTCACCACAGTGCGAATTTCCGTCTGCTGCTCGACCGAGATGTTGACGTTGGTTTTGGTGTTCGTCTGATTGTTCGTCGTCGTATTGCTATTGACGGTTGTTTCAGACGAGCTTTTGTTGGTCGTAGACGAATCCTGATCGGTCGACTGTTTGGACGCATCACCGCTCTGCGTGGTGGTGCCGCTATCCGTGCCCTCTGCGGGCTTGGCATTTTGCGTGCTGTTCTTCGTGCCTGAGGTGGTTGCGCCGCTGTTATCGGTGCCGCCGGACTTGGCGGCGGGCTTCTGTTCGGTGGTCGTGCCGCTACCGGCGTCTTGCGATCCAGGCTTGGTTTCAGTCGAAGCCTTGCCGGAGGCGCTTCCACTCGTCGAAGACTTGTCCTGGGAAGGCTGCTCGGCGCTCTTCTGGGTATCCGAGCCCTGACCGGATTTCTGCTGCGATGACTGGCCCTTGCCTTGCGGGCAGGCTCCCGAGGCGTCGGGGGTGCAGTCGGTGCCAGTGCCGGCGGCGCTAGAGCCGGGCTGCGAACCGGTGTCCGTGCCCGTCTGAGAACCGGATTGGGCCTGGCCGCCGCTCTTGCTGTCCTGCTGGGCTGCTGCCGGCAATGTTGCAAGGGGCGACACGCTCAGTGACAAGGCTGCCATGAGCATGGTGAGATGGTTGCTTTTCATGATCAATCTCCGAGGTTTCGGGCACGCGATGCCGCCTCGCATTCTCATGCGTCGCATGCGTGCCCTCACTGTTAGAAAAACGGCCTAAGCCGGTCCGTCGGTCATTGGATGACCTGGATGACCTTCCGGGAAGAAGGTTCGACGATCACACGCTGATCGTTGATGATCGCGTATGCATATTTCGGATCATCGGGGACTGGTGTCACGACAACGGTCTCCGGCAGGGGCTGTCCTACAACCACCTTCTCCTTCACCACGACGCGTTCGGTCGGGGCCGGAGCCTGCTGGACATAAGTGATCACTTTCTGAGGCGGCGGATCGATGACGCTGCCCGCCACGCCGCCGACGATCGCGCCGACACCTGCACCGACCGGACCGCCGACAATCGCGCCCGTGGCAGCTCCGCCTGCCGCGCCTGTCACCGTTGACGACTGCGCGAAGGCTGACGTCGATGCCAACAGGATGCTGGCGGCAATTCCTACTGCTTTGATATTCATCTGTTTTCCTCCTTTGACGCGGTTGGTTCCGCTGGAGGTCGAAACCGCCAAATAGAAAAACCGTTCCACAGCTCGGACTTCGTGCCGGGGCGACATCGGACCTTGGTCCCAGCCCGTAAGCACACCGCCAACTACTGCATGGGGAAACGGCTCAGCATCCGGTCCTGGACGTTCTCGTGGCCGACGAACATCGCTGCAAGCGAGATGGCTTTCTCGCGGTCGGCGGCGTTTGTTATGTAGCCTTCAAGCAAGACCACGGGGCCGAGCATCCTGATCTCGATGGCGCTGCTGTCGATATCCAGATCAGCGGAAAGGGCCGCTTCGATCGTCGCGATGGTCGAGGCAGAACTATGGCCTTGGGAGCAACCCTCTTCATGGCTGGCGTTGTAGGAACCGAACTTCATACTCTCCTCCTGTTCCGCCCCTCCACGAAACTTCATGTTACTCAAGTCTAATATGAGTAGCGTGCCCTGGCATCACCAGCCGGACTTAGGTCCGGCTTTCCCTCGGCACGATCCGGCTTAGATTCTCCTGATCCCTGCAAGGACGTCAGGCTCGTAATTCTTGCAAGGACGTCAGGGAGGTTCAAGCATGTTGCCCAACTTCAGTCAGAACCTCCCTGATGACTCCCCAACGCCGCAATGGATGCGGAATGCTTTTGCGTTTGTAGGAAACGGATAGAAATCCGAACGGTCGGCGACCTCGAATCCTTGGCGATTAGCCCGTGCGCCTTCAGGGCCGTTGCTACGCTACCTGCGCTAGGCGCCCTGGCGCCATCTGATTGCTGCTTCCGTTCGATTGGTGGCGCCAAGCTTGGACAGTATTACGGTCATGTGATGCTTGATCGTTTTCTCCTGCAGGTCCAGGTGGCGCGCGATATGCTTGTTGGAAAGTCCTTCGGCTACCAGTTCTATCACCTCGAGTTCGCGGGGAGTTAGTAAAGTCCGTTCGACGAAGAGACTTTTCTCGACCATCTTAGCCCGCATGGACGGCGAGACGGACCACGAGCCTCCAACGACCGTTCGAATGGCCTCCGCAAGCTCGCGTGATCCGACACCCTTGACAACGTATCCCGCTGCCCCTCGCCTTAGCGCCGCGACCAGGGATTCGACTTCCTCAGAGGCGGTCAGCATCAGGACCTTTGTCCGTGGGCTTAGCGCCAGGATCTCGGAAATCGCATTGATTCCTCCTCCTGGCATGGACACATCGAGCAGAAGGACGTCAGGTCCATGGGACGCCGCCAACGTGGCCGCGTCATCGGCGCTCGCCCCTTCTCCGACAACGACGAAATCCTTGATTTCGGACAGACTGCGGCTCACCCCTTCTCGAAAAAGAGGGTGGTCGTCCGCGATCGCGATCGTAATGGCTGCCAAGCTGCACCCTCCATTTCCTCGGACTGAAAACCCGTCGCCTGTCGATTGGCGATTTAACAGACCTGGCAAGAGTTTAGAAAACATCCAGAGGCATTGCGGGCGCGACTGAACACTTTTAGTTAGGCCTGTCAGATATCGTGATTTTGCCGCCCGCGGTTTCCACGGTGAGTGGTTTTTGGCCTCAGCGAAACGACATGGTATGCCGGTTCAGATATCTGATCTCGTCCGGCTGCTGGGATAGGACTGTTAGCGAATCTGAAAGATTGCGACGAGCAACTGCGTCGGGAAGCGGCTCAGCATCCGGTCCCGGACGTTCTCCTTGCCGACGGTCATCGCCGCAAGCGAGATGGCTTTCTCGCGGCCGGCGGGATCCGTTATGTAGGCTTAAAGCAGGACCGCGGGGCCGCTTCGATCGCCGCGATGGTCGAGGCTGAACTACCGCCTTGGGAGCAGCGATCTTCATGGTTGGCGTTGTCGGAATATCGTCCTCCTGTTCCGTCCCTCCACGGAGCTTCATGTTACTTCAGGCCTACCATGAGAAGCAGGTCCTGGGAGCGCCAGTCAGACTTAGGTCCGTCTTCCCCTGGGCGCTATCTCGCTTAAATTTTCCTCATCCTTGTTGAGAGGACACCAGGGAGGTTTTAGCAATGTTGCTGTATCCAGTCAGAACCTCCCTGGTGAAGCGCTGTCGATCCATGTCGGGCGTCATGGGGAGTTCCCGAGCGTAGCCTCCGTTGAAAAATTCGAGCACAGCCGCTTCATACGATTGCGGAGTGGGCAAGTGCATCTCCTGACAGACAACAGAATGGTGTCGGCAGCATTGGGTTCGGGGGAGGAAGCCGATCAACGGCGCCTCAAGCATTCAGTGGAAGGTGTGCCCGCTCGCGACGCGATGCGTTCTTGCGCGAGCGTTCTTGGCTGCCATGGACAACGCATCAACTATTCTATCGGAGCTCGCCGGTTTGGCGACGACAGCTCGGCCCTCCGGGTTCACGGTGAAATACACCACCCCAAGTCCGAATTCGGCAGAGAGGGCGCGGGCAATGGACGGCCCGGTGATTCCATCCCCAAGCCGGACGTCGATGATGGCGATGTCTGCTGCGGAGCCGAACTCCAAAGCTTCCGACATGTTCCCCGCGATGCCAGTGATTTCAAATCCGGCGTCGATCGCGACGCCTTCAATCACCAGAGCGGTTCCGGGTTCGTCTTCGACGATGAGCAGGCGCATGGTTCGTCTCCGGAGCGGCTAAAAAATCGGCGCGGCGCTCTCTGGCGTCGCCAATCGAAAACACCGCCCACCACAAGCCGTTCCACGTGTAGGACTTCAGTCTCAAGTACCCCCAACCAAGGTCCGGGATCCGGATGCCTCACTGAGATCACGCGTCCGCGCCCTGTGCGCGATCCGCGCGAACGAAGTGTCCGAGGACCAGACCTTGATGTCAGGCCCGAACGCTTCCAGTCGTTCACCAACGTGCGGCTGACATATCTAGACTCTTCTACCAAAGTAGAAGGGTCTACGTCGGACCAAAGTCCGTTTGCGCCCGCAGAACAAAGTCGGAGTGTAGGCGTGTTGAAGGCGAAAACGGCAATGCAGTCCCTTCATCCCTACGAAGTATCCTTATGGTTGACGTGGCGAGAGATCTGCAATGCTTTCGTATACAGATGAGCATCGAGGGGACACACTCTGTTCTGACCGGCCTCTGGTCGCAGTAGTCATCCCGGCCTTCAACGCTTCCACCTATATCGAGCGCACGCTTCGGTCCGCTATGCGCCAGACCTACGCCGCCCTGGAGATTATCGTTGTCAACGACGGTTCCACGGACGACACCGCAAAACTCGTCGAGCAGATAGCGATGTCGGACTCGCGGATCCGCCTCCTGTCCACACCCAACCGCGGTGTCGCCGCCGCAAGGAATACTGGGATCGAGGCATCATCAGGTCAATTCGTGGCATTCCTTGATGCGGACGATCTCTGGCACCCAACGAAAATCGAAAAACAGGTGAAGGCCCTCAACCGGTTGTCCTCGCATTGGGCCGCAGTCTACACGCTGCATTACATCATCAACGAGGACGACGAGATCATTCGCCCAGGCAGTTCCGATGTCGCAAGAGGATACATCTATGCCCGGCATCTGAACGTTAAGTATATAGGGAATGGAAGCGCGCTTCTCGTCCGGCGGAACGCCGCGCTTGCGATAGGTGGGTTCGATAGCTCATATGCAGCAGCCGGTATGGGAGGCTGCGAAGACCTCGATTTCGAGCTCAAGCTGGCCGCACGCCACTTCATAGAAGTCGTTCCCGAACGGCTGGTGGGATATCGAAAGCATCCCGGCAGCATGTCTTCCGATCACCTGCGAATGGGCAAAAGTGCTCTGGAAGTCGTCAGGCGCTCGCTGGCCGCAAATCCGCAGCTCCCCCGATACGCGATCGGAAGCGCAATCGACGCCACGCAAAAATATGCGTTTTGGGAATTCCGAGAAGCGCGGAGAACCTTTCTGTCACTCTTGACGCTTCGGCCGATATTACGAAGCGACCCGCGTTTCGTGGTTCGGCTTGTGCTCGAGAAGGGTCTGCGCGGAATACAACACTGTCTTCGCCTCGGGACGACAAGCCGGCAAGATCAACCGCGGACGATGAGGTCGAAATTCGACGAACAACTTGCTCCTTCGTGTCTGGAATGCCCAAAGGAAACCCCGCGGTTGCGACGTCGTTTGATGCGGCTGGCTGCGGTGGATGCCAAGCTGAATTCAACTCTCGCGGCCCGAGCGAACGGCACCTAATGCGGACGAAGGTGCAATGATAGAGGAATCGCGGGCCTGGGAAGCAGGCCCGCGATGCTTCCAACTTATTTGATGACCTCAATCACCGTGCGGGTCTTCGGATTGACGAGCACACGCTTTTTGTTGACGACCACATAACCGTAATCAGGTTGATCGGGGATCTTGTGGATCTCGACCGTGTCAGGAAATGCCGTACCGACTGCGACGTCACCTTCAAAGGTGACGGACGGTGTTTCCTGTTTTTCGACATAGGTCCTGACCTCGCCAGGAACGACGACCGTCGTCGTCTGCGCGACCGCAGCTCCTCCGAGTGACAGAAACAGCGCTGCCGCAGAGATGACCAGTTTTTTCATTTTATCCTCCCAGGATCTTGAATGTCCCGGTAAACTCCATCTCCGAGATATAGTTCCTTCCCTACATGGGATGCCTGCGGGCATGCTTGAACAGGCGATGTTGGCGCCCTCTCCCGTGCTCGGGGCGGCACAATCTAATCGAGGGTGCGGGCACGGTTTCCGCAATCTCTGGGCGACCGGAGCGAGCGGCCCAGCGGCACCGCCGCGTCTTGACATCGGGCTCTCTACGGGAACCAGGATCGTCGATGTTGCTCACAGCGATCACCACGCCGGGCTCACCGAGCAAGTTCTTTGCGCGGAAATTCGCGCGGAGGAACTGAGCCGAGTTGTAGGTCTGACTTGGTCTTTTCCTTTCGCCGTCGTGCGATCAAAATGGCGCGGTGTGTTCCGCCCTCGGCTTTCGGATTCAACCAATTCGTTATCGCACGCAGGCGCTCATTCCAAACCGAGCCACTGCTTTAGTTCGTCGATCCTCTTGGACGCTTCCGCCTTGGTCAGATCCTCCACGTAGGCGTCGGGCTGGTGCGCCTGTTCGGATAAGGTCTTCAGATAGGATCGCTGCGCCCCGGTCATCGGCTCGTCGCCGCTGACCCAGTCGTCGGGGTCCTTCTGTGTGTTGGACGATGGGTTGGTTTTCGGATTGTCACTCATAACGGCCTCCTGAATTCGTTCTCTAAACGTTCCAGTTAGTGCCCGGTTCCAGCTGCGTGTCGATCGTCGCGTTGGACTCTATCGTCGGCCTCTGATCGGACGTAAAGGCGGCATCTCATTGAGCGGAGGAAGCAATTCCGCTCAGGTCGCTCTATCGGGCAGCCGGCCCGAGCCTATCAGCCAATTGCAATCGGAGATCGAGGCCGGCGGCGGCACCGCCATCGCGATTGCCTGCGACATCGCCGACAACGAGGCGGCTGCCCAGACGACGATAACCCGCTTCGGGAAATTGGATGCCATGTTCGCCGACGCCGGCGTGCTTGGCCAGTTCAAGCCCTTAGCCGTCGCGGAAGCGACGAATTCGACGCGCTAATCGCTCGACCAACCTGAGCGGCACGTTCTTCACGATCAAGCAATGCCTGCCGTTTCTGGCCGATGGCAGCATTCTCATCAACGCGTCCTGGACGGCCGGTCGCGTGATGCCCGGCGCCGGAGCCTATCCCGGCACGACGGGCGCCCTACAGGCGATGATGCGCACCGTCGCGGTGGCGCAAGGTCTGCCGGGTAGGTTCACCCTCGGGCCTATTGAAGCCATTTTTGAGTTTGATCCAAGGCAATCGGTGCACACTGAGGGCCAAGGAGTTCATCGATTGAGTGGCGTGAGCCGGGCTGTCTACTCCTAGTGGCTGGCTTGTTTGACCTTTTCCAGGTGGTCGCGGCAAACCGTCTTGACTAGGCCGAGCAGCACGGTCGTCTGCTCGCTCAGCCAGGTGAGCGCCTCCTCGCTGATCTCATAATGTTTCGAATAGCGCGCCTTCACATAGGCCTCGTTCAATGTGTTGAACCATGCGCGTTCCTTGTGCTGATCACGCGGAAAGGCTTCCGCCAGGCGACGGTCCTGTTCCTCTGCGAGCGAGCGCAGAAATTTGATATTGTGCGATGGTGGGCCGTAATTGGTCAGAGTGAGCAGAACGCAGGAATAGGCTTGTTCGAGTGCTTGATGCAGGCTGAATGCGGACAGGTTTGACCAGGCGTCCCCGGTCCTTTCCGACTTGCTGAGTTGAAATTCAGCTGTTGCAAGAAATGCGCTGGCTTCGCTAAACCTTTGCTCAAAATGTTCATTCGCGACGCGGAGCCGATCCTCCAACGAAAGCGGTTCGGGCTCAGCCAGCGGCTCATCGTCGAGTTCGTAGAGGACGATGCCTTCCTTCCTGATGTCGGAAAAGAAATACTGCCCTTCCTTGAGGTAGGTATTCACCTCACGTCTGGAATGGACGATGAAGCTCACCGGCGTTTCGATCGAGGCTTCGTGAATCAGCCGATCGGCTGCCTTGTGCCAGTACTCGGCAAACTCGCAGAGCTTGCGGTTGTTGACGATGATCAAGAGATCGAAATCCGACCGATAACCTTTCATGGTGAAAGGTTCATCGACCCATCCACCCTTGGCGTAGGAGCCGAAGAGGATGATCTTCAGGATCCTGCCCCGCTTCTTGAAATCGGCCGTGCCTTCCTTCAGCGCATCCTCGAATTCCTCGTGAAGGATTGCGAGAACCCGGCCGAGTTCTCGCTGCTTGCGAAGCGGCATATGTTCAAGCGACGATTTCATAAGAAATCGATAGGCGAAAGATCTCGAACCGTCTACTCGCAGTTTTGAGAGAGAATTTGTAGGCTTGATCACACCTGAGATCACGTTCTTCCGAGGATTGCGTTGATCGATAACGATCGGGGAGTGGCGTTTCGCAGGCAGGCCCAGCGGCCGGATCCCGGTGGTGCGCGAGTTCGCATATCAAGCCGAAGTTCGCTCGGGCCGGTACCATGCGCGAGAACGCTTCGATCAGGTCGCGAACCGCATGTGGCCGCTTCTTGGGGGGCTGTGTTCCTCGAGAAAAGCGGTCACCTTCCGCACGATCTCATCCATGCTCTCGGGACGTTCACGGCACTTCATGGCCCAGCTGCGGCCAGGATGAAGCGCGTCCCAAAGTGGCCGAAGGCCGTTGTATCGACCGGAGCCTGGATCGTGGTTTCCGAAGCCGTCGAGCACTCGGTTCCACAGCGGCTTGAAAGTCGAGATCAGGAGACTTTCACCGAGCGGAATCCAGATGTCGTCGACGATCAGGAACTTGGCTCGAAAATGCGATAACTTGAGATTGTCAGGAGATTGGCTCTCGACCGAGGCGATCGTTTCCCTATGCTCGGAAAGCCGGTTGTAGAGCCAGCGTCCTCTTGCCTCGGAAAACAGGCTGGAACCTCGCCTGGAGCCGCTGGGTATGGCCTTTCCGATATAGATCGGCCAGCGAGGCCCTTCGGTGTTCGCTTCGGCGATCGGCCGGTAGAGCGGCAGATCCCCGAAATAATAGATCACGTAGATTCCCGCCCCATCGAACGGCGGAATGTCGGCGAGCGGGTGATCCGCTTGATCCAGCAAGGCTTCGGCGACGGACTTTCCCAGGTTCAGCTTGTCGAGCGGATTATAGGTGCCGCCGCTCATGCCCGTCCCGGCTGTGTCATGGACGCGGCGAGGTGAGCACGAACGGATTTCGCGACGACCTCCCCCAAGGTGACGGGGACGGCGTTGCCAAGCTGGCGCATCGCCTCGCTCCAAGCGCCGTGCAGGACATAGTTGTCGGGAAAGGCCTGCAGGCGGGCGCTTTCGCGGATGGTGAAATACCGAACGCTCCCGTCGGCCCGGCGCAGCATGTTCTCGCCGCCTGGAACACCATGGACACCGGCCTTGAGCGTTTTCGCCGGTTCATCCAACGAACTGCCCGTGTGGCCGACGTAGCCGCGCGCGCCGGCCTGAAGCCGGTGATTATGGATACCCGTCTCGCCATCCCTCGCATGCGGTTCGGGCAGGCCTTGCAAGGCGTCGCGAACGGTCCGCCAGGCTTGTTCCGTTGGTTTTTCCGCCAACCGCTCGCCGCGAGCCTTGTAGCGTTCGTTGATGACCCGATCCTTGGAGGCGACGCGGTGTCGTTCCCAGTATTCGCCGCTCCCGAACTGGTCGTGGAGGAGCGCGTCGAGGGAATGGGTTTCCCGCGGGAAACACCAGTCCGCGTCGATACCCTCGACGAAGCCCACGAACACGACGCGCTCGCGCTTCTGCGGCACTCCATAATTGGCGGCGTTGATGAGTTGAGGGATCACCCGATACTCGATCGTGCCGCCGGAGGTGTGATGCCTCTGCAGGCGGTCGCGGTGATCTTGCCAGCTTTCGTCGTGGCGCCGTTCGATCGACGGATACTGAAGCTGAAGAAGGATATGGCCGAGATAGGCGGCGAAGGACTGACGCGTGAGGCCCTTCACGTTCTCGAAGATGAAGGCGCGCGGACGAACTTCGCGAATCGCCCTCACGGCCTCCGGCCACATGTCGCGGCTGTCGTCATGAGCGCGGTGCGCGCCGCCGATGGAAAACGGCTGGCAGGGCGGGCCGCCGGTCACGAGGTCGATCTTGTTCTCGAACACGCGAAAATCGACCGCCCGCACGTCGCCCTCGACGGGTCGCGGCCAGGACGAGATCACCGAGTTTCGAATTTTTCGGTTCTCGCGGAGCGTATCGCAGCACCAGCGATCCCACTCCACCACCAGCTCGGGCTTGAACCCGGCGAGGCTGACGCCCATTCCAAGTCCACCCGCGCCGGCAAACAGTTCAATCGCGCGCAACGACCGCTCCCTCGTGACCGAGAACTTGGAGAATCTTCCTTCTCAACAGTTCCTCGTCCTTCATCTCGCATTCCCAAAGCACAAGTACTGACCAACCCATCGCCCTCAGCTCTCGTTCGACCCGCCGGTCGCGCAGCTGATTCGCCTCGAGCTTCGGCCCCCAAAATTCAATACGTGATTTGGGCATGCGCGCAAGCCGGCAGTTCGGATCGTCGTGCTTGTGCCAGAAACATCCATGGACGAAGATGGCGGCCTTGTACTTCGACAGCACGATATCCGGACGGCCTGGAAGATCGCGGCGATGAAGACGAAAGCGGAACCCCATGGAATGGAGCAGCTTGCGAACACGGATCTCCGGCTTCGTGTCGTGCCCTCGCACGCGAGACATTCGTTCGGATCTCTGTGGCGGTGTCAGTGTATCGGTCATCTGAGAGAGCGCTGGAACGATAATTTCCGGTGTCGGATATGTGGTGCGTTTTCGGGGTGGCGCAACCTTCCATCCGACGGACTTCGTGGCGGAGCCGGGATGAAGGAAATATTGGATACCGAGCCGAGCTTGGCAACGGACGACGAGAAAGCGGTTCGTCACGAATTCCCAGGCTGATGTCATTCGACGGCCGACGGGCCTCCTGGCCATCGCATGGTCTGCACGAGCGGGCGCGGTGGCGGGCGGCGAACTCATGTCGCCGTGATCCGCGATGATCTTCCCTTTGGCCGTTCCGATGGGAAGGACTGCCGGACGCGGCATCGTGAGTCCGATCGGACGTGGAGGAACCTGTCCTCGGTGGCGGGACTCTTGACACCATCTCGGATTCCGGCCTTGCCCCGATGGCGCGCGCGTCGGCTTTCCCGAAACCGGGTGAACGAGAACGTTGGACGGACATGTCCGCGAACGAAACGCGCGCGTCGGTAAAGCCCAGCGACGGCACGACGTCGGAAGCCCGGTTTCCAAGGCGGCCGGCTAGATGGTGGTTTGCAGGCCGAGTTCCACCACTCGCCCAGTGGGCAGCCCGAAATAGTCCGTCGCGTTGCTGGCGTTGCGCGAAAGGGCGATGAATAGGCGGTCCTGCCAGAAGGGCAGGCCGCCCTTCCTCGATGGAAGGATCGTCCGGCGGGAGAGGAAGAACGAGGTCGACATGATGTCGAATTTCAGGCCGAGCTTTCGCGCCAGGACCAGCGCGCGCGGGATGTTGGGCGTCTCCATGTAGCCGAAGGTGATGACGATCCGGCTGAACAGCGGATTAAAACTTTCCAGGAAGATCTTCTCGGTGTCGGGAACGAACGGCGTGGTGGCGGTGACGACGCTCAGGATGACGTTGCGCTCGTGAAGCACCTTGTAGTGCTTCAGGCTGTGAAGGAGCGCGGTCGGGGCTCCCTCCACGTCGCTTGTCAGGAAGATCGCGGTCCCTGGCACCGTCGGCGGCTTCTTGCGGGCTAGGTTGTCGATGATCGTCGCGAGCGGAATTTCGTCGGCCTTGGTGCGACTGATGAGGAGCCGTCGCCCGGCGGTCCACGTCTGCATGATGAGCGCCATGGTGGCGGCCACGGCCACCGGGACCCAGCCGCCGTCGGCGAACTTCGCGATATTGGCCGCGAGGAAACCGGCATCTATCAGGGATATCGGGATGATGACGGCGAGGGTCGTCACCAGTTTCCAACTCCAGATTCGCCGCATGACGACGAACAGCAGCACGGAGGTGATCAGCATCTCGCCGGTGACGGCGATGCCATAGGCGGCGGACAGTCCGCTGGAACTGCGGAAAAACAGGACCAGCGCCGCCACGAAGACGAAAAGCAGCGTATTCACCCGCGGCATGTAGATCTGACCCGAATGGGTCTCGGACGTGTGGAGGATCTGCAGGCGTGGAAGCAGGTTGAGATGGATCGCCTGGCGGACGAGCGAGTACGCTCCCGATATCACCGCCTGGCTGGCGATGACCGTCGCCGCCGTCGCGAGACAGACCATGGGGATCCTGGCCCATTCGGGGTGCATGTTGAAGAACGGATGGGCGGCCATCTCGGGATTTGCGAGCACGAACGCTCCCTGTCCGAAGTAGTTCAGGAGCAGGCTCGGGAAGACGAGCGCGAACCACGCCACGACGATCGGCCGGCGGCCAAAGTGTCCAAGGTCGACATAGAGCGCCTCGGCGCCGGTCACCGCGAGGAAGACCGCGCCGAAGACCGCGACGGCGGAAGCGATGTTGTTGGCGACGTACCGAACCGCGTGGATCGGGTCGATCGCGCCGAGGACGGACGGATCGTCGAGGATATGGATCGCCCCGCTGACGCCCAGGACGACGAACCATAGCGCCGTTATCGGCCCGAAGACCGACGCCACGCCGCCCGTGCCGAAACGCTGGACGAAGAACAGCGCGGCGATGATCGTCAGCGTGATCGGCACCACCCAGTTGGTAAGAGCGGGCGCCACCACCTGAATGCCCTCGACCGCCGATAGAACGGAGATCGCCGGCGTGATGATGGCGTCGCCGAGAAACAGGGAAGCGCCCGTCACGCCGAGGACGAGCACCCATTTCGGTCGTCCTCTCAGGCTCTCCCGCGCGAGGCTCATCAAGGATAGCGTTCCGCCTTCGCCCCGGTTATCCGCCTTCAGCACGAAGGTCACATATTTTAGCGTGACGACGATGGTGAGAGCCCAGATGATCAGTGAAAGGATGCCGAGGACGTTTTCTTGGTGGGCTCCCGACCCGCCCGTGGCGTGGAGAGCCTCCCTGAACGCGTAGAGCGGGCTCGTCCCGATGTCGCCATAGACGACCCCCAGCGCGGCGAGGACGAGCGAAGGTAGGCCGCCTCTGGTTTCGTGTCCGAGCTCCGGATCCTCGGATCGCATCTGGGTGGAGGTCAAATGTCAGGTCCTGTTTGGTTGCCGTGCCCTCGCGAGCCTCGGCGGTTAAATTCCGCGTGTTCCGTCGTGATTGGCAACGCATCCGACTTGCGTTCGGCACCCCTACGATAATCGATCCGAGGCTGGCACGCTTACCACGTCGGGATGCCCGCACCCATCCATCTTGAGCGCGTCGCCGCTTACAATGACGGTCCCGACGCCGACCACCCATCGGACATGTGCCAAGGCCTTCCGGCGAGGCGTTTTCTGGAACAAGAAGCGCACCGGAGTGCCGCCCGAGCGGAACAGCTTGCCGCGGGGATCGGTCTCGGCTTCCGCCTTCAACTCGGCGCGATGCTAGACCTTCCGCGACGACCCCTTTCGTTACCGGGGAGGAGATCACCGTCGACGGACAGATCCACCTTGCGCTCGGCGACCGGTTAACGTTGGTTGGCGACGCTCCGCCAAGCTGGCCTCGTCAGATAGACTGTCAGGCCGATCGCGAGACAGCCTGCGGTGCTGAACAAGATGATTTGAAACGTGGCGGAGGGTCCACCGGCAATTTGGGCGATCCATCCGAATATAGCCGACGAGATCGCAACTCCGAAAAACACCACGGTATTGAGAAAGCCCAACAAAAGGCCTCTATGTTTGGAAGGTGCGATTTCCTGCGCCTCGGCCATAACCAGGGGATGGAGGTTGCCGATCGAATATAGCAGGCAGATCAGAGCGATGGCGGCGACAATACTGGAGCCGGGCGAAACGGCCATGGCGAAGGCGGCGATCGTCGCCGCGGCCATCCCAGCCGTCACGATGCTTCGCGGTGACACTCTGGACACGAGCGCGGGTATGGCAAAGGAAGTCCCAATGCCGACGGCGCTCACGATCGTCAGTGCGAAACCTGAGAGGCGCTGATCCGCGGAGAACACGCCGGACAGGTAAGGGGTCGCCCAAGCGTTGCGAAAAGTCCCTCCGAGCGACAGGGCTAGGCATATTGGCAAGAGGTAGACTATGCCCGCTGGGCTGCTCTCAGGCGCATCTTCCGATTGTCCTTCTTGTGGAGGTGGTCCCATTCGAAAGGCGACTCCAGCAGCACAAAGCGCCATTGCTGACGCTGCAACAAGCATCGCCCCGCGCCACCCGAGGGTTTCAGAAAGCCAAACCATAGGCGACGCCGAAAGAAGGGCGCCGAGGGAGCCAACAGCGCTTATGGCGGCGATCTTTTTCCGCGCGGCCACCCCGTCGTCAAGACTTCCGAATTGATAAACCACTCCCATGAAGATGGGCGCGCATCCCGCGCCCAGGACCGCCTGACCGGCAACAAGCTGTCCGGCCGTTGCTGCCATGGCGACCAACGCGGCCCCCATGCTGCCGACGATCATTGACACAGTTATAGGCGTTCTTGCGCCGAAACGGTCGAAGGCTGAGCCCAGTGGCATCTGCAGCAGCCCGAATGACATGAAGAAGGCCGACGCCGCGTATCCGTAGCGGCTGGGGTCGAGATCAATGTCCGCGGCGACCATCGGGCCGACGACGCCGAAATAGCTGCGAAAGAACATGCTCATCAGAAAGGCGAGAGCGAGGACGAAGAACTGCTTCCTGTCGTTGTGCATCAAACGTCCGCCGTTTGCGAGATGCAGAAGCAATGCCAGTCGGTGCGATTGGTTCCGAACCGACGACGCCAAGCGCTTCTAGCTCTTGCGGATCGTTCTCTCGAATTAGTCCTCGGCGTCGGAACAGTTCTTATATTGCAGCTTCTGAAGTGGCGCATCCAGCCTCAGGATGAGCCCGGTCGGGGCGTAATCAAGAGAGACCTCCCCGAAAGCGGACAGGCTGGAGCTGACGAGCCGAGTGCCGAACCCCTTCTTGGTTGGAGTTTCCACCGCCGGACCTCCAACCTCCTGCCAAGTGAAGTTCAGGCTCGGGGCGCCCGCCTTGTCGCGTACCGACCACTCGATTTCAACAGTCCCTGTATCCTCCGAAAGCGCACCATACTTATTGGCGTTGGTGACGAGTTCGTGCAGCACGAGGGAGAAACAAAGGGCCGCCTGTGGACTCAACTCAACGTCGGGACCGCTTGCTTTGAAACGTCCTGACGTCTCAAGTCCGAGATTAATCGCGGTAGCCTCGACAATCGTTCCCATGGTCGCGCCCAACCAATTTTGCTGCAGCAAAATATCGTGTGCTTTCGAGTAAGCATTGATCCGCGCCGAGATCGATTGTTCCGCTTCCTCCAGAGAGCTGGCGTTTCGAAAGGATTGACTGGTGATAGCCTGAACGACGGCCAGCGTGTTTTTCATGCGGTGAGAGAGTTCGTGCATCAGGACGCGCTGTCGCTCCTCGTTTTCTCTCTGCTCGGTGCGATCTCTCAGAATCTTCACAAAGCCCTCGACTTCGCCATCATCCGACGTCAGCGCCATCATCTGACCCGACGCCCAGAACAACGATCCGTCCTTGCGAACGTGCCAGCGTTCATCGTTGCCATGGCCTTCCGCTAAAGCGGCGGTCATCTCCCGTTGGAGAATCCCCGCCTGCAGGTCTTCCTGCGTGAAAATGACGGCTGCGGGCTTTTCCACGTAGTCACCAGGCCATCGAGATCCATGGAGATGATCGCATACTCGATCGCGCTCTGCAGAATGGCTTCGAGAAAGCGCTCTCGGGAGCGGCTGGAACTGGAAAAGGGTTTCATGATCATATTGTGCGCGCGAACCTTTCAGGGCCCGCAAGAAAAAAGGGCCTCATCCTGTTCCTTGGGCGCCGCCTGACACTGGGGACGGCGCTGGCATTTGCAATGGGTTACTCGATGGCTGTGACGGTCCTTGAATGATCGGCTACCCCTAACAATATCATTTCGTCAGGACCATAGGTGGGCATGAAAGGAGGAAAATAAGCCGCAGAACGCTGTTCCATGGACCCGGCCGGTAAGAATCCGGCTGCAGTGCGGTTCGTAGCGCACTTTCACAGGCGTATACGGCGCCTTGGACTTTCTCGAAAACGGATGGCCGTTGCCTCACGGAGAGCGCCACGAGCGATCGGTGAAGACGTGCCGAGGCGCTCTCAACGGCACCATCGCCGGCATTATCGCGCGGGAGGCCTTCGTGGCCGCCTGCCTGGAAGCCAGCATGCCGTCGTTCTCCTTCCCTGGAAGAGAAAGCCGAGCGCGCATCCGGCTCGGCCAGCACGCCTTGCTATCATCTAGGGCATCAGTGACGACCTCGCCTCATCGGAGGCGAGGTCCGGCATAGGGCGCCTTCCCCGGCCGCGCTATCTTCGGCACCGTCGCGCCGGTCTACAACGACATCGTGATGCTAGGCCAGCCTGTCTGAGCAGCCTGGGAAATCTACGACAGCCGATCAGAGGACCGAGACGTTCTCAGCCTTGGACTTTCCAGTCTTGCGGTCCTGTCCGACCTCGAAGCTGACTTTATCGCCTTCGCGGAGCGAACCGCCGCGTTGCAAGGCAGAGGCGTGAACAAACACATCCTGTCCGCCGCCCTCAGGCGTGATGAAGCCGAAGCCCTTGTCGTCGTTGAAGAATTTAACCGTTCCCGTTGGCACAAGAGCCTCCTGTTTCATTCGTCCGGATTGCGAAGCGAACGCTACAGCGCCAGCGCTGGACGATCAATGGCGAGCATACAGATGACCGCTGCGGGGGCGTCGATGGCGCGAATGATTGTGATCGCGAGTTCTTCGCCGTTGTTCGGTCGTCACAACAGGGAATTGGAGCCCCGCCCCGTTGGCAGCTCACCTCAATGAATCGTCTTCGGCCGCTTCTTCGTATGCGAAATGTCATCGAGCGTCGCCATTAGCTTTTCGAATTCGCTTAAGATGCGATTGAACTCGGCGTCCCGCATGCTGACGATTTCCGAGATCGTCGAGGACACGGAGGCGATGAGGGTGTCGATCCAAACGCAACACTCGGCCGCCACGTTTCGGAGCGCTTCGCTCGGTGCGCCTTTAGCTCGCGGAGGATGCGAACGATGAGGGCTCCTCTATCCGCCCTGCCCAAGAACGGGAGCCTGGTCTGCGCCTGCTGGATTTTTGTTATCAGCGTCGTTGCCATCCCCGATCTCCAACACTCCAATACAACCGGGTATTCACAGCTGGAGTTCAATTCAACCGAGCGGCGTGTCCTGTCGCCGGCGCTCCTGACATGGCGAGATAGGCGCCACGAAGCATTACGATGATGCCGATCACGTCCATTACGGTGATTTGCTCAGCGAAGACAGCGGCGCCAAGGGCGACAGCGATCACCGGCGAAACGAAGGCATAACTGCCGGCGCGAGATGCACCGATATCGCGCAGCAGGCGCATGAAAGTGGTGTAGCCGATCAGCGAGCCGAAGATCACAAGGAAGAACCAGCTGAGCCAGGCAACTATGCCCCAGTCGCCGGCGAGGGCAGAAACTGCGCCCGCTTCGAAAGCCAGGGCTGTAGCGAACAACGCGATGCCTCCGACCAAGGTCGTTACGCCTGCAACGAACAAGGCCGGATAGGTTCGGAGAAGTGGACGGGCCAGCACCGAGCCGTAACCATAAGTGAATGCTGCGGACGCGACCGCCAAGCCGCCCCAGAGGCTAGCGCCGGGGAAAATGTCAGGAGACCGCGACGCTTCCTGGGGGGATTCCGGCCAAAAAAGAACAATGAGTCCGGAGACCCCCAGAGCGATTGCGAAGATCCGCCGGCCATCCAATGTCTCTTCGCTTAGCAGGAGAGCAAACACCAGGAGCGCAATCGGGGTGAGCGACATTTCCAGAACGGCGGCAGTCCCGGAATTGATAAACTGCATGCCCCAGAACAATGGGCCGTAGCAGAGCGTGATCATCAGCATACTGACGGCCGTGAAGCGAATGCCATCTCTCAGTTTCAGCCCCGATATATTGCCGTTCGCCCAACCGTATAGAAGAAGCAACACGCCGGCGGCGGTGAACCGCGTGCCGGCAAACAAGAGAGGCGGGACAGCCTGGATGCCAGCCTTGGTTCCGATCCAGGTGCTTCCCCAGATTATACATAGCATCAGAAAGCGAAGCTGATTTTTATTGGCGCCTGTAGGCATTGGGGTTCCGATCTTGGTAACGTGTAAAAATCATTTATACCGTTACAACTCGCCCTTGTCCAAATCGTTCCGGGAACCGATATTCAAGTTATGAACACGCGAAAGACGATCCATGACATCAGCCTTCTCGGCGGTCATCCGGCGCTCGACTTCGTCAACACGGTCGATAGTCGCGGTGAACGTTGGGGACCGGATTTCCTGAATAGCTACGATGACCTCGTGGCCTGGGCCTATCGTCTCGATCTGATCGATGACAAGGAACGCGATACCTTGCTCGCTAGGGCTGCCAGGTCGCGGTCCAACGCGGAAAAGGAACTCGGACAAGCCAAGGAATTGCGGGAGGCTCTCAGCCGCCTGTTCTTGTCTGAATTTGATGAAAGCCCGGTCAGCCGGGACGATCTGGAACTTATTGCGGGCATGACCCAACGTGCGCAATCGCAACAATCCCTGGGCTTCGTTCGAGGCAGGATCCAATGGCGTCCGGCCGATGCCAAAGACTTGGATGCAATCAGCACCCGTGTCGCCCAATCAGCTGCCGAACTGCTGACATCGCGAGACGGACGCCGTCCTGTGCGCGCGTGCGAAGGTCCAAATTGCGGCTGGCTTTTTCTGGATCAATCTCGTGGCGGCCACAGGCGATGGTGCTCGGACAAAACCTGCGGATCGCATGCTCGAGTGCGCAGATTTCGGGCCATCCAAGCCAATTGATCACGCCAGGCTGAATTCGCCTCCGTCAGCGTAAACGCACAAAGGTTATCTGAAAGGAAGTGCTAACCAATCCCCTTCCGCGTGCTTTAACGTTCCCTGTTTTACGCTCTACGCACATAGAAGGACGTAATGTAGATGAATCGGCAGGCGAGGTCGCGGTGGGTTTTGAAATGGGTTCTCCCGGCAGCCACGTCATTGATCATAGGGTGCGTCCTTTTTGGCACCCTCCAATGGTCCGCGGCGCAGACCGATATGGTCGCGGAGGCTCGCCAACGGGATCTCGTCAGACTGATCGTCTCGAAGATGCAGGCTAGCGTTGCTCATGATCAGGAAAGCGCGACGGTTTGGGACGACGCGGTTCGAAAAACCGATGCGCGGGATGTGGAATGGCTTCAGTCAAATCTCGGCGAATGGATGCAAACCTACTTCGGGCATGACGTCGCTGTCGTCCTTTCCTCCGATAGAAACCCGATCTACGAGTTCATTGCGCCCTCGGATAACGCTTTGACGCCCGATGATCTGCGCGTCGCTTATGTGCCGCTGGCGGATGCATTGCAGAAGCGACTTGCTGCCAGCGACACTGAAGGGGTCACGGACCGGGTGCTCTCAATCGGCGAAAGCGACCTCACATATGTAGGGCGACGACCGGCGGTCGTGAGCGTCAAGCCAATCGTCTCGGACACCGGCGACATCGAGCAACAGCCGGGGGAGCAAAATCTCCATGTGGCTGTGAGGTTCCTCGATCAAAGTTTCGTATCCGAGATCGGAAAGGACTACCAGTTTACCGAAATGCAGTTCTCGGCTGACGCTCCGACGGACGCTGAGCACTCATTCGTTCCCTTGATGTCTCGTTCGGGCGCCGCTATCGGCTACTTCACCTGGCGCCCATTTCGCCCAGGTGCGAGCATGATGGAAGCGACCCTGCCGGCGGTCGGCCTCGCTGCGGTTGCCATTTTCGTCGCGGCGAGCCTGTTCGGGCGTGCGATCTGGAGACGTTCAGCACGGCTCGCCTCGAGTCGTGCGGAGCTCCAGCATCTCGCCTCGCGCGATCCTCTGACTGGTCTTTCAAACCGAGCTCATTTCAGCACCGAACTCGCCGCCCGGCTTGGGGCGGCTTCCCAGGACCAGAGCTACTGCGTGCTGTTCATAGACCTCGACCGGTTCAAAGCGGTCAACGATACTTTCGGACACCCGACGGGAGACAAGCTCATCTCGCTCGTCGCCCAGCGCATGAATGAGATCATGCCGGCGGCCCTCATCGGCCGCATCGGAGGTGACGAATTCACCGTCCTGCTCGAAGAAGTCGACGGTCAAGTGGCCGATGCTGCTTGCGCACGGATCGTGCAGCGTCTGCGCGAGCCTTTCGAGATCGATGGCGCCCATATCGTCATTGGTGCAAGTGTCGGAGCTGCGCTTGTTGCCGGCAGGGCGGACCCGTCGGAACTCACCCGTCAGGCCGACATAGCTCTCTATCACGCAAAGGCTGCGGGTCGGAACACCTTCGCGATCTTCGGAAACCATATGGACGAACTCCTGCGCAGGCGTCGGAAGCTTGAACAGGACCTCCGGCTAGCGCTCGAGACCAGGTCTCAGGTCGGGGCCTTTTACCAGCCGGTATATTCAGCGGAGCACAAGGGTCTGTCATCGATGGAAGCGCTTGCCCGCTGGAAGCATCCCGAGGAAGGCTTTATCGCTCCCGACATCTTCATCCCCATCGCCGAGGAAATCGGCCTTATCCAAGAGGTCGGCGCCATCGTGCTCGAGGACGCCTGCGGTGTCATGGCGGATCTCCCTTCCATCTGTATGGCGATCAACGCGTCGGCGCTGGAGCTCTGTTCCGACGGCTATCCTCTTCGTGTCTTGTCCAGATTGGCGAAATGGAACATCGATCCAAGGAGACTGGAGATAGAAATCACGGAGTCTTTGGCTTTGGGTGGAGAAGGACATAGCGATCGGAACATTGCTATGCTCCGAAATGCGGGTGTGAGGATCGCCATAGACGACTTCGGAACCGGATACTCCTCCTTCTCGAGAGTGCAGAATCTCATGATCGACAGGATCAAGATCGACAAGTCCTTCATCGATGCAGTTCAGGGAGAGAGCAGGCCGCTGATCGAAGCGATGATCAGTATGGCCCGAGCGAAAGGTCTTAAGACCACGGCTGAAGGGGTGGAAACAGATGAACAGAGCGATGCTTTAGTGGCCCTTGGGTGCGACAGCCTCCAAGGTTTCCTAATCTCGCGGCCTCTTTCCCGCGCGGCCATTATCGATTTGTACAACGGAAGTGGGAAGCGAATATTCACTGCTTGAGGGCGCCGGCCGTCGACCTGTGCTCAAACCGGCTACGCCGCGGACGGGGTTGGCTCGGGGAAGCACGCCAGAGCAATCCGGTCGGTGGACGACAGAAATCACGGGAATTCCGGCTTCCTCCGCAGCGAACCGGGCCTTCGAGCTGAAGGCGGTCAGAGGCATCGACTTCAGGATCGGACTTGGGGTTGCCTGGAACAAGGAGGACCCAACCGCCTCGCGCGATGACATCGTCGATATCGCCCGCTCATTGGCGTGGCCGGGCAGGTGAGTTGAGGGCACTCCAGCCTGCGAAACACCGCCAAACGCATCCGTCGGATTTGACCTTACGGAACCGAGCATAGATTTCCTGGCTCTTGCGAACACTTTTGGCCAACCGGTTCAAAGGGTGACGTCGCCCTGCAGTCCACGCTTCCCGGTGCCCCAAACGTCATCGAGATCCTCATAAGTGACTAGGATGATGCAAACCCCAGCAGGCGCGTGCATCGCGAGCGCGAACAGCCGCGCGAATAGGCAATGTCGCAGGCATGGAGGCCCATTCCTTGCTCGCGATCGGAACCTTTCGTTCGGATACGCCTTCCGTCAGAATCTTACTCTGGCGGGAGCTACACCTTGATTAACGACCTTTGGTACAAGAATGCCGTTGTCTACTGTTTGTCGGTACAGACGTTCATGGATTCCAACGGTGATGGCATCGGCGATTTCCAAGGATTGCAGCGACGATTAGACTATTTGGCCGGGCTCGGCGTCACCGCGATATGGCTGATGCCGTTCCAGACCTCGCCCGGGCGCGATGATGGCTATGACGTCTCCGACTACTACAATGTGGATCCGCGTTACGGCTCGCTTGGCGACTTCGTCGAGTTCACACACGGTGCCAAGCAGCGGGGGATTCGAGTTCTCATCGATCTCGTCGTGAACCATACCTCGGACGAGCACCCGTGGTTCAAGGAGGCGAGAGCGAATAGAAACTCTCGGTATAGAGATTGGTACGTTTGGTCGAAGACGAAGCCTGAAAACGCCAACGAGGGTATGGTGTTTCCCGGCGTCCAGAAGTCGACGTGGACGCGCGACAAGGAATCCGGGGAATACTTTTTCCACCGGTTCTACGAATTCCAGCCCGATCTCAACACGGCAAACCCGCTTGTCCAGGCCGAGATCCTCAAGATCATGGGCTTCTGGATCCAGCTCGGTGTATCCGGTTTCCGCATGGACGCTGTTCCTTTCGTAATCGCTGAGAAGGGTATTCAAGTGAAGAAGCCCAAGGAACAGTTCGACATGCTGCGAACGTTTCGGGAATTCCTGCAGTGGCGCAAGGGGGATAGCATTATACTGGCCGAAGCCAACGTCGTTCCGAAGGAAAATTTGGAATACTTCGGAGATGACGGCGACCGAATGCAGATGATGTTCAACTTCCATGTCAACCAAGCGCTATTCTATGCGATGGCCAGCGCGGACAGCCAACCGCTCGTGAAGGCCATGGAGGATACGGAGAAGCGACCGATGACTGGACAATGGGGTGTATTTCTACGCAACCACGACGAACTTGATCTCGGTCGACTTACCGAGAGCCAGCGGCAAGCTGTCTTCTCCGCCTTTGGGCCTGACAAGACCATGCAGCTATATGATAGAGGAATCCGGCGCCGACTTGCTCCCATGCTCGGTGGTGACATCCGTCGCCTGAAGCTCGCCTACAGTTTGATGTATTCGCTACCCGGCACGCCGGTTCTTCGCTACGGCGATGAGATCGGAATGGGTGACGATCTCTCGCTACCCGAACGAAACTGTGCGCGAACTCCGATGCAGTGGTCCGATGAGCCTCAAGGAGGCTTCACCAAGAACGATAATCCGGTGCTTCCGGTCATATCGGAGGGACCGTATGGATTCGAACATTTGAACGTCGCCTTTCAGCGTCGTGACAGCGAATCTATGCTGAACTGGACCGAGCGGATGATCCGCATGCGCAAGGAGGCGCCCGAGATCGGCTGGGGCACCTTCAACGTCATCGATAGCGGCGATCCCGGCGTATTGATCATGCGCTACGAGTGGCGGAAAAACGTTGTGATGATCATACACAGCTTCCACGATAAGCCCGTCGAGATCACGTTCGCTCTCAGGGAGGACGACGACGCAAACTCACTTGTCGACATCCTGGATGGGCACGATAGCCGGGCTGATGGCGACGGAAAGCATCACATGGTGTTGGAAGCCTATGGCTTCCGTTGGTACCGGGCTGGGGGACTGGACTACCTTCTAAAGCGCAGCGTAGTCTAGTAAGAGCAGCAGGAGCTACCGCGTGACAGCCTTTGATCACAGTGCCCGAAGGTCTTCAGCCGCCGTTTTGCCTGAGCCGGGATTGAGATCCGGCGAAGGCCCCGCCACCGAGCGGGGCCTCTCCCGCTCTGACTTTTTTCCGCCGTTCTTCCTTATTGGATGAAAATGGATGGAAAAATGGAGCCTAGTATGTCATATCCCATTCGGATGGAAACGGATGGGATAATGGATGACGGCCCTTGATCTCGCGAAATTGCGTATCACGCCTGAGATCCTGTCGTTGATCGCCGAGATCGACGAATTCAAAGGCGCATGGCGAGCGCTCGGTCGTATCGCGCCAGATCGGCTCTCCAGCTTGCGCCGGGTCGCGACGATCGAAAGCATCGGCTCTTCGACCCGTATCGAAGGCGCAAAACTGAGCGACCGAGAAGTCGAAAGACTGCTCTCGAACCTCCGTATCGGCTCGTTCACCAGCCGAGACGAACAGGAGGTCGCAGGCTATGCCGAGGTAATGGAAACGATCTTCTCCGCCTTCGACGCGATCCCGCTTGACGAAAATCACATCCGCCAACTCCATCGCGATCTACTCGCTCACTCGACTAAGGATGAGCGACACAGGGGAAACTGGAAAACCCTTGCCAACAACGTCGAAGCCTTCGACGAAGATGGACGAAGCCTGGGCGTCGTCGCGACAGCATCCCCCTTTGATACGCCAGGCCGGATGTTGGAACTGGTGTCCTGGCAACAGGCCCAGGAGAAGGATGGGACGTTCCACCCTCTGCTCATCGTCGCTGTCTTCGTGGTGGTCTTTCTGGAAATCCATCCTTTCCAGGATGGCAATGGCCGCCTGTCGCGAGCCTTGACCACTTTGCTGCTCCTTCGGGCGGGTTATACCTACGTGCCATACAGCTCTCTCGAAAGCGTTGTCGAGCAGAACAAGGAAGCCTATTACCTCGCGCTTCGCCGAACGCAGGGCACGATCCGGACAGATCAACAGGACTGGAACCCGTGGATCGAGTTTTTCCTCCGGAGCCTGCAGCGCCAGAAGCAGCGACTCGAGCGCAAGATCGAGCGTGAACGTATCCTGCTGGGCGACCTGCCGGAGTTGTCGGTCTCGATCCTCGAACTTGCGCGTGAGCGCGGGCGCGTTACGGTGATGGACGCGGCCAAGGCCACAGGCGCAAGCCGCAACACCGTCAAGGATCATCTTCGGGTGTTGACCGAGCAGGGGCATCTGACCCTTCATGGAGCGGGTCGCGGGACCTGGTACGGCCTAACTTGAAGCCGGAGTGATTGGTCCGCCGATGCGCCGGGATCGGAGCCATGGCCCAACTGTACGCGGCCGCCATTGCCACGTCCCTTAGGCCGTGTTGCAGCGATCAGCTTTTTGACGTGATAGCCCTACCCTTTGGATTTTTCATGCAACGCGACTGAACTCGGGATGGCCAAGTTCAGTCATCCGGTTGAGAACTCGGACGCCGATTTTTGCTTCGGTCTTCTGATTGTCGAGGTAGCGATCCTTGACGTTGAAAAATTGGGTCGCGTTGGATGAGGATGGTGCCCCACAAAATCAAGTGCTTGCAAAATTGTGAGGTACGCGGGCGCAACACGAGATTATTATGCTTTTCCTCGCAATTACCCCACAGAAAGACAAACAATTTCGACAATCTACGAATATCCCTTCAAGGCGGCGGGTGTTGCTTCGGGTCTGCAACAGAGAACGTTGGCGCTCAATGGACGATCAAGCAGCCTCTACCATTTTCGCTTTAATCCATCCGGCCAAGGTTTTAACGCCAGGATTTTGCCGGAGGTGATGAGCGATCCATAACTGCAATCTGTGTGGCCCGAGGATGAAACCGAACGGAGCTACAAGTTGTCCTGCATCGATCTCTCGCTGAACCAGATATTTAGGGGCCATGGCGACACCGGCCCCAAAAGTAGCGGCTTGGAGCATAAGATAAAAATGCTCATACTCCTCCGCAATCTGAAGCTCCGGAATTTCACTTCCGACGGCTGAAAGCCACTCTTCCCAAGCTCCTTTCCGTGTTGCAGTGCCCAAGACCTGCGCCGTTCTCAGATCGGCAGAGGATTTCAAGGGATGGCGCAACAGATAATCCGGGCTACAAACGGGCCCGATTTCCTCGCCAATCATGTCTAGAATCACGACATCGTCGGGCGCGCTATACATTGTGTTCCGAATTGCTACGCTGATGCCGTCCCTGGCGACGTCGACTTCTCCATAGTTTACATTGAGACGGAAATGGATATCCGGATTAAGTGCCTTGAATTCAGGTAGTTTTGGAATCAGCCAGCACTGCATGATAGTTGCTGAGCACGACAAGGTCAGGGGGCCAGCCGAAAGACGCGCTACCGCCAAGTTAAGGGACCGAAACCCTTCGCTGAGAGTCTGCGCCATCTCGGCGCCCGCCGGCGTGGGCTCCGATGATTTCGAAAGGCGCCGAACCAGCGTCGTCGCGTACAGGCGTTCCAATTCGCGAACGTGACGGCTTATGGCACCATGGCTCACATCGAGTTCTTGTGCGGCTTTTGTCATACTTCCCAGCCGTATCGTCGCTTCGAACGCACGAAGAGCATGCAAGGGAAGATTTGCATAGGACATGTGACAGCCTCCTCACATACTGCGATAAACAGGATCCCCAGTCAGCAGGACGATGTCAGCTTCACGCACAGCAAAAAAGGTCTGAATTAGCAGACGCTCGACATTTTACACGAGAATATGCCGCCGGCACAGCGATTGGATAGGCATGGAAGACAACTCAATGATTTATTTTTATCTGATGGTGTGACTCAAACTCACATCAGTCGGCTTCCATTGTGCCTGTTTTCAAGGAGCCGCGCGTGTATCATCGCCAGAACGATCATGGGAGTACGGAGGAGGGTCCGGTACGCTTTCGATCGGGGAGGAGATATCGTGACCAATTCAATGCGCCTCGAGGCTGACTATATCCTCGAGACATACATGCCACCGGAACAAGCAGCGGAAATAATTGCCGGTGAACAGTCGAGTGGTACGTTTGTCGCGGTACCTGGCGAAACGCCCGAGTTAAAAGCGTTGGCGGCTGCAAAAGTGGAGGCCCTCGAGACCATCGCAACGTACAATGCTGTTCCAGCCCTCGACGGTCGATATCCGACTGACGCCGCGATGCATTTGCATCAGGTGAGGATGACGCTGTCCTGGCCCATTGCAACTGTTGGAACATCCCTTCCCAACATTCTGGCGACAGTCGCTGGCAATCTTTTTGAACTTGCCTGTGTAACTGGTCTCAGGATCGTCGACATTCGATTTCCCCCGCCGTTCTTCCAAAAATACAAAGGTCCTGCGTTCGGGATTGAGGGAACCAGAGAACTTAGCGGCGTTCAGACGGGGCCGATGATCGGAACGATTATCAAGCCGAGTGTCGGCTTGACAGCAGAGCAAACCGCTTCTCTGGTCCAAGAACTCGTCAATGGCGGGATCGATTTCATCAAGGATGACGAGCTGCAAAGCGACTCTTCAGTCTGCCCGTTTGAAGACCGCGTTGATCGCGTGATGCGGGTGATCAACGGGGCCGCAGAGCGGACGGGCAAAAAGACGATGTACGCGTTCAACCTGACCGGCGATATGGATGAGATGCGGCGACGTCATGACAAGCTTGTCTCAGCTGGTGCAACATGCCTGATGGTTAGCCTGAACTCAGTCGGCATGGCGGGTTTCGTGGGTTTGAGGTCGTTCAGCCAGCTCCCGATCCACGCCCATAGAAACGGCTGGGGTTACCTGACGCGTCATCACTCGCTGGGCTGGTCTTATGTTGCATGGCAGAAGATTTGGCGGCTGGCCGGCGCGGACCACATGCACGTCAATGGTGTCGACAACAAGTTTTCCGAAGACAATGAATCTGTCATTCGGTCGGCGCGTGAATGCCTGACGCCCATGTCGGAAGACAAGCCTTGTCTGGTCATGCCGGTATTCTCGAGCGGGCAGACCGTGCGCCAGGCCCACGCGACATACGCGGGCTTGCAGTCAGACGACCTGATCGTCACAGCCGGCGGCGGGATCGTGGCTCATCCAAAAGGCCCTGCGGCGGGCGTCCAAGCTCTTCGGGATGCGTACCAGGCCGCCACCTCAGGAGTAAGTCTGGAGTCTGCCGCGAGGCGGAGTCATGAATTAAAATTTGCTCTGGAGCCGGGCGCATGATTAGCGCGCTCGCAGCGCTACCTTCGGGTCCGTTGGTTTCCTTCTACGGCGACGATTTCACGGGATCGTCTGCTGCGATGGAGACATTTGCCTGGCAAGGCATCAAGACGGTGCTTTTTCTCGATGTTCCCTCGGCAGAACGTTTGGCAGAATTTTCCGATTACAGATGCATCGGTATCGCCGGGATAGCGCGCTCCAAAAGTCCGGCCTGGATGGATGCTCATTTACCCGCAATCTTCGAACGTTTGGGAAAAACGGGCTCTCCCATCGTGCACTACAAGGTTTGTTCGACCTTCGATTCCTCGCCGCAGATTGGCTCTATAGGGAAAGCGGCCGAGCTGGGTGCGGAGCTGTTCCCGGGTCCAATCCCGATGTTGGTCGGTGATCTTGGGATGGGACGGGTTCAGGTTTTCGGCCATCTCTTCGCTCAAGCCAGTGGCGAGTATTATCGGTTGGATCGTCACCCAACGATGGCCAATCATCCATCGACACCGATGCAAGAATCCGACCTGGCCCAACATCTGGCTTCGCAGACCAGTTTGCCCATATCGAATATTGACTTCCTCCGACTGAAAGCGGGTGATCCGACAGAGATCTTCCCCCAGAACGACCTAGACAAGTCGCAAATATACTCAATTGATCTGCTCGATGAGGAGACGTTGCGCGCCGCAGGACAGGCCATCTGGACCGCGGGCCGGAAGCAGAAGTTCGTCATCGGCTCGCAAGGCGTGCAGGCGGCACTCGCGGCTTATTGGCGTTCAGAGGGTCTCTTGATGGATCCTCAGATCGAAACATCGGTCCACGCAGTGAACAGGATTGCTGTGGTGTCTGGATCGGTTTCGCCCATGACTGCCGCACAGATCGAGCACGCGACGTCTCATGGTTTTGAGGCCATTCGGCTCGATCTTGGTCGGGTGTCAGACCAGAGTGCGTGGAATGCCGAAATTGATCTTGCGGTGCGTAAATCCAAGTCCGCTCTGTCCGAAGGTCGCGATCCCCTGGTGTTTACAGCCAAGGGTCCCGACGACCCCGCTGTCCGGCAGTTCAAAGATAAATTCTACCACGACCGGGCGACGGCTGAGGCCGCCAACGATCTCATAGGTAGCAGCCTTGGACAGATACTCGATAGGCTGATCATCGAAGCGGGCTTAAGTCGTGTGGTTTTGTCGGGAGGAGACACGTCTAGCCATGCTGCGTTGAGGCTCAAAATCGACGCCTTGACCAGTGTTGCAAAGCTGGCTCCTGGCGGTCCGTTGTGCCGGGCTCATTCTGCAGACCCATCCAGAAATGGAATCGAAATCGCAATGAAGGGCGGGCAGGTGGGATCTGTCGGCTACTTCGCGGCGGCAAGAGACGGTCAATGAAAGCTTTGCCTCGCCCAGATCCGTGAGGACGGAGCGTGTGCCGGTGTAATGCCGGTAAATTTTGGAGTTATGGAGGAAACGACTTGCCAGACGAGAATGAAACAAGAGTTGCACTTGTGACCGGTTCCGCAATGGGCATCGGATTTGCGATTGCGCACCAACTCGCGTTGGATGGCTTTGCGGTTATCATTGCCGACATCAACAAGGAAGCCGCAGAAAAAGCTGCGGATGACCTGAGAGCTGCCAAGCTCAAAGCCGAGTCAGTCGTGATGGATGTCGGCAATCCAGCTTCGATCGCGGAGGCATTTAAAGCTGTTGAGGCCGAACATGGTCGCTGCGATGTCCTCGTCAATAATGCCGGCATCGCCAAGACATTTCCATTTATCGACTTTCCTTATGACAACTGGGCTGCAACGATCAACATCAACGTAACAGGGTCACTGCTGTGCAGTCAGCATGCCGCGCGGCTTATGCAGCGATCGGGTTGGGGCAGGATCATCAACATTGCGTCTGTGGCGGGCGAGCGAGCCGTGGGACATGGCCGGACCGCATACGGTGTGTCAAAGGCAGCAGTCATCGGCCTGACCAGGCAGATGGCTGCTGAACTTGCGACCTACGGCATCACCAGCAATGCCGTTGCGCCCGGTCCCGTGGACACACCGCTGACCGAGGTTCTCCACTCTGCGGAGTTCAGGGCTACATACACGGCAGCCATTCCGGCGAGGCGTTACGGGAAACCGAGCGAGATTGCGTCGACCGTCTCGTTTCTGGCGTCTGAGGGCGCAAGCTATGTGAATGGTGCGATTATTCCAGTAGACGGCGGCTTTCTCGCAGCCGGGGCGCTCCCGACTTAGACCGGGATCGCTGCGGCAAAGTGAGCCGTGCGGAGGAAAATGAGCGTCGGTGTGGCGTACGGCCGTTTTGGGACAAAGGCCCCTCAGCTGCTGGCACCTCACGCGACGTAGAATTGAGCAGAAATTCAACAGTCAACAAAACAACGTGCAATACCTGGGAGGTAGGGCGCGCAGAAGGGGTGTGCCTAATGGAAAAAATGCAATTCAAACAGGGGTCTTCGTCAATTCCTTTCTTCAAGACGATGCAAAAAGTCCCGGCTGGGATGATGCTGATCCCGCTCATACTGGGCGTTCTGATCAACTCATTTGCACCAGACGCGCTGAAGATTGGCGGTTTCACCCAAGCATTGTTCAAAGACGGTGCCCTAGCTCTGATCGGACTGCTGATCTTTGCAACCGGTGCGCAGATCACCGGGAGCCACAGTGGCAAGGCAGCCGCTGCCACCACCGGCGTGGTGCTATTGTGCAAGACCCTTATCCCGGCGGCGATCGCCGTTGTTCTGGGGCTCATATTCGGGCTTGAAGGCTTCTGGGGGGTCTCGATACTGGCCTTGCTTGCGATTATGGGCAACAGTAACGGAGCCCTGTGGCTGGCTTTCGCCGGCGAGTACGGCGACGAGCGAGACACAGGCGCCTATGTCGCCAGCGCCTTCGATGATGGTCCGTTTCTCGCCATGATCTTTCTGGGCGCATCCGGCCTCGGGCAGATCCCGTTCATGGCTCTCGTTGCCGCGATTGTCCCGTTTGCTCTGGGTCTGATGGTCGGCGCTGTCGATCGCGAGTGGACCCGTGTACTCGATAGCGTGCCGAGCATCACCATCCCCTTTATGTCCTTTGCCGTTGGAACCGGCATCAGCTTGGGCACAGTACTGACGGGTGGAGTTCAGGGCCTATTCCTTGGCGTTGGCGTCGTTGTTTTCACAGGCGGGCTCACTTACCTCGGCTATCGCTTTTTGTTGCGCCGTGGTTCGAAGAGCGGCATTGGCTTCGCTGCAGGTACAACTGCCGGCAACGCTGTTGCCGTGCCTATGGCCGTCGCCGTCGCAGATCCCCGCTTCCTGCCCTTCGTAGAATCGGCCACCGCGCAAACTGCGACAGCAGTCCTGGTTACCGCCATTCTGGCCCCAATCGTCGCTTCCTGGGTTCTCAAGCGCTCCGGCGGTCTCACTGTGCACGATCCTGTGGCCGTGAGTGTGGTGTAACGAGCCTCCTGTAGGAGAACGGGTACGTGATTTCTCTTCTAGACCCACTCATCGCCCCGGTGAAACGCACTGCCAGCCAGCGCGTTTCAAAGAGCGATCTTCAGGTCGAGGATCCTGGTCAAGAGCAGCAAGAAACGAGGCCTGAACCACGAGCTTTGAATGACATTTCATTGACATGTCAACAATATGTCACTATCGTTATGTTGGGAGATTGGCGCGGGCGAGCAAGGAGTGGCTCAGTCCGGTACAAAAATCTGAATTGATAAATGAGCTTGATGTACTGCCACATCTGGATGTGATGCAGCTAAGCAAATTAGACCAGAACGCGACCTCGCGGGAGGCTGCCTGGTGCCGTTAATGGCACTGTGACCTCGCTGCCAACAGGCGAACCGGACTTGCACGAAAAAGCCTGACAACGACGACGCCGATTTCGCGGCGTTGCCCGGACAAATGTACATCATTCGTTGGAGGAGGAGCCGCGACATGAGTGCTGAGGTAACTACAGCAAGTATTGATGATTTGGACGGCGGAAATCTTGCCGCCAGGGTCTGCGGCATCGATAAAAAGTTCGGCGTGGTGCACGCACTTAAAGGCGTTTCCATTTCGTTTAATCGTGGGGATGTTCACGCGATCGCGGGCGAAAACGGCGCTGGCAAATCAACGCTCATGAAGATCTTGTCGGGCGTGATCGGCGGCTACGACGGACATATCGAGATCGAAGGCGAACGCTGTCGCTTTGACAGCATCCGTGATGCTGAAAGGCACGGCGTGTTTCTGGTTCCACAGGAACTCAATGTCGTGCCGGAACTGCGGGTTGGTGAATACCTGTTCCTCAATCGGGAACCTCGCCGCTGGGGCATGGTGGATACGAAGACGCTGTGGGCAGACGCGGTCCGCTGGCTGGCAGTCTTCAAACTCGACCTGTCTCCGCTGCTACGCATGGGCGACCTGAGCACGCACCAGCAGCAACTCGTCAGCATCGCTCGGGCCATGACCCAAGGTGTGAAACTGCTCATCCTCGATGAGCCGACGTCGAACCTGACCGAGCGTGAGACCGAACTGATGTTCGAGCAGATTTCCGATCTGCATACGCACGGCGTGACCTCCATCTACATCTCTCACCGGCTCCACGAGTTCGAGCGCATCGCAAACGCGGTGACAGTGATGCGCGACGGCGCGGTCGTCGATCATTTCCGCCTCCAGGGGCAATCAGATACACCACGTCGCGTCGTTCAGGCCATGGTCGGGCGAGACCTGACGGAAATGTATCCCAAGCTCGCTGTCGTAGCTGGCAAGTCAAAATTATCTCTGCGGGAATGGACCATTCCAAATCGCGGGCCGGGGCGTGCCAATCTCGTTGAAAATCTGAATCTCGATGTCCGCGCAGGCGAGGTCCTCGGGATATTCGGCCTGCTCGGTTCCGGAGCCTTCGACCTGACGCGCTCGCTCTTCGGAGCCCATGAGGCGAAGGTGCGGGGTAGGATGGAGATCGGCGGCCGTGCCGTCAGCGTCGTAAGTCCCAGAGACGCCATTCGCAGCGGCATCGCATACATTCCCGCCGAGAGAAAACGCGACGGGCTGATTGAAGCTCACTCGATCACGAGCAATATGACCCTGGCCGCACTCAGTCGTCTCACGCACTTCGGGGTTCTTGATCGCTATGCCGAACTGAAGCGCGTGCAGCAGTATGTGACGAGCCTCAAGGTCAAGTGTGGGTCTGTAGAACAGCCGATTTCGCAGCTTTCGGGCGGAAATCAGCAGAAGGTCGTTGCGGCGAAATGGCTGCTCACCGCACCGGAGGTCTTTATACTCGAAGAGCCGACGCGAGGCGTGGACATCAATGCACGCGTCGATTTCTACGCGCTTGTCAACGACCTCGCTGCGGCGGGCAAGGCAATCATCATCGTATCCACCGATTTGCCGGAGGTGCTGGGCATGTCGGACCGTGTGTTGGCCATGCTCGAGGGGAGGATCGTGCGTGAATGGCCCCGGGGCGAGGCAACGGAGGAGGACGTGATGACAGCAGCTGCAGGTGGATCCAGGCAATGAACATGAGCGCGAGGACAACAGTGACGGCACAAACGACTACGAACAAGGGAGGGACATTCCGGAATCTGCCAGAAATGTTGTCTCATGGCGAGCTTCGGCTGCTGCCGCTGATCATCGTTCTGATGGTGGTCTGGATGGTGATGCAGTATCTCACTGGCGGGCTCTTTCTCAGTGCCCGCAATCTTACCAATTTGAGTGGCCAGGTCGCTATCACCGCACTGCTGACATCCGGCGCCGTCTTGATAATGATCCCGGGCTTCATCGATCTTTCTCTAGGCGCAACCGTTGCTGCCGCCGCCGTGATAGCCGCAATGGCTGGGGCCCAGTTCGAGCTTCCGCTTTGGCAGACCATCGTGGTCACCTTGGGCTTCGGCTTGGTGATCGGTCTTTGGCACGCTTTTTGGATCGCGTGGATGAAGGTGCCTTCCTTCATCGTGACCCTTGGCAGTCTGCTTGCCATACGCGGCTTATCGCTCGTCATCACCAATGCCGAGACGATATCGCCGAGCCCGGATATCCTTGTGATCTCGGACACGTCCTTGTCGGCAACGCTGAGTATTGTCGTCTTGATGGCCTTCTGGCTCGCCTTTGCACTGCTGCAGTTGCGGGAATGGAGGGCTCGGACGCAAGCTGGCATCAAGTCGTCATTTTTTTCCGTCGTCGGCATACCGGTGGTGTCGGTCGGGATCTTTGCATGCGGTGTCATGGTCGTGGCCGTTAGCTACAGGGGTTTGCCTCTGCCAGTGGTTTTCGTTCTGGCGGTTGTCGCCCTGACCGGCTGGCTGCTGCGTTACACTGCGTTCGGCCGACGGCTTTACGCCATTGGCGGTAATCGCCAAGCGGCCTTGCTTGCCGGGATCAATATTCGGGCACATGTCTCGATGGTATTCGCTTTCATGGGGCTGCTCTACGGTTTGGCCGGGCTTGTTCTGGTTGCGCGTCTCGACAGCGCGCCGCCAGGCGCAATGCAGGGGCTCGAACTTAACGTCATCGCCGCAGCCGTGATCGGCGGAACCAGCCTCATGGGTGGCAGGGGAACCGTGGCTGGTGCGGTCATCGGCGCAATCCTGATGGAAAGCTTGTCCAACGGTATGAGCCTCATGAACCTGCCGTCTGCCTACCAGTCCATCACCGTCGGTCTCGTACTTCTCTTTGCAGTTTACGCAGATATGCGCGGACGCGGCGGAAGATTTGGAGACTGATCGAAGCAATCTTCGACAACATGCTGGCTATCGAATTGTCGCCGATGAGTGCGACAGAAACTGGGAGAGAGAAACATGACAGACAAAGTGAAGAAGTCCGGCATCACACGCCGGCACACGCTCGGCATCGCCGGTGCAGGTTTGCTGGCAGCGCTGGTGAACTTCAAGGCCGTTCATGCTCAAGACAAGAAACTGAAGGTCGGCTTGATCATGCCGAATTACGATCAGCTTCGCTGGAAGAACGCCGACCAGGCATTCTTCGAGAAGCAGGCTGCCGAAATGGGTATCGAGGTCCTTGCCCAGGCCTCCAACGCGTCGGAATCGCTGCAGGCGAGCCAGGTTGAGAACATGCTCACGCAAGGCATCGATGTTCTCGTCCTTACCCCGGTCAATGCGAACGCGGCCAACGCGCTGATCCGCAAGGCCAAGCAGGCCAGCGTTCCGGTTATCAACTACAACTTCCTGATCAATAAGGGCGACGTTGTCTGCTTCCTTGGCCGTGATGCGGTGGAAATGGGCGAAAAAATTGCCCAGGCCGCTGTAAGCGCCCACCCGAAGGGCAACTATGTAATCGCCGCCGGCGAGGAATCGACCAGCGTTGCCAAAGAGACACGTCAGGGCTTCCTCAACGTGCTCAAACCCTTTCTGGACAAGGGGGACATCAAGCTGGTGTCTGACCAGTTCAACAAGAATTGGTCGACCGACAGCGCGCGTGCGCAGGTTGAGAACGCTCTGACGAAGAACAATAACGATGTCGTCGCCGTCCTTTGCGGCAACGACGGCACTGCCTACGGAGCCGTCCAGGCCCTGCAGGCACAAGGGCTCGGCGGCAAGGTCTTCGTCACAGGTGTCGATGCCGAGCCACGCGCACAGGAACTCATAAATCAGGGCCTGATGGCGCTGTCCAACTTCACGGCCTTCGACCAGATGGGCGTCGAGGCTGCCAAGGCCGCCTTTGCGGTGGGGCAGGGCAAACCGATCGAAGCCTCCGCCACGGTTAACAATGGCCTCAAGGATGTGCCCTGGATCAAGATCCTGAACTTCAATGTCACCAAGGACAATCTCGATCAGGCTAGCACGGACTTTCCTTGGTGGTTCGCCAAACAGGGTTGAACCCTTGCAGATCCTCAGGCGCCCCACGGCGCCTGAGGTAAACCTGGAAGAATAAAATGCTTGTCACGGAAGAAGACGCTACGTGGAGACGATCGTGAACAACCGGTTGAATCATGCCGGAAACCAGTCCGGTCTTGCCGCCCAGCTCGGAGCGATGCTTAGAAGCATGCGAGTCGTGGATTTGTCGCCGACGCTTGAGCGTGGAATTCCAAACTGGCCGATGCATCCGCCGCTCGTGATCGACAAGGCGAGACTGAAGGCGCGCGATGGATATTACAGCCAGTTGCTGATGATTTCTGAACATACCGGCACGCACGTCGACGCGCCTGCGCATTTTCACGATGACCTTATGCACGTGACAATCGATACCTTCCCACCAGACGTGCTTATTGCGCCCGCAGTGCTCTACGATTTTTCGGACAAGCATCTCCAACCAGGAGATTTGATTTCTTTGGACATGGTGAAGACCTACGAGGCGGAAAAAGGCGTGCAGGTCGGAGAGGACGAAATTCCGTTGATCAACTTCGGCTGGATGCAGCGTTTCTGGCGCACCGACGATCAGAGTACCTGGTTTGTCAAAAACGCTCCGGGAATCCAGGAGGATGCGATCATCTACTTCAAGGAGAGAGGCATACGCGCGATCGGCTGCGATACCGTTGCATGCGATATGGCCGTGATCGATGGTGTCGGTCAAGAGACGACAGGGCACACCACCCACTGGTTGCCAAACGGCATATTGATTATTGAGATGCTCACCAACCTCCATCAGCTTTCTCTGCGCAGCCTCTTTGTTGCCACTCCTATAAAAATCAAGGAAGGTTCGGGGTCGCCAATTCGTCCTGTCGCTTTCTGTGAATCGTGAAACGTGCTCTTATTAAAGTCAGCAGTTGGTAGCTTTTCTTGAACGCGCGTTCGTTCAATTTACGGGGCTAACATTCGCGGCGTCTGCAATCGAAACTGAAATTGCTTGGCTGATTGTGAAGGAGAACCTGCATGAAACACAATTCTAGCCCCGATCATGAAGATGGCGGCCCGAAGCGTGTTCTGCTGCGTGATGAAGCATACCAGACGATCAAAGAGTTCCTGCTCACCGAAGAGTCTGAAGAGGTCCTATCGGAACGAACGCTTGCATCGCGGTTCAAGCTGGGTCTTGCGCCCGTGCGATCTGCAGTCGAACGTCTTCGGGCGGAGGGATTGCTAACGGCTGTGATGAACAGCGGTCTCCGCCTCCCGGAAATCACCGCCCGTGAAATCTTGGATTTCTATGAGATGCGGATGGTGATCGAGGTGCATGTCGTCGCCTCGCTCACAGGCAAACTTTCGGATGATCAATTAAAACAACTGTACGCGATACTGGACGAGCAGGATATCTGCGCAGAAACACGCAATACGAACCGCTACCACCAGCTTGATCTGGACTTTCATACAACGCTTGCCGAACTGCATGGAAATTCCGAGATGGTTCGGACCCTGCAACAGATGCGAGACAAAATGTACAGGCTTTCGCGGCGCCTGCACAGAATTCATCCCGAGCGGCTGAGTTTGAACGCGCAACAGCACAGGGCGATTGTAGACGCAATACGCGAAGGTGAGATCGATAAGTCGCGTAGGAGCATGCAGGCGCATCTGGCCTGGGGACGTGCATTCACCCTCGATCCCAACGGGCGAATGGGAGGGGACTGGCAGCGATTAACGGTCGCTGCAGGCTGATCCTAAAACTGGCGAAGGCTGTAGATTGTGTCGTCCGCGAGAGGAAAGCTTGGACTGATCGGAGGAACGTTGCGGAAGGTATTGCGCCCGACTGTTACAACCTCAGTTTGAGCTAGCCATGGCGCGAACAACGCCGAATTCGCTCGACAGCCTGTGCTCAATAACAACGAAGCCATCTAACTGATCGTATGGTCGCTGATCGACTGCCTAAGCCGGCGAACGTCGCGGACGGGCGGAGCCCCGAATTGCCGCAGATATTCGCGGCTGAACTGAGAGGCGCTTTCATAGCCGACCGCATAGGCGACGTCGGAGGCACTATGGTCGCCGGCGAGCAGCAACTGGCGCGCCTCCTGAAGGCGTATCTGCTTCTGATACTGGATCGGGCTCAATCCAGTTAGCGCGAGAAAGTGGCGATGCAGGCTCGCACGGCTCATGCCAGCAGCTTCGCACAGAGCCTCGATCCGCAGCCGCGTATTACCGCGGTCGCGGATCCATTCGACCGCGCGGCGGATGCCGCCGATCGCGCCTTCTGGGCGGGCGATGTGGCGCAACAGTCGCCCTTGCGGGCCCTGCAGGAGACGATAAAGCAATTCGCGTTCGGCCATCGGCGCGAGCGCCGGGATGTCCGCAGGCGTGTCGAGCAACGCCAGCAGTCGCAGCAGCGTGTCGCGCAGCGGCGGAGTCATCGGATTGATCGCGATGCCGCTGCCTGGTGCGTCCGCGTCGCGCACCGCCGGCATCGTCGATGCGACCTCGGCCAGAAGTGCCGGATCAAGGACTAACGAAATCGCCACATAAGGACTGCCGTCGTCAGCGTCATGGATCTGGCCGCTCAAAGGCAGATCGAGCGCGCTGACCAGATATTGAGACGCGTCGTAGCGCAGGAGGTCGTCGTGGATGGCCACCTCTTTCGATCCCTGCAGAATGAAGCAGATCATCGAGCGGTAGAGACACGGTGACGTTCCCGAGGTCGTTTGTCCTACGCCGATTTCCAGGCGCGGGATCGGCGTCAGGGTCATTCCGGTCCGCCCGTGGCGGAGCGCGATATCGCGATGCGGCTGTAGGTTGTCGGTCATGCCAAGGAGTATGACACCATTTCTCCCATCTGCAAAGCGCTTGAGACAATTAGGCAAGCAATTGAGAGCATTAGGCGGGGCGTCGGACTCACCAATCGCCTATTTGACTGGCAGCGAATGCGGCGCCCCAGCGGCGTGCCATCCGATAATCAGAATCACGAGGAAGGTAGCCATGTCTCAGAAGATCGCACTCATTACTGGTGCCAGCCGCGGCCTCGGTCGCAGCATGGCGCTGCATCTCGCCAAGCGTGGTGTGGGCGTCATCGGTACCTACCGAAACAGCGCCGCAGAAGCCCAGACGCTGGTCGACGAGATCGAAGCCCTGGGCGGAACGGCGGCGATGCTGGCGCTCGACATCACCGATACGGCAAGCTTTTCCGGCTTCGCGCAGGCTGTCACCGACACGCTTAGGACGACCTTTGGGACCGACCGGTTCGATTATCTGGTCAACAACGGCGGCGAGGGCCTCTACGCAATGGTTGCCGAGGCGAGCGAGGAGCAGTTCGACCAGATGGTCGACATGCACCTGCGCGGGCCGCTGTTTCTGACCCAGAAGCTGCTGCCGCTGATCGTCGACGGCGGGCGCATCCTCAACGTGTCCTCGGGTTTTGTTCGCACGACGATGGCAGGCTACGGCCTCTACGGCGCCGCCAAGGCGGCGATGCAGACGCTGACCAAGTTCATGGCGGTCGAACTGGGCGCACGCCAGATCCGCGTCAACGCGATCGCGCCGGGCGCCATCGCCACCGACTTCGCCGGCGGCCGGGTGCGCGACGACAAGCAAATCAACGACTTTGTTGCCGGTAATATCGCGCTCGGCCGCGTCGGCCAGCCCGACGACATCGGTGGCGCGGTCGCCGCAATCCTGTCCGATGATCTCGGTTGGGCCAACGGCACGACGTTTGACGTGTCGGGCGGCCAGTCGCTCTGATCTCCATTCCAGCACATCGAGACACCGTCATGACCGAGCAAAGCCTCACTCTTGTCAGCCACCCGCTGTGCCCATTCGTTCAGCGTGCCGCGATCGTCCTCCTCGAAAAGGGGGTGGCGTTCGACCGGGTCAACGTCGAACTATCGGCCAAGCCTGACTGGTTTCTGGCCCTGTCGCCGACCGGCAAGGTGCCGGTGCTGAAGGTGCGCCAACCGAACGGTGGGGAGGCGATCCTCTTCGAAAGCGTGGTTATCTGCGAATATCTGAACGAGACGCAGGGTGGCGCGGCGATGTACCCCGACGATGCATTGCTGCGTGCACGGCATCGCGCCTGGATCGAATTCGCCACCCAGACCTTTGCCGAGGGCTGGCAGTTCCTTCACGCAAAGGACATGGCGACCGCCGACGCCAGGCGAGCCGCCTTCCGTGATCGGCTGAGCAAGATCGAAGCGGAACTGGGCGACGGCCCGTATTTCGCCGGGGCGAACTTTGGTCTGGTCGATGCGGTCTACGCACCGCTGTTCCGCTATTTCGGGATCATCGATCCGGAAGTGGCGGACCCGATCTTTGCTGGCCTGCCACGTGTGACGGCGTGGCGCGCGGCACTTGCCGAGCGATCCAGCGTCAAGAACGCCGTGATCGACACCTGTCCCGACCTATTTCGCGACCACCTGCGCCAGCAAGGCGCGATGATCGCGGCTTAACAACCAGAATTCCAAGGAGTATACCATGACCGACCCATCCAATAGCGCGCTGATCCTGATCGAATATGTCAACGACTGGCTCTCCCCGACCGGCGGCATTTATCCGGTGTTTCAGGACCGGGAGCAGGTCGACACCGCGATCGCCAATTCGAAGATCATCCTCGAAGAGGCCCGCCGTCGCGGCCTGCACGTGATCCACGCAGCGCTGAAGTTCGAGCCGACCTTCAAGGTGCTGGGCGAGGCCAAGTACGGCCTGCGTAAGATGACGCGCGACCATGGCGCGTTCCTGGGCGAGCAGGCCGATTTCTTCCCCGGCTTCGAGCCGGCGGAAGGCGAGCATGTCGTTCGCGAGCGCGCCGGCGGCAGCAGCGTCTTCGTCGGAACCACGCTCGACGGCTACTTGCGCAACAACCGCATCGACGAGATCTACCTGTCGGGCTTTTCGCTGCGCCAGTGCGTCGAGTCTTCGATGCGCAATGCCCACGACCTCGGCTACCACACCAACGTCATCTACGACGCGTCGGCCGGCTATACCCGCAAGCAAAAGGACGACTTCGTGGCCGAGATCGCACCCTTCTACGCCAACGCTATCACCACGCAGGAATTCGTGTCGCACGAGTGAACTACCACCGCCCGGCCCTTTCAGGGTCGGGCCTTGGTTTATCAAAGCTTCGGAGGCACTACGATCATTGGATTGATGGTCGAACTCGCAGTCACGCCTGACAGCGGTGCAGCATTCGAACGTGCCTTCGCCGTTCAGGCGGCTGCGGTACAGGCCAACGAACCGGGCAACCGCCTGTACGAACTGTTCAAGTCGACCACTCTGTCTGACAGCTACACGCTCGTTGAAATCTACGAGGATGATGCCGCGCTTCAGGCGCACCGCGCATCGCCGCACATGGCCGCCAATCGACCACTGACCGCGCCCTTTCTGGCCGGGCCGCCCGTCATGCAGGTGTTCGAGGTCATCGCGCACCGCCTCTGACCGGTGCGTTGGCCGGGCTCTTTTACCGAGGCGAGCTCATGGCTGACTTACCCGAAAGTCGCATCGGTTGAGTTTGCCGAACCGTCGCTTACATCTGGGCGTGGTTGCCCAATACTTGGACGACTATTTCTCGCATAGAACGAAGGTAACCTTAACTTTAGAGTTCCATAAATATGCTTACGCCTGAAAACGCATGCAATCCGAGATCTTATATGAGGGGTACCGCGAGCCCGCCGTTATATAATCACTTTGGAGGAAATCTTTCTGCGCCGGTGCAGGACGCGGGCGATTTCAATGGCCCTGCCACTGAGCCGATAAAGAGTCAGATACTCACCTGAAACGAGATGCAGAATGCCTGGCGCGATATCGTCGCGCGCAACCCCCGAGTAGGGGTGTCGGGCGAGATTGTCCCAGCGTGCTTCAATCGCGTCAAGAACACGGTCAGCCGCAGATATGTTGTCAATGGCTATGTAGGACCATATCTCGATCAGGTCCTCGTCCGCACGATTGGTTCGGATAATTGGAAGCATGGTTAGCGTTCGTGTCGTGCAGATTTTAATCGCTCGAGCGCTGCAGCTTTTACCTCTGCCATTGTCGTGCGGGAGCTTGGGCCGCTTTCGATGCCCTCCTGTACGAGCGCTCGCAGATCCTCGACGGTGTAGCCGAGCAAATCTCGTCGCTCCTTCCATTCGCGGACGGCATCACGGATGGCTTCACTCGTCGATGCATATTCGCCAGCATCGACCGCGCTTCGCACAAAGCCCGCCATTTCGGATGTCAGTGCAATCGTAATTTTCTCGACCGTCGCCATAGTTTCCAGCCTCCGATTTTACTGCTGAATGGTATGCGATTAGCGTACCGTACGCAAGTCATGACCATTTCATTCGAAGCAGCAAACAACGCCGGGAGCCGATTGATTATCCATTCCGTCCCAGTCGCCAACCAGTGGTCGTAGGTTCGAATCTATTCAAGGCGTGGGATTTGAACCGACGACCTTGCTGTTACAAGACCTATCTCTTTTCAAATGCTTTAGTAATCAGACATGGCTGGTTGCGTTCGCTTACTTCACAATGCGATAGGCGATATGCCGAGCGAGCGGCGTGTCGAGCATGCTGGTGGGCTCAAGCGTGATCTGATTGGGCATCGTGTCGAACAGCCGAGTCCCAGCACCAAAGAGCACCGGCACGATATGCAACTCGATTTCGTCGACGTTCGGCGATCTGCTCAAAATCGTTCTCCGCCTCGTCGGAAAATTCAAGGATCATGCCGATTTTTCGGCCTGATCAGCCATCATACTGTACTTTGCCTCAAGTCGGTCGAAGACATCGCTCGCCGGCTTAGTTCGGCCCGCCTCGGCATCGGCAATGCCGCGCATGATGGAAGCATCCAGTGCGGCAAGCCGGGTCTCCCGGTCCTGAACCAGTCGGACACCTTCGCGGAGGACTTCGCTTTTCGAGCCATAGCGACCTGTGTCGACAAGTTGCTGGATATAGGTTTCGAGCTGCTTTCCCAGATCGGCACTAATCATTCTGCTCTCCATCGGTTTTGATGCAGACAAGATATGTCGTTTATCAACTATTATTAAGCGTGATCGTTCTCTCTCTCTCTCTCTCTCTCTCTCTCCTTCTGTCCGCGCCGGCCATTGCTACCCTCAGCAATCTGGCTGAAGACACCTTGACCGCAGGACCATCGCTCCATCGGCAAAAACAACGCAGGCGTCGTCATCGGTCCGGTTTGGGCGGCATCAAATTGCCGAACTCCATCGGAAAAGGAAATATGATCGTCGAGGTCTTTTCGCCGGCGATGACGTTCAATGTACTCAAATAACGAAGTTGCATGGCCTCGGGTTGCCTGGCGAGGATTTCGGCTGCTTCAAGCAGTTTGGCTGCAGCCTGCTGTTCGCCTTCGGCATTGATGATCTTGGCGCGCCGCTCGCGCTCGGCTTCCGCCTGACGGGCAATTGCGCGGATCATCGATTCGTTGATGTCGACATGTTTGATCTCCACATTGGCGACCTTGATGCCCCAGGCATCGGTCTGGGCGTCGAGGATTTCCTGAATGTCGATGTTGAGCTTGTCGCGTTCCGCCAGCATCTCGTCGAGGTCATGTTTGCCGAGCACCGAGCGCAGTGTGGTCTGGGCGAGCTGGCTCGTCGCCATCATGAAGTCCTCGACCTGGATCGTCGACCTCTCGGGATCGACGACCCTGAAATAGATCACCGCGCTGACGCGGACCGAAACATTGTCATGCGAAATGACATCCTGGCCGGGCACGTCGAGCACCCGCGTGCGTAGGTCGACCCGCATCATCTGCTGGACATAGGGGATGAGCAGGATCAAGCCAGGCCCCTTGACACCGGTGAAACGGCCAAGCGTGAAAACCACGCCGCGTTCGTATTCGCGCAGGATCTTGATCGCAGATGCGACGACGACGAGCAGAATAAAGATGATCACAAGATAGAAGGCGAGATCTGCAAACATGCCCATGACTTTTTCTCCTGCATTCTGAGGGCCGTCAGGCCTCCTGCGAACTGCGGACCACTTCGAGCGTCAACCCATCCCGGCCGGTCACTTTCACACGGTCGCCGGCGGCGAGCGGCTCAGTTGAAATGGCCTTCCAGCGTTCGCCATGAGCGATGACGAAGCCCGAAATGCCCGTCCAGCTGTCGACCTTGCCTGAAATTCCGATCATCTGCTCGCCGCCGGTGACGACATCGTGCCGGCGCGAGATGAAGGCGAGACGGGCAATGACAAGGCTAAGAGCGAGGCAGGCGACGGCGATTGCGCCAAGCACCGACGAGGAAACCTTAAGCCCGGGTATGTCCGTGTCGAACAAGATGGTAGCGCCGAGCACCAGTGCGATGCCGCCGCCGACGCCGAGCGCGCCGAAGGACGGCGAATGCGCCTCGGCCACCGTCAGACCCACGCCGAGAATAATCAGCCCGAGGCCCGCAAAACTCACCGGCAGCAAGGCCAAAGCATAGAGACCAAGCAGCAGGCAGATGCCGCCGATCGTTCCCGGCACCAGCGTCCCGGGCGTCAGAAACTCAAAGATCAGGCCGTAGATACCGACCATCATCAAGATCAGCGCGATGTTCGGATCGGTGATCACCGAAAGCAGGCGGGTTCGCCAGTCTGGTTCAAGTTCCTGGACGATGAGACCCGATGTTTCGAGCCGGACATCCGTTTGACCGACCCGCACGACCCGGCCCTGCGCCTGTGCGAGGAGATCGTTTATATCGGCCGCCACGAAATCTATGACCTTCTCACGCAGAGCTGCGGCGGAGGAAAGGCTCGCGGCCTCGCGCACGGCGCGCTCCGCCCAGTCGGCGTTGCGATTGCGCAGTTCCGCAAGACCGCGGATATAGGCCACCGCATCGTTGATCGCCTTCGCCTCGCCGGCATCGCGCGGCACTTGCCGCTGCTTGCCGGTCGTATCAGGGCTGTCGTTTCGGTCACCATCGGATGGTCGGCCGCCAAGTGCGATCGGCGTCGCCGCACCCAGATTGGTGCCTGGTGCCATTGCCGCGATATGGCTTGCGTAAAGAATATAGGTGCCGGCGCTGGCGGCTCGTGCTCCGCTGGGTGCAACGAAACTCGCGACCGGTATCGAGGAGGCAAGGATCGCACGAATGATGTCGCGCATCGACGTGTCGAGACCGCCGGGCGTGTCGATCTGCAGGACAACCAGGCTGGCGCCACGTTCATTGGCCCGTTGAAGGCCGCGTCTTACATAGTCGGCCGTCGCCGGGCCAATCGCCCCGTTCATCTTCAGGACTATGGCGACACGCTCAGCTTCAGATGCGGGCGTCGCCAGGCCCAAAGCCGAGAACAACGTCAGCAGCAAAGCAAGGATTGACGGCATCCACCGCCAAAGCTCCAAACGCCACACAATCGTCCGCCGGACTCTCATATTCTGAAATATATGGCAGAACTGCGAAACGGTAAGAGACAAGTCTTTTCTCTGCGCCAGTCAAGCGCGGCTAGAAACATTGCAAGCGTCCCCCGCAGCACAATCCCATCCGCATGTGATCAGTTCGAGCGCTGCGACAGAGCAGGTCTCGGACCTCCGAGGGTTCGCCGATAGCGAAAAGCCGCTCGGCGGTTAGAGCCGAGCACGATCGCGCAGGACATGATTGAACCGATGGACGCCGAAGGTGTTGAACGCTTCTATATCCTCAGCCATGACCTTGGTGGCCCGGCCTCCGTCGCGCCGGCCTATTTGGCAGGTGACAGGGCAATCTCCCATTTCGTTCTTCGGGCTTCCGCGTTTTGTCAATCAGTTATAGGTAACGCCAACTCGCTTATGAGATTGTCGATCATCCACCTCCCACCCTGCCCGGGCGGCCGTGATCGCTTAAAAGCAATTGACAGGGGTATTGGCTTCCACCCATCCGGTGAATTCTCAACTTCGGTCCGAGGTCTCCGGAGGCGTCCTGTCTTCAAATCCTCTTCGACGAGATGGACTGGCATCAACCCCCACCCGAGGCCAGCACGCAGGAATTCCTGTTTCGAGCCCAGGTCGGCCACCCGCCAGACCTTCTGCGAAAACACCCCGAAAGATCGCCCAGTTGATCGAGAAGTCTTGTCTGATATTATAAGCTGGTTGTGCTGAGTTAACGCCGAATGCGTGATGGGTTCTCGTTCCATTGAAAGAGGGTGGCTACTTCCGACGACGAGACACATGGGTATGTCGCAAAGCGGTGTCGTCACGAATTCGGAGGGCGCGTCGGGCAAGGTGCCAATGACCGCAAACGAAGCCTGGCTGTCCCAGACGGTTTGCAACGTCGATCCGAGCGACTCCGAATATACCGAGAGAGTGGTATGAGGAAATTCCCGCCTGAACCTGTCTATGACGGCTGTCAGTCTCGATGTTGGCAGCATCACATCCACCGCGAACGCAAGTTCCGCTTCTATGTGACCCTGAAAGTTCGCCGCCTTGGCTCTGAACGCATCGGCTGCATCGAGCGCAGCCTTAGCGTCCGGCAACAATGCCCTGCCATGCTCAGTCAGTTCGGTGCGCCTACCATTCTTCCGGAATAGGGCATAACCAAGTTGCGACTCCGTGGCTATGACGGCCTCGCTGACCGCCGATTGCGCCTTGCCGAGGAAGCGTCCGGCCGCTGAAAGGCCTCCCTGCTCCGCTACGGCGACAAATGCCCTTAGGCGCTCAAGCGAAACGTCTTTCATACTAGCCCCATCGGAAAGTCCGATAAAACATATCGAGTTTCATCGGCTTCTCAAGCGACCTCTTGATGCTTATTCGAAATGAACAGCAGCGCCGAAAGCAATGGAGACATCAATGCCAGACTCTACACCAATTGAGATCGCCAGGACGTTTTTCGGCCACTGGAATGCCAATCGCGTCGACGAGGCCTTGGCAATGCTCGCTTCCGACGTTGTCTACGACAACGTCCCGCTCCCTAATATCGTCGGCGCTGACGCCGTCGCGAAATTCCACAAGGAGTTCGGCATCGGTACCGCATTCACCTTGGATTGGCAGGTGAAAGCGATCGCGGCAGACGGCAACGTCGTCCTGAACGAACGTGTTGACATCTTTCGTCACCAGAGTGGTGGTACCATTACGCTCCCCGTCATGGGGACCATCACGGTGGTTGACGGGAAGATTACCGTGTGGCGCGATTATTTCGACGCAGGTGATTTCGACCGGCAGCTGTCGCAGATCAAACTCTAAGCAGCAGAGCCAAGTCCATAAACACACCACCCTCCGCCGGGCCTTTCCAGGGGCGCAGCCGTGCGCCCTCGCGCATCGCTAGGAGAACACGAATGACCCCTCCGATATAGCTCGCCGTGATGTGCTAACGCTGATGGCCGCTGGAGTCGCCGTTAGCGGCCTGCCGCAACTGGCAGCAGCGACTTCGGCCGCGAAGGGCGTTTCCAAATCACAGAAGGCGTCTCCGCAAAACGCCGTTTGGAATCACGACTAGGTGGCTCTGCTGATCATTGACTATCAGCCCGAGATGTTCGCCGCGATCCGTCGGGAAAAAGACCTCACAAAGGGAAACACTTTCGCGCTCTGCGCAAGAAACAGCCCGGCTGTAGGTGCGACGCTGCGCAGCGCCGTTAAACCGATGCCGCTTACGTTGAAGCTCACGTCCAGACTTCCTGGTCGTGAGAAGCTCCGATGTAGTCTCCATGGAGAAAATTCCATTGCTCGTCCATGGAAAGAAGATCACAGACTAGGACGGCGAGGGCAACGTGGGGCCGGAACAGCGGATACGCAACAGCTCGGGCGCGCGCTGGATTTCGTCGATGATCGCCCGGTCAAGACCGCGGACGAATCCGGCGGGATCGGGCTGCGCAGCGGCGAGGACCGTCTGGTCGTCCAGCGTGATGTATTGGTGGCTCTCATCATCCATCTTTCGCACGAGCGTGGTTTTGCCCGCCCGGCGAGGCCCGACGATCAGGACAATTACGGTGGAATCATTTGCTGACATGCTCGCTGCCAACGCCGATCTCGAAGCTATCCGCTTGTCGTCGGACACCCCGTATGGCCTTCAGGAAAAGAACATCTCGGGCACGAGAAAGTCCTATCGTCGACTGACGAAAAATTCGTCGCCCGATCCCTGCTAGCGAGCGAAAGCTCTCGCCTTCTTGGGGACCGAGATACCGCTTTCCCGCTCAAGTTTTTTGCGAGCCAGCTTGCGGACACGCCTGATACCTTCGGCTTTTTCACGAGCACGTTTTTCGGAGGGTTTTTCAAAACGCTCCCGAAGTCTGGCCTCCCGGAAAACGCCCTCGCGCTGCAACTTCTTTTTCAAAAAACGGAGCGCTTGCTCAACGTTATTGTCACGTACCATAACTTGCATTCTAAACTCCCAAGGTCACTGACGCGTGCCTCATTAGATCTATGCACATTGATGATCAAGACTTGGAAGACAGTTTGTCTAGATTCTCTGTCGCAACCGCTTTCAAGAGCACGGTCGCAAATGGCTAGAGTAAGCTCTGCCCGCGATTGGCGGGTCAGAAGTTCATATCCTCTCAAGAGCTAGGTTTGGTCAGGCCGCTGCGCATGAGAAACGCCAACGGTGATTGGTCTCGTTGCGTAAGTTTCGGATGCAAGATCACAACCGAATCCGCCGGGATTTTCCTCTGACCTGAGTCCCCCTTCAGTTTTCGGGGATCAGGGCATGAACGTCCATTACAATCGCAGCTCCTGTCGGCGCGGCTGGCGGGTCTCATAAACCATATACTTGGATCGTTCGATACCGGCAGGCGCGGAACGTTGAAAGCGGCCACGATAGTGGTTTGGGCTCACTCCGATCGTTCGCGCAAAGGCGCGGCGCATCGCATTGACGTCGCTAAAGCCGCACATGGCGGCGATCTTCTGCAGCGGCTGGGCGGTATCCTCCAGCAGACGGCGGGCAGCGTCGGTTCGCGCCGCCGTGACGAAGTCCGCTGGCGTCATGCCGAGCTCGCGGCGGAACACCCGGGCGAAATTGCGTTTGCTCATGCCGATTTTCTGCGCCAGATCATCTACAGCGAGCGAAGCGCCGAGGTTTGCCAGCACATATTCCTGCGCCTTTTGGATCAGCGTCGTTTCCGACATCTGGCCGACGAGATGGGCGCTGAACTGCGATTGTCCGCCTGGACGCTTCATGAACATCACCATGTAGCGGGCAACGATCATCGCGACATCGCGCCCGTGATCTTCTTCGACCAGCGAGAGCGCCAGATCGATGCCCGATGTGACGCCCGCAGCCGTTATGAGTGCACCGTCGCGAATATAGATCGCATCGGGATCGAGATCGATTGCCGGAAAGTCCCTGGCGAACTTGCCGGCACATTCCCAATGCGTCGTTACGTTCTTTCCGTCGAGCAGCCCCGCAGCCGCCAACAGGAACACGCCGGTACAGATCGACCCGAAGCGCCGGACCGTCGGCACCCGCCGCTGCAGCCACGCGATAACCTCGGGATCGATCGTCTGGAACGACGGATCGCCAGCGACAAGCAGTGTGTCGATCGGCTCGTCCGGGTCGAAGATCGTCCGGTCGGCGAGGAACCGGAGTTTGCCCGTTCCGTTGACGGACGCCGCTCCTGTCGACATGATCTGTATGTCGTATGCATCCGTGTCGCCAAGCCTTTGGGCGGCTTCCCAGAAGACCTCGGCGGGGCCGACGATATCCAGAGACTGGACCCCGGGCGGGGAAAGAATAACAATGCGCATTGCCTTGACCCCTGTTGCGATGCGGATCCGGAAACGCCCGCATGTTCAATTCATGCAATTAGCCTGCCAGCTTACGAAAGGCTGCGGCGGATCTGCCGGCTGTCGAGATGAAAATTCCGCTTTGCCGGTGCCTCGCTGGCCTCGATCCTCTGCCGGGCGGCACTGAGCAACGCAGGGGCGTTCCGCCTGGCGAAGGCGAGGCATTCGTCCGGCGAAGGCCTGGCGCCGAGCAATGTCCGCAGCGCAAACCGGTGGACGAAACAGTGGCCGCCGTTGCCGGCGTCAAACTGCAGCGAGTCGATATCCTCGCGCCATGTCAGGTGCAACTCTTCCACCCTATGCCTCGAAACGCCGGAAGAACGTGCCCGTCAGCGATCCGAGCAGCGCCCAGAAGACGAGGCTGGTCATGGCTGCGGCGGCGATGAACTGATGTTCGAGCGCTTCCGGAGCCAGCGCATGCCGGCCCTCTGGCGCGGCTGGCGCACCGATCACATGCGGAGCCGCGATCAGCACGATGGCGGCGACCGCCGTCCACGGCTTCCTGTGAAAGGCGATCAGGGCGAGGCCGCAAGCCGTCGCAGCCGCCGTCGCTATCCACCAGACCTGCCGGTCGGCAAGCGGCGCGGATGGCGTGCCCGGCAGTTCGGGCGGCAATCCCAGCAACGGCGCGATCATCACGCAGGCAAAACCCGCCAGCCCCCACATCAGCCCTTCGCGCCAGCCGAGCGCCTTGCCGCGCATCGAGATCAGCCCGGTCAGCGCCAGCGCATAGCCGATGGCAGTGAGAATGTTGGCGGCCAGCGTGAAGGCCGTCCGTTCGACGCCGTCGGCCGGCTCCCAACCTCCCTCTTCATGGTCATGAGCGGCCATCGCCCCATGATCGTGTCCGGCGGGAACAGCGGCTGCGGCGCCTGCCGCCGGCAGTGCCTCACCCGCTTTCTCGTAGACTTCAGCCTTGGCGATGAGCTGGCTCGTGCCGAAGAACTGGACGGCCGTGACAGCGGTTCCGACGATACTGCCGACGAGCACCGCGGTGAAGACGATCGAGCGAAACAGCGACATTGTCATTCTCCTCTCAGTGGCACGGAAACGCGTTGGCGTGGCGCGAGTCATGCGCAGCATTGTGGACGATTTCGATATGCGAGAAGCCGACAAAGCCGACGATCATGAGGCCAACGCAGGCGGCAATCGCCGACTGAAGCAGCCTCGTGGCGGAAGCGGTGGCAACAGGTGCCGAGGATGAGACGATATAGGGCGTGGACATCGGAAAACCTTTCGACATGGCGCCTTTGGCGCCGATAACATGTTGACTGAAGGGCCAGCGCATAACCCCGAAATCGGAATCGATTTCGGAAAGGACCATGCGCCAATTCAAAGTGATAGAACGTCCTTGGCGCGTCCTGCGGGACGCGCGGCGCTCTATGGTGATCAGGCCGCGAAGGCGGCCTTGATCTCGTCTGCGTCGATGACGCCGGATTTCGCCACGGCCTTTTCGAGGGCGGCCAGGAAATGGTCATAATAATTCCAGGAGGATCGATCGACTGGATGGGCCGCTTCCCAGGCGCTGATCGTGCTGATCAGCTCGTCGCGGAAGTCGTCCCATTCGAAGAAGCCGTCCTTGGCGAGCGCAAGCGCCATGCCGAAGGCCTTTCGCTCCCACTCGCTGCCGAAGCAGAGCGAGCCGTTCGCCCGCGGCGGGTTGTCGGTGCTGCCCATCATCTCGGTGACGGCGAAATGCTCGAATTGCGTCAGCATGTCCCCTCCTCACGCTGCCCTGGCGACGGCGACACCCATCATCGCTTCGGGCGTGACCAGGGCCTCGAGTTCCGCTTCGGAAAGCCCGTCCGTGCCGGCCGGGCGTTCCGGCACGACGAACCAGCGGATCTGGGCGCTGGAATCCCAGACCTTGATCTCGACCGCATCGGGAACCGCCAGCCCGAACTCCGTCAGTACGGCGCGCGGCTCGCGGGCGGCACGGCTGCGGAAGGTCGGGTCCTTGTACCAGTAGGGCGGCAGGCCGAGCACCGGCCACGGATAGCAGGAGCAAAGCGTGCAGATGATGAGGTTATGGACATGGGGGGCGTTGGCCACCGCGCGCATGTGTTCGCCCTCGGCGCCCGCCATGCCCTCGGGCAACTGAAGTTCGGCGATGGCCTTCGGCGTGTCGGCGACGAGCCTGTCCTTGAACGCCGGGTCGACCCAGGCGCGCGCGACGATCTTGGCGCCGTTGAACGGCCCCATCTTTGTCTCGAAGAAATCGAGGACTGTATCGACGGTTTTGTCGGTGATCACGCCCTTTTTGATCAGCAGGGCTTCCAGGGCTTTGACGCGGGCAGCGCTGTAGGCTTCCCGGTCCTGGCGATAGTGAAAACGGTCCATCATTGTTGTGGCTCCTTGACTGGAATGGCGGCGACTGGTGTGCGTCTCAGGCGGCCTTGGAGGCTTCGCCGGCTTCCGGTGCCTCGACATAGTGGGCGTAGAGATCGGCATAGAGGCTGAAATTCTTCTCGGCATTATCGGGCCAGAGGTCACTCGGTTCGAAGCGAACGCAGTAGACCGGCATCGCCGCGCCGACGCCGTCGGGGCCGGTGTCGCAGAGATAGGTGTAAGCCCCGTCATAGACGGTCTCGATCGTTCCGAACTTGTTGCGGAGGAAACCGGGCAGCCTCGTATGCTCGACGGTCGGCACATCGCGGATCGCCACCGTATCGCCGACTTTGAATTCGAAGGTCACGCCGACGTCGCGCTTGGGGCTGTCGCCTTCGACTAGATATTGCACGACGCGCCGGTCGATCGCCTCATCGCCGGCCTCGTGCAGCGGCTTCGACGGCGCGTTGTAATATTCCCCCGTCAGCGCATCGAGCTCTTCTGCCGTGATATAGCCGTTGTCGATGAAGTATCCCGATATTCCGCCGAGCCACTTCTCGTAATAGCGAAACCTGAAATAATCGAACGGATTGAGGGACTCCGCCCCTTTCCTGAGGTCCGCCCAGGTCCAGATGGTCTTGAACGTCGATGGCGTCTCGGGAAGCGGAAGCTGCGGCGACAGCGCCATCATCGCCGTATGGATGCCGAAGATCCTGGTTTCCCAGACTTCGACGAAAACGCGCGTTTCCGTGCTCACGGGCCCCAGCCCCTCAAGGCCGCCAAGATAATGCTGAAGTTTCATGGGATCTTCCTTTATGGTGAATGGTGACGATGACGCTCAGGCGGTCGCGGATTTTTTGCCGGCCAGAAGCTGGGTTCCGATTTCCGAGAGCAGGCCGAAGACGCCGCCGAGCAGCATCGCGGCCATGGCGACGAGGGTCGGATGATTGAGACCTGAGGTGACGATCGTCGTGTCCGTCGCCGCGCTGGTGCCGACGAGAGAGGCGAAGCCGAAGACGATCGCCGGCGGAAAGTTCAAGATCGGGATGGCCGAGGCCAGGATCATTGCTGAGGTGCCGGCGCCGACCAGGATCGCCGCAAAGATCGGGTGGGCCGGGCCATACTGGATGATCAGCAGCGTGATCGAGGCGATGCCGATGCCGGTCCAGTTGGAAACGATCGATTTGACCAGCCCCTGGTTTCCGCCGCCGCAGGCGAAGAACGACGCCCAGGCGATGAAGGTGACCCACACGGGAACGGGAAATATCGTCGCGGTGATATAGGTGTCGATGGCGCCGAGCACACCGAGGCTGATCATTGCGGCAACGAGCGGGGGCATGGGTCTGTCTCCTTGTTGAGGGGTTGGGCGGATGCGCATCAGGATGCCAGCGCGCGCTGCTGGCTGAGGCAGCTCATGAAGCCGTCTCGAAGCATCGCGTCGTCGAGGTTCCTGCCGATGAAGACGATTTCGTTGAGCCGCTTTTCCGAAGGCCCCCAGGCCTTTCCGGGGCGTCCTTCAAGCGTCATGTGCACGCCGTGAAAGACATAGCGGCGCTGCTCGCCGTGGAGATTCAGCACGCCCTTCATGCGGAAGAGGTCCGTGCCGATCTCCTGAGCCAGGCGATTGAGCCAGACGTTCAGCGCCGCTGGATCGAGCGGGCCGAAGTCCTGGATCGCCACGCAACCGATGCTCTGGTCGTGCTCGTGTTCATGGTCCTTGAGAATATCGGGGTCGATAGACAGGATGTTCTTGAGGTCGAAGGCGCCGACGTCGAGCACCGCGGAGAGCTCGACCTTGCAATCCCTCGTCCGGATGATCCGGGCAAGCGGATTGATCCCGCGCAATTGCTGCTCGGTGGCGGCAAGGTCCTCGGCGCTCTCCAGGTCGATCTTGTTGAGCAGCAGCACGTCGGCAAAGCTGATCTGCTCCCTCGCCTCGTCCTGAGAGAGCTGTTGCTTCATATGGCGGGCATCGACGACGGTCACGATCGCATCAAGCTGCAGCCGCCTGGCGAGCGTTTCGTCGAGCAGGAAGGACTGGATGACCGGCGCCGGATCGGCAAGACCCGAAGTCTCGATGATGATGCGGTCGATTGGCCGTCCGGAGCGCAGCAGTTCGCCGATCGCGGCGATGAGATCGCCCCTGACAGTGCAGCAGATGCAGCCATTGTTCAGCTCGATGACCTCGTCCGCCGTCGGCACCACGAGCTTTCCATCGATGCCGACCTCCCCAAATTCGTTGACGATCACCGCTACGCTCTCGTTTTCGATTGAGGTGAGCAGGTGATTGAGAAGCGTGGTCTTGCCGGTCCCGAGAAACCCGGTCAGAATTGTCGTCGCAAGCTTTGTCATGCCTCATCCCCTTGCCGTCCGAGCACGCCTCCGCCGTCTCGGCCAAATGACCGGGCTGAAAAGGCGGCTCCGCTGCTGTTTGCTGGTCTGACCCCGCCGGAAGCGCCGATCAGACGAGGAGAATTACACTTGCAATACCGTCACGAGGCAAGAGACCTGATGTTTCATATTCGGCCAAATAAACCGCAAATTCTGCCATAATGATGAGCTTTTTGATTTTTGATTAAAAACTGATCATACTGTCTAATTATTGATCTTATTGCCCTTTTCCCGATCATTGACGGGATGAGCAATGAAAAAGAGTCTGGTTTGCGCAGCTTTGGCGAGGGACGCCATGCGCAAGTTGGCTTTTCGAGGGCATTCTATTGTCGCCGGCGAAAGTGGTGCCGCTAGGGGTGGTCGGGTGACAGCGGATGAGCACCGAGCCGTTGGCGATTGCTTTGCGTTCCTGGAGGTTCTGGCGGGGAATTGGGCCGGCGCTGAGCATGCCACTATTCGCTAAACTCCACGAAGCCAGTCAGCCCAGCGGCGCGATGAACAGAACTCAAGCGGTCGGGATATGGGTTCTGAATGGTGCCCTAAGGGCTTGACGGAGCGGCATTTCTCACAATAGCTTAGCCCTATTCACCAGGGGGGTCCCGCCAAGGGGCTGAGATACTGCTGGTCGGATCGGCTTTGGCCGCCCGAGGCGCAGTGACCCGTTGAACCTGATCCAGTTCATACTGGCGTAGGGACGGTGCGGGCGCTGCGGCAGCGAGGGCGGGTATCCGGCCTTCGGAATCCACGGCGTTTTTTCATCATTCCAACACTGGAACTGGGTCTCCAAACGTCAAAACTTGGAGCCTCGAACCATGAATATTGCAGCCACCAAACTCACTCCGGTCGTCACCACAGGTCCGCTTCCCGCCTCCGCGAAAGTCCTGAAAGCAGGCACCATTCATCCGGATATCCGCGTACCGATGCGTCAGATCGCACTGCATCCGACCTCTGGCGAACCGCCAGTCACTGTCTACGATTCTTCGGGTCCCTACACCGCAGAAAGTGCCGAAATCCGCATTGATGCAGGCCTGCCACGCCTGCGCGAAAGCTGGGTTCTTGCTCGCGGTGATGTTGAATCCTACGGGGGCCGCATCGTCAGGCCGGAGGATAACGGCTTTGTTTCAGGCGACAGGCTGACGCCGGAATTCCCCGTTCGCAGCCAGCCTTTCAAGGCGAAGGCGGGGAGGGCCGTTACCCAGCTCGCTTATGCGCGGGCCGGCATCGTCACGCCGGAAATGGAATTCATCGCCATTCGCGAAAACCTCGGCCGACAGGCGGCCAAGGAAGCTCTCATCCGCGACGGCGAAAGTTTTGGCGCCCATATCCCGGATTTCGTGACACCGGATTTCGTCCGTCGGGAAGTCGCGGAAGGCCGAGCGATCATTCCCGCCAATATCAACCATCCAGAATCCGAACCGATGATCATCGGCCGGAACTTCCTGGTAAAGATCAATGCCAATATCGGCAATTCGGCTGTTACCTCGTCCATGGCGGAAGAAGTGGAGAAGATGGTCTGGGCGATCCGCTGGGGTGCCGACACCGTCATGGACCTGTCGACCGGCCGAAACATCCACAATATCCGCGAATGGATCATCCGCAATTCGCCGGTGCCGATCGGTACCGTGCCGCTCTACCAGGCACTCGAAAAGGTGAACGGCATTGCCGAGGACCTCACCTGGGAGGTCTATCGCGATACGCTGATCGAACAGGCCGAGCAGGGCGTCGACTATTTCACCATCCATGCCGGCGTGCGGCTCGCCTATATTCCGCTGACCGTCAATCGCGTCACCGGCATCGTTTCCCGCGGCGGCTCGATCATGGCCAAGTGGTGTCTGCACCACCACAGGGAGAGTTTTCTTTACGAGCATTTCGAGGAGATCTGCGACATCTGCCGCGCTTACGACGTTTCCTTCTCGCTCGGTGATGGCCTGCGCCCGGGATCGATCGCTGATGCCAACGATGCGGCGCAGTTCGCAGAACTGGAAACGCTCGGCGAGTTAACGAAAATCGCCTGGGCGAAGGATTGCCAGGTGATGATCGAAGGTCCCGGCCATGTGCCGATGCACAAGATCAAGGAAAACATGGACAAGCAGCTCGCGGTTTGCGGCGAGGCGCCTTTTTATACGCTCGGACCGCTAACCACCGATATCGCGCCGGGCTATGACCACATCACATCCGGCATCGGGGCTGCGATGATCGGCTGGTTCGGCACCGCCATGCTCTGCTACGTGACGCCCAAGGAACATCTCGGCCTGCCGGACCGCAACGACGTCAAGGTGGGCGTCATCACCTATAAGATCGCGGCACATGCCGCCGATCTCGCCAAGGGCCATCCGGCGGCGCGGGTGCGCGACGATGCGTTGTCGCGCGCCCGTTTCGAGTTCCGATGGGAGGACCAGTTCAACCTCTCGCTCGATCCGGAAACCGCCCGTTCCTTCCACGACGAAACGCTGCCGAAGGAGGCGCATAAGGTGGCGCATTTCTGCTCCATGTGCGGCCCCAAATTCTGCTCGATGCGGATTTCGCACGATATCCGCGCCGAAGCGCAGAAGGAGGGCTTGCAAGCCATGGCTGCCAAATACCGCGATGGCGGCGATCTTTATATGCCGGTCGAAGACCTTCCGGGTAACGCATAATGTCTACGTTTCTCGTCAAAGGGGCCGGCGTTGCCGGCCTCGCGATGGCCCATGAGCTCGTCAGGCGGGGCTTTTCGGTTGAGGTGATCGAAAAAGCCGGCGCGGCGGGACTTGGCGCCTCGCACTTTGCTGGAGGAATGCTCGCGCCCTATTGCGAACGGGAGGCGGCCGAAGAGATTGTCCTGACATTGGGCCTGGGCGCGGCCGGATGGTGGGAGGAGGCCGTGCCCGGCGAGGTTCGTCGCCGCGGTACTCTCGTCGTGGCGCAGCCGCGCGACCTTCCGGATCTCGTCCGGTTTGCCGCGCGCACCACCGGTCATGTCTGGATCGATCGCAAGGGTGTGGCCGACCTCGAGCCTGCACTAGCCGGCCGCTTCGAAAAGGCTCTTTTCTTCGAGCAGGAAGCGCATCTCGATCCACGCCGCGCACTGGCCAGACTAGCCGGCACGCTCCGCGAGCGTGGCGTCGTCTTCCATTTCGGCGGATGCCAGCCGCAGGACCGGCGGTTTGCCGGCGTGCTCGATTGCACCGGGCCGGCGGCGATACCGCGACTTTCCGGCCTGCGCGGCGTGCGAGGCGAAATGCTCTATCTGGAAACTGCGGATATTACCCTTTCCAGGCCGGTCAGGATGCTGCATCCCCGCCATCCGATCTACATCGTGCCCCGCGACGATCACCGTTTCATGGTCGGGGCGACGATGATCGAGGCTGACGATGACGGACCGATTACCGCGCGTTCGCTCATGGAATTCCTGAACGCGGCCTATGCGCTGCATCCGGCGTTTGGCGAGGCACGCGTTGTCGAGACCGGGACTGGCATACGTCCGGCGTTTGCCGACAACATTCCGCAAGTCATCGAGACGGAGGAGGGGCTCGCGATCGCCGGCATGCATCGGCATGGCTTCCTGCTGGCGCCCGCCATGGCGGTGCGGGCCGCCGATATTCTCCTCCAGCGGCATTCACTTCTGAAAGGCTAACCTCATGAAACTGATAATCAATGGCGAAACCCAGGTCTGCGAGGCCGTAACCCTGGCCGAACTCCTTCATGTTCTGGAATACGAGGGCGACTGGCTGGCAACCGCCGTCAACGGAGATCTCGTGCATCGCGAGGACCGAGCCGATCACCGGCTCGACGATGGTGACCGTATCGAAATCCTGTCCCCGATGCAGGGAGGTTGATCCATGCTTTCTCTTTATGATGCTGCATTGTCTTCGCGACTTCTGCTCGGTACCGCGCGTTATCCGTCGCCGGCCGTCCTTGCCGAGGCGGTCAGCCGGTCCGGCGCGGAGATCGTCACGGTCTCGCTTCGCCGCGAAACGGCCGGCGGAAAGACGGGTGGAGCCTTCTTCGAACTCATCCGCCAGCTCGCGGTCCGCGTCCTGCCAAATACCGCGGGATGTCACAGCGCGTCGGAAGCGATCCTGACCGCCAAGATGGCGCGTGAGATATTCGGTACCGACTGGATCAAGCTCGAGGTGATCGGCCATCACGACAGTCTCCAGCCGGATGTGTTCGAACTGGTCGAAGCCGCACGCATTCTTTGTGCGGAAGGGTTTTGCGTATTTCCCTATACGACGGACGATCTGGTGGTGGGTGAAAAGCTGGTCTCCGTCGGATGCCGGGTCTTGATGCCCTGGTGCGCGCCGATCGGTTCTGCGGCCGGTCCGCGCAACCCTTCCGCGCTCACCGCCATGCGGAGCGCCTTTCCGGACATACCGCTGATCGTGGATGCGGGGATCGGGAGACCGTCGCATGCGGCAACAGTGATGGAATTCGGCTACGACGCGGTGCTGCTCAACACGGCGGTCGCCGTCGCAGGCGATCCGCCTGCCATGGCTGAGGCGTTTGGCAAGGCGATCGAGGCCGGAAGGCTCGCTTATCTTTCCGGCATGCTGGAGCCACGCGACATGGCGGTACCGTCCACCCCGGTTGTCGGAAAGGGCGTTTTCGCATGAGACTTGATCCCTTCTATCTCATTGTCGACAGTTCCAAATGGATCGAACGTCTCGTGCCGCTGGGCGTCAAACTGGTGCAACTGCGGGTGAAGGATCGCCCGGACGAAATCCTGCGCCAGGAAATCCGGCGTTCGAAGGCCGTTTGCGCAGCGGCGAAGTGCCAGCTGGTTGTCAACGACTACTGGAAACTGGCGATCGAGGAGGGATGCGATTTCATCCATCTTGGCCAGGAGGATCTTGGGGAAGCCGACCTTGATGCCATTCGCAGCGCCGGCCTGAAATTCGGCCTTTCCACACATAACGCGTCAGAGCTCGAAACGGCTTTGGCTGCGAAACCTGACTATGTGGCGCTCGGTCCGGTCTATCCCACCATTCTCAAGCAGATGAAATGGGCGCCGCAAGGCCTGGAACGGATCACAGACTGGAAAAGGCGTGTCGCGCCCTTGCCGCTGGTGGCGATCGGCGGGTTGAATGTCGACAGGCTACAGGGCGTATTCGACGCGCGCGCCGACACCGCGGCCGTTGTCACCGACATTACCTTGAACGTCGATCCAGAAGCGCGGACGCGCGAATGGATCGAACGCACGGCACCGTGGCGTTAGGGAGGTGCCGCCACGCGATGCGAGCTTTTGGAAGGATATACAAGTAGATAGCATCCCTAGTGCTAATGTATCTCTTCACTGGCGGGTAGTAAAATGCTCTACAGTGAGCGCCGTTTAAAGGCAAACCACCTGACCCTGCAGGGGCTCCTTTGCCGCCGCGGGGATGCGGGCCTTCTTCCTCTGCCGAGTTGCTGACTAGCGTCGCGGGCTTCGCAGATCCAAGAGCCGCCGAGCAGTCACATCTGACAGACCGCTCACAATCGACGAAAGTCGTTACCGCACCCGGAGGCAGTACACGATGGCAGCGCAAAGATATAGCCGTCGCAAGAACCTCAACATTTACTGGACGGTGTTCGATAAAGTCGTCGGACAGCCGGCCGTCGTCAATGGGTTTGTCATGGACATGCTGACCGCCGAGGAGGCCGATAACTTGGTAGATCTGCTAAATCGCGGCAACCAAGCGAGCCTCTGGTGTTACGCTGAATGGTTCTAGAGGCAACCGGCTGCCGCACATTGCGGTGCAACTCGCGCTGGAACGCGGCTACTTCGTCGGAGCATCGATACGGAATGGAGATGGTTTACAAGGTGGGAATATCGTTGTGAAGTTCCAGTCCGACCATCGAATCCTTCGACGTCGAATGCCGGCGAAGTTGTTTGTCGCAACCGCAAAGGAAAATCTATGTGGCGGTGGGTTCTGCTGTGCAGACTATTCCACACCAAAATTCCTGCGCCATGATCGTGCCGCTGGATAATCCCTCGTCGGATCGATTCGCGTTAGAACTTTGCGAAGCCTTCCATCTCGTTCGGTCGTTTGGGCGGGGTCGATATGCTGGACCTCAATTCCCGCCAAGAATATTGAGGGCGTCTTGCAATCTAAGCGCAGCCAGCGCCCTCGTTGCCTCGTCGACGGGCCATCCGGCCCCCATTGCCGCCGACAGCAGGGTGACCTCGGTGTGAAGCTCCAGTCTCTCATAGAGGGGCTCAAGCGCCTCTCTGGCGGTGACAAGATGCTCGTCTGGAGGCGTGATAGGAGTCGGAGATACCGTTGGCATTCTGCGTCCCTTCCTAACGGTTTTGGAACCTGATTGGCCATGGTTCCAAGTGAATGGCTGCCGACGCCGATGCGAACATGACCAATTTGGAGGGGCCAGCACTCAGGAGCAAAAGGTAAAACGAAGAGTGTAGGTCCGCCATCATACTTGTGTATGCGCAAATTATACGGAGGCAGCACACAGGCGGGCTGCTAGGGAGCTATGCCCGGCTCAGCCACTCATTTCGAGCATGAAGGGTGCCCACGTTGCTCCGTGCTCTCCTAGTGGCGCAAACGGCTTCCAAGGTAACGCAGTCCAGGACGACGTTCTATCTGGTTGATGTCATCGACGTGGGAAGAGGAGCGCGCCGAAGGCATCTCATCGCGAGGAGCGGGTGGTGGTCTGATTTCTGGTAGCCGGCCCCGATGAACGGCTAAACCCCCGTATAAGTCGTCTCCTCCTCTTCGCTACCCGATCCTTCCTCAAGATCAATAGCAGGTCGAGCGGCGTCCTGTTACGGTCACGGTACTTCTCCCGCGCGGCAATGTCAGCTCACGAAGGCGTTCAACACGCCTCCTGATGCCTGCATCAATGACAGACTTGAGGCCATCCACCAACGATAGGTGCCGGCGAGCCGATGGGTCGGACCGTTTGCCTAAGGATTGAGACCATGACACATGAACTCCACCGCATCCAAATCGAACTGGTCCCATTGACGCTGCTTCCCAGCGCATATGGGGAAGCTGGGCCTTGCGCTCCGGGCTCTCCGCTCCACACACCGCCCGATATTTCATCATGGCCGCCTACAGACTTGGAGGCCCATTTGATGATGTTCTCCGTCATGCCATTCGAAACGATCAAGTCTCCCTGGGGACGCGCTCTGCACGCCCAGGGATCTGCCTTTACCCTATATGTTGCTGGAACCCAGTTCGGTCTTTTGTGCTACTCCGTCGGGCTTGTCCGTCTTTTAGACGGCTTCGGGATCTCTGCCCTTCAGTGATTTCCGCGACATGCCGTAAGCCGGGTTTGGGTCCAGAATTGAGGATCATCGAGCTTGGTGCCTAGCACCTTTTAGCTCGTGCAGGCATCTCCGTCGCCTCGTCCAGTTTCCTGGCGCACGATTTCGCGGCACGATCGATGCGCTTGTTGCTTTCGCCACTGCCGCCCCGTTGGCCCGATGGCTGCGACGTGAACGTGAATTCAGCTTCGGCCGTACCTCATCGTCTCGTGACGGAGAAGCGGGCCAGGTCGACGGCCTTCAGCCTGAGACCTGCCCAGGCTGCGAGAGCTTCAGCCAGTTGTTGGTCCAATCAGTTTCCCAACATTGCCATTTGGTCGGCATGCATTGCGCCAGCGGTTTCGTCTCGTTCGAGAGGCAGGGTGAACAGAAACACTGCCCCACGTGGTTCACCAGCGGTGGCCCACATTCGACCGCCGTGAGCCTCGATAATCGAACGGCAGATCGCCAGGCCCATGCCCATGCCGCTCGATTTGGTCGTGTAGAAAGCCTCAAAGAGACGATCCACTGTCTGCGGGTCAAGGCCCGGACCCTTGTCGCGTATCCTGACGACAACGGTTCCTGAGGCATCTGCCCCGGTGCTGATGAGCAGTTCGCGCTCTTCCTCGTTGATGCTGCTCATCGCCTCGATTGCGTTCATGATCAGGTTTAGGATCACCTGTTGTAGCTGGACGCGGTCTCCTTCCACCAACGGGAGGCCCGCCGCGAATTCTGTCTGCAGCGTGACGCCGTGGCGGAGCACTTCACTGCCGGTCAAGGCAATCACGTGACGAATGGCTTCATTGAGGTCGAACCGCTCCTTGCGAGCCGGCTCCTTCTTGATCAAAGCACGGATCCGGCCGATGACATCGCTGGCTCGATTGGCGTTCTCGACGATCCGGCCCAGCGCCTGTGTCGTCTCCTCCAAATTGGGCGGATGGGTTCCGAGCCAGCGCAACGCCGCCTGGGCGTTGGTGAGCGATGCGGCGAGCGGCTGATTGACTTCATGGGCGATGGACGCTGTGAGCTGGCCCATTGTGGCGACGCGATTTGCATGAGCCAGTTGCCCTTGTACCTCGCGCAAGGCTTCCTCGCTCTCCCGTAACGCCTCTTCGGCCTGCCGCCGCTCCGTCAGATCGAGGACGAAAGAGACACCTTCGTTCCTGCTTTCTTCTAGAAGTGCACCGCCGATCAGCACGGGCAGGCGGGTGCCATCTTTCCGAAAATACTCCTTTTCGAACGGCTGGACGGCCCCCATCATCTTCAGCTCTGCGACGGTCCGTGCGTCGCGGTCGCGCCATTCGACCGGCGTCAGGTCCGTCCAGGATAGCCGACCCGAGGCAAGGTCCTCTCGGTCGTAGCCCAACATGCGGAGAAACGCGTCATTGGCTTCAAAAATGCGACCTTCGATATCCCAGATGATAATGCCGATGATGTTGGCCTTGACGAGGCGACGGAACCTGGCTTCGCGTTCAGCGAGATCGCGGTACAACCGGGTATTCTCCAGTGAGATTGCTGCCTGCGAGGCGAGCAACTTCAGCACCGCGATCCGAGCTGGCGCGAAGACCCGAGGGGCGAGGTTATTTTCAAGATAGAGTACCCCGGTCAGTTGGCCCTGATTGAGCAACGGCGCACAGACGATAGAACGAGCACGGTGCCGACAAATATATGGGTCCGCGGCAAATGGATTCTGAGCTGCTGCGTCGTCGAGGACCACGGTTTCGTTCGTGCGCAAGACATAACGAAGGAGCGATTGTGGCAGCGTGAACTCTGTGACGATCGCGTCGAGCATCTGCACCGCGACCGCTTCACCGCAAGTCGTGGCCTCCGCCGCGATCCGGGACTCACCGCCCCGCGGCAGGATTAGCAGGCCGCGCTCGGCGCCCGCCTGCTCAACGGCGGTGCGCAGGATCGTGTCGATCAGCTTTTGAAGGACGATCTCGCCCGACACGGCTTGCGAGATTTTGATGACGGTTGCGAGGTCGAGTTGCTCGACCGGTGCACCAATAGTGCTTGTTGGAGCGGGACTGCGTTCGTCCCCTCTCAGGTCCGGATAGAGCTGGTCGAGTTGCCGCACCTTACCGTCGGCACCCCAGCGTAAATAGCAGCCTCGCGCGTTGCGGAGATAGAGACGAGTGAAGTCTTCGAAGCCTCCCAGCGCATAAAAGCGGGCGGCGAGTTCATATGCGAGGGCTTCATGATGAAGGAAGCCGTTGGCGCGCGCTGCGCGGATCGCTTGTTCGTATAGGCGCACGGCGTCGATTTCGCGGCCTTCAAGCCGTGCTATCTCGGCGCCGACAAGTGCGGCGCGATTCTCGAAGTTCTCCGGGCAATTCTTCGCATAGATCTGAAGCTGTCGGTGGTGGAAAACCAGAGCCTCCGTATGCCGCGCCCGCTGGTCTGCCACAGCATCGTCGCAGCACGCGGCGCGGGCCAGGGCACCGTAGAAATGATGCTCCGGCGTCTCTTCGAAATGCGCTACCGACGTCCATGGCAGCCTCTGCGCCCGCAATGACGCATCGACGGCCGCCTCATAGTCGCCGGCGAAGAACCGGGCCTGGAGTTTTCTGACGAAGTAGCAGATTTCCGCAAGATTCGGATTTTCAGAAAACCGGCGTTCGATCTCACATTCGTCAAAACCGTCGTCGTCAAAGGAACCGAATTTCCGGGTCAACCCGCGCAGCGTCCGGACGAGCCCGAGCTGCGCGCTGGTGAGATCTACGACGAACTGGAACTGCACCTTTTGCGCAAATGCGAGGCCGGTCTCCGCTTGGTGTTGCACTTCCATAAGCGGATCTCCTGCTGCCAGCAGATTCGAATTCAAACTGGCATAGCTGTATCCGGCAAACGTCAGGTCGCCGCTCTGATCGGCAATTTCAAGGGCTCGCCGCAACATGTCGCGGCCGATTCGGACATGTCTCGTCCACGGAATGACGTGAGCCCCGAAGTCTTTGTAAGTCCTGGCCTGAAAGCGTTTCAGGTCGCGCTTTTCGACCAGTTGGCAGCCTAGCTGACCGAAGCGGAAACCGGCCTCATAGTCACCGAAGCGCGGCCCAGCAATATAGCCAAGCGACACGTAATGGTAGCAGGAGCCGTCGCTGTTGCCGCGCTCGAGGCTCAGATTCACAGCCAGGCAGATTGCCATACATGCCAGGTTCGCGTCGGTATGCCATACCGCCCCCACGAGCCGGGCGAGAATATCCAACGTCGCGGAGGATGCTGGGTCGCTCATCAATGGCAGATCAATGAGATCCTTGATCGCGCGGCTCCCGAGCTGCAACCAGATCCGGTCGTATTCTCGTTGCACCTCCGCGTCGGCCGGATGCGGCGACCAGTCGACGCCGAGATACCGCCTCAGATATTCGAGACCGACGTCTGCGGAGCGGCTGGTCTGCCCGAGCGCAGCATAGAGGTCAATGCGCAGGCAGGCGACAGCAGCGTGATCGTCGGAGCCGACAGCACAACTGGAAAGCTGGGCTAACCGGCCCTCCGCATCCGGCAGCGCGCCAAGCAGGAACTCGCATTCGGCCCGATTCAGTTCAAGCGCAAACGCCAGTTGGTGCTGGCGCTGCCACCGGTCTTTCGAAAGCATCATCGTGCCAGCAACGAAATAGCTCAGAGCGGAAGCGTATGCCGTCGAGGCCTTGGCGCGCTTGCCGGCCATCAGATTAAACTCTGACAGTTGCTCGCGCTCCTCAGCCGAGTTGATCAGTGCGGCTCCGCGATTAAGCTGGCTGACAATCTCGAAGACATGATCGTCAATCCGCTCCGGCGTAGTATTCGCCGCAAGTCGTCTGCCTATGCGAAGGTGTAACTCGCCGCGTCGATCCTCCGGGATCAGCGAATAGGCGGCTTCCTGAACGCGATCGTGGACGAACCGGTAGGTGCCTGCCAGACGCTCGAGCAGTTCATGAGCGACGGCAGGCCACAAAGCCCCGGCGACTTGCTCCTCCGGGATCCCGAGCACGAGTGAAAGCACCCTGATATCTGCGGTGTTTCCAAGACAGGCGATCTGCTGCAACGCCTCCCGCGTTTCGGGCGGCTGACGCGCGAGCTTGCCGACCATGAGATGCACGACGTTGTCGGTGTATCCCATGGAGTGAATGCGGCTGAGATCCCAGGACCAGCATGCCGCGCGATAGTCGAAAGCGAGCACTCCCTCTTCGGCGAGCGAAAACAGGAACTGACGGACGAAGAACGGATTGCCGCCGGTCTTGTCGTGCATCATTCGGGTGAGCGGGGCCGCACGATCAGGCTGACAGTGGAGCGTATCCGCGATCAACTGCTGGAGACAGTCCTCAGTGAGCGGCGCAAGCGTGATCTCCGCGACCTTGCCGCCCGCGGTCTTGATCACCTCAAGCGTCCGCATCAGCGGATGGGCGGCAGTGACTTCGTTGTCGCGATAGGCACCGATCAGCATGAGGTGTTGCAGATCCGACCGGGTCAGCAGATCCTCAAGCAGATCGAGCGTCGCTCCGTCAAGCCATTGGAGATCGTCGAGGAACAGCGCCAGCGGATGTTCGGGCCGGGCAAAGACACTGATGAACCGCCGGAATACCAGTTGGAATCGTCGTTGCGCGTCCTGTGGCGGAAGTTCCGGGACCGGCGGCTGGTCGCCGATGACGAGCTTCAATTCGGGGACGAAATCGACCATCAGCTTTGCGTTCGGTCCCAGCGTCTCGCTCAGCGCCTCGCGCCACGGTGCCAAATCCGCCTCGCTCTTGGCGAGGAGCCCTTTGAGCAGACCCTGAAAGGCCTGCGCCAGGGTCGCGTAGGGGATGTCCCGTTTGTACTGGTCGAACTTGCCGGACGCAAACAGCCCGCGCGGCGGCACCAGTACCTTGTGGAGTTCGTTGACCACAGCCGACTTTCCGATGCCGGAATAGCCAGAGACCAGCACTAACTCCGGCGCCCCGCCCAGCACCAAACGGTCGAAGGCAGCGAGCAAGGTTTCGACCTCATGCTCCCGCCCGTATAGCCTTTCGGGGATCAGCAGCCGGTCTGCGATATCGCGCTCGCCGAGCGGGAACGCCTCAATCCGCGATTCCATTTCCCATTGGCTGAGACAGCGCCTCAGATCGTGCTCGACGCCGCCTGCCGTCTGGTATCGTTCCTCGGCCGTCTTGGCGAGCAGCTTCATGACGATGGCCGAGACTGCCGGTGAAACGTCCGCCGTCCGCTCGTTGGGCGACATCGGCTGTCGTGCGATGTGGCAATGCACCCATTCCATCGGGTCGGAAGCGGCAAAGGGCAGGCTCCCGGTCAGCATTTCGTAAAGTGTCACGCCGAGCGCATAAAGGTCGCTGCGGGAGTCGATCGAGCGGTTCATGCGCCCGGTCTGCTCGGGGGCCATATAGGCAAGCGTTCCCGCAACCACTTCGGGCGGCTCGAGCGCTTGCCGCTCGCGGGATAGGCGTGAGGCAATGCCGAAGCCGGTTAGCCGCACCTCGGCGCACGTGCCCGCTACCAGGATATTGGCCGGTTTGATGTCCTTATGGACCAGGCCGCGCTGGTGGACTCTGCCGAGCGCAGCGGCGATGCTGATCGCTAGGCGCAAGAAAAGTCCGGTTTCCATTGCCGCTCCGAGCCGGCGGGCGAGCGGCTCGCTGCCCGGATCTTCAAGCACCAGCATGGTCCGGCCGCCCTCGCGCACCAACTCAAGCGGTCGCACCGCCCACGCGCTATCAAGCTCATCCTTCAATCCGTATTCATGGTCGAGGCGACCGAGGCTTGAAGGTGTCGGATACTCGAGGGCCGAAAGCACGACCAGCACCGGGTTCCACTTGCCGTCGGCACCCAGGCGCCGTTGCCTGTGGAACACGCGATCACCGTCCTCCCAAAGAACCTCCAAACTCCCATCTCCACCAACGCGTTTCGGAGATCCGTCCGGTCAAATTGGCCAAAGCGAGCACATATGACGAACCGCAACCACTTCCTCACTTCTACCACATCTCGCCTGTTCGTCCCAACAACGAGGCCATCACCCGCCCGGCCGATACGTGGTCCACCTCTAGGAAGGACCGCCCAGCGGCTGCTGGGCGGTCGGGCGGGTCGTGGACCCGCAGAGCTTCGGATGGAGGGAGCGCCGAAGCTTGGTGGTAGCAACGGGGGGATTCGCTACCTGTCTCGCGAGGCAACGACTAGTCTAGCGATGGAAGGGACGACGCGACATTATACTGTGGTTTCGCTTTGCGATACCTTGGAATACCGGCACGGACACCCATCAGCGAACTTCTGCTCAGCGACTCATGTCGGCGAAGTCATCCTGGCCCGCAATGACTGGGGCGATGGTCTGCTCCTCTAACGCGCGCATGGGTGCCGTCAGTTCGATTCGGTGTCGGTTTCGGTGTTGGAGTCGAAAGTGTCTTGCCGGGACTGAGGCCAAAAAGAAGCCTCCCGCGGGTGGGAGGCCAAGGCGGGCCGATCGGTAGCGATCCGGCCTGGGAGGAGGGGGAAATGAACGCGCACCATAGAGGAGGGCTTCCGCTGGGGCTATTGGCCACCAGGAAGGATCGATTACCAATAAGCAGGGGATGACCTATACGCGCAGCCAAGACCTTTATGAGTTCGTTTGAGTCTTTCCTGGCGCGAGCATCAGCTTGTCAGCCATACGCGCGAGTTCGGGCAGGGATCTGGTGCCCATCTTCTGCATGACCTGGCTACGGTGGACCTTCACCGTAATCTCGCTCACGCCTAGAGCGCTGGCAATCTGCTTGTTGAGCCGTCCTGTCACCACCAAAGCCATCACCTCGCGCTCCCGTGGGGTCAGGCTAGCGAAACGAGCGCGCACCGTCGCCAGCGCCTTTTCATTTTCAAGCCATTCGCGGTCGCGCGCCAGGCCGATGTGAATGGCGTCGAGCAAGTCCTGGTCTCGGAACGGTTTCGTCAGGAACTCGACCGCGCCCCCTTTCATCGCCTTGACAGACATGGGGATGTCGCCGTGCCCGGTGATGAAGACAATCGGCAACTGTATGTTTTCTCTCGACAGCTCGAGCTGAAAATCAAGACCGCTTTGTCCCGGAAGCCGGACATCGAGTACGAGACAGGTCGGTCCATCGGGTCGCCCGCACGTGAGGAAGTCGCCCACGGAAGCGAGGAGATTGACGGCAAAGCCGACCGAACGCAGCAGACTCCCAAGCGCCTCCCGGACCTCGGGGTCATCATCGATAACAATGATGGTCGCTAGCGCCTCGGTCAATCGTCAGAACCTGCAATGTGAATCGACGTTGGCATAATTTACTATCTACGCCTATTGGCCACGAGATGAGAAAACGAATGCCGAAATCGGGTTTCCTTTCGCACGCCACAATGCGCGATAATTACCCCGGCCACAAGGGTGGATGCCGGCGGCCGCAAACGGCGTTTTGCGCATCGTGGAGCGGCCAGCGTCGCCCGCGAACGAACCTTCTGTCGGGGCGCGTCGCTTGGTTCGGGAAGAGTAGGCAGCCTGCAGGACGGCTCTCCACCCTTTCGGCGCGGGCACATTTGAGACGACCGTTCTCCAACCCACATTTTCTGCATCAACGAACTTCCCACGCGTATGGCTCTGTTTTCGCAGCGCGCGTCGGTCTCCTCATTTCCATGTTCCGCGCGTTCACATTCCCAGTTCGTCGCAGAACTGTTTAGGCAGCGTATACGAGCGTATAGCTTGCGGTGACTTTGTCGCCGCCCGATAATAAGTCCATCCAGCAATTCGCCATAACGCCATTTAGGCGCGACGCCCATCGGCGAAGTCGGGAGGCGGCGGTGCCAACCAAGAAACCTCTGATTGCGATCGTCGACGACGACGAGTCGATGCGGGAGGCTATCAAGGGGCTCATAAGGTCGATGGGATTTGACGCCGAGACCTTTTCATCCGCGGATGATTTCTTGAGATTCCCTGATATCCGCCGCACGGCCTGCCTTGTGACTGACATCAATATGCCCGGAATGAGTGGTCTCGATTTGCACCACCGGCTGGTCGCGCTGGGCAAGAGCATTCCGACTGTTCTGATCACCGCCTTTCCAGAAAAGAATGTGCGCGCGTCTGCGTTGGGCGCGGACGTCGTCGGCTGCCTGACAAAACCGTTTGGCGAACAGATTTTGCTTGATTGCATCCGTTCTGCGCTAGTTCTCAATAGCGAGGGCGAAAGCGGTTCGTGAGGTCGCAAATTCCAACGGAATTTCACATCAGACGGCTTCGACGAAACTCCGGCCTCTCAGCTTCGATCTGCCGCAAGCAGGTCAAGGGAACTTAGGCGAGGGGCGGTACCACTGGCAGGCGCGGGAACGCCGGTGCGGAGCGCATCCAATCTAAAACCAACCGCGCTACATCTAATGTGACCTAAAACGCGAGCCGCAACTGCGGCGTCGCTTCAGATCTGCGCCGCTCCAGCGAAGACAGCGACACGCCAAGCAGGCGTATGCCTTTTCGCGGCGGGAAGATTGGCGCGAGAAGCAGGTCGACCACCCCCTCAAGATCGGCAATTGCTGGCAGTGCTGACGGAACTGTCTTGCTACGGGTGATCTGGCTGAAGTCGGCATACTTGATTTTGAGCGTCACCGTCTTGGCGCCGATTTCATTGGCCTCGCAATAGCCCCATACCTTTTCGATCAGCGACTGAAGCCCGTTGCGCGCGAGTTCATAAGAATGGATGTCGGCAGAGAAAGTGTCCTCCGCACCGACGGATTTCCGCACCCGGTCCGGTCTGACCTGACGATTGTCGATGCCGCGGGCGATCCCGTAGAAATACGGTCCCGACTTCCCGAAGTGTTCGACGAGGAAGTCGAGCGTTTTCTCCTTCAGGTCCGCTCCCGTGTCGATCCCGAGCCGATGCATCTTCTCGGCCGTTGCCGGTCCCACGCCATGGAATTTCTTGATGGGAAGCTGTTCGACGAAGGCGGGGCCGTTCTTGGGGGTGATGACGGCCTGGCCGTTCGGCTTGTTGAGGTCGCTTGCCATCTTGGCCAGAAACTTGTTGTAAGAAATTCCCGCCGACGCGTTGAGCCCCGTCGCCGCCTTGATCCTCGCTCGGATCTCTTCGGCGATCTCGGTCGCAATCTCCATGCCCTTCAGGTTGTCGGTGACGTCGAGATAGGCCTCGTCGAGCGACAGTGGCTCGATCATCGGCGTGTATTCGGCGAAAATCGAGCGGATCTGCAACGACACGGCTTTGTAAACATCAAAGCGCGGCTTGACGAAGACAAGGTCCGGGCATTTCCGCTGGGCGGTCACCGAAGGCATGGCGGAATGGACGCCGAATTTGCGTGCCTCGTAGCTGGCGGCCGCCACGACCCCGCGGGCAGCAGGACTGCCGACAGCAACCGGCACACCTCGCAGCTCCGGATTGTCGCGCTGCTCGACCGATGCGTAGAAGGCATCCATGTCGACATGCACGATCTTGCGCGGCCGTTCGCGGTTGTCTTCGCCTGTCATTATCTAGCTTCCATCAGCAAGACCATCACTCAAACATGGGAAGTGTGCTCCACACTTGTCACCTCGCGGCGTCTGCATCCGCTCGCAGCCCATGGCCATGCGCCGGCGGATTTCCGCGAAGGTGACGCTTGCGCCAAACGCTTTGACCAACAGTTTGCGCTCATGTGTACAATGGCGATCGCAGATATGGCATATGAGTTCGACCACCGGGACCTGGTGATCTTGCAGTCTCGCGATCGTATCGTCCACAAGCCGCGTTCGGCGCATCCAAAAATATTCCTGTCTCAACATCCGATTGAATCCGCTGGCGATTTTTATCTTTTGTACCGGCGCTCAACTTCAGCGGGTCATATGCGCATTGACTCATTTATCTCTTCGGAACAAATACAGAACATATTGCTGTTACTCAAGCCGAAAACGGGTTGCCCGAGATCATGAAGTCAGCCGTCGCCCCAAACGCCGTCCTCGACGGGCTGCGCGAGCAGATCGCGCACCTTGAAGGCGCCGGTCGGCGCAGCCGAGGCGTTTTGCCTTTCGGTGTCGCGCAGATCGACGAGCGGCTTCCGGGTGGTGGATTGGCCTATGGGGCGCTGCACGAATGCGCCGGCGGCGGGACCGGCACCGTCGACGGGGCGGCCGCCGCCCTGTTCGTGGCCGGGATTGCCGCTCGCACCAAAGGCAAGGTCGTCTGGTGCCTGACACGTCCTGACCTGTTCTTCCCGGCCTTGGCGCAGGCGGGTCTTCATCCGAACCGGGTCGTGTTCGTCGAGTCCGACAAGGAGGAGGACGTCCTTGCCAATATGGAGGAGGGCCTTTCATACGGCGGCCTCGGGGCGGTGATCGGCGAGATCGTCCGGCTGCCGATGGCCGCGTCCCGGCGGCTGCAACTCGCAGCCGAGAAGAGCGGCACGATGGCGCTTGCAGTGCGGCGGTGGCGACGGCAGACCGAGGCCAGCGACTTCGGCCAGCCGACGGCGTCGACCACGCGCTGGAGGGTGAGCGTCATCCCGAGCGAGGAACTGCCGGTTCCGGGCGTCGGGCGGGCGAGATGGCTTCTGGAACTGATGAGGGTGAAAGCGGGTGAGTGCGCCGAGTTCGAAGTAGGAGCCTGCGATGCCGAGGGTCGTATCGATATTTTTTCCCGATCTGGCGACGGACAGGATCAGGCGGGCCGATCCCGCCATTCCCGTTGAGGAGGCGATCGCCGTCATTTCGAAGAGCGGTTCCAAACGCTGGGTGTCGGCCGCCGATCCCGCGGCCAGAAAGGCTGGCGTTCATGTGGGCATGCCGGCCGCCAAGGCGCAGGCGCTCTTCCAGGGCCTCCGGATGATCGACGCCGATGCCGCCGCCGATGCAGCGGCGCTCGATCGCATCACCATGTGGGCGCTCAGCCAGTATTCGCCGATCGTCGCCGTCGACGCGCCGGACGGCATCGTCATGGACACGGAGGGCGCGGACCATCTACAGGGCGGCGAGGAGCGAATGTTGACGAGCATCGCCAACCGCTTCCGCGCCAAGGGCCTGACGACACGGGTCGCCATCGCCGACACGTGGGGTGCCGCCCACGCATGCGCCAGAGCGACTAGCCGCGAGACCGTCATCGTTCCGAGGGGCGAGACCCTCCGGGCAGTGGAAAAGCTGCCGATCTCTCTTCTACGGCTTCCTGAGAAGATCGTCGGCGACCTGCGGACGCTCGGCTTCAAGACAATCGGCGAGCTTGCCAATACTGCTCGCCCACCGCTTACGCTCCGCTTCGGGCCGGAGGTCGGCCGCCGCCTCGACCAGATGTTCGGCCGCACGCCTGAGCCGATCGATCCCATTCGAACAGCCGAACTTGTCGAAGTCAGCAGGGCGTTCGCCGAACCTATCGGCGCCGCCGAGACCATCAACAAGTATGTCGCCCGACTGGTCGTCCAGCTTGTCGATGCGCTGCAGAGAAGGGGGCTCGGCGTCCGTCGCGCAGACCTCATTGTCGAGAAGGTCGACGGCACCCGGCAAGCCATCCGCGCCGGGACCGCCAAACCCGTGCGCGATGTCGCCTGGCTGACGAAGCTGTTCAAAGACAGAACCGAGAAGATCGAACCCGGCTTCGGTATCGAGAAGATGACGCTGGTGGCGGTCATGGCGGAGCCGCTAGAGGAAGCCCAGAAGACGTCGTCGCTGGTCGAAGACGAGGGTGTGGACCTCACGCCGCTCATCGACATCTACGGCAACCGTGGCCAGCGGGTCTATCGCGTCGCCCCCTTTGCTTCCGACGTTCCCGAGCGCTCGGTCCGGAGGATCAGTGCCGCATCCGATCCGATAGAGGCTGCCTGGGTCAATCACTGGCGCCGGCCCGTCCGCCTGCTTGCGCGACAAGAGCAGGTCGACGTGATGGCGCTGCTGCCAGACCATCCGCCCGTCTGGATCATGTGGCGGGGCAAGCGCCGGAAGGTGAAGAACGCCGATGGTCCAGAGCGGATCTTCGGCGAATGGTGGGAACGCAACTCCGAGATGGCCGCGGTCCGCGACTACTTCGTCATCGAAGATGATGCGGGCGAGCGTCTGTGGATTTTCCGTTCCGGCGACGGCGTGGATCCTGAAACCGGTAACCATCGGTGGTTCATGCACGGGATCTTTGGCTGATGAGATATGCCGAACTCCAGGTTACGACGCATTTCAGCTTTCTCCGGGGAGCGAGTTCTGCGCAGGAGCTATTCGAGACTGCGAAGATACTGGGAATTGGTGCCGTTGGTGTCGTTGACCGGAATTCGCTTGCCGGGATAGTCCGCGCACTGGAGGCGTCGCGGTCGACCGGGATCCGGCTCGTCGTCGGCTGTCGGCTCGATCTGCAGGACGGGATGTCGATACTGGTCTATCCCACCGACCGCGTCGCGTACTCCCGGCTCACGCGCCTGATCACGCTTGGGAAGTCCCGTGGAGGCAAGAACAACTGCATTCTGCATTGGAACGACGTGGTCGCATATGCCGATGGCATGATTGGAATCCTCGTGCCGGATCTTGCCGACGAGACCTGTGCCGTCCAGCTTCGGAAGTTGGCCGAGATATTCGGCGATCGCGCGTACCTGTCGCTCTGCCTTCGACGACGTCCGAACGATCAGCTCCGGCTCCATGAGCTGTCGAACCTCGCAATCCGCTTCAAGGTGAAGACCGTCGTGACCAATGACGTGCTTTTCCATGAGGCCGGGAGGCGGCAGCTTCAGGATATTGTCACGTGCATCCGGCACAATACGACCATCGATGCCGTTGGTTTCGAGCGCGAGCGCCATGCGGATCGGTATCTCAAGCCTCCCGACGAGATGGAGCGCCTGTTCCCGCGCTATCCGGAAGCGCTCAGGCGCACGATCGAGATCGCCGATCGATGCAAGTTCAGCCTCGAAGAGCTTACCTACCAGTATCCGGAAGAAGCCATCGTCCCCGGCAAGACCGCGCAGGAATCCCTTGAGCACTATCTCTGGGAATGCGTGCCGAACCGCTATCCGGAAGGCCTGCCGCCGGAGGTGCTGAAGACTGTCCGGCACGAGCTCGCCCTCATCCAGATAATGAAGTATGCCCCGTATTTTTTGACGGTCTTCAGCATCGTCAAATATGCGCGCAGCCAAGGTATTCTGTGTCAGGGACGCGGATCGGCGGCGAACTCGGCCGTCTGCTACATCCTCGGTATCACGAGCATTGATCCCTCGACCAACGATCTTCTGTTCGAGCGCTTCGTTTCGCAGGAACGGGACGAGCCGCCGGATATCGACGTCGACTTCGAGCATGAACGTCGCGAGGAGGTGATCCAATGGATCTACAAAACCTATACGCGCGAGAAGGCCGCTCTGTGTGCGACGGTCACCCGCTACCGGGCCAAGGGCGCCATCCGCGATGTCGGCAAGGCTCTGGGGCTGCCAGAGGACGTGATCAAGGCGCTGTCATCTGGCATGTGGTCATGGTCGGAGGAGGTTCCTGATCAAAACATCCGCGACCTTGGCCTGAACCCCGATGATCGCCGTCTTGCACTCACCTTGAGGTTAGCGCAGCAGCTTATGGGCGCGCCTCGACATCTGGGCCAGCATCCAGGCGGCTTTGTGTTGACGCATGACAGACTGGACGACCTTGTGCCGATAGAACCCGCCTCGATGAAGGATCGCCAGATCATCGAGTGGGATAAGGATGACGTGGAGGCGTTGAAATTCATGAAGGTCGATGTGCTGGCGCTCGGCATGCTCACCTGCATGTCGAAGGCTTTCGACCTGATCCGGGAACACAAGGAGGTCGACCTCGATCTCGCGAAGATCGAGCAGGAAGACTCGAAGACCTACGCGATGATCAGGCGCGCGGACACGCTCGGAACTTTCCAAATCGAATCCCGCGCGCAGATGTCGATGCTCCCAAGGCTCCGGCCGCAGACGTTCTACGATCTCGTGGTTCAGGTTGCTATCGTTAGGCCGGGGCCAATCCAAGGCGACATGGTGCACCCCTATCTCCGCCGCCGTGAAGGCAAGGAAAAGATCGAATACCCGACACCGGAACTGGAGGCCGTTCTCGGGAAGACCCTCGGAGTGCCACTCTTCCAAGAGAGCGCGATGCGCGTGGCTATGGTCTGCGCCGGGTTCACGGGCGGGGAAGCCGACCAGCTCCGGAAGAGCATGGCAACCTTCAAGTTCACGGGCGGCGTATCGAGGTTCAAGGACAAGCTGGTATCCGGGATGGTCAAGAATGGCTACACCGCAGAATTCGCAGAGAAGACCTTCTCACAGCTCGAGGGATTCGGATCCTATGGTTTCCCCGAAAGCCATGCGGCCTCGTTCGCTCTCATCGCCTACGCCTCCAGCTTCGTGAAGTGCCATTTTCCGGATGCCTTCTGCGCGGCGCTCCTGAATTCCCAGCCCATGGGCTTCTATGCTCCCGCGCAGATCGTCGGATGTGCCAAGAACCACGGTGTGCAAATTCTACCGGTCTGTGTGAACCGATCTCGCTGGGATTGCACGCTTGAACGCGTCGGCAACGGCGACCGCCATGCCGTTCGTCTCGGGATGCGGATGGTCAAGGGACTGGCGGCCGCCGATGCCGCTCGGATTGTCGCCGCCCGGATGGATACGGTATTCGAGAGCATCGACGACATGTGGCGGCGTTCGGCCGTTCCGTCCGAGGCTCTGAAGCAACTCGCCGATGCCGATGCATATCTGCCGTCTCTGGGGCTTGAGAGACGTGATGCGATTTGGGCGATCAAGGCCCTCCGTGACGAGCCGCTACCTCTGTTCGCGGCCGCTGCCGAGCGCGAGATGAAAGCGATCGCGGAGCAGCAGGAACCGGAGGTCGCACTCCGGCAGATGACCGACGGGCACAATGTCATCGCCGACTACAGCCACGTCGGGCTGACGCTACGCGAGCATCCGCTCGCCTTCCTGCGGAAGGATCTGCAGAAGAAGAACATCGTCACGTGTGCGGCAGCGATGAACGCTCGCGACGGCCGCTGGCTGATGACCGCGGGCCTTGTCCTCGTCAGGCAGAAGCCAGGATCGGCGAAGGGCGTGATGTTCATCACCATCGAGGATGAGACGGGTGCTGCCAACCTGGTCGTCTGGCCATCCTTGTTCGAAAAGCGCCGTCGCGTGGTGCTCGGATCATCAATGATGGCGATCAATGGGAAGATCCAGAGGGAGGGTGACGTCGTCCATCTTGTTGCACAGCAGCTCTTCGACCTGTCCGGCGATCTATCCGGTCTGGCGGATCGCGACACAGGTTTCAGGCTACCGACAGGCAGGGGCGACGAGTTTGCGCATGGCTCTCCCGGAAGTTCGGATTCGCGGGATCGACCGAAGCCTCTGCCCGAGCCGAGGGATATCTTCGTCAGAGATCTGCACATCGATACGCTGAAAGTGAAGGCGCGAAACTTCAACTGAAACGGCAATCCTACCGAAGGAGACCGTCGCTCCCGAATTCGTCCCATCCGCTCAAGCCGATCGCGGCTTCATCGGCTCGTTCGTTCTGTTTGGCTTTTTCCTTTTTCTTCAGCGAACGCGTCAGCTTCGCCTGATACGCGGCCCGCCTGCGATTTTCCGCTTTCGCCGCTGCGTCGTCCTCTCGCCATTCATCCACTGCGCCACGGTCGAGCAGATCTTCGACGACTCGGGGGTCGAATACGTGAAAGGTGATCTTCCTTGCGCGCCCTTGCAGCCTCACCGTTCGCGTTCCGGCGCTGGGCAGGCGACCGTCTTCGAGCCAGCGCTTCCGCTCTGATGCCGTGATCGTCAGGATATCCTCGATCTCACGAGGGATGATCGGAAGGTCTGCGATGCCGTCCAGTGCGCAGGAAACGGCCGATGCCGTCGCCCTGAATGCTGTCTTCGCAGTCTCTGGCATGACGAGGATGAGCGTGCCTGCCTGCATATCGAGCGACTTCCGCACCGGGGATGGTAGTCGCGAGCGGATTTCCTGCAGAATTCCCTTCACCCTGACACCAGATCCGAGGGTCGCCACCACGGGAAGTAGCCACTCCCTGATCAGCTCGGGATCGTCGGTTTCCTTGCTTTTCGTCTTCGTCTTGGGCATGTCGAAGCAAATGGTGTCCAAGGGGTCAAGCGTCAACGGAACTCGGGAGGATTTCCCACGTTCTCGCAGCGAGGAGGACCCCATGTCTGTGCCAAACGAACCCATCGTGCCGCCGCCATCGCCACCGCCCGTCGACACGCCACCGCGCGATCCTGACCGGATACCCGGCGAGGAACCGCTTCCCGATCCCGAGCCCGACGAGGGCGCTTCTCCAAGAACACGCGCTTCCGTACATCGCCCGACGTGGGACCTTCTTTGCAGAGGCATTCGTCTTCAGCCGGAGAACGGGCAATGACCAAGGACTGGCGCGACGACCTGAGCCTGAAGCTCGAAGATTTCGTCGACACGTTCGTGGTTAAAGGCGCAAAGGCAACGGAGGTCTACGATGCCATACAGAACGAACTTGACCGCCTGAGGGTCGCGTACGACCGGGACCCGGATCCCGCAGACGACCAATCGGACGACGTTGTCGAGGAACCGTCAAACGACTAGCCGGCTTCCCAGGCCCACGCGCGGGAAGACGGCCGGCAATCCTTCGGGAAATTTTCTAGTTGAGACTTGTTGCGGACACACTTCAGGTAGAACTCTCCCACAGGCCTTGCTGATGCGCGCTGAATTCGCTGCTCGCAACGCCGCATCGCTGAAATGCTTTTGATCGCGGATGTACTGGCACTGGTCAAAACGCGATGGGTCGGTGCGGTTTCTACCCGGCCTTTTTTGTTGCCTGAGAGGCCGGGGGGGGGGCCTCAGGGCGGATCAGTGCCACGTATCCAACAACGGCTCGTCGTCCTCGAAGTTTCCATTGCTGGCAGCATCGTACGAGTTGATGCTGCGGCCGCCGCCACGCGTGCCATATGCCGTCAACTGAACCATGACCTCTTTCGCACGCTCAATGGCCTCGTCTTCGCTTGCAGCGTGACCGTCTGCGACCTTGATCGACACCACTTCACCGTCGTCGCCGACGAAATCTATCCGCCAGCCCGTCCTCTCGTGTGCAACCTTGGTTTCCAGCAAGTGCATGTGACTACCCGGCCTTCCTGCCTTTGAGATCGGCCTCGACGCTCTTCCGGAGCGCATCCATGATACTGACCACATTCGACTTCGGTGCGGATTCGGCCGCTTTCCCCGTCGCCGTTTTTTTCGGTTTCAACGCCTTTTTCTTCTCGTCGATGAGCTTCAGCAGGCTGGTCTGGATGGGATCGCTGACCATGTCCGGCGACCAGCGCGCGGTCTTCTGCTTGATGAGCTTCTGGACGAGCGGAATGAGATCCGGATCTGCGTGCTCGTCGATTTGCTCGAAGTAATTCTCCTCCGGTCGAACCTCGTCGCCGAAACGCAGCGTCCAGAGCACGATTCCTTCGCCGCGCGGTTCCAGGACGACCGCCCGCTCTCGGCGGCCTATCACGAGCTTCGACACACCGAAAACCTTGTCGGCCTTCATGGCATCCCTGATCACCGCAAATGCCTCGTTGCCGACGGCGTCGTCCGGCATCAGGTAATGCGGCTTCTCAAGGTAGATCCACTCGATGCTGTCGGCCGGGACGAACTTGTCGATGTCGATCGTCTTCACCGTGTCGAGCGCAACGGCATCCAGATCGTCCTCGGTGAGGATAACGTAGTCGTTCTCTCCGCGAGCGTAGCCCTTGGCTTCGTTCTCGTCCTTGACGGGCTTGCCCGTGACGGAATCGATGTATCGGGAGACGATGCGGTTGCCCGTCTCCTTGTTAAGTGTATGGAAGCGAACCTTCTCGCTTTCGCTCGTGGCCGGGGTCATGGCCACGGGGCAGGTGACCAGGGAGAGTTTGAGATAGCCTTTCCAGTAATATTTCGGAGCCATCGTCTAATCTCCCTAGCTGGCTTTGCGCTGCGGGGCAGCCTTTGAAGCGGCGGACTTCGCTGCCGCCCCGCGCGCGGCGCGCTGCCTCCCAGTGCCGGTGTTGGCGTTGGCGGCAGTGCGTTTCGGTTTGTCCGCAGCGGCCTTCATGATGCCTGCGCTCTCGCGCAGCGCGGCCAGCAGATCGTTGGGCTTCGAGACCTGCACCTTCTTCGGCTTTGGAAGCGACTTGCCTTCCAGCTTCGCCTTCACCAGATCGGCGAGGGCGGCTTCGTAGCGGTCGTCGAAGGTCGCCGGATCGAACTCGCCCTTCTTGGTGCTGATGATGTGCTTGGCGAGCTCGAGCATCTCGCCCTGGATCTTGAGCTTGGGCATCTCCTCGAAAGCCTTCTCGGAGGAACGAACCTCGTAGTCGTAGTTGAGCGTGCTGGCGATTAGGCCCTTGCCGTGCGGCCGTATCAGCACCGTGCGCATTCGACGGAATAGGACGGTGCGGGCGATGGCTGCGACCATCGACTTCTTCATCGCATCGCGGAGAGCCGCGAACGCGTCTCCGCCCATCTTGTCGGGCGTGAGGTAGTACGGTTTGTCGAAATAGACGTCGTCGACGTCGGAGCAGGGGATGAACGCCTCGATCTCGAGCGTCTTGTTGCTCTCAGGAATCGCGGCGGAAACTTCCTCAGGATCGATGATGATGTACTGGCCGTTCTCGATCTCGAAGCCCTTGGTCTGGGCTTCCTTCGGCACCGGATCCTCGGTCTGGCTGTCTATGAAGATGCGGTTGACGCGGTTGCCCGTGGCCTTGTTGATGGTGTTGAAGGTGATGCGCTCGCTAGTCGAGGCTGCCGTGTAGAGAGCGACGCCGCAGCTTACCTCGCCGAACTTCAGAAAGCCTTTCCACTGCGCACGCTGTCCTGACGGCATGACAAATACTCCGAATCATTAATACGCGACTCAAAGACGTGTCAGGGTGATTCGTTCCGACTCAAAACGAATCATTTTTCAATACTTTACGGAAATTCTCTCTCAAATTGATTCCGCCGTCACCGCTGGCCGAATTGCGCCCGACAGTAGTGGAAAGGTGGAGATTTGTTCAGTTCGAGCGCCACGGTAACCACCTTCCTCCCAGCACAATGGCGGGCACCGCTTAGGGAATTCCGCAGCCGCTTCAAGCGCAGCATCGCCATCCACTGTCTCCCGGGAACCACCGGAATCCTTGTGAGTTTGTACTGCGAACGTTCATTCGAAGGAGAAGCCCGATGGCACAGACACCGACATCCCGCGGCCGCGCACAGGATCGAGCTCGCGTGGCCGGCGGTCAGGATCACGAGGTCAAGTACGAAGCAACGAAGGAAGGCGTCTCGAAAGATGCTGTCAAGAAGGCCGTGAAGAGCGCTGGAAACGCACGGAAGAAGGTCGAGGCCGAGATTGGTCGCCGTTAGACGGCCAAGCGGTGTTGCCCTATCCATGGACGAGGCAGGTTCCCGTGAAGTCCTGTCTTTGTTAGTCTGAATGATGGCGACCCCGCTGTGGTCGGAACGAAGCAGTCATAGCCGCGCACGCCTGCCGCCGCCATGTCTGGGGTAACGCATGTCCAAGTGCTTACAGGAAGACCACCTGCTGATGTCGAAGGCCGTCCGTGAATGGTATCGGTACTACGAGGTGGAGTGGGACGATCAAGCGTCCTCCTTTTTGTGTGATGCCGCCATCGAACTCTACAACGAGGGCTGTCGCTCTTTAGAGGAGATGGCGACCGTTCTGATCGGCACTTACGTCGGGCTGGCCGCCACGCGCGTAAACGCGCCATCTTCGAGCTCAGTGCATTGACAGGCCAAATCAGATCGGGCTGCACTCGGCGAATTCGCACTGCATGTGATCCGAGCGCGTCTTCTTCCAGCCGTAGACATATTCCCCTGGTCGATTGCGGTCGCGCGCATGTTTCGTCGCACCGCTTAAACGAAGCGCTGGCGGCAAAAATCGCCGCGCTGCTCACGCGTCTTCCTGTTGAGTATTGCCAACGTCCGGGCTATCACCTGCCTGCTGACCGGGCCTCACCCGACCTTTGTCCTGATCCGATTGATGCCATTACTGGGCGGGAAACCGGCTCAGCATCCGGTCCTGGACGTTCTCCTCGCCGACGATCATCGCCGCAAGCGAGATGGCTTTATCACGGTCCGCAACGTTTGTTATGTAGCCTTCGAGCAGGACCACAGGGCCGAGCATCCTGATCTCGATCGCACTGCTGTCGATATCCTGAGCGGCGGAAAGGGTCGCTTTGATCGTCGCCATGGTCGAGGCCGAACTATGGCCCTGGGAGCAGCACTCTTGGTGGCTGGCATTGTCGGAACCGAACTTCATATCGTCCTCCTGGTCGTTGCCCTCCACGAACCGTCATATTACCTCAGAACCTAATATGAGAAGCGGGCTATGGAGTCGCCAGTCCGACTTAGGTCCGTCTTCCCCTCGGCGCGATCCAGCTTAGATTTTCCTCATCCTTGTTAAAAGGACACCAGGGAGGTTTTAGCAATGTTGCCGTTCCCAGTCAGAACCTCCCTGGTGAAGCTTTGTCGATCCATGTCGGGCGTCGCATAAAAAGCGAAGATTCGCCCTGTGAAAAGCTGCCTGGATGCCATTCAGGGCAATATTCCCCCGAAGACCGCCGGCATGATCTCATTCATGCGCTGGGCCACGAGCGAGATGAGCTTGTCCCCGTCGGGTGCCCGAAAGTATCGTTGACCGCTTTGAATCGATCGAGGTCTATGAACAGTTACGCAGTGGCTCTGGTCTGCGGAGCCGCCGCAAGCCGGACGGCGAGTTCGGTTCTGAAATGAGCTCGGTTTGAAAGACCGGTCAGAGGATCGCGCGAGGCGAGATGCTGGAGCTCCTCATGACTCGAGGCGAGCCGTGCTGAACGTCTCACCCTCACCAACCACCGCTTCTTTTACTCGTTGTCATCGCTGAACGACGGTCAGCGCAGCGATACCTGCCTCATCGGCCGCACGCAGGAACGCGTCCCAAAATTGCTCCGGAGCGATCTCACCGCTGATCGCATCGACGCAAGCCTTCACCGCAGTGACATATTCTTCGCCGTCATCGGAAGGCCAGTCCTTGAGCAGCATATATGCCGCGTCGCCGAGGGTGCGAACGATCCTGTGAGCTGGCCGACCGCGCAGAGCCAGCCCGACGGGTGTGAATGCAGACGTTGCGTCCCAGTTCATTGTCGTCGACCTCAGGTCAGGCATCGCTATTCCCGGGGGTAATATACGCGTGTATTCCAAAATCGTAATTGACGATTGGTTACCCGTAGTGATCGGGTGTGAAGGTATGCCGCTGGAAAGGATTGGGCGCTCTACGATTTCGTATCGGAGCGCCCTGTGCAGAATCGGCTATTGTTGCGATGGATGACGACAGGGGCAGATGACGTCCCAGGGAGTGGTGTAGCTCGATAGCGGTGGTCACCAGTGTTTTCCGGTAGGGTCGGGTTGTTCAAGACCAACCTGATGGAAAGACCACCGATGACCGACGATATGATGAACGTGCGCTCGCTTGTTGAGAAGAGTGCTGACGCCGATTTGTTGCGTGAGATGATCGGCTTTGCGGCCGAGCGGCTGATGGAGCTGGAGGTTGGCAGTGCGACCGGTGCTGGCTACGGCGAGAAGAATGCGATGCGGTTGGCGCAACGCAACGGCTACCGCGACCGGGATTGGGAGACACGCGCCGGAACGGTCGAGCTTCGCATTCCGAAGCTGCGCAAGGGCAGCTATTTCCCAAGCTTCCTCGAACCGCGTCGGATGGCGGAGAAGGCTCTGACAGCGGTCATCCAGGAAGCGTACATTCAGGGCATCTCGACGCGTTCTGTCGACGATCTGGTCAAAGCGATGGGCATGAGCGGCATCTCCAAAAGCCAGGTAAGCCGCCTGTGCGAAGAGATCGACGTCAAGGTGAAGGCGTTCCTCGAAAGACCGATCGAGGGCGATTGGCCTTATCTGTGGATCGATGCCACCTACCTGAAAGTCAGACGCGGTGGCCGCATCGTTTCCGTTGCCGTCATCATCGCCGTTGGCGTCAACACCGATGGCCGGCGCGAGGTTCTGGGCATGGAAGTTGGCACATCCGAAGCCGAGCCGATCTGGACGGAGTTCCTGCGCAGGCTTACGCGCCGAGGTTTGCGCGGCGTGAAGCTCGTCGTCTCCGACGCCCATGAGGGACTCAAGGCTGCCGTTACCAAGGTTCTCAGCGCCACCTGGCAACGATGCCGGGTTCACTTCATGAGGAACGTGCTGGCGCATGCCGGAAAGAGCGGCAGGCGTGTCGTCTCCGCCTTCATCGCCACGGCATTCGCTCAGGATACGGCGGAATCTGCCAGCACGCAGTGGCGCAATGTTGCCGACCAGATAAGACCAAAAGTGCCGAAGCTCGCCGCCATTATGGATGATGCCGAAGAGGATGTGCTCGCCTACATGGCTTTCCCGAAAGAGCACCGGGCAAAGCTGCACTCGACCAATCCAATCGAGCGCCTCAATGGCGAGATCAAGCGCCGCACCGAGGTCGTCGGCATCTTTCCCAACGACGAAGCCATTGTCCGTCTCGTCGGCGCATTACTGCTCGAACAGAACGATGAGTGGGCCGTTCAGCGGGCCAGGTATATGACACTTGAGACTATGGCGTCGATGAGCGATGATCCGCAAATCAGCCTGCCTGCAGTCGCACGCTGATATCCCCTCCGGCCCTTGCCGGAAAGCACGGCCATCAGGCGCGAGCTACACCACCCATCGGGACACCATCCAGGGGCAGGGCATCGAGGTCACTCGCCCAAGGTTTTGAAACTCTGTGAGCATGGGATGCGAGGGTAAAGATGAGGCCGATCGATATCATTTCGACGGCCTCCAAAATTCGGATTAGTTTAGCGCATCGCGATTGCCAGAATAAGAAGAGCCGGTTCAAGTTGAACGTGGCCGACCGAGGAGGGCCCAAGCTCGACGTAACTTCTGAAGCCGGGAGGAAATCCGCTGTGGAGGAGGGGCCGATATTCCATTGCGAAAATCAGCTAAGGCTTGAGCCTCCAGCCTCGTTCTCTCGCTTGACCATTGCTGGTCAACTATTGGCTTGCCGGTCTGGTGGTCTATTACCGACCACCTGCCGTTCTCGAGTGCTTGTATCTGGTAGCGCTGCATTCTCAAGCCATAGATTTGGATATGCCTACATCAGCCTGAAATCTCTTTGAAATCAACTGGAACGGAACGCTGCTTTACACATACTTCGGTTAGATGGTGAACCTCCGGTTACCCGAGGGCAAGCGGCAACTTCCATATGGCGTCGAACTATCGACCTGACTACATTGTAGCGGCAAGGTTTCCATCGGATGTATCGCTTGTTATACGGTGATCAGGTACTTCTGAAGCCCTCAGGGATATCGCGTCTGTCCGGAAGCTACCTGGGAGCAAATCGGACTCTTTGATCCAGCCAACCTAGCACCTGCGCTCAGTGGCCATCCGCAATATGTAAAGCCGTCGGCGGGCCCTCGACTATGGGTATCGGACGAACGTACATCATTTGTTTCTTCGCACCTGCGGTAATTGTCATACGATTCAAAACGCTAAAAAATAACAAAAATCAGTTGCTTACTCGAAGTTTCTCGACTACGTTTTTGCAGAAGAATTCCGAATAACCGGCCTCGCCGGCGATACTCAGCGGTCGGTTGACCTCGCTTGAGGAGGATCATGACGTTGTTTGTCCGAATTCGTTTCTTCGCAATGATGCAGCGAGCGCGTGATCTCGTCTCGATCCGATACGGACCTACGACGGCAATCTGACGCGTCGGAAACCCTTTGTCCCACTTTTGTAAGATGGTGCTCCGGTGTGGTGCGCCCGAGGTTTGTTATGCAAAAGCAAGCTGTCGTATTCAACGGTCAGGAAGTCGGGATCGCGGTCCCTGTCGAAAACCGCCTCAAATTCATCGCTGTCCGCTTCAATGTCATCGACCTGGACAACAGGCTCTTCGACACGGTTACCGAAATCCGGCGCGCCATTACAGAGCATCTCGCGTCCAGCGGTCGTGCGATAACCTCGTACTGAATGGCAGGAGATATTCTTCTACGTCATGCGGCGTCCGTCATCGTGAATGGTCCCAGCAAGCTGATCCACCAGTGCTTGGGGCTCTTGTTTCCTACTCACGAACTTCAAGCTTGTCGCCATATTTCAGGGCGAGCCGACGGCATTCCTCGCAATTCAACGTAATGCCCTCCGCAACGACACTCGCTGCGGCGGTCGTGCAAACCGAAACGTCCAGTCTCGCGACATGCAGAATTGCATTACCCAATAGCATATCGCAGGGGGCAGTCTCGACTTCGGCCCCGCCCACGCTATGCGCGACGACGCCACGAACGGTCGCCAGCATTCCACGCTTTCTTAATATGGTTATGTCGGCATCCCTTGCCATGACGATCTCTTCTGCCGCCCGAGGCGCGGATGTCCGCCCGATACGCCCCATCTGCAACTAAACGGCCGCGAGACACCTAAGCTCCCATCGCCTATTCAGTGGACATTCCAGGAAGAAGCGACGCGACATCCTTGTTCCACGCATTAGCGGACGAAATCTCCGGGGCTGCGTGGCGGCTCTTGTCGATTGGACCGCCGAGATTTGAACCGCAACCTGCCGTGGCTGGCGCTTCCCAAAGAGCAGTTCCCAGGGGCGACGTATCTTCTCGAGCCAGGGCTTGAGCCTCCAACCTGATCCTTTCGCTTGCCGCAAAGGCAGCCACGGGGAAGTGACCTTTTTCATCGAAGGCGGAAGTGATCATCAGGGCGATCAGGTCCCGGTTCCGCGACCAAATTCTGTTGAGCAAATGGCGGTGTATTCTCGAAACAGAACAAGTTATAATTGCAGTAGTAAGCTATCCACTAAAATACGCAGGTAAGCCGGTCGCTGGCAAAAATGATTCTGGGCAAACCGCCGGTCACACTTCAGCTCGCACTGGTCAGTCTGATATAATAGCCGTCGGGATCGTCAAGGCGGAAGTCGCGCAGCGCCCAAGGCTGCAGGGCAATATCGGACGCCGGCCAGCCGCTGTCTTTCGCCATGCGATAGGCACTTTCGACGGCGGCCACCTCAACACGATTTCGACGCCAAGGCCGGGTCGTTCGCCTATCGACCCGCAATGGATGATCGTTACAGCACGGATCGCGAGTTGATCGCGAGCACGGCGTCACCGTTTTTCAGCATCGTGTATTCCGCGCTCGCCGAACTCGCAAGGCACTGTAGCGATTTCGCGCGTCGCTGATCCCACGTTCAATTCGATTGGCGATCACTGCCTTGGGTACCCGCCTTGAACGCATCGACCTCAGTGGCGACTCGCTCCTTAACGGCGTCGTGAGCATCTGACGCCACCGAAGCGACCTTTTCGTAGACCTCCGTCGCCACTTCTTTGCCTTGGTCGACTACGTCCAGTGCTCGAGCGCTAAGCGTATCTGTGGTGGAATCGGAGGCCTCACCGAGCCACTCGTCTTCAGTGTCTGTGTGCGGCAAAGCGGCGCCTATAGCGGCTCCGACGGCGAAAGCCAGAGCGCCCCCAACCAGCGGCTGATCGCGGAACTGCTTGAGGATCATTTCGTTGAGCTTGCTGGTTTGCTCTTGGAGACTTGTCGCCGCTGAAGACGATTGAGCAGACAGCGAGCTTGCGGCCGCGGACGCACGCGCGCTCATCCCGCTTGCGGCGCTTTTTGCCTGCTCCCATTTCTCCGCTGCCCAGCCAGTTGCCGCATCGAATATCGCGCCCGTCTCGTCGGTGATCTGATCGACGTGTCTGCCAGTGGCATCGGCAAACCCGCGATAAGTCTTACCTGCTTCGTCGACGAAGTGACCCGCACGGTGTCCCGTTTCATCGGTCAACGCCTTCAGCCTCTTGCCAGAGCTGTCTGCGAAATGACTGTAGCGGGAGCCGTTTTCGGTCTCGGGTGGGCCAAGACGGCGGACCGGGCCGTTTGCCGGATATAAGGGATACTCAGGTTCGGGCTGGTGGCTGGCAGGCGGGCTTGCGGGGGTCCCCTTCGCCATGAGCCAGGCAAGGCTCACGCCCATCAACGCGACGGGCAGTGGATTTGCCTTCAGCGCTTGGCCGAGGTTGCTGACATACTCTCCGCCGCCGGTGCCCTTTGCATAGGCAAGGACCTCATCGACCAACTGGCCTGGCGACATCCGTTCCTGAATAGCGTCGATGCGGTCGCCAATACGCTGGCGATCCTGATCGATCTCTCGCTGAAGGTCGGCGGAGGTTTTTTCGGTGGAAGTTTCCATCAGATTTTTTCCTTCACAACGTCGACGTCGCGGCGAAGCGAGGTCGTGGTTCGATCGAGTTTCATGTTGCTTCTACGAAGCGCAGTGAGGCCGCGAGAGACCATCGCGCATGCGATGAGAGCGATGACCACCCCGACGATAAGCGAGGCGAGCGCACTGGCGCTTGTTTCGGTGAAACCTTGGGTGACCAGGAAGGCCGCAAGCCCGGCAACCAGGGCGCTCAACAGAACGCCCACAGCGCCTATCGCAAGGACAAGCCCGAAAATAACCACTTCCACGCCATTGAGCGCTTGCGAGAACTTTTCGGACACCTCCGTCTTCGCGAGATCGATTTCCTTGCGCAACAGGCCCGCAATATCGGCAACGAGGCCGCCGATCAGCTCTGAGAGGGGAACATTGTCGGGAGATTTAGCCATTGGCGTAGCCTCCAGATGACCCCGTGGGCGTAGCCGGCAGCGTCCGCCTTGTTGCCGGCGCCGGCGACCGCTTGGCGGAAGCAGTCAGAAATCTACTTGCGCTCAGTCCCGCAAGCGCTGCAATTCCCAGAAACGCTAGCGGCTGCTTGCGACCGAATTCCTCAGCCAGCGCCGCGATTTCGCCGATGTCTTTGTCTTTCATCTGCCTCGCGACGCTTTGGACGCTTCGTCCGATCTGCTTGGCATAGCGTCCGACCTCCGGTTGGCCGGATGCTTCCAGTTCTGCCCCAACTTTCTCAAGCGCCGTTGCGACGCCGCCAACTTGGCGGGCCGCGAAGGTCGTTTGTTCGGAAACCACCTCTTTGACTTTTTCGACCGCGGTATCGGCGCCTTCTTTAATGGTGTCCTTGGCGGCGATCACGTCATCAGCCAACTTCTCCTTCAATCCCGCGAGTGACGCGGGAGATTGCGGTGACGACAGCGCGTCTCCAGATTGCAATGACGTCTCGGATGACGGCCTTGGCCTGCCATCCATTTCCGTGAATTCGTTTGACACTGAAGCCTCCCATGACTGTACGAGCGGCGGTTGCCGCACCCACGAACCTCGGTTGGGCGGCTTTGTTCCCAACTCCCCAGCCTGTTGTTCTCTTCGATGAAATTTGCGCGGCTTGGACAGTGTGATCGAAGTGGTTTTTTCAAATCGCCAGCCGCAGCCACGGTTGCGTTTCAGATCTCTGCCAACGCAGCGACAGCTAAAAGCTATACGGGTGTAAGCCATTGCATGATGGGAAAGATCGAACCGTTTGCGACGTATGATTTGACTGAAGTCGCATACGCAAGCGTGTCGTGGCGCGGTTCATTACTGTGGCGGGCGGCCCTTTTGCCGTTCTGATTAGTGCACCAAACCAACCACTTCCGCAGGGCGAGTAAACCCGTCAAGAGATTGCCGGCCTCATGGGTCAGACGGTCTGCCAAGGGTTGCCTGAAGGGCGGATTGCCCGAGGCGGCACATCCCGTACCTTCGCTTGGAAGCCTACGAATTCAGGGCTCGGATTGCGTCTTCGGAAGAGCGTGGGCGCGACTGGAAGAATCGGTGATCCGAGTGGAACGGAACAGGTGAGGCGAAGTTCACTCATCAGAGGAGAACCCCAATGCCCACTCATGATCGTCCAAGTTTTACCGAAGCAGAACTGCTTGAAAATATGCCGGCTCTTAGATCTTTCGCCAAACGCTTCAATAGTTCGACGAGCGATATCGATGATCTTGTTCAGGAAACGCTTGCAAAAGCCATCGCACATTCCGGGAATTATCAGCGCGGCACTCAGCTGCGCTCCTGGCTGTTTACCATCATGCGCAACACCTTCTGCAGCAAATTCAAAATTTCCAAACGAGAGCAGGTCGGTGGGATCGACGATTTCGCCGCTTGGGCGTCATCGCAGCCATCGCAGATCTGGGAGCTGCGCGGCCGCGAGCTCGAGGTCGCGATTTCTGCTTTGCCCACGAATTATCGAACCGCCATTGTGCTGGTATTTGTTCAGGGTGTCAGCTACGAGACCGCTGCAGACAGGTGCGGCGTCCCGATTGGGACAATCAAGAGCCGGATCAACCGGGCTCGCTATCATTTGACCAAAACCCTCGACGGCGAATAATTTAGTGGTATTCGCCGGTCCTCTGGCCGAACAACGCTTCCGCAATTTTTCCCAATTCGGTCGGCTTCTCGCAAAGCGCGAAGCCTGTGAACCTCCCGGGGATTACCGACGGGTCGAAGGCTGTGGCGAAGACAAACGGGATATCGCGGCGCTCAAGCTCGTCCGCGACCGGAAATACCAAATCGCCCTCAAGATGAACATCGAGGATTGCTGCGTCGATCTCCTCATTCTCGACGAGATCCAGAGCGGCGGCCACTCCAGCGACGGGACCGACAACTGTTGCGCCGGCCTTCTCAAGCTTCCGCCGGGTCTCATCCGCCAGAAAATACTCATCTTCCACGATCAGTACGCGCTTTCCTGCAAAGAGCTCGATGGCTAAATTTTCCAAATCCTCGCTCCTCTGCCCTAATTGTGACGGGCCGGTATAGATGATTTGTCCGCAGACAAGCGAGTGTGGTAGCAGGCATGGCGGGGTTATGAAACTAAACGCAATCATTGGGCTGGCTTGATTAAACCGGATCCGCCCAGATCCATGCGATCTGTCGCCATCCCTAGCGTGTTACCTTGCCTTGAACATGACAGTGCTCGCCTGCTTGCGTTAGCTGAGGCCATAAACTGTCCGCCTGCGATTCCGCTTCGGGTTCCTGCCGGTTCTGCATACGCCATCCATTGGGCATCCCCTCACTCTGCCATTCGGCGTCAGCGAGCTGCCCGACTGCTTCTTTCCGATTGTTCGCCACTATACGTCTCCTTGATTCCGTTCGAACCAACCAACATGCCGCAGCGGCGAATGTTCCCGGCCTTTCCAAACGGCAGGAACATTGGAAGAGCGTTGAGGTTCGATCGTTGAAACCAGGAGAGTGACGATGGATGGAACAGAGTGGGCGATGCTTTTCGGAACGCTTACGCTCATGTGCTGGATGGGAGCGGGTCTTGTTGCGGTGGTGCTGGGCACAAGTTACGCAGTCCGGAACAAAGAAATGGGACGGGGCTCCGAGGTCGTCACGCTCGGTCTGACTGTGGCCGGACTGGTTTCAGCCTTGGCAATGGTCGCGGCAATCGCGTTGTTATGACAATAGCAGACAGGGTGAAAACCGGCTGCCAGATCACTCCTACCGTCATTTCGAAGTCAGGCCGCGGATTCGCGTCAGATGCATCCGAAGGTCCGGTAGTATTTTTGCAGCCGTCCGCTTGAGTTGCCCATCCGGCCCCTGCTTTGAATAGCTTTCGAAGAGGTTGACGGCCTGTTCGTGGGCGGCCACCTGAGTGGAAAGATAGGCCTGATCAAGATTGGCGGCGTCGCTTTGCCGAAGAGCGGCCAGCTTCGAAGTAAACTCTGCGTCGAGAGCTGCGGGCAGTTCGATGCCGTCTTTTTGTGCCGCATCGCTGAGAGCAGACCCCGCCTTGCCGTGATCCCTAATCATGTCATGCGCGAACTGTTTGGCGTCATCAGCCTTTCCGCTCGCGACCTCGATGTTCGCGGCCTCGATCTCGAACATATTGGACATGGCGGCCTTCGCCGCGAAGTCGGTGGCGTGCTGCTTAGCGGCGTTGTCTGCTGCGGTGGCCGAAAATGCAGCCAAGCAGGCTAGAAGAGAGGCGAGAACGATTTTCATGGAAGTCTCCATCAGAGGAACGGGCGTCCAACCTCGGCGCGTGGCAAATGTTCCGCGATTTTTTTTGGACCCATTTGAGTGTGCTTCTGAAAGGCTGGGAACTTCCGGAGCCGCCCGCGGTTGGTGCGGTTCACTATTAGGGAGTTTTTTACGATGACGAATCCGGACCACCAGTCGCAGCGGCCGCCCGAGCGAGTGACCGAAAATGCGACAGACGCCAGACAGGGGCGATACGGCAAACCTGTCCTAGCGGTCCTCATCAGTGCTCTCGTGCTCACGATGATTGCCTGGGGCGCGGCCGAAATCTGGGGAGAAAGCATCGACACCGATCCTAAACCCACGGCATCGACGGTTCCTGATCCAATCAATGCCAAACCTCATGGCGCCGGAACGTTCGACGACGACCCGGCGGGCGGCGGCAGCCGACCGCCCGAAGCTACCGATCGTGATCCTACGCCTCAAGGCAGTGGCGGCGGTCCGACCATGGTCACGACACCCAGCGGCACCGAGAAGATCCGCTGATGCAAAGGCACCAAGTCGACGCATCGCCGGCCGACTCAAGGATATGCTCCCGTGACCCCGACACGACCAGGGAGAGGAATGCGACGGCGCGAATGACGAGCCGTAGGCGCACGACCGGGCGCCGGTTCATGGCCACATCCCCGTCTGGTGCAAGTGCAGATGTGCGGCCGGATTTCACGCCGCTCGGATGGGGACCGGCGCGGCGGCTGAAGGCGCCCCGATGATATCGGCGCAAGCGCGAATCGGGCGGCGGGAACCAATGTCGACATGAGGAATGGAATGGACAAGGTGATCGAAGTTGATTTCAGGTTGAAATGGCAGGCGCCGGTCTTTGTGAGGATCGGCAACGGCTTCCGGGAACGGGTGGATGGGCCGGATGCCGCGCTCGAGGCGCTTGGTCATAGATGGCCCGAATGCCGAAGCGAGGTCTATTGCGAAGCCAAGCGTCGCTGTCTTGAGGCGCTCGTTCAGCATGGAAGTGCAGAGACTGCACGAAGCCGCTTTATCGACGCCGCCATTGCAGCAGGCGTCCTTGCGTAAGCAACGCCAGATGGGCGGTGCCACCACGTTCAAATTCAACGCTGCCAATTCGGTTCGATGAAAGCGGTTAGGTCTGAAACGCCTTCAGCGCGTCGACAAGCCGTTTCAGGTCCGTCGGCTTTCCAATATTGGCGACATCCGCAAGCGCCGAGTGGACTGCAAGCTCAGTGGGATGGACCGCGCTGGCGAGCACGAACGGAACCCCCAACGCCTTCAATTGAAGAGCCACGGGCGTGACTTTCTCGCCAACGAGATTGAAATCCAGGACCGCAGCGTGGGGACGCTCCTTGCTGACCAGATCAAGAGCGTGATCGACCGATGCTGCGGGCCCCAACACCCGGAACCCACCAGCGGTCAAAGCTGCCGTGAGTTCCATTGCAATCAGCAATTCGTCTTCTACCACGAGGACGCATCTTCTGCCTTCAACATCGACTTCCGCAGGATCGTCCATCTATCTCACACCGGGATTTTGATCGTAGCTGTCAAACCGCCCGGATCGTACTTAAGTTCCACCTTTCCGCCGATGTGAGCGGAAGTGCCCTCGATCAGCTCGGTGCCATAACCGCGGCGCTGAGGCCGGGTCACAGGTAACCCGGTCTTTTCCTGCCATTCGCAAATAAGATATGTCCGGCTTCTCGGACCGGGCTCGAGCGCCCACGTGACGTGGATCTGCCCACCGGGAACGGACAAGGCGCCATGCTTCATCGCGTTGGTACCGAGCTCGTGGAATATCATGCTGACCGCGAGAACCTTAGAACTGGCAAGTGTCACCGCGGGACCATCGCAATGAAAACGCTCAACGCCGAGTTCGCCGACCGATCGCCGCAGCAGAGATTCAAAATCGGTAGTCTCGCCAGTCGATGCGATTTCCTGCGCGCGAAGCGTAACCTCGAGCCGCCCGAGGAAGATGTCGCGATATTCGGTGGCGGTACGATCCTCGGTTTTCGTCTGCATGGCGATTGCGCGTATCACCGCAAACAGGTTCCTCAGGCGGTGCCGTGCCTCCGCAACAATAAAGTCTTTCTCGGCGTCATGGCGCCGTCGCTCCGTGACATCATCGAAGAGGATGAGGATGTTCGTGCTGTTGTTGTCGGGATGAACGAGGCGACGCGCATCGACAAGAAACGTCCGCTGCCCGATCGCGGGGAAGTCATGTGTTACTTCAAAGCCGACAACGGCGGCGGCTTTTGGGATAACCGACGCGATCAGGTGTCGGAGGTCGGCTATTTCCCATTGACCGTTGCCGAGACGAAAGAAGCTTTCCCCTAGGATGTCGTCCCGCTCGACCGCGAAGGTTCTTACGAAAGCGTTATTGGCGTTCGTCACGCAGAGATTATGGTCCAGGACCACAATCGGCTGGGTCATCGTGTCGACGACGCCTTGTGCCTGCACGTGCCCACTTCTGAGCAATCGGTAAAGGTCTTCCAGAATCATCCCTGCGCTGTTCCTTCGGCAGAAAACATGCATGTCAATATGCTAATTTAGCGTGTTCGAAATTGGCACTTAGGGTGATGGACCTGTTGTGCAAGGGGTTTTGGTCACTCTCGTGGGTGCCATGTGTGCCTGCGATCACCTATCGATGGCACTAGCCGAGGTAGTGAGACGGCATTCCGTGACAAGAGGAACTCTTCAAGTATGGGATGCTGATCTCATCACAGTGACCTGGCCGCGATCGATGCGCTGCCTGAGTGGCCGGGCCGCCGCACTGAGCAGGCATAAGAGCACGAAGATCCGTCACTTCACCTGGACTAGATCGGGAGGCGGCGTCGCCGGTCAATCTGCAGAGCGTCTGGAACATCGCCGGCCGTGCGAAGTTAGAGCCGGTCAACGAGGAGATTTTCGATGTCTGAGAATGAAACCCGCGAAATTTTTATCACCGGCCTTAAGAATGCCCACGCCATGGAAAACCAGGCGCTTTCGATCATGAAGCCCCAGCTCTCGCGTATCGAGAACTACCCGGAGATCGCGGCGAAGCTCGACCAACATATCCGAGAAACGGAGGGTCAGATCGTCCGCATCGAAGAAGTGCTCGACAGTTTGAACGAAGACCACTCGTCGCTTAAGGACATGGCACTCTCCCTGACGGGGTCGATGGCCGCGATGGGCCATACCATGGCCGGCGATGAAATTCTGAAGAACTCGTTTGCGAACTTCGCCTTCGAGAATTTCGAAATGGCGGCTTACAAGTCGCTGTTGACTGTCGCCGAAGCCGGCGGCTACGGCGCAGCCACCGGTCCCCTACAGGCAAACCTGACTGAAGAGAGGGCAATGGCACAGTGGCTGGACGAAAATATCGTCTCTGTGACGACCAGGTTTTTGTCTCTTCGCGAAGCTGGTGAGAAAGCCAAGGTCTAAGCAACAACGATGGCCCTCGTGCCTACCGCTGGATAGGCCCGAGGCCCTCTGTATCGCTGAACGGCCGATTTTCGGACGGGAACAATCAAAACGACGCGGCATTACCCCGCAAGCCCATGCCACAGGAGGATTAACTATGGCGACCACCACAACCAAGACGCTTGATGACCTTTTCCTTGATACGCTCAAGGATATCTACTTTGCAGAAAAGCAAATCCTGAAGGCGCTGCCGAAAATGGCTCGCGCCGCCAAATCCGAGGAAGGCAAGGCAGGTTTCCTGCTGCACCGCGACGAAACTCAGGGTCAGATCGGACGCCTGGAGCAGGTATTCGAGCTTCTCGGCAAGCCGGCACGCGGCAAGACCTGTGAAGCAATCCAGGGCATCATCGCCGAGGGTGAAGAGATCATGGAAGAGTTCAAGGGCTCGCCGGCACTCGATGCCGGCTTGATCTCCTCGGCTCAGGCCGTCGAACACTACGAAATTGCCCGTTACGGCACCCTCATCGCTTGGGCAAACCAGCTCGGCCTCACGGACGCCATTCCGCTGCTTCAGGCAAACCTTGCCGAAGAAATAGCGACCGACAAGAAGTTGACCCAGCTCGCGCAGGCGTCTGCAAACGCTAAGGGCAAGAGGGCGGCTTGAGGCTGGACGATCAGGAAAGGCCGTCATTGTCGACGGCCTTTTTTATGGTCTGCCGCTGAGATCAGATCATGATTTCCCCGCCGGTCACCGGGACGATCGCTCCGGTCATGTAGCTGCCGAGATCCGAGGCGAGAAGCACATAGGCACCGGCAAGCTCCGCCGGCTGTCCAGCCCGCCCGATGAGTGTATTAGCGCCAAACTTCGCAGCTTTTTCGGCCGGCATCGTCGAGGGGATGAGCGGCGTCCAGATCGGGCCGGGTGCGACCGCGTTCACACGAATGCCTCGCTCACCGAGCATCTCCGCAAGTCCCGCGGTAAAGTTGGAAATAGCTCCCTTCGTCGAGGCATAAGCGAGCAGCTGGGGTGACGGCTGGCGCGACTGGATGGACGTGGTGTTGATGATCGAGCTGCCGCGCGCCATGTGTGGGATTGCCGCCTTCGCGAGGAAAAACGGTGCATAGATGTTTGTGCGAAACGTTTCGTCCCACTCTTCGGCATCGATGTCGGCAATGTCATCATAAGTGCGCTGGAAGGCGGCATTGTTTACCAAAATGTCGATACCGCCCAACTCATCGACAGTCCGCTGCACGAGCGCCTTGCAGTGATCCTCCGACTTGACGTCGCCAGGGATGACGACAGCTTTGCGACCTGCGTGTCTTACCCAATTTGCGGTGTCGTTAGCGTCCTCGTCCTCGCTTAAATAGGAGATGACCACATCCGCGCCCTCTCGAGCAAAGGCAATCGCCACAGCTTTGCCAATGCCCGAATCCGCACCCGTAATGAGAGCAGCTTTGCCTTCGAGCTTTCCACTACCCCTGTAGGATTTTTCACCATGGTCGGGGACAGGCTGCATGGCCGATGTTTGGCCAGGCGGCTCTTGCTGCTGCGCGGGGTAGGGGGGTGTCGGGCGGCGCGTGTCGTCGGTCATCGTCATGATCTCCTTGAAAGTTGTGAAAGGCAAACCTTCGGAAGCAGTAACGGTTCCCGGACGCAATCTTTCTTTCAGCTGCATCCGAGCAGTGCTGTGTCCCAAAATGATGGCTGCATGGTGCGATTTCGATCTGAATGCCGGCTGCTCGACGCGTTCAGGTCTCGCTAACCTCGGCGCCGCCGATATGAAGCGGTGCAAAGGTTGCAAACTCATTTGCTCGTTCGCATATCGCAGCACCCAGGGGAGCAAATGGCGCCCGTCCTTCTGAAGTGACATCGGCGGAGAGGAGGCCGTTTGCGCAAGGCCGACCATCATCCCAACCAGGGTGATTGACGATCGGATATAAGCACAAGCCTTCCAAGGGCACTCCCGACCTCATCGAATCCAGAGCCTGGTCCGCAACATAGTCAAACCAGGATGCGCGCCGATCATCCTCGACGCCGGTCTCGGCAATAAGGATCGGCCTGCCGTAGCGCGCGAACGTCTCGACCAGAATTCGGCTGAGAGGCTTATATAGCGGATGACCAATGTCGATCGGCCGGCCACCGTGAATCCACTGGTTATTGGAATAATAATTCACACCGAGAATATCGAGATAGCGTTCGCCGCCTCCGATCTGCGGCCACATCCTTCCGCCGATCAAGTCCCAGGCCTGGAATTGCGATTGGCGATGTCCTTCGGCAATTCGCGCGTCGTGGGGACGCGACGGATCCGCCACGACGTTAATGACCGGCTCGCAGTGAACGAAGCGGGCCCGGGCATCCACCGAGATAATGGCGTCGATCGCTGCGATGGCAGCGCGTGCCATCTGCACCTTGAGTTCGAATCCCCGTCCATTGGCAAACGGGTTCAAATAGCCGACGTCCCCACCGCCCCATGAGAAAAACGAGATCTCGTTGACAGGGCAATAAAACGGAATGCCGTCGCTCTCCTCGCGGACCAACTCGGCGCATGCACCTGCGAACCGCGCGAAGCGATCGATGAAGCGAGGCGACCAGATGTCGAGATCATCGGGCCAGCCATAATGCAGGAGATCCCAGACAACCTGGGTCTTTGTTGCCTTGGCCGCCTGGAGCATCGGACGAATGCTCGACCAGTCGTATCGACTGGATTTGTCAATCAGGTGCCATCGGAAACCATCGCGCACGGTGGACATCCCAAAGCCTTGAAGTTGACGATAGTCCGTCTCGGCATGGTGATCGTGACCCGTGGCGGCAATCAAATCGAGTCGATGGCCCTGCGTTTCATCGTTTTTTGGCCGGAGCCGATGGGTCGAACATTCGAAACCGCCTTGCAGAAATGATTGAAACAGACCCGAAGGGCGAGCTGCCTTTCGTTCTCGGTGGACCTCTGCCAGAAGCCACTCCCACTGCGGCAGCACTGCCTCGACGGAGTAGTCTATCTCGACCTTCCGCCGCAGGGCTGTGCCGAGTGCGTGACGGCGCGCGGGGGACTCGATAAGCGCGATGATGTTTTTCGCAACGACGCCTGGACTGCGATAGGGGACGAAGACTCCCGACAGCCCGTCGTCGATCTGCTGCATAACACCGTTATCAGGCGTCGCAATCACCGGTAGGGAGGCGGCCCCCGCCTCTGCGATAACGTGCGGCATGCCTTCGCCGGATGAGAGCCAGACGAATATATCGAATGCGGCGAGTAGGGACGGGATATCGTCCCGGTCGCCAAGAAATTGAAGCATACCGCCGAGCCCGTGCCGGGTAGCCAGGTCTTTGAGCCGTACGGCATATTCCGGCAGGAAGGCGTCGGGTCCGCCCACAATGACGAACCGTGCACTTTTCGTCGTGGCATGAACCAGTGCGGCTGCCTCAATAAAGTCCTCGACGTTCTTTTTGGGATCGAGCCTGCCGACCCAACCGATGAGAACCTCATTTGCCGCGATCCCGAGGTTCGCTCGCGCCCGCTCGCGATGTGCCGGGTCGAAGGCCGAAAGATCGATCATCGAGGGGATTTCGAGGGCATGATGGTCGCGCCCGGGCATCCGCGATGCCGCTGCCTCACGGATCGAGCGACACACGCCCACATAACGCGACGTCAGATGTTTGGGGCCAGCCAAAGCCTCTGAGACCAGCCCGCCATGTTCAATGAGGGGCGGGCGAAGATGCAGTCGCTCCAATGCGGGATAGATGTCCGCCACGTTCTGGCAGGAAACAACAATGTCGTAACCTGGGATTTTCCCGGCAAGATATTTTACCGTATCGTTGAAGGACAATTCATAGGGCGTCGTATCGACATCGATCCCCAGCCCCTGAAGCTGCCGGTGCGTTTGCTCCGGCATGCCAGGTTTACGAAAGCAGGCTACGACGTCGATGCGATAGCGACGCCGGTCCAGATTCTTGGCAAGCAGACGGACTTCCGTCTCCTCGCCGCCGACGACCAGCCAGGCGAAGACGAAGAGGATCCGCAGAGGCGCTGGTTCAACCGTCATTCGCCGACCTTGAATATAACCTGGAGGAATTCCGGCCGGTTCTCGATCAGATCGACCAGGAAAGCAGGCGCGTCGTCCATCGGCACGATGTGAGTGATCATGTGCTCGCGGATCGCCGCGCCCTCCGTTTTCAAAAGGTCGAGCGTCACGCGTGCCAGCCTTTGACGGTCCCACCGTGGTGCAAGCCCGCGGGGAACGCGGTTGATTTGCGCGCAGCGGATGTTCAGACCGTTGTGATGGAATTCTTCTCCCAGCCGCAAAGCGCTGGCGCCATCCTGGTAAAAGGCAAGATCGATCACAGTGCCCTGGGGGCGCAAGGCTTTCAGCGCCGTGTGCAGGCTTCCTGCATGAGCTCGCGTCTGGAACGCGACATCCGCGCCGCGTCCCATGGCACCCTCATGCCAGCGCTCTTTGGCATGCTGCCAGGCTTGATCCTCTGTCATCGCCGTCAATCCCATCGCATCCGCCTTGCTGCGGCGAAATTCCGAGGGGTCTGTGATCACAATGTCTGATGCGCCGAGCGAACGGGCAAAGAGCGCCGTCATCAAGCCCACGGTACCTGCGCCGAGGACGATTACCGTTCGGCCGCAAACACCCGCACCGAGAGCAGGGACAGTCGCTCCAAATGCTTCCGCGTCGGCATGGAGGATGCCGTTGGCAGCGATCGGTCCCATCTGCGCGACAAAGACGCCGAGCAGCGGATCGAGTTCCGGCGGCATGCTGACAAGAAGATCATGAGAGGGGTCGGCAGTATGCCCACTTTTGTGCGCGTAGCTCGCCGCGAGCAACTCGCCATCGGCAAAGCCGCGCGCCCGGGATTGCGAAATGCGTGCGACCTCCATGTAACCGAGGAACGGCACTGGATAGTGCAGCTCCGGCTCGTTTTCGATGAAGACCCCGCGTCCGCCATCGAAGCGCGCGCGGAAATAGGGGTTGGTATTCTTTAAGAACGTCAGCTCGGTCCCGGCGGAAAGACCGGTATAGAGCGTGTTGAGCCGCACATGCCCATCGGCAGGCGGGCCTTCCTCATACTCGAAGAAGTAGGCTCGGCCCGGCGCCTCGATGCCGAGAGAGCGGATTTTGCGGTGACCAGGCCGCAATTCCGGAGACATCTGGGCACGCGGTTGTGCCAGCAAGGGCTTTAGTTCGCCCCGTTTGAGAGCCGGGATGTCGAGGTGTATCGGCTTTCCGCTGCGTGCGGACGATACCACGGCCAGGGCAAGCCGATGGGTGGCTAAGGCATCACCATACGGGCAGCGGATGCGGTTTTCACCACCGCGGACGGCGTCGATGAAATCGCGGTCTTCGCGCCATACCGGATCGCCATCGGCACCACGCACTGGCCGTCCTCTTCCAACATCCACCATGATATCGCGGTCGGTCAATTCGATCGCCAATCGGTCGGCGAAAATATGCAGGCCGACGCGGTGGCTCCAGCCGAGAAGGCAGCTCGCGGCGATATTAGCGACTACGCCTGTTTCGAAGGTCAGGTTAGCGGTGGTCACCGTCGGCACATCGAGGCCGGGAAACTCCGCCCTCTCCGTATGTCCTGCCCGGCCGTAGACGTCGGTGACTTCGCCTACGAGGAAGCGCGCGAGATCGAGAAGATGCGTCGCCTGCTCAACCATCTGGCCGCCGGATTGATCCTCCTTCCACCACCACTGCGGGGGAGGAGTAGAGTCAAGCCAGTACCCCGACAGGAGTTGTGCTGGGTTGTCCGCCAACAGGTTTCGGGCCTCATCGACGATATCGAGATAGCGCCAGTGATAGCCAACGCCAGTGATGAGGTCCGCCTTCGAGACGCCTGCTGCGATCTCCTCCGCCAGCGCCAGATCGAGCGTGACCGGTTTTTCGACAAAGAATGGAATGTTGCGGTCAATGAGGTCCCGCTCCGGCTCGCCATGGGCAAAAGGCGGAATGCAGATGTAGACCGCGTCGAGTTGTTGCGTGTCGAGCATTTCGCGATGATGGCCGTACGAGCGGGCGCCAAAGCGCATTGCCGCCGCGTCCGCGCGGGGAAGGTCCGGGTCGGCGAAGGCGACAAGTTCGACGTCGTCGAAGCCGGTCAGGATATCTAGGTGCCGATGGGCAATACCGCCCACGCCGATGAAGCCCAGCCGCGTTTTTCGCATCTCGCTATCCTTTAGTTTTTGATCTGCATGTTTGGTGAGGAAGCGCTCGTAGACGGCGCTAGTCTCGTCAGCCATTCGATGGATTGAAAAGTTACGCTCGAAACGCGCGTGGCCGACTCTGCCGGTGGACTTAAGATGGGGATCGCTCAACGCCTGATCGACGACAGCGGCTATCGACGTTGGGTTACCAGGCTCCGCAAAATAGGGATGATCACTGCCCAGCGCCTCGACCGTTCCGCCAATCCTCGTCGCAACCACGGGAACGGAAAGCGACATTGCCTCGAGAACGGCGAGCGGAAGACCTTCAAAGCGCGAAGGAAGGACGAAGAGATCTGCGATCGCCATGATCTCGGCAATATCTGCCCGGTGCCCCAGAAAACGAACGTGACCGGAGGCCTGCAAATCTCTTGCCAAGGCACTGACCCGATCTTCTTCTGGACCCGATCCGACAAAAATCAAAACCGCGGAAGGATGAGTTCTGAGGATGTCCGGCAAGGCGCGGACAAGCGACGCCTGATCCTTCTGCTGGGTGAAGCGGGCGACCGTCAGCAGCACAGTTTTACCCACTAGGTCGAGCACTTGCCTTAGATCCACCGCTGCTCGCGCAGGCGAAAGCGGAAAGATTCCGTTCCGCACGACTGTCAAACGCGACGGCGCAACTTTTGCTTCGCAGAAGCTCTGGCGCGAGGCCTCGGAAACCACGATGTGATGCGACAGTCTTCCGGTCTCGCGCCGATAAAGCTCGATCTGGTCCGTATCTGTGAGCAGATAAGGAAGATGGTCGGTGCGGACAATCGGGATTGCCCGGGCATCTGCGGCGGCAGCTAGGCCGTGTCCCTCCCATCCGATTCCTGCATGAATGTGCAGAAGATCAACGTTGGATCGCGCCAACCACTCCCCAAACGCGCCCGCGTCTTCGCTTAGCTTGATGCCGATTCCGTGTCGCGCCGCACGCGGCAACAAACCGGTCCTGTCCTGGGCCAACAGGGCTATTGTGACCTCCCACCGTTCGCTCAAAGCCCGCCCGAGAGCAAGCATATGCTCGCCCATTCCGGATGGTTCGGTGCTGTCGGTCGCCAATAGGATATGAGGGTTTCTACTCATGCCGGGCGCCGGCAAACGCTTTATCGGTCTCATTCCGACGCGTCAGGCGCCGGTAGGTCGCCAGTGCTTGACCGACGACTTGGTCCATATTGTAATATTTGTAGGTTCCGAGCCGCCCGACGAATGTCACGTCGCTCTGTGCGCGGGCGAGAAGCTCGTATCGTTTATAAAGTGCCTGGTTCTCCGGGCGGGGGATCGGGTAATAGGGGTCACCTTCGGCAAGGGCATACTCATAGCTGATGCTCGTCTTTGGATGAACCTGGCCGGTCAGATGCTTGTATTCAGTTACGCGCGTGTAACGGACATTCTCGGATGGATAATTGATAACGCCGACCGGCAGCAGCCGTCGTGTATCGTGCGTTTCATGGTGGAATTCCAGACTGCGATAGGGCAGCCGGCCTAAACAATGGCCGAAATACTCGTCTATCGGCCCGGTAAAGATGGTGTGGCTCGCCAGCCCATCCTGCTTCAGATCGGCGAAATCCGTGCCGAGCAGGACCGTTATATTTTCATGGTCGAGCATGCGTTCGAACATGCGCGTGTATCCGTCCAGCGGCATGGCCTGAAAGCGGTCGAGGAAATAACGGTCGTCGGTATCGGTGCGGGTAGGCACTCGTGCGGTAACTGATTTGTCGAGCTTCGAGGCATCAAGGCCCCACTGCTTGCGCGTGTAACCTTCGAAGAAAGTGCGATAAAGTCCGGATCCGATTTGAGAAATGACGACGTCTCGCGATGTAATCACGCGATCGCAGGGTTCCGCCCGGTCGGCCAGGAATCGTGCGGCCGCAAATTCGTCCGTAAGGTCGAGACCATAGAGCGCATTCAGGGTGGTACGATTGATGGGGATGGGAAGCCGCAGCGCACCAACCTGTGCAAGCACCCGATGCTCGTAGGGGCGCCATGCCGTGAAGCGCGACAGGTAGGCAACCACATCCTCGCTGTTTGTATGGAATATGTGCGGGCCGTATTTATGGACGAGGATCCCGGCGTCATCGTAGTGATCGTAGGCGTTTCCGCCAATATGAGGCCGTCTGTCGCAAATGAGCACTTTCCTCCCGCCATCTGAAGCCAGTCGTTCAGCCAGCACCGATCCCGCAAATCCTGCACCGACGATCAGATAGTCATAGCTACCCGGCGCGGGCTGTTGGGTGTGAACGGAAAATCTTTGAGGCGGGGCACGCGACAGGACTTTTCGCCCTGCAGCCTCTTCGACAAGTGCCGACATCTTACGGAAGGTGCTCTCCCAGGATGATCGGGCCAAAATTTCATCGATGGCCTGCAACCACGCCTCGTCACCGCGCGAAACATGAAGGGCAGCATCGCAGGCCTTCGCAAAGGCTTGTGCGTCGTTGGCCAGGAAGACGCCTGGCACATCGCCATACCCGCGGACCACATCGACAATTTTCGTTCCGACGATGGGCCGGCCCGCAGCGAGGTATTCAGGAGTTTTAGTCGGACTAATGAATCGAGTGGCATCACTCAGTGCAAATGGCATAAGCGTCGCTTCCCAACCCGAAAGGTAGGCCGGCAGATCGCCATAGGTTTTCTGACCGAGATAATGGATGTTGGCTGCCCGGGGCAAATCGTCCGGCGAAATCTTCACAGTCGGCCCAAGGAAGACGAAGGAATAGCCGTGCCGCGCCGCGGCGACGCTTGCGATCAGATCAAGATCGAGCCGCTCGTCGATCACACCGTAGTAGCCAAGGCGAGGATGAGGAATATCGACTTGGTCCCTGGGTTCCGGCAAAGGCTTGCGCGCGGTGCTGAAGTGATGGCTATCGACACCGGATGGAAATGGGTGGATGTTGTCGTGTTGGTCCCGTTTCGCTTCATACAGGCTTATGCCACCGGTGAAGACGACATCGGCGGCCGCAATCAACGTGTGTTCGGATGCCTTGAGGTTGGCGGGCGCAAACTTGAAGTTTGCCAGCTCATCCATGCAGTCATAGACCACCGCCACCGCATCGACATGCCGGGCGAAGGCAAACATCAACGGGGTGTAGAACCAAAGGATCGGGCGCTTTCCGCCGCAAAGCGTGATGAGTTCGTCAAGCAGCTTGCCAAGAGTGGCTTCACGGTCGGTCTCGCTCCACCCATTTGGAATGCGCGGACGCACCGCCTTGACGGTTGTCCCCTCGAACGGATGGATCTCCACATAGGCAAGGGGATGGTCGGTCGGAATGAATTCTTCGAAGAAGAACACTGGGCGCTCTCGCGAGAATCGCTGCATCAGGTGCTGGGGCCTCTGGAGCACAAAGTCCCACCGAAGATGCGAGAAGCAAATGAGCGGAGCGTCTTCCAGCAAGCCGCAGCCGGACAACGGCACAGAATTCAGCAAATTCATCAGGCACCTCGCAATCACAATGGCCCCTCGAACCTGCGATTGCGTCGAATGTTCCCGTCAATCTGGCGAAGTTATCTCCATAAGGCTCTTGAGCGTCCGGAGGCTATGCGGCCACGTCCAGTTGTCCAAGACGACCTGACGCGGATCAAAGCCTTGCAGCCGTCCGAGCATGTCGCGAATACCCTCGTGAAATTCACCGGCCGAGGCACTGCGTCCGGTCTTCGGCGTGATGTATTGCAGGCCGCAGCTCAGCTCACTGTTTGCAAGCACGGGTATTCCTGCCAGCATATACTCAGTCAAAATGGCCGGCGCCCCGTCATCGACGCCGCAAACAACGCCGATGCGGGCCTGGTTCATAAGCCTGTTCACCTCTGCAAACGGTACGCCGGGCGGATCGATGAAATCGACGTCGAGGCCGAGCGCTCCTGCGTGCCGGCGAAGCGCTTCCATCAGGTCGCCATATCCGCAGACGCACAATGTACGCAGCGAACGGGGTAGTTGGCTCAGCGCGTTGAACAGAATGTCATGCCGCTTGTAAGCCTGAGCAGCAGCGACGTAGATCACGTCGTAGATCTTTTCCAGACCAAGGGGCCTGAATGTCACCTCCGAGGCAAACTCCGGTCCGATCGGCATAACCGCGGTGCGCATATCGGCATGTCGAGCGCGCACTGTTTCCGACTGCCACGCGGCGCCTGTGAGAATAAGGTCGAAATGGCGGCTCACGTTGGAGGGGACGCGCAATGCCGGTGCGTCGATCGAATTGTAGATTTTGAAACTGTCGCGGCACGCCAGCAATACGTCTTCGCTGACGCCAAGGCCCCATATGCACAGGATCGACGGTGGTCCGAAAGCCTCGATATGGCCCAGCATATCATTTGATGCGAATGGCGCTTCAGGCCCATTCATCTGGAAAGACCGGCGTGTCAGGAAGGGGCATCCATTGGTCCTATGCATCTGTGGCAACCCACCACGGCGGTGGGTCCAAATCTCCGCGCTGTCGGCAAGGCCTCCCTTGAGAGCGGCAAGAGGAAGCCGCTCGATATAGCCACCCGCGACCTCGACGTTCTGTTTCGGGTTGACGGCCATCTCTGGGACAGGTCCGCGATTGCCCGACAACCATTGCTGTCGAAACCAGGTTATCGTCCCGGACTGGGCGTCGCGCCAATCGCCGTCCTGGAAGTCGCTGATGACGACTATTCGGCGTGGTATCTTTGTTGCTTGCAACGTAACCATATCCACGTCCCGCGGTTGAAGCCCGAGGTGGGTTTTGCATCTCATTGCCGCGAACCATTCGCTTGTATGCGCCTTTGACCAAAATGCAGCGGCTAACGATCGGCGACGGAGACGCGCGCTGATATCAGCGCAGACGGTACTCCCGGAAAATTGCCTTGGTGTCGACGGTCCGTGCCACGAAACATGACAAGAAGAAATCGGAACCTAACGGCATCTCATTAGAGATCAGATGCCGGGGCAATCTGCATTTGCGCAGGCGGGGACGTGTCTGGCTGAAGGGCAAGTGCCTTTTGATCGGTCGAGCCCGTCCTTTCCATTCCGATGCTCGGAATCATATCGAAAGTCCTGCCCGCTTTTGCATCCGTCGAGACTTGCGAATTTGCCGAAACCTGGTCCGTGCCGATTGGCTGCGGCGTGATCTTGCCGTCGGACGAAGCAACGCGCCAAACCGTATTGCCGGCGTCATCGGCAATCAACAGCGCTCCCGTCCCGTCGATCCCCACTCCAACCGGCCGACCCCTCGCTTGGTCGCCCTGGATAAAGCCCGTGACGACGTCCTGCGCCTTGCCGGATGGCTTGCCGTTTTCGAATGGCACGTACACCACCTTGTAACCGTTGAAGCTGTCCCGGTTCCAACTGCCGTGCTCACCGATGAAGGCGCCGTTGGCGTAGGCGGCGGGCAACGCTGAATTCATCGAGAAGGTCAGTCCGAGGGCCGCGACATGGCTCGACAGCGCGTAATCCGGTGGGGTCGCCCCTTCGACCATGTCGGGACGCGGCGGATGTACACGCGCATCGACATGCTTGCCATAATAACTCCAAGGCCAGCCATAGAAACCGCCCTCCTTGACCGAAGTCATGTAGTCGGGAACGAGGTTCGGGCCGAGTTCGTCGCGCTCATTCACGACCGTCCAGAGCGTACCTGTCTCCGGGTTGAAGGAGAGGCCATTCGGATTGCGCAGTCCCGAGGCAAAAACACGCGCTGCGCCGGTGTGCCGGTCGACCTGCCAGATCGCTGCACGGCCCTTTTCCGCTTCCAGTCCGTTCTCCACGATGTTGGAATTCGAGCCCACCGAGACGTAAAGCATCTGCCCATCAGGGCTGAGCGCCAGATCCTTTGTCCAATGATGGTTGATCGGACCACCTGGCAGAGGCGTGACAATTCTCGCTTTGGCGGTGATTTCGTTCTGCCCGAGTTCATAGGGGTAGGCGAGAATGACAGCCGTCGAGGCGACATAGAGCGTGTTGTCCACCCAGGCCACACCGAACGGCGAATCGAGTTTCTTCAGCAGATCGTGTCGCTCGTCCACAGTGCCGTCGCGGTTCGTGTCACGCAGCAATGTGATGATGTTGCTTTCCTTCTGCTCGCCGCCACGGCCGCCGTGAGCGATAGCCATGATCCAGCCGCGGATGAAATCCTTCGGCCGTGAGGTCGGTTCGCCAGAGGGGCCGCGAGACTGGATCACCAGCACATCACCGTTCGGCAAGGTATGGACCGTTCGAGGATTAACGAGGTCCTTGGCATAAATCGCGACTTTCAAGCCGTCCGGAGTGGCCGGCGTCTCATTCTCCTTCCAGCCGACGATGTCCGCTACCTTCAGATCAGGCAGCAGGGAGGGGGCCGGATCTGGGAGGACAGGGTTCGGTCCGATCTGCTGGGAGATGTCGAAATTTCCGCTCTGCGCGTAAGCAACGAGCCCGACGCCTACAGACATCGATAAAACCGAGGCACCGAAAAGCCGAGACTTCATCATCATATCCTCCAGGCCAGTCTGGCGTATTTGCGCGCGCTAAAAACTACAGCCACCAAGCAAAACACAAAGGTGACGGCGGAAATCATCAGTCCGTACGGAACTACGGCCGTCCATCCATCGCCCCCATGCACAAGACTATTGGCAAAGCCTAGGCCCAATATGATCAAGTAGAGGAGGGCCGACAGGAGGGGCGCCCTCAGTGGGCGGGTGCGGGGACGCACCAGATCCATCAACCCGGCGAGGATCGCAAGCGAACCCAACAGCAGTCCGGCACACAGAAGCCATGCCGAGAAATTCTGCCACATCACGTTGCCGCTCTGCCAAAAGGCGATATCGGTCGCGAGTGCCAGCGTGAAGCAGACGAAGGGAAACGGGACAAAGAGCGACTGTATCGGATAGGCGGCCGCGTCTCGATCGCGCTCGGAAAGTATAGCCATGGATGCACCGTAGGATTGAGAGCTTGTCGAAGCCTACCAAACCGCGGCGACAGGAGATGGTTCCGTTACCACGGGCTGCAGCGATTGCTCGCCTGAAGCGGCAAGCCTTGAGTGGAAGGTCGGCCGGGGCAGGAAGCAAAGAAAGAATGCTCTGTTTCGACCGGCCGGTTTATCGCTCAGACTTGTTCGACGGAACGCGTGCCCGGTCGTAAGGGTTTGATCAGCGACTTGTCCGGGACGGTCGGATCGAGCCCATCGGTCCAGGCGCGATAATGCCCCGTCGCCCAGGCCGCGGAAATCAGCGAACGTTATCGCGAAATCCATCCTCCTGTTCGTCGAGATTCGTTGGAAGTCGGCTCCGGCCATCTCTTCATAAAGCATTCCGGCCGTTGAGCAGTTGCGTTGCGACTGACCAAATCCAAAGGGTGCCAGGAGACTCCACTGACGTGTGAAACCTGCTTGCAGCGATCACGGCCCTCCGGCGAAGGTCGTGACCGTGACACGTTGCCCGCCCCGTCTCAAGGAAGCCAGGTCATCCCAAACTGTCGCCACATGGGAAACAAAGGAATGCGAGCCGCGTTATTGTGCGACCTCTCTTAAGCGTAGAAGCATGACTAGTCATTCCACGAGAAAACTCCACGGCGATTTGCCCTCCGCAGCATCAAAGGTCGCCGCCGCCGATCGGAAAGAGCTGGCAGCGATCGCGTTCGAACGTACCAGAATGCCGATGGTGGTCGCTGACGCGCGGACGGCAGATGTGCCGATCGTGCTCGCAAACAAAGCATTCCTCGAACTGACAGGTTATGCTGCCGAGGAGGTTCTCGGACGCAATTGTCGTTTCCTGCAGGGTCCCGCTACGTCTCCCATTGCCGTTGCAGAAATTCGTGCCGGCATCGCCGGCGAGCACGAGGTGAATGTGGAGATCCTCAATTATAGGAAAAGCGGTGAGCAGTTCTGGAATCGCCTTCACCTAAGTCCCGTACATGGGGATGACGGACAGATCCTGTACTTCTTCGGGTCTCAAATCGACATAACGGAGTATCGGCGCATTGAAGCGCTCGAAGCCTCCGAGCACCGTCTGCTCAGGGAGGTCGATCACCGCACGAAGAATGTGCTGGCCATCGTCGACAGCATCGTCCGCCTCAGCAATGCCGAGGACCCGGCCCTTTATGCCGCCTCAATCCAACACGCCAGCAGGTAACCCCATTCGCAGCAGCCCGCGCTTCTTTCAGCGGGCCGGATATCCGACTGCCGGCGCCGGTTGTTCAGCCGCTTGCGCTCGTGTTCCATGAACTCGCCGTAAACGCGGCTCGTCACGGTGCTCTTGCCGCTGCGCGGGGCACACTTTCAATCAGCTGGAAGCCCGGACCGTTGGGCACAGGCCTTACTATCCGATGGCAGGAGTTGGGCATCGGTATTGCACCCAAATCGGCAAAACGTGGTTTTGGAACCGTGATTGTGGGTGCGATGGTCGAAAAGCAGCTTGAAGGGCGCATCAAGAAAAGCTGGGTTAATGAGGCCCTGCTTATCGACATTGAAATTCCGACCGATCGCTCCGCTTCGTATGACGCTCCCGTGGGCGATGTAAAATGATGCCATGATTCCGACAGCGGGATCGAATGTTGGCCCGCACAAGACGACCCCGAAGAGCCGTTCGTGCCTAAGCTTGAGTCGAACGTGATGCGATGCCACTCGCATCCTTGGGATTCTAGCCGATCCCGACTGAGCCGACTGCCTCCTGCGCCTGCCGCTGGTCAGGTGAAGCGGAACCAGCAGGCGACGCGATTGCTCCCGGGCGGCGCCAGGCGGCATTGTCACGATTCGCAACTGGCCCTGGGTGCAACCCCCTGATGGTACGCGCGGGCGGCTTTGCTATGTGTCGTTTGTAAGCAACGAGAATAATCCAGCCTTCGGCGATAGAAGTAAATAAAGTTAATTCTAAATTAGCCAATCGGCCGAATTCTTGCAGCTACGTGACCCGCGCGGTCGTCCTCAGGAGCTGGAGATCCGAATGAAGCGTCCGAATGTCAAGCAGGCCCTTATTGCGGTTTTATCCGTCATTTGTGCCTTCCTCGTTGTCCTGTCCTACAGCTCCCTCAGCACGATCTCGACCTTGAACGACAACACCCAGCAAATTGGTGGCTTCTGGATGAAGCGCCTGGTTACCGCGCGGGATATCAAGGGGAATTTCTCCGATTTGAAGCTTGCTTACGCGCGCTATCTGTTGGAGGCTTCACCAGAAAATCAAGCCGCTGAAGCTAAACTGGTCGACGACGCGAAGTCCGCTGTCCAGACCGCGATCGATGAATATGTGAAAGGCGTGCGTACCGAGCGGGGCCGGGAACTGATCACCCAGGTCAACTCGGAACTCAAGAAATACGGCGAACTTGCTGAACATATGGCTAAACTACAGGACAGTGGAAAGGGCGCCGAGGCGGTCAGCCTTTTCCGCGAGAGTATGGAGCCGCAATCCGATTTGGTCGGCCAGAAGATTTCTGATCTCGTGGCCTTCATCTTGAGCCAGAGCGAGACCTATGTGGCGGCAAGTGGCGGCGCGGCACGCACGGCATTCATAATCACAGCAATAATTGCAACTCTTGCCGTTCTAGTCGCTTTAGCCGGAACGATATTCGCCGTACTCGGCGTCGCGAGCCCGATCCGCCGCATCGCCTCAGCCATGAAAATCTTGTCCGACGGGGATCTGCAAAGCGAGATCCCTTATGCCGGCCGCGCCGACGAGATTGGCGCAATGGCAGCAGCGGTCGAAGTCTTCCGACAGAACGCCATACATGTCCTCCACCTGGAGCAGGAAGCGTCGGCTTCGCGAAGCCAGTCGGAGGCCGCACGCGCGGCTGCACAGGAGCGCACCGAGCGTGAAGCGCAACAATTACGGTTTGCGACGACCACTCTAGGTGACGGACTGAGACGTCTTGCAGGCGGCGATGTCTCATTCCAGCTGGCGGAGCCCTTCGCTGAGGAATACGAGCAACTGCGGGAGGATTTCAACACGTCCCTCAAGCAACTCGGGACGACAATCGGTGCTGTCCTGCAAACGGTGCACAGCATCGACAATGGAACGCGCGAAATCGCGTCCGGTGCGCAAGATCTTTCCAAGCGTACGGAGCAGCAGGCCGCGTCTTTGGAAGAGACGGCGGCAGCTCTCGATGAGATTACCACCAACGTTGCCACCGCGTCCAAACGAACCGACGAGGCCCGCAATGTCGCGCAGGAGGCTAATGTCAGTGCGGAACGTTCCGCTGCCGTCGTATCTCAAGCCGAACAGGCTATGAGGCGCATTGAGGACAGCTCGGAGCAAATCTCCAATATCATCGGCGTGATCGACGAAATCGCTTTCCAGACAAACCTTCTGGCGCTGAATGCAGGCGTCGAGGCAGCCCGCGCCGGAGAAGCCGGTAAAGGCTTTGCCGTTGTCGCACAGGAGGTACGCGAGCTCGCCCAGCGCGCAGCGACGGCGGCGAAGGAAATCAAGGGACTGATCGAAAAGTCATCAGTCGAAGTCGGCACGGGCGTGAAATTGGTCCTCGAAACGGGCCAGTCGCTTAAGTCGATCGGCGACCACGTCTCTCAGATCAATCAGCTGATGGCAGCCATCGCAACGTCGGCGCGAGAGCAGTCCACGGGCCTCGCCGAAATCAACACCGCCGTCAATCAAATGGATCAGTCCACCCAGCAGAACGCGGCGATGGTCGAGCAATCGACCGCAGCAGCGGCGTCTTTGTCGAGTGAGGCGAGCAGGCTGCGTGAACTCGTCAACCAATTTCATCTCGACAGCGCCGCCGGCCATGTGGCCGCGTTGAGAAGTAATGTCAGGATCAGGGCGGCATGATAATGGCCCGGCCGTTTCGTCGAGCGGCGGTTGCTGAGACTGTCCTCGCGCAGATCTTGGCCTCTTTTCGACTGCAACCTCTCCAGATCCGACGTGGAGGCCTCATTCGCCTCCATGCCGCTCGGCACAGCGGATGGCGGATTCGAGCGTGGGGAATTTCAACTCCACCTGGGTGAGCGTGTCGGCACTTCCCGCATAGCCCATCAAAGGTTCGCTGAATGGCGCGCTGCGGCGGTCGAAAACAAGCCGCCAGCCCTTCGGCTGTTCGGTCCCTAATGTCGTCACCGAGCGCGACGGTTTGAAAATCCTCGCAACGGTATTTTCGGGAAACAATGAGTGCGAGAAACAGGATAGCTCCACCGGTTGTCGCTTAAGACGCGCAAGCCGGAAGCCGTCGCTGTTCTCTCGTTATCTGTGTGTCTGCCAGTCTCCATCACTTGTCCTCCGCAGGGTGGCAAAGGATGCGCGGCGGGTGCAGATGGCCGCCGCCGCGCGTTCGTCTCGATCAACTCTTGATGGCGATGCGCTTGACCTGCGACTGCGCCTCCTCGGTCTTCGGCAAGGTGATCGTCAGTATTC
>NZ_JACHYZ010000017.1:0-126174 GCF_014193215.1 Rhizobium sp. BK112
ATAATGCTCAGGCGCTGATCACGGATCTTCTGAATAACTTCGAGGCGATGCAATTCTTTCTGCGACATGGTGATCATAAAGGACATGACGACTCCAACCGCTCATGGTCTCGACCAGGCTGGAGGTCGTCATCCTTGCTCCCAACGTTGGCATTGACCAGCACGTCGAGAGGCGAGACTGTCGCATCTCTAACTGGCCCAACTGTCGCATTACTAAATAGCCGCTACAACAATCAATCGCATAAGATAGATTATGGAACATAAGGATGCCGTTTGATTACAAAGGCATACCTTCTTCATCCATCTCATAGGCCCACTCTTTTAAAATCGGCCTGCTCGAATTTGCGTCTTGACGATCCAGCGCATCGACGAGTTCACCGCGAACGTGACTCATAGAACAGCTGATCCCAGCCAATAGACTCTTTTGAAACCCATGTCTCGGACGGACGCGCACTTGGCGGCAACGTGCGGGTCAGAGTGTTGCTCGACGGGATTCGGCGGAAGCTCACCTGATCCGCTCGCCGTTGCTATTCCTCAAGTGTCGAGATGACTTTCGATGGTCTTTGCAGCTCCGAGGCGGCAGCGGTTGCTGCTGCATCGGCGGGGCCGCCGGAAACATGAACGGTCGGCGTTGCAAATTGAATGCCCTTTTCCGCGAATGTTTTCTTGAGCATGGCGAGCGCCTTTCGGCGAACGCCGAACTGTTCGCCGGGCTTCGTCATGAACTTCAGCCGAATCTGCACACCGTAATCCGCCATCTGCTCAATCCCCTGCATTTTTAGGGGTTCGATGATGTTGGGCCCGAGTTCGGCATCTTCGAGAAGCTCAACGCCGATGCGCTTGATGGTCTTGCGGACCTCCTCAAGGTCGCTGTCATAGTTCAGGGTGAGCGTAATGATATCGATGACCCAGTCGCGGCTTAGGTTTTGCACCGCGCCGAGTTCCCCGAAGGGAACGATGGTGACCGGACCGCGATGGTGTCGCAAGCGGATCGATCGCAACGAGAAACCTTCGACAGTCCCTTTATATTTCGCCGCCTGGATATATTCGCCGATGCGAAAGGCATCGTCGAACAGATAGAAGACGCCGGAGATGATGTCCTTGACGAGTGTTTGGGCACCGAAGCCGACGGCTATGCCGACGACACCGGCGCCCGCCAGCAGCGGTCCGATCTGAATGCCTACGGCATCCAGGATCATCAGGAAGCCGACAGCGCCGATCGCCAGGAAGAGTACATTGCGAAGAATGGGAAGGAGGGTATTCAACCGCTGACGCCGGCGCGCGTCGGGTCCCTCCTGATGTCCCGCCTGCACGCTTCGCGACGCCATCGCCATCTGACTGTCGATCAACGTGCTAGCGAGCTTCCAGATAACGTCGGTCACTAGCAGCACGATAACGATGCGAATTCCGGCGCGGATCAAACGCGTGGTCACCGTTTCGGCAGCGGCAAGGTCACTGAGATTGACATTCCATGCGCGGGCAATGAGCAGCGCAGCGACCACGATGAGAGCGTTCCGCAGCGTTTGCATGATAACGACGGACCATCCGACGATGGCCGGATCCTCGACCGCCTGCCCCTCCCCAGATTGAATAATGCGACGAATGATATCATGAGCCACCGAAACGGTCAGCGGCAGAAGCGCGATGACGACCACTGTCCAGAATGCACCGCGGAGACCGGAAACCCATAACAGCCACGAGAGCAGGATGCTCGCGCTGAAGCCAACACAGACCAGCCGGCTCACGGGTGGCCCGTCAGAACGATAGTGCCGCAGCCAGATCATAACGATCAAAGCGATTGAAACGACACCAAGCCATGCTGCGGTAAAGAGGTCGACCAAGATGGGTGAAGCTCGGATCGTCCCGATCACTTCAATGGTGGCCCAGCCAGCCGCCAGCACTGCGACGATTGCGAGGAGCCAGTAGTACCAGAACCAGGCAAGTGAGGTGACAAGCGTCAGAAGCCGCATATGCGGCAGGCGGGCGCCTGGCGCGATGACAATACGGCCCACGAGCACGCCAAGGCGCACCATGAGCGCGGCCGATAGCAGGATGAGCGCAATATCGCGAAACACGGCGGGCCATGGAAAGAGGATAAACGCGCCGAGGCTTCCGATCAGGTAACCGGCCAACGCGAGAAGACCCATTGAAAGCCGGGCTGCGTGGAGCTTGATCCGTTGCCGGACGGTGCCGGCGGGCGCGTTCAGCACAAAATGGAGCAGCCCTCGCCCTGACCACCAGGCCAGGCGCTGCGCAACGAACCCGCCGGCGACGAAGAGTATGACCGCCAAGATCAGGCCGACAGGTTCGATACGATCATCCGTTTGGAAGACCCGGATCGCCGACTGGATCTGCCCGGGAAGAGTTGGAACGGCATCGACGAGTGTGAGCAACCTCTGGCGCAAATCCTGTAGTGACGTCGCAATCGACGTCGGTGCCGCCTCTTGCGAGACTGCTACCGGCTGCGCCGCTTCCTGATTGCCCGGAACGATCCGATTGACCAGCGCTCGTCCGGAATCATCATTCGGCAATTCGATAATAACCCGGATCGGGGCCGAGGAATTGGTCGGCTCAGCCGCCGATGCGAGGTTTGCGCTCGCGAGCAGAAGCGTTGAAAATACCAGCGTCAGGAATGCGCACATTCTGTGGCGGGGATGACGGTCGTCGTTGATGCGCATGTGGCCGTGGTCCCTGCGACGTTGTCGTCACTTTTGCTGGGTTGGTCGAAACTTCGGACTTTGTGAAGCGTTGCACGACCAACGTCAATCGACGAACCGGTCTCGGGGCGCAGACTGCGAACCAACGGCCAGAAGGCGCTAGAGCATTTACGTTTTTCTCCCAATCACGGAAATGCTCTATCTCTTTGTTTTCACGCAATTCCGGAGGCAAAGCCGCTACGCACTTTTGCTGGAATTGCTCTAAGATCGCAAGCTTCTGAACCCTGCCCTGGTCTCCTGGCTGAAGAGTTCCGGCTCCTCCCAGGCGGCGAAGTGACCGCCCTTGGAGGCGCGGTTGTAGTAGATGAGCGTCGGATAGGCCTTGGACAGCCACTGCCTTGGCGGCTTGTAAACCTCTCCGGGAAACACCGTGACCGCCACCGGCACTTTGACGGGCGTGAGCTTCGCGCCCGACATGGCGTTTTCCCAATAGATGCGGCCGCTGGAGGGGCCGGTGTTCGTCAGCCAGTACAGGGTTATGTTGTCGAGAATGGCATCCTTGCCAAGCGCCTGTTCGGGGTCGCCGGCGGTAAACACCCAGTCGGCGATCTTGTCGTAAAGCCAGGCGGCAAGGCCGACCGGAGAATCCGCAATGCCGTAACCGATCGTCTCCGGCCGTGTACTCATGATCGCTGCGTAGCCAAAACCGTTGTTGAGGAAATCTCGAGCCTCGTCGAAGACGACTTTCTCATCCGCAGACAGGCTATCGGGCGCCGGCCCTCCATTTTTAAGCGCCTGGGCCGCGTCTGATGGGAGGGTCGTGGCACGTTCGACCCTGTTGACGTGGATCGCCAGCAGCCCATCGGGTGCCAGGCGACCCAAGGCGTCGCTGATGATTGCCCCCCAGTCGCCGCCCTGCGAGACATAGCGGTCATAGTTCAGTCGCTTCATCAGCACGTCCCAGGCAGCAGCGATCCGCTGAGGGTTCCAACCGGTTGCAGCAGGCTTTCCGGAGAAGCCGAATCCCGGGATCGACGGGATCACCAGGTGAAAGGCATCTTCCGCCGCGCCTCCATGCGCCGTCGGATCCGTGAGCGGCCCGATAACGTCAAGCAGTTCGAAGACCGACCCCGGCCAGCCGTGGGTCATGATCAGTGGCAGCGCGTTTTCGTGACGGGAACGGACATGGATGAAGTGGATGTCCAGTCCGTCGATATTGGTGAGAAACTGCGGGAAACTGTTCAGCCTGCTCTCCGCCTTCCGCCAGTCGTAGGACGACTGCCAGTAACGCACCAGTTCCTTCATCCTGTCGGGTTGGACGCCCTGCGAACGATCCATGACGGTTTCGCCGTCGGGCCAGCGCGTCGCGGCAAGACGCCGCCTGAGGTCTGCGAGCGCCGCCTCGGCGACTTCGGCCTTGAACGGTTGGATCTCCCCGGGTGTGGCGGCGACGACATCGGCAGCATCCGATGTGGGTGGAAGGAGAGCGGCAGACATGCCGGCCGCGGCAACCGCTAACAGCAGTGAGCGTCGTGACATATGTCCATGTTTCAGGGCGTGGCTATGCTTCAAAGAGGTCAGTGCCATGACACGTGTCCTTTCATGACATCGAGAGCCAACGGAGAGATATTCGACAAGGGCAAGCCCCAGATGACCACATAGGTCGCCACCTCGGACGCCCTGCCCTCGTCGATACTTCTTGCTGACGGGCGTTGAACCTAATCGGTTCGCGCTCCTCGTGCTCGTATTCGAGGAGTATCAGTTCTTCCTTATATTGTCGCGGTCGGCTGCCGGCGGCACCCCGGAAAAGTGAGAGGCACCCTCTCGTTGGAATATCCGCCTTGGGCAGCCGCGTTGCAGCGCCGCCGCCATCGAGAGGGTGCCTCTCACTTTCTCCGGCTACCGCGCGCTGACGCCGTGCTCAATTGTGTCAGGAGACAGCCGGCTCTGGGCTTTGGCTGACCGCCGTTCAGGAAAGGACCTCCTATGTCTAGGGACAAACCCGCAAATACGGCTGCATCGGTCGCAACAACTCCGACTTCCCGCACGTCTGAAACCATCGCTTCCCGAGAGGCCGCGCACGACGCCGTCGACTTCATCGAGATCGATGAGATCCTGACGCTGAGAAGGATGATTGTCCGAGCCCCGGCGCCGAAAGGCACCGTGCTTTTCCTGCATGGGTTTCCGGAAACGCTGACGGTCTGGAAGGACATCGCGACGATGCTTGCTCGCGACTACGACGTCCATGCCTTCGATTGGCCGGGCTACGGGCAGTCGTCGCGCCCGGTTCCTGAATTCTTTTCCTACGCGCCGAAGGCGTATGCCCAGGTGTTGAAAGCCTATCTCGAGCGGGCAGGCATCGACCGGTCGAACCTCGTGATCTATGCGACTGACATCGCCGCCCTCCCCGTTCTGTTGCTCGCTCTCGATGAGCCGACGATCGCCAGGCGGATCATCGTCGGAGACTTCGCGCCGTTCGACCGGCCGCAATACATGTGGGAGAACCTGCAGAACCTCAAAGCCGAGCCGACCGCCTCGCCGACGCGCGCCTACATGAACAAGACGAGCGACGAGATCCTTCAGAACGTGCACAGGCGCGGCCTCTCCCCCGCTGAGCAATTCGATCTACCTGTCGACGTCCAGCAAGACATGGCTCGCTCCTGGAGCCTCGACGGCGCGACGGCGGCAGATGCCTTCGCCCACTACTACGCGAATTTCACACGTGACCAGAACTTTCTCGAGGCCAACCTCGACCGGCTGAAGACGCCCGTGAGGGTGATCTGGGGCGAGAAGGACATCTACATCAGAAGCGAAATGGGCATCGAGTTCGCCGCCAAGATCGGTGCAAAAGTCGATACCCTGCCGGGCATCGGTCATTTCCCGCACCTTCAGAATCCGAAACAAACGGTTGAGGAAATCCACGCATCATTCAGATAATATTTGATTATCTTTATGGTTTGTCTGCACCCGCAACCGCGGCAGCGCCCAGTCGACGAAAGCCCGTACCTTCAAGGCGAGAAGCCCCTGGCGCGCGTAGACGATATGGATGGGCTGCGGTGCGCCGTCAAAGTCGCGCAAGATGGGAATGAGCGCGCCGGACGCCAGTTCGTCCGAAACCTGATAGTCGAACAGCCGCGCGATCCCTGCCCCGCCGACAGCCGCCGCAACACAATTCGCCGCGGTATTCACTTCCAGCCGGTTGCGGGGCACGGCCTCCATCGGCGTGCCGTCGACGTCGAATGTCCAGAAGAATGTCCGCTTGTTGAAGATGATCCCGTCGCGATGGATGAGATCGCCGGGACGCTCAGGCATGCCATGCCGCTTGATATAAGTGGGGCTCGCGCAGGTCAGCAGCCGGAACTCCCCGACCTTGGCGGCATGGAGGGAGCTGTCGGCGAGGTCGCCGAGACGGATCGCGATATCCACCTGCTCGGAGACGAGATCCACTGTGCGGTCGAGCGACAGAAGGTTCAGTGACACCTCCGGGTACTTCTCCATGAAGCTCAGCGCGACCGGCAGGACGTATCGGCTACCGTATTCGACCGGCGTCGTGATCGTCAGCACGCCTCGGGGCGTCTGGTATTCCCCGGACGCCCTTCGCTCGGCCTCCTCCAGATCCGCCATGATCTTTCGAGCCGCATCGACATAGTCGCGTCCGGCGTCCGTGAGCTGAAGATTGCGGCTGGTGCGGACGATGAGGTTCGCCCCAAGATGTCGTTCGAGCTCGGCCACCTTGCGGCTGACGCTCGGCAGTGGCGCGTTCAGCTTCCTGCTGCCGGCTGAGATGCTCCCGGCGTCGACGACCGCCAGCAATATGCGCATTGCTTCAAGACGATCCATCAGCCGCCGCCCATGAGATACCGCTTCTGTTTATTGTCGTACGAGTGTCGGACGTTCGCAACGTCCTCAACCGCACGCCCGCCAGATTACCACCTTGCGCCGAGCCGCAGGCCTAGTCGAGCAGCTTGCGTATGGCCATGATCCCCTTTGCCGCATCCGACCAGGACTGACGCCAGATCAACACGCCGACACTGAGGATGGTGGCGACAATGAACGGTATTGGCCCGATGAACCAGAACGCGGCTGCGACGGTGAAGTAGTAGGATCGGACGCCGACGCTGAACGATCGAAGCGCAGGGTTCAACACCAAAGTCAGAGCATTCGTCCAGCCGACAATGTCCCTGTCTTCATCGCGAGAGGGGCTCGCCCCGATCGCCGCCAGGCAGTAGTTGATCTGCCGGACCGCCCATATGAAATCGGATAGGCCCCGCAGCAGCGTCGCCATGATCAGGAGGACCTTGCACTGGAAAAACCAGGCGGGGTCCTGAGCCGCAAACATCGCAATCAGGCCACCCGATCCATAGTTCGGTTCCATGAAAAGCGCGCCGCTCAGCCCAACGATGACGATGAGATTGGCCGAGCCGAAGAAGGATGCCGAATTGATCGTGTGCCCGAGGATCGCGGCGTCGCCGATAAAGTTGTTGTCTCGCGTCAGCACCTCCCGCATCCAGGCCGCGCGAATGCGCACCATATCGACGGAAAGACTATCATTCTTCCTCGGCCACCCCACGGCCATCAAAGGCTCGACCGCCACCCAGACAAGAAGAAAGAAAACAATCGCCGCGACGTTCAGAAAATCCATGGTGCCCCCGAACTTTACGTGGATTTTCTGAAACACTACTTCGCGGCAGCGGCAGCTCCAAGCACGTATCGCCGCTCCCCGGGGTTCTTTCCGCCGGTTCCGCTGCCCGCCGGACGTGGGCTGCGGGCGATGTGCGTTCAAGCCTGCCATTCATCCGCCACAGATTGACCCCATCAAACATGGATCGCTGCCAAGCAAGGAAACGCTAGTCGGCGCTTGGAACCTCCCTGCTGTTGCGTCCGATGGAAACGCGGCTAAGATCTAAGATCTAAGATCTAAGATCTAGGATCGAGGGTGAAATGGTCGACCGCTTTGATCGAGCGTGTCGTATTTTTTCAAGAGCCGGGTGACGGGTTATTTGGCAGCATTGGCGAGCAGACTGGGGATGGCGAATGAACCTTGTCGACGGAGCTTTTGGAACCTCCGAATTTCCTCTCTCTGAAGAGGCTGGCATCTTCACCTGGGTGTTGGCGACCGACACGGTTTATGCGGATACGGCGCTGGCAAATCTCTTTGGCCTTGATCCGGAAGAGACCATCGCGGGGCTGCCGGTCATGCGATATCTCGACCGGATTCACCCGGACGACAAGCCATCCGTGGCCAAGGCGATTTCAGAATCGGTGATCACAGGAAATCCGTACCGCCATGACTACCGGGTGTTTGACCGAAGCGGGCAAATGGTCACCGTGGCCGCCTTCGGCCGGTGCTTCAGGGATGAAGCCGGAAACCCGTCGCAATATGCGGGCATCGTATTCCCGACGAACGACCACATCCACCAAGACCACCAGAAGGACCAATTGTCTGTTCACTGCCGTGAGGCGCTGAAAATTGCGCAGTCATCCGGCCTGCAGGCGACGGCCAATGCGCTTGAAGCAATTCTCAAAGAGCTTGCCAAGCCGATGCCTTCGGACTTCGCGCAGATTCATTGAATCCTCCCAAGCGTTCGTTGTCGCATCCGACTCTCGGTGATCGCTATGGTTTGTGCGAGCCTTGCTTACCTCCCGTGCAAGGCGCTCTTCTCCAGGAGTGATCGATGTTGCAGTCATCGGCAATGCCTTGCGCGCATTGTAATCAGTGGCAAAGAAGGGCGGGCATTTCGAGGCGGCTCAACAGCGACCGTGTGACCCCTCCGAGACGAATTCGCGCAGTCTCGAATGACCGAATGCGCCCGCGACGAGTAAATCGGCCTTGCGTTCTGGGGCCATCGATTGAATGACGCTGGCTGGCGAGTCTCCCTTCGCTTGCATGGCCACGACGTCGACGGCAAAACCAGCTTTGCCGAATGCCGACGCAAGGTGGTCTCGACTGCGCTCGTCAATCTGCTTGTCGTCGGTGACGGAAATCAGGACAACGCGCGAGGCCTGTTCCAGAAGCAATCTGGCGCCTGTCAATGCCCTTGCGGCAGTGGCTCCTCCGTCCCAGACGACGGCGACAGCATCGATGCGGCCGCAGCAATTGTCCGTTGGCTGTAACGCAGCCAACGGGACGCCGACGGACGAGTCAGATGTTCCTCACTGCCGAGGTATCGCGGCACGCCGACTTTCGTCAGCACGTCTCGTCGACGATTGGATTGCGCAGGCTGCCAAGCCGATCGACCTCGACTTCGACCACGTCTCCCGGCTTCATCCAAAGCGGCGGATTGCGCTTGGCGCCGACCCCACCCGGCGTACCGCTGACGATGACGTCGCCGGCTTCGAGCCGGGTGAAGGCGGAGCAATATTCGATCTGGCGCGCAATATCGAAGATCATCTGGCTGAAGGTCGCGTCCTGCACCACCTCGCCGTTCAAGCGCGTCTGCAGCCGCAGCTCGCCAAGCGGGCCGAGTTCGCCCGGCGTCATCATCCATGGACCGAAGGCGCCGGTATCTGGAAAGTTCTTGCCCGGGGTGAACTGGTGCGTATGTCGCTGGAAGTCGCGGATGCTGCCGTCATTGTAGCATGCATAACCGGCGACATGGTTCATGGCTTCGGCGTACGGAATGTAGCGGCCGGGTTTGCCGATGATGACGGCCAGTTCGCCTTCAAAATCGAGTTCGGTCGAGACCTTCGGGCGTATGATCGGAGCGAGGTGTCCTGTCTGGCTATTGGCATAGCGGGCGAAGATGGTGGGGTTCTCCACCTCCGAACGGCCGGTTTCCTTGCGATGCATTTCGTAGTTCAGGCCGACGCAGAGGATTTTGTCGGGATTGGGAATGACCGGCAACCATTCGACCGCGTCGACAGGCGTGGCGGCCGCGGCAGCAGCGGCCTCGGCAACGCCGTCAAAGCCAGCAGCGACAGCCGATTTGAGGTCGGCATAGCGGGCCGAGAGCGCGGCGCCGACATCGAGGAAGCGTTCGCCTTCCACGACGCCCCAGGTCGTTCGGCCGGCGATCTTGACGGTGGACAATCTCATGACTTCTTCTCCTGTCTGTGATCAGAATTTCCTGCGCGCCGTTCAGACCCGCTGCATTTGTTCGGTGAAGCGCGTCATCCTGCCGAAGCGCTCGATGGTGCGGTCCGGGAAGATCAGCGCGAAGGCGGAAATTGCACCAATGATGAGGATGCCGGCGGTGAACAGCATGGCGTTCGCATAACCGGCAGCCACATGGTCGGGTCCTGCGGCCTGCACGATCATGCCGGTGACGGCGTTTGACGCGAGTGCGGAGATGGCGTTCGCCGAATAGATCACGACGATCAGCCGGCCGCGTTGGGCGGCGGGCGCCACGCTGCCGAGCGTGATCGGGCCGTAGATCGTCGTCAGGCTCGGCGCGGCAAAGGCGATCGCGATCAGTACCAGTTGCAGCGGGCCGCTCACATGAACGGAGGCGATGAGCGCCACGCCGCTGACAAGCAGTGCGTAACCAGAGGTGCTGCCGAGCGTCGTGCGCTTGCTGACGCCACTCTGCAGCATCCGCTGCGCAATCCATGAACCGACGAGCAGCAACGGAGACTGGAAGATGTAGACGGCCGAGATGACTGAACCGGTCTCAGTCTGCGAATAGCCGAGGCCTTGCTGCAGGAAGGGTGGCAGCCAGGTGGCCGACATGCCGACGATCCAGTAGGACATGGTGGACATGATGATGACGCCGATCACGGTCGGATCGAGCCAGAGCTTGCGGGCCGGAACCGGCGAATCTCCGACAGTGGCGCGAACTTTTTCATTCTCCGTGCCCGCATGCGGCCCTTCGCCGCCGATGAGCAGCCAGGCCGCGATCCAGACAATGCCGATGAGGCCGCAGAACAGGAAGCCCGAACGCCAGCCGTGGCTGACGATGATATAAGTGAGGATCGGACCGCCGGCGAGCAGGCCGACGCTGATGCCCTGCAGCACGACGGCGCTCGGCACACTGCGCTTTTCCGGGCTGAACCAGTTATGGCAGGCATGCAATGCCGTCGGCAGGCCGGGTCCCTCGCCAAGGCCGAGCAGGATGCGGCAGGCGATCAGGACCGTCACCGAACTGGTGAAATAGATCGGGATCTGGGCGATCGACCAGATCGCCGCCAGAATGACGAGGATCCACTTGACCGGCATGCGGCCGATCACGAAAAGGCCGACAAGGACGCCGGAGATCGAAAACAGCAAAAAGAAGCTGCTGCCGATCAGCCCGAACTGCTGTGGCGAAATCCCAAGCTCCTTCATCATCGGCACCGCCGACAGCCCGAAGACGAGCTTGTCGAAAAAGTTCAGCGTCTGGAACAGAAAGAGAAGGGCAAGAACGGCAAAGGGGCGCCATTTGCCTGAGGTAACAGTGGTTGGTTCGGTCATATCTTCCTCCCAGAAACCGATTGAACTTCAATGTGTGACAGGCCCTGCTCTTCAGGCGAGGCGAGCCAGCAGATCCGCGATCTGCTGGCGAAGCGCCTGAACGTTCTGGGCAGCGCCGAAAACATAGTGGTCAGGACGCACCAGTGCGGCGATTGCGCCATGCCGGTCGAACCAAGCGGAAAGCACGCCATCCTTCTCGCGAAGGGCCGAGGGATCGACTGTCTCCGCACCTTCAGGGACGACGGTCTTGATCACGATCCCATCGATCTCCCCGGCAAATGCTTCTCCCTCCCCGGCCCCGATCCGGCGGCCGTCGAGGATGAGCCGCCAATTCGGGCCGGTGAAATGATCCAGCAGGCGCGTGGAAGCGCCTTCGACGATGGCGGGCTGCGGAAAGAGCAGCCCCCGCGCCGACGTTCCCGCCGCGGCAAGCAGACCTTCTTCGATCGGCGGAACGATTTCCTGGCGGGTAATGGTCGGCGGCTTGCCGCCGCCCTCGGCGAGAATGCGAGCATCGCGCGCGGCCGCTGCCGCCGGATCGCGTTCGCAGATCATCTGGCCGATCGCCTTGATCTTGCCGGTCAGGGTCTGCACGTGGCGCTTGCGCTCGACCGTATAGGTATCGAGCAGCGCTTCCGAGGATTGTCCCGTCAGCACGCGGTCCAGCCGCCAGACGAGATTGGAAACGTCGCGCAAGCCCTGGCACATGCCCTGCCCGATAAAGGGCGGCTGCTGGTGAGCGGCATCGCCGGCGATCAACACCCTGCCGCGGCGCCATTCATCGGCCACCAGCGCATGGAAGCGATAGGCAGCGGCGCGCCAGAGTTCGCCCTCTTCTGACGTGAGCCAGGGCGACAGCAACCGCCAGACGTTTTCGGATCTTTCCATTTCGCGCGGATTTTCGCCGGGCAGCAGCATGATTTCCCAACGGCGATGGTTCTTCGGCCCCATGATATAGCTGGTCGGCCGCGAGGGATCGCAGAATTGCGCCGAGGTCTGCGGCAGCTTGGTGAGTGCGGCATCATGCACTTGCACGTCCACCACCAGCCAGGGCTCGTCGAAGGTAAGATCCTCGAGCGTCATGCCGGACAGTTCGCGAACCCGGCTCGAAGCGCCGTCGCAACCGACCAGGTATTTTGCCGCGACCGTCCGGGACTTGCCGGAGGCGTCCCTCAGCGTTGCAACGACCTGATCGGCCTGCGGATCGAGATCGGTCATCTCGGTTCCGAGTTCGACCGTGACGCAATCGAAGCTTTCGGCATGCCGCCTGAGCACGGCCTCGACCGGAGGCTGGGTGAACACCATGCTTGGCGTGTAGCCGAGCGGATAGGGCGCGGGCACCATGTCGATGCGGCGAATGAGTTGCCCCTGTGCGCCGAAGTGCTGGGAAGCGGTGAAGGGCGCGATATGGGGCAGTACGTCGTCGGCGATGCCCATATTGTCGAAATGGCGCAGGATCTCGTGGTCGATGGCAATGGCGCGGGGCTTGTCATAGATGTCAGTCAGCCGGTCGACGATAAGAGTGGAATGACCGCGCGCGCCCAGCATGCCGGCAGCCACGGCGCCGGCCGGGCCGAAGCCGACCACCAGCACGTCATAACGATGGGAAATGTTGTTCTCGCTATTCAACGGAATGCCTCTGCTATGATGATGGCCGCGTCAGGCGCCGGAAAATCCGATGGAAATCTGTGCCTTCTTGCAGGCGTCGCTCTTGGGGGCGGCGATGCCCCAATGATCGGTGCGGCCCGGCGGCCAGACCCATTCGTCCGGACCCCGCACGCGATAATCATCGTCCACCTCCAGAACCTCAGCGGTGTATTCGACCACGACGCCCTGCGGATCGACGAAGTAAGCAAAGACATTGTCGCCCGGCCCGTGGCGGCCGACGCCCCAGCCGATCGGGTAACCGTGATCGACCACCCGGCCGGAGCCGCGCATGACCGATTCGAGATCGGGCATGAGGAAGGCGATATGGTTCAAACCGTTCACCGGCGCTTCCGCCAGCACGACGGCGTGGTGATCGTCATTGCAGCGCAGGAAGGCCATCAGCTTCGACCGGTCGGTCAGGCGGAAGCCCAGGACATCGCGGTAGAAATCCGAAAGGGCCTCGATGTCAGCGCTGTTGATATTGACGTGCGCGAGGCGTTCCGGCCGGTTGGCGACGACTGTGCCCGCCTTCCTGTCGTCGCCATAGACGAATTCCAGCACCGAACCCTGCGGCTCCCGAACGACGAAGCGCTCCCCGCCGGACGGTGCGTCGGCAGGTCCCGGCTCACGCATCGTGACGCATCCCGCCGCAACGGCCTTTGCAAAAAGCGACTTCAGATCTTCGGCGGAATGGACGCGGAACGTGATCTTGCGCAGTTCCGAGCGGTCGCTCGGCTTCAGTTCCAGCACATGGAAATCGTCGCCGGTCGCGGCGAGGAAAACCTTGCCGCCGGCTTCGGCGACCACGTCCAGTCCCCAGACCCGGCTATAAAAATCGACGGATGCAGCCAGGTCGGGCGTGCCGAGTTCGACGCTGCGCAGGGCGGTGACGGGAAAGTCGGACATCTGATCAAACCTCATCCAGGGCAAGGAAGGCCTGCGCGTTCCTGAAGGACAGCCGTTCGCGCAGTCCTGTGTCGGCGAAAGCGGCCTCGATGCGCGCAACGGGCTGCTGGTCGCGAAAATTGAAGGGGTAGTCCGTGCCGAGCAACACGCGTTCCTCTCCGAAAACTGAAACCAGGCGGCGCAGCGTGTCCGTATCGAAGACGAGAGAGTCGACGTAGAGCCGGCGGGCCTGTGCCGAGGGCGGTTCAGCCATCGTTTCCTTCAGAGCCGGGAAAGCCGCATAGCCCTGCTCCAGCCTCGGCAGAAGCGAGGCGAGCGTGCCGCCGCCATGGCTGAAGGCGATCCGTAGTTGGGGGAATTTCAACAGCAGCCCACCGGTGATCACCGAGGCCGCGGCCAGCCCCACATCGGTGGGATAGCCGAGCACCTGCTGAAGCGGCGCCGGCCCGACGAGCCGGTCCATGCCGGCCGGTCGCACCGCATGGACGAAGACGGCCGCTCCAAGCTTCTCTGCTTCCGCAAAGAACGGATGGAACCTGGGATCGCCGACCGGAACGCCATTTATATTGCTGCCGATCTCGACGCCGCGAAAGCCTGGGGTACTGACCGTGCGGTGCAGCTCGGCGATAGCAAGGTCGATATCCTGCAGGGGGACGCCGGCCAGCCCGACGAAACGCCCCTCTCCTTCCGCAACGAGTGCTGCAATCGCGTCGTTGACGTGACGGAGGAGGTCGTTGGCCGCGTTGGTTTCCATCCAGTAGCCGAAAAGTTCCGGCATGGGTGAAAGTGCCTGAAGCCTTATGCCGCTACGGTCCATGTCTTCGAGCCGCCGTTCGGCGACCCAGCAGGCGTCGCTGACCGTGCGATAGGGCTTCTCGTCGATGACGACGGTGGCATGGCAATCGCCCGAGGCGACCATAGAGGGAAAGCCGCGCACCGGCGCGCCACTAGCCGGCAGCGGAAAACGTGCCGGCACGACATGGCAGTGAATGTCGATGCCACAGCAGCCGCAACCGCTGTCGAACCGCCCTGCGCTTTGCTTGCCTACGCTCACGCTGTCCTCCTGTGCTGCTTTCGAATAATATCCATAAACGCTCGTGTAAAGTAAAAATTTATAAATTTTACGAATTGCATGTGGTCGTGTATATGAAAACAGATTTGAACAATGGACTCGATATGGACGCAGATGCGCTGAACAGGGGGCCGGAGAGCCCCGCAACACTGGCAACCAGCATTTACGAACGGCTGAAGGCCGACATCCTGTCCGCGCGCTTGGAACCCGGACGCAAGCTGCAACTGCGCTTCCTGATGGAGCAATACGAAGCGGGGCAAACGCCCTTGCGGGAGGCGTTGAACCGCCTAACCACCGAGGATCTGGTCATCGGCAAGGAGCAGCGTGGCTTCTTCGTGAAACCGATCAGCTTGGGGGAATTGGGGGAGCTGACCAAAACCCGCTGCTGGGTGGAAGGTCTGGCTTTGCGGGAGTCGCTCGCAAACAGCACACCGGCATGGGAGGAAGCCCTTCTCGTTGCGCACCACAGGCTGGAGCGCGCACCTCGCTCATTGAACCCGGAGCGGTTCGAGAGCAATCCGGAATGGGAGCGGCTGCATCGCGCCTTCCACGCGCAGCTCATCGGCGGCTGCGGCTCGCGACCGTTGATCGGCTTCTGCGAACAGCTCGCCGACCGGCTTCATCGCTATCGCTCACTGTCCAGCCGCAAGGCGTTTCGCGTGCGCAACGTAGCGCAGGAGCATGCGGATATTCTGAAAGCCGTGCTCGATCGCAATAGCGACGAGGCTGTACGCTTGCTGCAGCAGCACTACGAACAGACCGCCGATTTCATCAGGGCCGACCTCGAAAGCGACCCCCCGGACGCTGCGTCGCCCACCTGACGGTTGAGCTTGAGAAACTATGAACGCTGTCTGAGTGTCGAAAAGATCTATAATTTCTGATTATGGTATTTGCTAAATCCATTATTGGACGAATGATAATGCGCTCCTGAATAATCCGCCGCGGAATTCAGGAGGAGAAGACAGTGATTTTCAAATTGCTTTTTACTGCGACCACTGCAGTCGCGCTTTGCTTCGCAGCCTCTGCGAATGCAGATGAGATCAAGGCTGAGGTAATTCATCAGTGGACCTCCGCCGCCGAGTCGGCCGGCGTCAAGGTTCTGGCCCAGAAGTTCACCGAGCTTGGGGGAAGCTGGGTCGACAATGCCATATCAGGCGGACCGAACGCCCGCGCGACGGCCGTCAACCGGGTGGTCGGCGGCAACCCACCCGCCGCCATGCTGTTCAATACCGGTGCCCAGTTTATCGAACTCCAGGAAAACGAACTGCTTCGTGATCTGACGGAGACCGCCACGGCCGACAACTGGCAGGAAAAAATGCCGCAAGCCCTGCTGAATTCGGGCACGGTCGACGGCAAGATCTGGGCGCTTCCGATCTCCGGCAACGGCGCCAACTGGTTCTGGTTCAACAAGCCGATCCTCGACAAAATAGGCGTGTCGACGCCCAAGACCTGGGACGAGGTATTTGCTGCGCTCGACAAGGCCAAGGCGGCTGGCCTCATTCCTTTCGCGCCCTCCGGGGAGCCGCGCTGGGAGCGGCTGATGTTCAATGCCGTCGTGCTCGGCGTTGCAGGGCGCGAAACCTATGATGCGGTTATCTACAAGAGGGATGCGGCAGCGGTGCGGGGCGACAAGTTCAAGGCCGCCGTCAAAGTGTTCGAAAAGCTCAAGGACTATGCCGATGCCGGCTCGCCGGGGCGCTCCTGGCCGGATTCGACCAACCTCGTCATCTCAGGCAAGGCGCTTATGACCCAGGGCGGCACATGGTTGAACGGAGCCTTTGCTGCTGCCGGGAAATCGGCCGGCAGCGACTATGAATGTGCAATCATCGGCGCCGATCAGGGCATGATCATCTCGGGTGACGTGTTCCTGTTCCCCGAACCCGCGGATGATGCGATGGCCAAGGCGCAGGATCTGCTCCTCAAGACCTTCACGGATATTCCGACACAGACCGCCTTTGCGGTTGCCAACGGTACGATCCCTATCCTGAAGGGCGCCGATACGTCCAAGCTCAACAGCTGTATTGCGCAAGCGTCGCATTATTTCAGCGACGCCAAGCTCGCAACGGCGGGCGACCAGATGATGTTCCCGCCGGCCGTTGTCGGTGCCGTTGAGGATGCGATCACCCGCTTCTGGAGCAAGGGCGGCCTGACTGCCGACCAGTTCATCGAGGCCTATGCGAACGGGCTCTCCGCGAGCTGACGCAACCGCTTCGGGGGGAGCGTATTCCGTCGCCTCCCCCGAACGACTGAGATATTCGGAGTCCCCAGCCGTGTTCGCAACGTCGCCTTCAAACAGTCGCCTTCAAGCGACCCTGACACTTGTTCCCGTCGCATTCGTCGTTTTGTCGGTCTATGTCGGAGGCGTTCTATGGGCGGCGGGCATATCCTTCACCCGGTCCTCCATGCTGCCCAATTACAGGTTTGCCGGTTTCACCCAGTACATAAACCTGTTCTCCAACGCCCGGTGGCATGTCTCGCTTACCAATATGGCCCTGTTCGCTGTGATTTTCATCCCGGTCACGCTGTTCATCGGCTATTCGCTCGCCGCCATGATCAACCGCGGCGTCCGCGGTGAGAACGCGCTGCGGACGATCTACCTCTATCCCTTCGCCATGTCCTTCATCGTCACCGGCTTGGTATGGCGCTGGCTATTCGATCCGAATTACGGCATTGCCGACGTTGCTCGCAAGCTCGGCTTCGAGAATGCCTCCTTCGACTGGATCGTCAATGCGGATACGGCGATCTTTACGATCATCTTCGCAGCCGTCTGGCACTCGTCCGGCCTGGTCATGGTCGTTCTCCTCGCCGGGCTACGCGGCGTCGACGACGATCTGTGGAAGGCGATCCGCATCGAGGGCATCCCCGCCTGGAAGGCGCATCTCTATATCATCGTCCCGAGTATCGGCGCGAGCATCACGACTGCGCTGGTCCTGATGTGTCTGACGGTCGTGCGCCTCTTCGACGTCGTGGTTGCCATGACCGGCGGCGGACCGGGCATTGCAACCGATGTGCCGGCCAAGTTCATCATCGATCACATGTTCGAACGCCAGCAGGTGGGCCTTGCATCCGCCGCGGCCACCACGCTGCTGCTTCTCGTCCTGCTGGTCTCCGTGCCGCTTCTCTATCTCAAGAACCGTCGCAAGGGAGCTGTCGAATGACCACTGAAAACGGCCGCGCTCCCGTACACCGCAATGCCTATGCCGCCCCGCTGTCGCGCGCATTGACCTACGTTTTGCTGATCGCAATCGCGATCGTGGTGCTGATCCCGCTCTACGTGATGATCGTGACGGCCTTCAAGTCGATGGAGGAGATCCGGACGGGCACGCTGCTGTCCCTGCCCCATGCGCTGACCTTCGAATATTGGTCCAAGGCCTGGAATTCTGCCTGTACGGGACTGCGTTGCGAGGGTCTCAAAGTCGGCTTCGTGAATTCCGTGCTGATCACCATTCCGAGCGTCGCCCTTGCCATCGCAGCCGGCGCGGTCACCGGTTATGCGCTGAGCTTCTGGCGGGTGCGCTTTGCCAACGTGCTTTTCACCGTGCTGCTGATCGGCGGCTTCTTTCCCTATCAGGTGCTGATCTATCCGCTCGTGCACATCACTTCCACCATCGGCCTGTTCAATTCACTGGCCGGCGTGATCGCGGTGCATGTCGTATTCGCTCTGCCCGTCGTGACGCTGCTGTTCCGCAATTATTTCGCAACGATCCCGATCGATCTCTTTAAGGCCGCTCGTGTCGACGGTGCCGGCTACTGGCGCTTCTTCTTCTCCATCCTGTTGCCGATGTCGGTTCCGATGATCGCCGTCGCCGGCATCCTGCAGGTCACCTTCATCTGGAACGACTACATCGTCGGCCTCGTCTTCGGCGGCATCAACTATGCGCCGATGACCGTCCAGCTCAACAATATCGTGCACTCCACCTATGGCGAGCGGGAATACAATGTGGAGATGGCGGCAACGCTGCTCACCTCGATCATCCCGCTTCTCGTTTACTTCACCTCGGGCCGTTGGTTTGTCCGCGGCGTGGCCTCCGGTGCCGTGAAAGGCTAATCATGACAGGCGTTCAACTGCGAAATCTCGGCATCCGCTACGGGCAGGTCGAGGTCCTCAAAGGCATAGATCTCGACATTCCGCCGTCGGAATTCATCGTCCTGCTCGGGCCTTCCGGCTGCGGCAAGTCCACGCTTCTGAATGCGATCGCCGGGCTCCAGGACGTTGCCGAAGGGCAGATCCTGATCGGCAGTCACGACATGACCAATGTCGAGCCGAAGAACCGCGGGATCGCGATGGTTTTCCAGTCTTACGCGCTCTATCCTCGGATGAGCGTGCGGGGAAATCTGAGTTTCGGCCTGAAAGTCGCCGGGACCGCCAAGCCGGAAATCGAAAAGCGCGTCGCCAATGCGGCAAGGATGCTGCAGATCGAACCCTTGCTGGACCGCAAACCGTCGGAACTTTCCGGCGGCCAGCGGCAGCGCGTGGCGATCGGCCGCGCCGTCGTGCGCGACGCGGGCGTGTTTCTCTTCGACGAACCGCTCTCCAACCTCGACGCCCAATTGCGCTCAGACCTACGCGTCGAGATCAAGCGTCTTCATCAGCGGCTCAAGTCGACGATGATCTATGTGACCCACGACCAGATCGAGGCGATGACGCTTGCCGACCGCATCGTCGTCATGAAGGACCGGATCATCCAGCAGCAGGGCACGCCAGACGAGATCTACAACAAGCCGGCGAACACCTTCGTCGCCCGTTTCGTCGGCTCGCCCGCCATGAATTTCCTCGACGCCGCCGTTGAAGGCGGCGATGTGATCATCGACGGCAAGGCGGTGCGCATCACGTCCGCGCTGCAAGCGCCGCTGGCCAACGGCCGAAAGGTGATCGTCGGCATCCGCCCCGAAGACGTCGTGCTCCATGCAGAAGAGGCCGCATCGGGCGTGGCGGTCGAGGTCGACGTCGTCGAGCCGATGGGAGCCGAAAAGCTCGTCTGGTGCAAACGCGGCAGCATTGGCATCTGCGCCAAGACATCAGCCTCCGTCAGCATAAAACCCGGCGACAAGGCGTGGCTCGGCCTGTCCGAGGATCGCCTTCACATATTTGACGCAGACAGCGGAAAGCGGGTTTGATGACCGAGACCATCCTTGAAAAGCTTGCAGGACATCCCTTCCATCTCGATGACACGGCTCTTGCGTGGGTGAGATCCACTTTCGACAGCCTGTCGCTGGACCAAAAGCTCGGGCAGATCATGCTGCCTCTTTGCCGCGACCTCTCGCCGGAAAATCTCTCGGCCCCGCTGCAGCGCCATGTCGGCGGCATTCATCGCATGCCCTCCCGTTCCGAGCAGGAATTGCGCGACAGCGCGCAATTCCTTCAGTCGCAGACGGCGATACCGCTCCTGATGAGCTGCGACATCGAGTTCTCGGAGAAGAGCAGCGTTGCGGCCGGAACGCCCTACCTCAACCAGATGGCCATCGCTGCGACGGGAGACGCCGAGCATGCGCGGCGCATGGGTGTCGTTGCGGCGCGCGAGGGCGGTTTTCTCGGCTTCAATATCTCCTGGACGCCGGTTGCCGATCTTGCGGTCAATTTCCGTTCGAACGTGGTCAACACCCGGTCATTCGGCGCGGATGTCTCGACAGTCATGGCAATGACGACGGCCTATCAGCAAGGCGCCCGCTCGGCGGGTTTCGCAAGCTCGATCAAGCATTGGCCGGGTGACGGCATCGACGACAGGGACCAGCATTTCGCCACCACCCACAATACGATGCCGATGGAAGAGTGGCGCCGGACGTTTGGCAAAATCTATGCCGACGCCTTTGCGAAGGGGGTGCAGGTCGTCATGGCAGGCCACATCACCCTTCCCGCCTACACGGCCGAGCTGGGATCGTCGGCCCTGAGCCCCGCCCATATGCCTGCGTCGCTCAACTTCGACCTCACCACCACCCTTCTCAGAGAAGAGCTGGGTTTCAATGGCCTGGTCGTTTCCGATGCCTCCGGCATGGTCGGCTTCAATGCGCGCGGCGCGCGGCGGGAACTCGTGCCGCTCTGCATCGCCTCGGGCTGCGATATCCTGCTGTTCCCGGCTGATCTCGACAAGGATCTCGGCTATATCAGGGAAGGCCTTCAGAACGGTCTTCTCAAGCAGGAGCGTGTCGATGAAGCGGTCTTGCGTGTGCTTGCGCTCAAAGCATCGATGAAGCTCCACGAGACCGGCGGCCATCCCCCGGAGGCGGAAGATCGCCCGCGGCTGCTCGGCGGCGCCGAGCATGCCGCATGGTCGAAATCGGCCGCGGAGGCCGGGATCACGCTGGTCAAGGACCAGCAGGCTCTGCTGCCGCTTGATCCGAGCCGGCACAAACGTATCCTGCTGGCGCAACTGGAAAGCCGGATGAGCCCTTCCGGCCCACTGCCGCAACTGCGCGTGGCCGATATGCTGCGCGAACGGGGTTTTGACGTCACGCTCTATCGCCGGGGCGATGCTATCGATCCGGCCGCCCACGATATCGGCATGTATCTGATGGCCGAGGAAGGTGTGTCCGCCAAGGAAAACCTGGGGCCGCGCTGGGAGGACCTGCACGGCTTGTTCCCGCTTTCGATGCAAAGACTGTGGGACTATCTTCCCACAGTCTACATCTCGCTCGGCACGCCGTTCCTGCTGTATCACATGCCGGAATGCAGAACCTTCGTGAACGGCTATGCCGCCGTGCCGCCGGTGCAGCAGGCGCTGGTGAAGGCTCTAATCGGTGAAATTCCGTTCGCAGGACAAAGCCCCGTCGATGCAGCTTGCGGTCTGCAGGAGGCTTCCCTTTAAATGAACAGGCGAATTCTTCCAGAAATCAATCTGCAAGTTTTGCGATAGGCCGGAACCCGGCCTTCTCGATGCCGGCAATGGCGCAAAGCTCGTCATTGTCTCCGAGATCGCCGGAAATTCCGACCGCGCCGATGATGTGCCCTTGTCCATTGGCGATCAAGACACCGCCCGGAGAAGGCACCATGCGCCCACCACTGACGGCCGATAGAACCGTGACGAATGTTGGGTTCTTGCCGGCGCGTTCCGTCAATTCGCGCGACCCGAATCCCATGCCGAGCGAGCCCCAGGCTTTTCCGAAGGCGATGTCGAAACGAACGATGCCGGCCCCGTCCTCGCGTTTATACGCGACCAGATGGCCACCGGCGTCGAGGACGGCGACAGCCAGAGGCGCGAGACCACGGGTCCGTCCTTCCGCAAGGGCGGTGTCGATGATGGTTGAGGCATCGGAAAGTTTGAACATGACAAGATCCATCTATTCAAAAGACAAAAATCAGCGGCTGGCGGCCTGCCAGCGCAGGAGGCGTTTTTCCGCAACCGATAGCAACCGGCTTCCGGCGAGGCCAATTGCCCCCAGAATGACGATGCCGGCGAAAAGATCGGGGGAACGGAAACTTCGGCTGGCCGCCAGAATGCTCTGGCCGAGCCCTTCGCGGCTTGCAAGCATTTCGCCGACGACGGCCAGAATGAGTGAGATGGTCAGGCCGAGCCGCAGGCTGGCGAGGATCATCGGCATGGCGCTCGGCAGTGCCAACTTCCAGATCACCTCTGAACGACTGAGGCCAAGCACCTGACTGACCTCATAGAGCCGCGGCTCCATGGCGGCGAAGCCGTGCATCGTGGCGAGCAGCATCGGCCAGAGAGCACCGAAGGCGATGACGACGAGGACCATGTGATCGGAGAAACCGAGAAAGGCGATTGCGATCGGAATCATGGCCGAAGCGGGAAGCGGCCGAAGCAGTTCGAGCGTCGGAGCGATGAATGCGCGAGCCTGTTTCGACACGCCGATAAGCGCGCCGAGAAAGACGCCGACGAACGAAGCAAGCAGCCAGCCGAGCAGCATGCGCTGGATCGTCTCCAGCGTCTGCGTGAGAAGGGCGCCGCCGAAGAGCCCCTTCACCAGCGCGGCATAGGTTCGCTCCGGGCCGGGGAAGAAGATCGGCGAGACAATTTTGGCATCGGTCACCAGCTTCCACGCAAGAACGAAGAGTACCAGCGCCCCAGTGCCGAGCAAAAGCCGTCGCAGGGAAAAATGCCTCATCGCCCCTCTCCCTTGACGAAGGCCGGAAAGAAGGCCCGTTGCGCCGCGTTGAGAAGCAGGCTGATGAGCCAGCCGATCGCGCCGATCCAGATCAGATAGGCAAACATTTCAGCCGGCCTCAGGGCCTGCTGCGCCATCATGATACCATAGCCGAGGCCGAGCGGATTGGCCGTGATCTCCACCGTCACTGCGACCACAAGCGCATAGCCGGCGGCAAGTTTCAGCGACATGAAGAGCTGTGGCAGGATGGCCGGCAGAACGATCTTGCCGAGACGGGCGGCAAAGCCGAGTTGAAGTACGCTGGATACCTCTATCAGGCGCGGCTCCACCTCCTTGACGGCGGCGCGTGCCAGCACGACCGAGGGCCACAGCATGCCGAGCGCGATGATGACGATCTCCATTTCCGCCCCGAAGCCGAGCAACATCATCACGACCGGGATAAGCGCCACCACGGGGATCGGCCGCAGCAGCTCGATCGTCAGATCGAGTGCATCGTCTGCAATGCGGGAAAGGCCGAGCACGATGCCGAGAAGCGATCCTGCCCCGACACCGAGAAGGCACCCGGCGGCAGCCGCTTTCAGCGTATCCGCCGTCGCCCGCAGCAGCGAACCGTCTGCGACGACGGAGAAGAAGGCCTTGGCAATATCGAACGGGCTCGCCAGGCTGTCGCTTTCCAGCGCAGTCGCGGTCGCGGCAAGCTGCGCCAGGCCGATGAGGGCGACCGGCAGCAGAGCCGCGCGCCAGCCAGTGCTCAGCAGGCGCTGCGCGGTCATTGGTGATCATCCTTGATGAGATCGTAGAGTTCACGGCGCAGACGCAGAAATTCCGGATCCTCACGGGTCAGAAGCTGGTCGCGTGGCCGCGACAGCGACACGTCGACGATCCGCCCGACGCGGCCGGGATTCGGCTGCAGGCAGACGATCCGGTCGCCAAGATAGATCGCTTCCTCGAGATCATGCGTGACGAAAACCATGGTGGCCCCGGTTGCGGCAACCAGTCCGAGAACCTCGTCCTGAAGCGCCTGCCGCGTCATGGCATCAAGGGCGCCGAAGGGCTCGTCCATCAGGAGCACCTTCGGCTCCTGCGCCAGACAGCGGGCGATCTGCAGGCGCTGCTGCATGCCCCCGGACATTTCACCCGGATATTTGTCGGCGTGAGCGCCAAGGCCGATCTTCTCGAGGAGATCTCGGATGATCCCAGGCCGGTCGGCGGGGCGGCAGCCGCGTGCTTCCAGCGCCAGCGATACGTTGCCTGCTGCCGTCCGCCAGGGCAGCAGAGCCTTTCCGTAGTCCTGAAAGACGATCGCCACGGAGCGGTTCGGTCCGCCAAGCCCCGCGCCATCGAGTTCGACGCTGCCGGAGGTCGGTTTTGCCAGACCGGCCAGCATGCGCAGCAGCGTGGTCTTGCCGCAGCCGGATGGGCCGATGACGCAGACGGTCTCACCGGCCGCGACATCGAGGCTGATGCCGCCGATGATCTGGAGCGGGCCATAGGAGAGCGTCACGTCGCGGATGCGAATCCGCGTCTCGCCGGAGGCCGGCGCATTGCTTTCACCATAGGGTCGGCGGGTGGAAAATTGCGTCACAACCACATCAAACTCCCTTCACAAGAGCGGCATGCGGGCCGCCTGCCCCCTGCGGGAATCCATAGGCATTCATCTTCGCGAAGTAAGGCATGCTGGGATGCGCCTCGAAACGGACGTGGCAATCTATCACCGCCGGGAGGCCGGAGGCGATAGCCCGCTCGAGAGCCGGCCCGATCTCTTCCACCGTTGTCACCCGCTCTCCATGGCAACCGAAACCGCGTGCGACGTCGGCATAGTCCACACCGTCAAGATCCGTACCGAACGAGAAGTCGTAGGTCTTTCTCTGGCCCATCTTGATGACGCCCCAGGAGGCATTGTTGTGGATGATGTTGATGATCGGCAGACCGTAGCGCCGGGCGGTGTCGAGCTCGGAAAGCGTGAAGCCGAAGGCGCCGTCGCCGCAGATGTTGAAGACCGGCCTGTCTGGATGAAGTAGCTTGAGCGCCACCGCATAGGGCGTGCCGAAGCCGAGCTGGCACATGCCGGGCTCGTGGAAACGGGTGCGTTCGATGGTTGCCGGGGTGAGATCATTGCTCCAGAAGGAGGTGTGGCCACCGTCGTAGGCGATCAGCGCATCGGCGGGCAGAAGCTTGCCGAGCGCGGTGCCGAGACGGGCGGGATGCATGACCGGGCCATTGTCCTCGTTCATGCGTTCGAGCTTGCCGCGATAGCTGGCGTAGATATCGCGCATGCGCGCCAGCCACCGCGACCGATCCGGTATCTGCCGGCTCCTCAGGGCATCAAGCAGATCGGCAAGCGCGCTGGCGGCATCCGCCCATATGCCGAGGGCATGGCGGGCATTCGCGCCAAGGCTCATCGGATCGATGTTGATGTTGATGAGGTCGGCACCGCCGCCTGCAAGGGCACCGGTTTCGTTCCAGAGCCAGGAGGAAAACCGGCATCCGACAGCTAGTATGACATCAGCTCCGGCAAGGGCCGAAGAAACCGCGTCGCCGCCAATGATGCCGCCATGGCCGATGAAGAACGGCGAATCCGAAGGAACCGTGCCGATGCCCATCTGCGTGGCGAGCGCCGGGGCCTTCAGAACCTCCAGAAGATTGCGGAACAGCGCGCCCCCTTCCGCGGACACGACGCCGCCGCCGGCAACCAGCACCGGGCGCTCCGCCTGCGCCAGCATGTCGGCGGCGCGGGCGATCTGGGCAGCGGAGGCTCTCGGGCCTTCGACGGTGCGATAGGCCGATGGCGGCAGCGAAAGCGCCGCGTCGTCGAAATCGAACTTGGTCGTAAATACGTCCTGCGGCACATCGAGATGAACCGGGCCGCGCCGCCCGGTCAGCGCTTGGCGGAAGGCGTCGCGGACGAGATCGGGCAGCCGTCGCCCGTCATGCACAACCGCGCTCCATTTGGTCAGCGGCTTCAGGAGCGCATGCGTGTCGAGATCCATGAACATGCCGCGGTGGGGATAGGCGCACGCATGGTGATTGTTTGAGGTGACGAGCACGAGTGGCAAGTTGTTGTTGAAGGCGGTGCCGAGGCCGCCGACCAGATTGGACGAGCCCGGTCCCATTTCACCGAGCGCCACGCAGATCCGTCCGCTCGCTGCGGCAATCGCCGCCCCCATCAGGGGGCCAGATGCCTCATGGCGCACACCGAGATAACGGATCGACGGTTCGCGCGAAATTGCATGCAACAGCGGGTTCAGCTTGCCGCCGGCGACGCCGAAGACAAAGGGAACCGCTTCCCGAACAAGCAAAAGGGTTAGCGCTTCCGCGCCGGTCATCTGGGCCATGATGTCACCTGTGGATATTGACGAAGGGGGCTCAGGGAGCGATCAGGCCAGCGGTATCGATCTCGCCGGTCAGCATGCCGCCTTCCCGCATCGCCTTGTCGAAATAGTCGAGCGCGGCCGTGGTCGGCACGGTCTTGCATTCCGGCAGTTCGATCTTGTTCAGAACCTCAATGGGCAGCTTGGTGTATTTCGAGACGATCTCGCGGGTTCTGGTCTGATTGGCGGCCACCAGGTCTGTCGCCTGAGCGAAGGCGGCGCGGAACGACTTGATGGTCTCGGCATTGTCCTTGGCCCAATCGCGGGTCGCCACGAAGGTCGTATAAGGCAGGCTTTCGGGAAGGTCCGCCATGAAATTGAACGCCACCTTGCCATTCGACTGGCTGACGGCGCGACCGAGTGAAGGCTGTCCGGCGATGATTGCATCGATGGTGCCGCCCTTGAGGACGTCAGCGGTGTTCGGGATCGGCACCTCGATGAAGGTGATGTTCTTCTCCGACACGTTCTTCTGCTTGAGCCATTGGCGGAACAGGATATCCAGGGTGCCGCCGATGCTTGGCGTACCGATCTTCTTGCCCACCAGGTCCTCCGGCTTGGCGATCTCGACACCCTCGCGTACCGCAAGACCGACATTCCTGGCCGTGCGCGCTGCGGTCACGCCGCAATTGGCAACGACCACGAGGTCGATCCCGCTGTCGACCGCCTGCAACAGCACGGTGGGCGAAACGGCGACGATCTGGTGCGAGCCGGCGACCAGCGATGCCACCAGCGTCTGGTTGGAGCCGGTCGGCAGGAACTCGACGTTGAGGCCATTCTTTTCAAACAGGCCCTCATCCTTGGCCACGAAGGCGGCTTCCACTTCGGCAATGGGAGGCGTGCCGATGGCGATCCGGGTTTCGGCCCAGGACTGGGTCCCGCCGGCGATGACGACAGTTGCGGTCAGAATTGCGCGCTTGAACATAAAGATCTCCTCGAACACGGGCTCCTCAACCCATTGCGACTATTCCAAGCGCGGCGCCTTTCATCAATAGACAGAACGGCAGTTCAGCTATAACCTTAAATGCATATCGCGGCACGAACGGAGGCGAGGCTGTGAACCTTCGAAAATGGGAATATTTTCTGAAGGCCGCCGAGTTCGGCAATCTGTCGCGCGTGGCCGAAAAGCTCGACATCTCGCAGCCGGCGCTCAGCCGGCAGATCACAGCCTTGGAACAGGAGATCGGCGCGCCACTGTTTCATCGCACGGGTCGAGGCTTGACACTGACGCCGGCCGGCGAAGTGTTCCGGACGCGCGCGGAAGCGGTTCTGGAAGAGATCGCCAGGATTCCGGAGGAAGTCATGCACGCCGCCAACACGCCATCAGGCCGGCTTGCCTTCGGCGCGCCGCCCTTCATGGGACGCGTATTGACCGGCGAACTTGTGGCAAGCTTCGTGGAGACCTACCCGCATGTGCGCCTTCGCGTCCGCGGTGCACATTCGGTCCAGCTTCGCGAGGCGATCTTTTTCCGGGACATCGACATCGGCATTCTGGCTGCACCGTTGACGGAGCCCGATCTGCACACCGTGCCATTGCTTCAGGAGCAGCTTTACCTGGTCGGGCCTGTCGACAGCGGTCTGTCGCCCGATCGGCCGGTCAGCCTCGATGCGGTGGCGGACCGACCGCTGATCCTGACGCCGCGTCCCGACGGCCTGAGAACACTGGTCGAAGCAGAATTCGCCCGTATCGGCCGCCGGGCAAAAGTTGCCGTAGAAACCGAATATGCGCCTATGGACGACCTCATTCGGCGCAAGGTCGGCTTTGCCATCATGCCCTATTGCGGGATGGTCAACTCACCGCTGACCCAGTTCGCCTGGTCGCCGATCGACAACCTCAACGTCACTTGGCTGATCGCCTCGCTTCAAAATACGGAGCGCACGCTTGCAGCGATACGCTTCACTGAAATGCTGCACAAATCAACCGAGGAAAACGTCAGGACGGGCAAGTGGCAGGCACGTTATCTTGGCAAGCAAGGCGCGTGAGGATGGATCAGACAAATCCTGAACCCAAGCAGTTCCGCGCGGTGAAACAGCGTCGAGGAAACGGCCGGGAACGACCCTGCCGTTGTCTTCATGGTTGATATATTCGATGGCAGTTTGCCGGAGTCAGAACTCTTGCCAATCTTCATTTGAGGATGCGAGTGCTAGATTGCCACGGCTCGTTTGAGGCAAGGGGCGTCGAACGCTTCTGAGTTCTGTGGCAGCTCTTTGTATGCGAATGTCCTTCCGCCCGGTCTCGAAGCGGAAATGCTTCAACAGCGTCGCCAAACTCCGGCTCTCCTGTGCAAGACTCGCACCGGCTGCACTCATCTCCGCGACCATGCTGGCATTTTGCTGCGTTGTCTGATCCATGTGATTGACGGCTGTATTGATCTCGTGAAGTCCGGAGGACTGTTCTTGGGACGCTATCGCTATCGCGTCCATGTGAACGTTGACATCAAGCACGAGCTCCTCGATCGTCCTCAGCCCCGAACCGGTTTCACTGACGAGTTTTACCCCCTCCCCGACAGCCGAAGCCGAAGTGTCGATGAGCTTCTTGATTTCCTTCGCCGCGTTGGCAGAGCGTTGAGCGAGTTCACGGACTTCCTGGGCGACGACCGCAAAACCCTTCCCGGCTTCGCCCGCTCGCGCCGCCTCGACACCTGCATTGAGCGCCAAGAGGTTGGTTTGGAAGGCAATCTCGTCGATGACCCCGATGATCTGGCTGATCTGTTGGGAAGAGCCCTGGATACGGTTCATGGCGCCGATCGCGTCACGCACCACACGACCGGATATCTCGGCATGATCTCGCATGCGTTGAACGGCGCCGCGGGCTTCCGAAGTCCTTTTGGTGGTGGACATCACATTGGCGGTGATTTCCTCCAACGCTGCCGCAGTCTCTTCAAGCGAGGCGGCCTGCTGCTCCGTGCGTTTCGAGAGATCTTCGGAGGCGGCGGACACGTCGGCGCTGCCGCTGGTCACGCTTTCAACAGAGCGCCCGACCGTCTGGAGCGCGTCCCGCAGTTGCCGTATAGAGGCGTTGAAATCCTCGCGCAGGCTTTCGAATTGCGGAGCGAACGGCTCCTCTAGCTCACAGACCAGGTCGCCATGCGCCAATCGCTTCAAACCTGTCGCGAGCGCCGTGGTCGCCCGCGTAAGCCGGTCTTCCGCCTCGCGCTCGGCGCTTTCCTGGATGTCGAGTTTTTCTTTTTCCGAGCGATCCCGCTCGGATTCTGCCGACGCTTCGAGGTTCTTCTTCTGAATCGCTGCCTCACGGAAGAATTCCAGGCTTCGCGCCATCTCACCGATTTCATCGCGTCGGCTCGTCAACGGCACTTCCGTTGCGGTATCGCCCTCCGCCAGTCCCGTCATGCGTCCGGTCAGCGACCGAATGTAGCGGGAAATCCTGCGAATGACCGTTACGCAGAGCAAAAGGACAATCGTCATGATCGCGAGTGTCAAGCCGGAATAGCCCAGGAAGGATTTCCGAAGTTCGGAGTAGCGTTTGGCGGCCGTCTGGTCGAGCCGTGCGCTGGCGCGTGTGACAAGCTGGCCCAGCAGTTCGGCTCTCCGCCCAGTTGCGGCATTCCAGCGATCAGCTGTATCGACGGGAAAGGAGACGTTTGGCAGGTTCGCGTAAACCTGATCGCGCACGCTCGCTATGAACCTGCCCTCGGCGCCAGCCTCGAAATCGTCGTAGGGTTTTACCAGGTCCGCTGGCAGAAACTCATGCATCGGCGCGAAATAAAGCTGTCGCAGGCTCTTGGAATACAGAAGCGACGAAAAGAGATCGACCGCCATTGTCGAATTCTTGATATAAGCCCTGCCCGGCCTGATTTCCATGAACCCCGCCTCCCTGAATTGCATTAGGGCGTGGAAGCCGTTGATGAAACGCGCCAGTTCGAGATCGTCGATCGTCGCGCCGGTGCGGCGGATCAGATCCAGACCGGCGGCCGCAGCGGGACGCAGGGCAACACCTCCTTCAGTCTCGCCGGCGGTTCCGGCATCGACACGGCTGCGGAAATTCGCAAGATTGTCGCGCTTCTCGCCAATGATCTGTACGGCATGCTCGATCGCGGGATCGGCAAGACCGGACGCTTTCCAGGCGTCGTAGGCAGACTGAACTTCCGCAAGAGCAGCATCCGATGCGGCCCGGCGCGCCTGACGGTCGTCAGCAGAAGAAAACGCTTCTGCCGGGATGACCTGTGCCAGAACGCCGCCAGCCCTTCCAAGGCGTTGCGTGACGTCCGCCTGCTCGAAAGAAGAATACCCATGGTAGTATTCCAATGCGGTCGACGCACCCATAAGCGCGAAGGCCAGCAGTGGAAATATAGTCAATAACATAAGTAGCAACGTTAGCGGCAATCTCGACATTCCAACCTCATCAGCTCAAATACGCTGCTTGCCGACACAAGATGGATTTCACCGCGGCGAAATTGGTCTGCGGATATCGGCAAAGCATGCACTTCCGAGCGATAAGTGAATGGCGCGCGCTTACCAGAAACTTAAACCGCGAGAGGCCGTACGATTCCGTCTCGGATATCGGACCTTTCCCGCGATATGTGGCTCACGCCGGCATCCTCGATACCCCCGGCGCTGGCGAGGGACGCGGCTATTCAGTCGGCCGAACTCGACCCCGAGCTCCGCAATGTTTCTGACGGAAGCACGCCGTAGCGCTTTCTGTAGTCGGCGGAAAATCGACCGCGGTGGACGAAACCCCACTTGAGCGCGACTTGCTTGACCGACAGGTCCGATCCACCTGTCATCAATTCGCGATGAGCCGCCTCCAGCCGCAGGCGCTGGAGAAAGGCAAAGGGAGTCGTATCACGAAAGTCGCGAAATCCCTGCTGCAACGTCCGCGGGCTGACGCCGCTTGCGGCTGCGATGTCGTTCACGGTTATCGGCTCCGAGATATGCGCGCGCATATAGTCGATCGCCCGCTTGACGCTCCTCGGCAGGGGCGGCTCGCCAGTGCGGTAGAGCAGGTCGCTCGAATAGCGATGCCGAGCGGCTTCCATCAAGAGTTCGATCGTTGTCTCGGTGAGGTTGCTCAGCGCTATCGGCGATTGAACCAGGCTTCCATCTGCCAAACCGGTGTACATAAGGGCCGACAGCCGCATCAACAGGGATCCTGAGGCCGTCGACAAGTCGATGTCCGGCGCGAAATCGAGATGGCCGCGTATTGACATGTTGAGGCGCAGCGCCAGGCGCCGTATCAGTTCGTCGCGAGGGATCCTGAGGCCGAGGTGTTTTCTTGATCCGATGAAACGCGTTGCGCTTGCGGCCAAACTGTTCACGAAGACGCCACGAGTTCCCTCCGATAACATCTCTTGACCGTTCATGGTAACGACGGAGCGTCCGGAGAGAGGAAGGATAATCACATCGGTCTCCGTCGGACTCCGATGCCGGACCGTCAGATCACCTTCATAAACGCCGGCGATGAGAGAGATTGGTCCGGCCGTGATGGAATGGATATTGTAAGAGACGGCTTCTCTGCTCTCCAGAACGGCTTCGGTTCGCAGGCAGAGGCTGGAAAGAGCGGCCGCAAGCTCATCAATGTTAGAGCCTTTGAGCGACAATTGACGGATTGGGATCGTTGCATGCCGGCGGTTCAATTTCAGCCCCACATTTCGAGAAACGGAACGTCTTAATCCGAGCGGCGCCCTTCATTCAGCCCCCATCAGCGTGATGTACACGCGAGATAGCGCATACGATGGCCCAACGATACGACCCGCGTCGGCGACCAAAACATCCATCCGCCGGCAATATCGATGTGTGGGCTCACCCAACAGCGTGAGCCCACACGGGTGCAGCCGCTCAGCGGATAACGAGGTCGTAACGCGTCATCGTCATCGTTGAGGCGTCGATCATGCTCATGAACTCTGATGCTGCCGGTGCATCGGCAAAACTGTCCATCGAAGCCTGCGCGGCGGCAGCCGATTTCCAATGCACGATAACAAGCCATTGGCGGCCGTTTATGGCAGTCTCACGCGAAACGAAACCGGGCTGCTTGCTGACGTGCTGATCTTCGAGGGCCTTGTCGACCTTTGCGAAGGCTTCGGCTGATACGCCATCCTTCAAGTTCATCGTCACGATTTCGACGACATGCTTCTCTTGGCCCATCGCTGTACCGGACATGGAAACGAGAAACGCCAGAATGACTGACAGGACGAATTTCATTTCGCGCCTTCCTCAGAACTTTCCGTTGTCGTGGGCCATTTGAGCCGGGATGGTGGAAATCGTATCCCAATGCTCGACAATCTTGCCGCTCTCCACGCGGAAGAGGTCGAAGAAGGCAGTTGGTGTTTCGCCGAGCTTCCCTTCCGAGGCCGTGAAGACGAAGTTGCCCTCGGCAACGATCAAATGTGTCTTGGTGTAGGCCATCGGCTGGCCGGCTTCGGCCATCGCCTTCAGCGCGGCGCCCAGGCCGTCCAATCCGTTGCCCACCATCGGGTTGTGCTGGATATAGGTTTCCGTCGAAATATAGTCGGTGATCTTCTGCGGTGCCGTGCCGAGCAATACGTCATGCACGAAGTTCTCGACCAGCGTACGGTTTTCGGCGGTTTTGGCGAGATCCTTGATTTCGGTCGCGCCGTCCGTCATCGAATTGCCACTGGCTGTTTTCGACGCGGGGACGGCAGCCTGTAGATTGTCCCAATGTTCGGCAACCTTGCCGTCTTCGACACGGAACACGTCGAATGCGACCATCGTCTGGCCGCCAAAGGCCTGGGCATTTTCATAGGTCGAATGCAGGACCACCAGATCCCCCTCTGCCAGGACGCGATGAGTTGTCGCCGTCAGGCCGCTTTGCTTGAGCGCAGGCAGAAAGCCGAGGATAGGAGCGGCGCCCGTGGGTACGGCGGGATTGTGCTGAATGTAGTTTTCCTTCAGGAGCTGGCTTGCCGCTTCCGGATCAAAATTGGTGAACAGCGCGACGACAGCGCTCAGCACGATTTCCTTTGGGCTCATTTTTAAAATCCCTTTTACCTGGTTTGCATGAGGCAGCGCGGAACTGCGCTGCAGAACTTGTGAATTTCGCGCCCGACGACCGGGCGGGACCGGGTTGACGGTATCTTCGTCGAACGCGATACGGCACGCCGATTGCTCACCGCCGGAACGCCGCGTGCGATCGAGAGCGGCAGTTCGGAAGCAACCATCTATGTTTCCTGGATCTGCCGGGTTCCGATTTAGCACTGGCAATTAATCGCCAAAATGGCGATTATAGCGTCTCAGTTTCGCCAAAATGGAGACAATCGGTATGGATAAGATTGACGGCATGCGAACTTTTGTCGCCGCGGTCGAGGCGGGATCGTTTGCCGCCGCAAGCGAGCGGCTGGGCATTTCCGGTAAGCTCGTCAGCAAATACATCGCGACGCTTGAAGCTGACTTGAGAATGAATCTGCTTCATCGCACCACCCGATCCATGTCGTTGACGCATGACGGTCGGATCTATCTCGAGGGATGCCGACGTGTTCTGAACGAACTCGATCTGCTGGACATGTCCCTCGAGGCATCAAGTGGCTTGAAAGGCACGCTGCGTGTGGCAGCACCTCTGACCTTTGGCGAAACGGTCGTCGCAACCGCAATTCTCGAGTTCATGGATCTCCATCCGGAGGTTACGGTTGAGCTGGAATTGTCCGATGAATACGTCGATCTCGCTGAAGACGGTTTCGATCTGGCCGTGCGCATCGGCACTTTGAAGGACTCGAGCCTCGTGGCACGAAAGCTCGGAGAGGCAAGGCTTCTGGTCGTCGCCGCCCCATCCTACATCGAACGCCATGGCGCACCGGCCCATCCGGACGAATTGTCCAGCCACATTTGCATTCGCGACGCCAACAATCCTGACCCGAACCGTTGGCCCTTCCTGATTGAAGGGAAGCAGATCCAAGTGTCGGTCACCGGCCCCTTCCTCTCCAATAGCCCTCCCGCCTGCCTGATACCTGCGCGCGCGGGAAAAGGTATCTTCATCTGCCCCGACGTTTTTCTGGCTGACGACCTTGCCCAAGGCCGGCTCGTTCAGCTGCTGGCCGGTTTTCCATCGAGAATGATCGCGATCCAGACAGTCCAGTTGCCATCGGCCTTCCGCAAACCCAAGGTCGCAGCATTCATCAACGTTTTAAGAAAGCACATGAAGACATGAAGACATGAAGACGGCAGCCTCATGAAAAGTTGCCGATGGAAATGCGTGGCGTTGGGCGGCGCTGTAGGGCATCCATTGCGGACGTGCTATTCGACGGAATTCTGAACACACCCACGCCGAAGGTCTGGTGACAAATGGACTTGGATCCCCGACTGCTTCGCTACCTTCTCGCCATCGACCGCGCCGGCTCCTTCCTCAAGGCGGCGGAAGCGCTTCATATTTCCCAGCCGGCACTTTCTGTCAGCGTCGCGCGTCTGGAGGACGTAACGCAGATGCAGCTTGTCGACCGCGGTCGACATGGTGCGATCATGACGGAGGCTGGCAAGATACTGGTGCGCCATGCCGAAAGCATTGAAGCCATTCTGGAGATAGCCGGACGGGAATTGGAAGCGCGTGGCCGCGGTGTTGAAGGCCCGCTCCACATCGGCGGAACGCCGCTCGCGACCGGCAGTTTCGTGCCGCTGGTCGTCGGCCGCATTCTCGAGGAAAATGGCAATGCTGCCATCGAGGTAGTTGAGGGCACGGACGAGCAGTTGATGGAGCGGCTCCTGACCCACAAGCTCGATCTCGTCATTTCCAATGTCGGACAGAGACCGGCACCGGAGAGAGTGGAAGTCATTCCGCTCTTCACGGCCCGATCGGTGATCGTGGTTCGGGCGGGGCATCCATTGGAGGGGCGGCAAGACGTCTCTCTCGCGGAACTCGCCTGCTCGACATGGGTGATGCCCCCGCGCGGCGGCGCTTTCCGCAAACAGATTGAAGCCCTGTTCACGACAAATGGCGTCCCCTTCCCGGTACACCTTGTCGAGGCAGCTCCCTTCAGCGTGCTGAAGGCAATCGTGGAACGCTCGGATGGCGTTAGCATATTGTCCGATGAGTTCCTGCGCGAGGAGATCCGCCGGGGCGTGCTGACAGCGATTCCGCTGCAGGAACACATCGCCTCACGCCAGTTCGCCCTGCAGAAAATTGCAGGCCGGCAACTCAATTCGCTCGGTCAGCGCTTTGTCGACATCGCCATGGAACTGGCATCGGCATCGCAGACGGAAGCGGAACATTCGGTGCGCAGCGGCCAGAGCAATTCCAGGAAAAGTGTGTGAAACGGTTTTCCGTCCGGGATTGCGTGCGGTGCTGCGCTTCCGTGAAAAGCTGAACCGCTCTAGACCGATCGTAGCGCGCTCATGCGGCTTCGGATGCCAGGTGTTCTCGCGTCCGTGAGATGACCGGCAAATCCGGCAAGCATGACCCCGAGTGGAAGGCGCCGAACCAGTCTGGCTGCAATGAAGGTTGCGCAGATAGCCGCGGCGAGCTTCAGCCAGGGATAGTCGCCGAGCTGGACATGGGCGCTTGCATCGACCGATGTGGCCTTGGCTTTCAGCGCCGCCTCGGCGTCCTCGCGCAGCGCGCCGATATGGGCCTTCAGCAGCCTTAGCTCCTGCTGCAGGGCGTTGAGATCCTGGTCGGCTTTTTCACGCGCAGTCTCCACTGCGGCATCGGCAAAAGGCGGCTCACCTTCTGCGATCAGTTCGTCGGGGTCTGGAAGGCGGCCGTCGCGATTGATGGATGATTGCATGGACATATCCTCGAATAAACAAGCGGGATGAGATCAAGGCCCGGCATCGCCGCCGGGCCTTGATCCACGTCAGGCGCTATCAGTGATCGCGTCGGAAGCCCTGGCTCTGGTGAGATCCGCCCTGGGATTGCGACTGGGTCTGAGAGTGGCCTTGGGATTTCCCATCGGCATCGTCCGATGGTTCGGAACTGCTGCCGGGCAAGGTATAGGCGCGCACTTTGGCGCTTCCATGCGTGGTGTCCCGCATTGCCAGCGGGCGCGCATCGTCGAATGCGCTTTCGGACACGGCGAGGTCTTCCGACGCCTTGCCGCCAGAGGATTGGCCGGCAAAGCCGGTATTTGATGCGCCTTGTTGCCTGTCCTCCAACGACCAGAGGTCCGCCCGTTCATCCATGTCGATGCTGCCCTCGTCGTCCAGAATATCGTGGACGGTCTCGTAGAGCGCGTCATCGATATCATTGACCTGGACGAGGAAGCCGCCTCGCCGCAACCCTTCTGCGTAGACCGCCCGATCTTCGTCAGGGAAGAAGAAGTCCGCCAGCGCGTCGAAGAAGCCGCTGCGGTCGTCGCTCATGGCCCCGGGATTTTTTCCATCCGCCTCATATCCGGGCATCAACCTTATTCTTGAAACCGGCACGCCTGCGTCCTCAAGACGGGAGACGGCGGATTCGGCTTCTGACCGGCTGTCGAAAAATGCGGCAAGGCTGCTGCCGCCTGTCGGGCCTGAGAAAGCCGGGTTGGTATCGTTGTAAATGCTGCTCACGGGGTTCTCCTCTCGATGTCTCGATCCTGCCATCGATCGATGGCAGCTTTCCTGACTTGAAGAACCGGTGGCTGACGTGAATGTTCCAAGGCAATGGCGATGGGAATAGCGATGCCCCGCCGTGTTTCCGCCTTGCATGTCTGATGCACAGAGTCGCGAATTGTGCCGCCTGCGAAATCCGTCAGCGGTTGACGTTAAACCTTCGAGACGCTAGCACGGTTTTGACGCATTGGGGATAATTCATATGGACATCTTTACGGCAGCCGGTCTGACGGCTTTGCTGCAGGTCATTGCTATCGACCTCGTTCTCGCCGGCGACAACGCCGTAGTTATCGGTCTTGCTGCTGCCGGCCTCGAGGCGACGCAACGCCGTAAGGCGATCATCGTCGGCATCGTCGCCGCAACTGTTCTGCGTATTCTCTTTGCCAGCGTCGCGGTCTATCTGTTGGCGATCGTCGGCTTGCTACTGGCCGGCGGCCTGCTGCTCCTGTGGGTCTGCTGGAAGATGTGGCGCGAGCTTCGCGCCGGCCATGGCGAGAACCACGAAGCTACGGGCGCCGAACGCGCGCCGAAGAAGACCTTCTTCCAGGCGGCGACCCAGATCGTCATCGCCGACGTCTCGATGTCGCTCGACAACGTGCTCGCTGTTGCCGGTGCGGCGCGCGAACATCCGAGCGTGTTGGTGATCGGTCTTGCCCTGTCGATTGCGCTGATGGGCATCGCCGCTAACCTGATCGCCCGGTTGCTCAACAACCATCGCTGGATCGCCTATGTCGGTCTGCTGATCATTCTCTACGTCTCGCTCGACATGATCCATCGCGGCGGCGTCGAAGTGTGGCCCTACGTGCAGGCGAGCGGGCTCAAGCTTTAGACTAAATCCTGACCTCGGTCTCGAAGCTCATCTGGTCATACGCCGGCGCCACATGGTCCGGCGTCTCTGCCATGACAGCGTCGTAATCAAGCGGCGTGTGCATATGCGTGAGGATCGCCTGTTTCGGCTTCAACCGGCCGATCCAGTCAAGCGACTGTTCCAGCGACAGATGGCTCGGGTGATAGGTATATTGTAGCGCGTCGATGATCAGCACGTCGAGGTTCTGAAGCTTTTCGACGGTCTGCGGCGGGAAATCGCTGATATCGCTGCAATAAGCTACATCGCCGATCCGGAAGCCGAGCGAGTGGATATCCCCGTGCTGCTGGAGATGCGGATGGAAGGCGATCGCGCCGCCCGGGCCGCGAATTTCGACGGGTTCATCCAGGTTTTCGATCACAACGGGCAGTACGATCGGTGGATAATTGCTGCCCGGCGGCGTTTCCAGACAATAGCCGAAGGCTTCCCGCAGCCTGTCCATCGTGAATTGGTCGGCAAAAATCGGCACCCGTCGGCGGGTATTGTGAAAATAGCCGCGCAGATCGTCGATGCCATGAATATGATCTGCGTGCGGATGGCTGTAGAACACGGCATCGACATGGTCGGCCCCTGCCCTGATCATTTGCTCGCGAAAATCCGGCCCGGTGTCGATAACGACCGTGGTGACACCGCCATCCGGCGCGAATTGCTGCACCATGAAGGCGGCGCGCGTGCGCCGGTTTTTCGGATTGTCGGGATTGCAGGCGCCCCAATCGCCGGTAATGCGCGGCACGCCCGGTGACGACGAACAGCCGAGAATGGTGAAACGCCGCCGGTAGAGCACGCCGCTAGACCCTCGGCATCTTCGAGAACAGACGGAAAGCGTTCTCGGTCGTGATCCGCGCCACCTCTTCGTAGGAAAGGCCGATCGTATCGGCGAGCACCTCGGCCGTGTTGACGACATAGGACGGCTCGTTGCGCTTGCCGCGCCAGCGCTTCGGCGCCAGATACGGCGCGTCCGTTTCAACAAGCAGTCTGTCATGCGGGATCGTCTTAGCGATCTCGCGCAGCTCCTCCGACTTCGGAAAGGTCAGGATGCCCGAGAAGGAGATATAGCCGCCGAGCGCGACGCCGGTCGTGGCAAGCTCCGGGCCTGCGGAGAAGCAGTGGAGGATGAAGGGGAAGGCCCCCTTCCCGGTTTCCTCGGTCAGGATCGCCGCCATGTCCTCGTCGGCGCTGCGGCTGTGGATGACGAGCGGCAGCCGGGTCTCGCGCGCCGCCGCGATATGGCGGCGAAAACCGGTCTGCTGGTCCTCCGGCTTCTGCGTGTCGTAGAAATAGTCGAGACCGGCTTCGCCGATCGCCACCACCTTCTCATGGGCATTGGCGAGACGCACCAGCTCTTCCGTCTGGATATCAAGCTCTTCGTCGGCATTGTTCGGATGGGTGCCGACCGAGCAGAACACCGAGGGATACTTCTCCGTGATGGCAAGCAGCGCGCCGAGTTTGCGCACCCGTGTCGAGATCGTCACCATCTGCGAAACACCGGCCGAATGGGCGCGCGCGACGATCTCGTCCCGCTCCGCCTCGAAGTCGGCGAAATCAAGATGGCAATGCGTGTCGATCAGCACGGCTTCAAGCCTCCGGAGCCACGTAGCGCGGGAAGACCGGGGTCGGCGCTTCGAGAGCCGTTCCGGCAACGAGACGGCCTGCCTCGCCGAGGGCGGCGAAGTCGCGCTTGTCAGCGGGTGCGGCAACCAGGTCGAGCAGCTTGCCCGATGATTCCGGCATGAAGGGCTGCAGCAGGATGGCGATCTGGCGAACGACTTCGGCCGTCACATAGAGCACCGTGCCCATACGCTCCGGATCGGTCTTCTTCAGCGCCCAGGGCGCCTGGCCGGCGAAATAACGGTCGGTCTCGGAGACGACTGCTATGATCGAGGCGAGCGCCCGGTGTATCTGCTGCTTGCCCATGTCCTCGCGCGTCGATGCATGCAGCGCGTCCACTTGGGCCAGCATCGCCTTGTCCTCGTCGCTGAGCGTCCCGCATTCCGGGATCTTGCCGTCGCAGTTCTTGACGATCATCGACAGCGAGCGGCTGGCGAGATTACCGATGCCGTTGGCGAGGTCGGAGTTGATGCGCGTGCCGATCGCCTCTTCGCTGTAGCTGCCGTCTTGGCCGAAGGAGACTTCACGCAGGAAGAAGTAACGCACCTGGTCGAGGCCGAAATGGTTCACCAGATTGACGGGATCGACGACGTTGCCGAGCGACTTCGACATCTTCTCGCCCTTGTTGAGCAAGAAGCCGTGGGCGAAGACGCGCTTCGGCAGCGGCAGCTTCGCCGACATCAGGAAGGCCGGCCAGTAGACGGCGTGGAAGCGGATAATGTCCTTGCCGATGATGTGCACGTCGGCCGGCCAGTATTTCGCCCGCGGGCCGTTCCTGTCTTCTATATAGCCGGTCGCTGTAATGTAGTTGGTCAGCGCGTCGACCCAGACATACATGACGTGGGCAGGATCGTTCGGCACCTTGATGCCCCAGTCGAAGGTCGTGCGCGAGACCGAGAGGTCCTTGAGCCCCGATTTGACGAACGAGATCACCTCGTTGCGGCGTTCGGCCGGACCGATGAAGTCGGGATTCGCCTCGTAATGGGCAAGCAGCTTCTCCTGGTATTCGGAGAGCTTGAAGAAATAGCTTGCCTCTTCCACCCATTCGACGGGCGTGCCCTGCGGCCCGTAGCGCACACCGTCGGCGCGCAGCTCCGTCTCGTTTTCCTGGTAATAGGCCTCGTCGCGCACCGAATACCAGCCGGCATAGCTGTCCTTGTAGATGTCGCCATTGTCGGCCATCAGGTTCCAGATGTTGCGCGACGTCTCGTGATGACGCTCCTGCGTAGTGCGGATGAAATCATCGTTCGAGGCGTTGAGCAGCGTTGCCATCGCCTGGAATTCGCCGGAGTTGCGGTCGGCAAGCGCCTGCGCGGTAATCCCCTCGCCGCGCGCCGTCTGCTGCATCTTCTGGCCATGTTCGTCGGTGCCGGTCAGGAAGAACACATCCTTGCCGTCTAGACGCTGGTAGCGCGCCATCGCATCCGTCGCGATCAGCTCATAGGCATGGCCGATATGCGGCTTGCCGTTGGGATAGGAAATCGCGGTGGTGATGTAGAAGGGTGTCTTGTCTGTCATGGAGGCCAATGTCCGGCTAACTCTATAAAAATGGTCAGCCGCTCTTAGCGCATGTCACCGTCGAGCGAAACCTCAACTTTCCAGCTGTCGATGATTTCCCGGACGCTGGCGTGGTGAACTTGACTCCGCTTCTGCCGCCATCTACCCGTCATGGAAAAGAGGGCGGGACAAAACGAAGTGGCAGTTTTCATCTATCGGAATTGTCGTGGCTGCGCGCTGACAGGGGCGCCTGTTTGACATTCGAGCCGCTCTATTCGCTTTCCGGCCTGTGTGTGGGCGCCCTCGTCGGCATCACCGGCGTTGGCGGCGGTTCGCTGATGACGCCGCTGCTGGTGTTGCTCTTCGGCGTCCATCCGGCCACCGCGGTCGGCACAGATCTTCTCTATGCGGCGATCACCAAGACGGCGGGGACTGCCGTTCACGGCATGCATGGGCGGGTCAACTGGAAGATCGTCGGCAGTCTGGCCGTCGGCAGCGTGCCGGCCGCCCTGCTGATGCTCTGGCTGTTGGCGGGCGTCGACCGCAAAAGCATCGGCGTCACCAATACGATCACCACCGCGCTGGGCTGGCTTCTCGTCATGACCGCCATCATGCTGGTCTTCCGAGGTCCGATACTCCAGCTTGCGCGCCGCGCCATCGGCGACCGCACGCCGCCGCGGCCGGCAACCATCCTCGCCCTTACCGTCATTCTCGGATTCTTGCTCGGCGTCCTCGTCACCCTGACCTCGGTCGGCGCCGGTGCGCTGGGGGTGACGATCCTGCTGATCCTCTATCCCAGGCTCGATGTGCGCGAGATCGTCGGTTCCGATATCGTCCATGCGGTGCCGCTGACCTTGATCGGCGGCACCGGCTATTGGCTGATCGGCGAGATCGACTGGCCAATGCTGTCTGCCCTGCTCATCGGCTCTATCCCCGGCATCATTATCGGCAGCCTTCTGGCGCCGAAGCTGCACGAGCGCACCATCCGCATCGTGCTCGCCGCCACGCTAGCAGTGGTCGCAGGCAAGCTGCTGACCTAGAGCAATTCCAGGAAAAGTGCGAAGCGGTTTTCCCAGGCAAAGCGCGAAGCGGTTTTGCCGGGAATTGCGTCAAAACAAAAGGATAGAGCGGTTCTGCGCTTCCGTTAAACGCTGAACCGCTCTAGAGGCCCGGCTGTTTGATATCGGCGAGAATGCTGATGATCGTCTGCTTGCGGTCGAGATTATAGGCGTCGGAAATGGTCAGCCGCTCGGTAATGTCCGAATAGAGCCGAGCCAGCCGCTCCGCAGCTGTGATCTGCCCCTCGCTTGCTGCCGCCCGCGCGCGGTTCATGATATCGTCGCCGACATGGCTGACGAAGAAATCGAAGATCGTGTCGCTTTCCCTGCCCGAAAGCGCGTCGGCCAGCCGATGCATCGCCTTGCGCGCCGTCGGTCCTTGGGCGGAAAGCATCTCATCATAGGCGGCAATGATCTCGCCGCCACCGTAGTTCAGGAGTTTCAACGCCTCGCCGACGCTGCCCTTGGCGGCCGAAAGTACCGCCCCGCCCTCGCCTGATATGCCGAGATGGTCAAGGGCCGCGACCAGCGCGGCGTCGGCAAGCGGCGCCAGTTTCAGCGGCAGGCAACGAGAGCGGATCGTCGGCAGCAGCCGTCCCGGCGCATGCGAAAGCACCAGGAACAGCGCCCGCTTCGGCGGCTCTTCCAGGATCTTCAGGATGGCGTTGGCGGCATTGCGGTTCATGTCGTCGGCCGGATCGATGATGACGATCCGCCAGTTGCCGGTGCCCGAGGTCTGCGAGAAGAACTTGCCGGCGCGGCGCACCTCGTCGACGGTGATCGCCGATTTCACCTTGCCGGTCTTTTCGTCCACCGGCCGGGCAAGATGCAGCAGATTGTGCGAGGCGCCGGAGGCGATCTGCCGGCTGACGGGAGAGGCAGGGTCCGGATCGCCGATCATTTCCGGCGCTCGCTCGGGATCGGGATGCGATAGCACGTGATTGGCAAAGCGGAAAGCGAGCGTCGCCTTGCCGATGCCCTCCGGGCCCTCGATCAGGATGGCGTGGTGGCCCTTGCCGGAGCGGTAAGATTGCGCAAGGAAGGCTTCCGCCTCCTCATGGCCGAACAGCCTGGTATTTTCTCCCGGCCAGATGGCGCCGTCGAGCAGTCCGGGCCTTTCCTCACTCATGATGGGCTTCACTCATGATGGGCGGCTTCCGGCATTCGCAAACGGTCGGCGGGCGACTTGAGTTGTTGGACGATCGCCAGGATCTCGGCAGCGATCGCCTCTTCGCTCTGCATGGCGTTGACCACGTGGCAGCGCTCCGGCTCGCGGGCGGCGATGTCGAGAAAGGCCTCGCGCCGTTTCTCATGCGTTTCGAGCCGCTCCTTCTCGAAGCGGTCGGGACCGTCGGCTGGAGCGCGCTTCTGCGCCCGCTCCAGCCCGATCTTGGCGGGGATGTCGAGGATCACGGTGCAATCCGGCATGACGCCGTTGATGGCGATGCGCTGCAGCGTCTCGATGAAATCCGGCTCGAGATTGCCGGTTATGCCCTGATAGACGCGGGATGAATCCATGAAACGGTCGCAGAGCACGATCTTGCCGGCGGCCAGCGCCGGCCGGATCACCTCTTCGACATGGTCGTTGCGCGCCGCGGCAAAGAGGATCGCCTCCATCCGCGTGCCGAAGGCTTCGGCAGCCCCTGACAAAAGCACGTGGCGCACGGCCTCCGCGCCCGGCGATCCGCCTGGTTCGCGCGTCATCAGCACGTCGTGACCTTCGCCCTTCAACGCTTCGGCGAGGCGGCGGATCTGCGTGGATTTCCCCGCGCCTTCCCCGCCTTCAAACGTAACGAACAATCCCGTACCGGATGACAATGACAACTTCCCGCATTCCAGGCGCCGCACGCGCCGTGCTCCATCTATCTATCCGAAGATGTCAGGGAGGAAAACCTTTCGTCGCGGCGACATATTCACCTTTCCCGGCAAATTGCACCAGTAAGTGGCCGCTCAGCCGGGTGCCGACTTGTCCCAGAGCCAGGAGAAGAACAGCGATTCGCCGAGTTCCAGCATGGCGTCGACCGCCCGGCTGCTGAGCGAGCCCTCGCCGACCGCCTGCACCGTATAAAGCGGCACTTCTCGGAGCAGCCGGCTGCCTGCGAAAATCCTCAGCACCCCTGCCTGGGTATCCGGCTCGACCGGCGCCGTCAGCGGCCAGTGATAGATGATGCGCGCCGACAGCCGATCGGGATTGCTGATCGGAATATAGACGCTGACCGGCGCCTTGGCGACGAGATCGACGGTACGCGCCGTACCGCCATAGACGCTGGCGGCGCCGATCACTTCCTTCTCACCGAAGATCTGCCGGTCCTCAAAGGCCGTCAGTCCCCATTCGAGCACTCGCTTGGCCTCCTCCGTCCGCTCCTTGTCGGAAGCGATGCCGGCAAGCGCCAGAAACAGCCGCCTGCCATCGCGCTGGACTGAGGCGACGATCGAATAACCCTCGCCCTCGGTAAAGCCGGTGGCAAGCCCGTCGGCGCCGAGATCGAGCCCGAGCAGCGGATTGCGGTTGCGCTGGAAAATCTTGTTCCACTCGAAATCCGGCTGGGCGAAATAGGGATAGAGATTGGGATAAGACTGCTGCAGGGCGGCCGCAAGCGTCACCATCTCGCGCGCCGTCACCTTGCTCTTCCCGTCGGGGAGCCCGGTGGAATTGCCGAACTCAGCCTTCTCCATGCCGAGTTCACGGGCGCGGCGTGTCATCGACACGGCAAATTGCTGCTCGCTGCCGGCCATGCCTTCGGCCAGGATGATGCAGCTGTCGTTGGCGCCCTGGATGGCGACGCCCTTGATCAGGTCCTCGACGCGCACGCGCGATTTCAGGCTGGCAAACATCGTTGCCGTCCTCGATGGCGCGCCGCCGGTTCGCCAGGCATATTCGGAAACGGGATATTCGGTATCGAGCGTGATCTGCCCCTTCGTCACCGCCTCGAAGGCGAGATCCATCGTCATCAGCTTGGCGAGCGAAGCCGGCGAAAAGCCCTGGTCCTCGTTCTTGGCGAGAAGCACCGTGCCGGTGGCGGCCTCGATCATATAGGCCTGCGCCGCCTTGGTGGCGAAACCGGCGGTACCGCTATCGGCTGCAAATGCGCCGGTGGAGAGCGGCATGATGCATACAAGCAGACGAAGCAAAGGCTTCAGCATCAAGAATTCCCATCGATCAGGGGGCGTATTTCAGGAGGTTAGAGCGAGAGGAAATTCGATGCAATTGCCGCGCTCAGCGCGCGGCGGATTTTGCCTGATGACGCTTCGTCGCAGCAAGGATCGACTCCTGCGTCAGCCCGTCATTGCGCACCATCACAGCGTCGAAGGCGAGATCGACCGTCACGGTCTTCACATCCTCGTTCTGGTAGCCGAGCGCGAGAGACCCCAGCGGCCGTTCGTAGGGCATGGGGCCGATCTCCGGCAACACGACCATCTGGTCGAAGGACGGAGCGGCATTGGTGGCGGATGGTGCTGATGGCGCTACCAGAACATGGGCGGGCGCTGCCAAAGCGGGTGCTGCGACGGGGGCCGCATTGTAGCGTGCGCTCGGCGTCGACCCGGCATAGGAAGTGGCCGACATCGGCACCGGCACGTTGGCCGGCGTCTCATAATCTTCCGAACTCTGCAGCTGATCGCGGGTGATCTTGCGGCTGTTGGAGGCGACCATCACGCCGGTTGCGATCTGGCCTTCCGGATTGACGCCGGGAATGCGGCTGCCCTTCGGCACGTAGGACGCCATCAGATAGGGCATGTCGTGGCCGTCCATGCGGGCGCGGCCGACATATTGCACCCGCACCTTGCCGGTGCCGCTGTGCTGCAGATCCAGCATATCGGCCGTCTTGTTGGAAAGGTCGATGATGCGCCCTTCGTGATAGGGGCCGCGATCGTTGACGCGCACGATGACGGAGGAACCGCTTTCGAGATTGGTGACGCGCGCATAGCTCGGCAGCGGGAAGGTCGGATGCGCGGCGGAAAGATGCATCTGGTCGTAGACTTCGCCGTTCGCCGTCAGCCGCCCATGAAAGGCCGAGCCATACCAGGAGGCGACGCCGACTTTGTTATAGGAGAAGTCTTCCTTCGGATAATACCACCTGCCCTTCACCTCGTAAGGATTGCCGACGATGTAGCGGCCGCCGCCCTTGGGGATGTTGTTGCCGGTAGCGACGCGCGGGCTTGCCTTCACGCCATATTCGGATTCGGAGAAATATTCTTTGCCGTGGGATTTCTTCTTCGGCACCGCCTGTGTCGTGCCGCACGCCGCAACCGTCGCACACATCGCCGAGATCGCCAGCCACCGTGCTGTCGTTGCGAAAGACGCCGCCCCGTATTCCAGTTTCATATGTCCCACGCCGCTCAAAGATCGTTATGGTTAAGGAACCTTGCCCCAATCCGGGCCAATACGCCTTATCCCCACCCGCCTAACGAGACTTTAATCATGCGAAGTTCGTGGCAAATTTACGAACGATTTCGCAGCGATAGCGACAATTCTAATGATTATGGTTTATAAATCACTAACGCGAACCTCTCCGCCCTGCCCTTCCGCCGCCGCAATAAGGCCCGAAATCCTCATGCCGATGCGGCGCATATGGTAAATCTGAACTCGCTTCCGAATGCCCGAATAGCCCAAATTGGCACAGGCGGCGCGTGCTTCCCGCGCGGCGCGGCGTCACCTTGCCTCATCAGGCGAAATAACGCTATGCATTCTATGCGCAGGGTTGGGGGATTGCCATGGGCGGAATTGTCAAAAGCTTGATTTTGCTGGTCATAATGACCGTCTCACCGGCCGTCGGCGCCGGCGCGGAGGATCTCCCCGCCTATTGGCGCAAGACGATGACCAATGATCCATCGACGAATTTCTATCTGGCTCAGACCCTGAAACCCTTATCGAACAAGGATGCCGAAACCATCAGAGTGCTCAGGCTGTCGCTGATCGCCGGCAACTTATGTCTCGGCGCCAGCATCAATACGAGGACAGGCGAGGCCTTTCTGCAGCAGGCCGGATACGATCGCCTCCGCGGAAAGGCCTGGGACGAAGCCGCCTTCCTCGCGAACGACTGGTTCAAACACTTCAACTACCGCTCCCTCGCCCATCTCTGCGCCGGCATCGACTATATTTTCGGGCCGGAGGGAAAACTGGCGCCCAATCTGGTCAAGCCCGGCAAGGGTGAACCGAAGGGATCCTACGCCCCCCTGAACTCCTACTACATGCGGCTTCCGCCCTTGCGCAAACCGAACGGCTAGTCACGTCACCAATTGCCATATGGCGGATTGCGTATTTGACGCTTCGGGCTGTATGGAACGAAATGCCCGCCGGGAACTTTGAAGGTTTAGACCTTTGGAGGATCACGATGAATAATGAAACCATTCTGCAGCTCGACACGGTCAGCCAACAGTTGCACGCTCGATCTCGCGCGCTTTCCCAGCCAGATAAAGACAACGACATCTCGATCCTGATGTCGGCACTCGCCGTGACGATGGAGGCGGTTCGTTCTCTTTGCGAGGATATGAACCAGCTCAACGGTCCGAAGGGCCTTGGATCCGATGGGAGCTAGCTGCGACCTCCCAAAGCCGTTGGAATTGCGTTTATGCGCAGCATCCCCTCCAAAATCACGCCAAAGGCGGGAACGACACGCGCGCCTCAAAGACCTTCAAAACGGCTCGCCAGCCAGTCCCTGAAAATCAGGGCGACCTTTCTGCGATTTGGGGCACTTGGCGTTACCACGTAGAAACGCCTCCCTGTCTTCAGGGTGCGGTCAATAGCAATGACGAGGCGATTTTCTCGAAGGGGCCGATCGATGAGAGGTCGCCAACCGAGCGCGATGCCTTCGCCATTTTCCGCAGCTTTCATCGCGACAAGGGAATCGTTGACCTGCAGCGATGTCGGCAAAGTCGGTGGAGCGCCGACACCTGTGGCCCGCAACCACTCGGCCCAACCGATCCTGAAGCGATACGGGTCAACGTAGTGTATAAGCCGATGGCGCAATATATCACTGGTGAGTGACAGAGGCTTGCTCTTCGCCTGATAAGCTGGGCTGCAAACAGGCAATATTTCCTCGTCCCACAGCGGAATGGCATCACAATCCGGCCAGTTTCCATCGCCGAGCCGAATGTGAACATCGATGTTGCTCGTCGTCATCGCTGGATCGCGGTCCAAGCATCGCAGGTCAATCATCAAATCAGGATGGACTTGGCGAAATTCCGGCAACAGCGGCATCAGCCACTCTGTCGCCATGACCGTCGAGGCGCTGATGACGAGGGTGTCTCGGCGAGGCATGCCGGCGATATCGTCAAGCGTTTCGGCGATCGACGCAAATCCCCCCGATACCGCCGAATAGAGGCGTTGGCCTTGCGTTGTCAGGCTTAGCGCCCGCCTTTCCCGGACGAAAAGCGCGTGGCCGAGAGACGACTCGAGTTGTCGGATCCCGTGGCTGACCGCAGGCTGAGTGATGGACAATTCCGCGGCGGCTTTCGAAAAATTCAGATATCTCGCCGCAGCCTCGAACAGGATCAGGCTGTGGAGGGAGGGAATTGTCCGTCGTAACGACTGACTGTCATGACTCATGGTTTCGAGTTCTTCGCCGTTCGAAAATTGCAGCGCACGGAATCTCCGTCACACGGTGCAAGACTGCGCACCGGCAAGAAGCGAAACACCTTATCGTTCGCGTGGTCAACAAGCCTGGAGGACGATCACCCACTCACCTGCCGGCCGATCCGGTCTTTATCCATCCTGCCTCATACTTCCATGAATTTATTTGCCCTTTACGGCCTCACGCCCTCGCCGGACATTGTCGTTCACCCGCCAGAACCCGACGTCGGGAGAACAGGCGACTACGACAATAGGCCGTCACGGGAACAATTGAGATGTCAAACGATCCATTGCTCCAGCCTTTCCAACTCAAGCATTTGACACTCCGAAACAGGATGATGTCGACGGCGCACGAGCCGGGATATACTGAGGACGGACTCCCGAAGGAGCGCTATCGTCTCTACCATTCGGAAAAAGCCAAAGGCGGGATAGCAATGACGATGATCGGCGGTTCGTCCGTCGTCGACATCGACAGTCCCCAGGCGTTCGGCAATATCCAGCTCCACAAAGACGAGTCCGTGAAGTGGCTTCGAGAGCTTGCCGACGACGTTCACGACCACGGCGCTGCCGTGATGATTCAAATCACTCACCTGGGAAGCCGAACCAACTGGAACAAAGGCGATTGGCTCCCGATAATCGATGCGTCCCACATCCAGGAGCCCGCGCATCGCGCCTATCCCAAGGCGATGGAGGATTGGGACTTCGAGCGCGTGATCACAGCCTATGCCGACAGTGCGGAGCGGGTCAAAGCGGCAGGGCTTGACGGGATCGAGCTCGAATGCGCCTCGCATCTCATCGCGCATTTTTGGTCTCCGGCAACAAATAAGCGGGAGGATGAATACGGCGGCTCGCTCGAGAACCGGATGCGCCTGGTGAACGATATTCTCACCGCCATCCGTAAGCGCATCGGTCACGAATTCATTGTCGGCGTCCGCATGGTCTGCGATGAGGTTTGGGATAAAGGGCTCTCGCGAGACGAAGGGGTGGAGATTGCCCGTCGATTGAAGGCCGGCGGTTTGATCGATTTCGTCAACGTCATTCGCGGCCACGTCTCAGAAGACGAGGCCTTGAGTCATGTGATTCCGAACATGGGAACCGCATCTGCTCCCCATCTCGATTTCGCCGGAGAGGTTCGTCAGAATGTGAAGATACCGACCTTTCATGCGGCAAGAATTCAGGATGTGGCTACCGCGCGACACGCGATTGCGAGCGGCAAGCTTGATATGGTCGCCATGACACGCGCGCACCTTGCCGATCCTCACATCATCCGCAAGGTGATCGAAGGGAAGGAGGATCAAATTCGCCCCTGTGTCGGCATGGGGTTCTGCATCGATTCCATTTACCCCGCTGGCAACGCCACCTGCGTGCACAATGCGGCGACTGGTCGGGAGGGCAGCCTCGCGCATGTGATCAGGAAGACCAACGGGCCAATGCATAAGATTGTGGTCGTCGGAGCGGGACCGGGCGGTCTTGAGGCTGCACGGGTCGCGGCCGAGCGGGGCCACAAGGTCACGGTTTTTGAGGCTGGATCCAAAGCAGGCGGACAAATTCTAATAACCGCGGCACTGAAACGCCGTCGCGAAATCCTTGGGATCGTGGACTGGCGCTTGTCTGAATGCGAGCGCCTCGGCGTCGAATTCCACTACAATCGCTTCGTCGATGAGAGTGACGTTGTGGCGGAAGAACCCGACGTCGTCGTCGTTGCTACGGGCGGACTGCCTAATGTTGACTGTCTTGAGGAAGGACAGGAGCTTGCGACGACCAGTTGGGACATCCTCGGCGGAAGCGTTCAGCCCGCGAAAAATGTGCTGGTCTACGACGACAACGGTTCGCACCCCGCCATGACGATCGCTGAGTTTCTGGCCGACGCGGGCTCGAATCTTGAAGTTGTCACGCCTGCACGAACCCTTGCGCCGGACATCGGGGCAACGAGCTACCCCGCCTATTTCCGTGCCCTCAACAAAGCCGGCGCAAAGATCACCCTGAACCTGCACATTGAGCGCCTCGAACGTCGCGGCAACAGGATCGCAGTCATACTTTTCGACGAGTATTCCAAGGTCTGCGTCGAAAAAGAGGTGGACCAGGTTGTCGTCGAAAGCGGGACGAAGCCGATGGACGAACTCTATTTCTCGCTCAAGCCGCTCTCCCGGAACCAAGGTGAAATCGATTACCGGGCGTTCATAGCGGGCAAGCCGCAAGTTGTTGCCAATAATCCCGGTGGCAAGTTTCAGCTGTTTCGGATTGGCGATGCGGTCGCAAGCAGGAACATCCACGCGGCCATATACGACGCGCATCGATTCATGGCCGCGGTTTGATCAAGGCCGTAGGGTTGAATGCCCGCCAATCAGTTCGATTTCGGCCAGTCCTCCAGGGATCGATCTTAAAGGCATACGCAAGTCAAGGCATGCCTGAAGTCCCGAAAGATGTGGGCCTCGCCGTCTACAAGGTCGTGGCCATGATGGCTACGAGCGGGACTCGGTGATCTGATTGCAGGAATTGCGCGCAGGGATGACCCCTCGCCGCGCAATCATGAAGGCCAGGCCGACCGCTGGTGTTTCATGAAAAGGGGAACGAAAACTAGGAGCAAAAAATGATGAAGTTGTGGAAAATGCTTTGTGCCGCGGCCATGTTCGGAATGACCATGCTGCCCGCGCACGCGGAAGAAAAGACCATCACCATTGGCACGATGCAGTGGGAAGATCTGGGAGCGATCAGCGGTGTCACCAAGAAGGCGCTGGAAGATTCCGGCTACACCGTCAAGGTCGTGTCGTTCTCCGAATGGGGCATCGCCTATGCCGCTCTCAGCAAGGGCGATATCCAGATTCTCGCCTCGCTGACCGACTACGTCGCACAGGATTATTGGGACAAGAACAAGAAGAAGCTGGAGAAGATATCGCCGGTTTCGTTTGGCCTGTACCAGGCTATTGCGGTTCCGAATTATGTGCCGATCGACTCCATGGAGCAGTTGAACGGTAACGCCGACAAGTTCAGCGGCAAGATCGTCGGTATCGAACCGGGTTCAGGCCTGATGCGCGATGCCGCCAACTCGGTCAAAGCCTACGACCTCAAGCTACAGCTTGTCGAAGGCAGCACGGCTGCGATGACGGCTGAATTGAAGTCGGCCATCGACCGAAAGGAATGGATTGCTGTGACGCTCTGGGAGCCGTCGTGGATGATACAGAAGTACCCGGTCAAGTTTCTGAAGGATCCGAAGGCGATATTCCCGCTGGCGCAGACCTACAACTGGATAGCCAAGAGCGGCTTCTCCACCGAGAACCCGCATGCGCGCGAAGTCATCGCCAGCGTATATCTCCCGCTCGCAGATATCACCGCGATCGCCGGCGCGGTCGCCGACGGCAAGACAATGGACGAGGCGGTTAAGGGCTGGACCGACACCCATGCCGACCTCTTGAAGCGCTGGGAAAACATCAAGTCGAAGTAACGCTTAACGGCCGGGCCACCGAACAATCGGCGGCCCGGCTCAGACTTTACGCGGAGAGCCGCGGAGGGCTCGCTGGCATTCGGCCCCTGCTTATTACGCTGCCGGTGGACGATATCGAACCGACTTCGCCTTTTCCAACGCTTCGATCGTATCCTCGACGCTGAGGAGGACAGTGGTTTCCATCGCGCTGAGCGCGCCTCCTGCGCCGATAGCCAGTGCGACCGCCGCCATCGAGACGTTGTCAGGCGCCTCCCAAAGATTCCAACCATCATGCTCGCCGAAGGCGTACCAGAACCCGTGGAGCTTTCCGCCTACGGATTCAATATAGCTGCGTGCCGCCTCCCGGCGATCCTCGGGGTTTTCGATCATGCGCGCCCATGTCTCGGGCGTGTAGCTGAAGCGCGTGAGATACATGGCCATGGTGTGTGTCCTCCGCCAGAATAGCACAGTAAACGCTCAAGCCGGGGCGAAGGCGAGTCATTTCCAGCGGGAGGAACAGGCCGCTCAACGCTTCCTATCGCCAGTCTCCGGAAGCACCGCGAATACTGACGTCTAAAGGTCACTCCGCGTTCATTGAAAAGTAGATTTTAGCCGTTATTCGGAGCCCGCTTCTCATCTCATATCGGGTTCCGGCAATGGATCTTGCGACTGTCCTTCTTCTACACAAGTCTTCCTTCATCGTCGGAGCAATCTGCTTCTTTTACGTGAGATGGCGCTCCGGAGCGACGCCAGGGCTTGGCGTACTTGCCGGCAGTTTCTCTTTGCTTGCGATCGCCTCAACGCTCGCTGGTTTGGATGAGAGCCTTCATATGTCCGGCGATGCCAGGACGTTCTGGAGTTTTTCACTCGGCGCCAATGGTTATGGGCTCATGGCGGTTGGGCTTTTCGGCCTCAGCCGGCGTCAAAACTCTTTACGAGACTGGTGGCCGTTACTCCTGCCCGTCGTCCTGACGCTGAGTGCGGTGAAAACGCCATGGTATTTGAACAACGGATTGAGAGCATCGGTGTTCAACGGCAGCGCCGCCGTCCTGCTTGCCTTGTCAGGTTTCGTGATCGCCCGCGACTTCTTCCACGAGCGCCTTACCGCGCGGCTCGGTCTTTCCGCATCCATATGGGTGGCGACGTCTCTCTCCGTTTTGGTGGTCGTCGGCTTCGTCTTTCCGAACGATGCGCCCCTTCCTCCGCGCTACGCATTCTTTTTGCTGATCATCTGTCATTTCGCGGTGGCGCTGTTTGTGCTCGTGCTCGTGCAGGAGAGAGCCGAAGAGAAGCTTACCAGACTTGCAAATACCGATATGCTGACCGGCATTCCCAATCGGCAGCATTTCTTCAATTCGCTTCCGAAAAGCCTCGGCCCCGGAGACGCCTTCGTCCTCATCGATATCGACTTTTTCAAGCGTGTGAACGATATGTACGGGCACGACAAAGGCGATGTCGTTCTCATAAATGTTGCTCGGACAATTGCACAGAATGTCCCCCCTTCCTGCGTGTTCGGCCGGCTGGGCGGCGAGGAGTTCAGCCTCTTTCTGCGCGGCCAAACGCAATCTTCCGCTTTTGCGCTCGCTGAGCGGATACGCGAGGCGGTAAGCGCCGTCAGCCTTGTCTTCGAAGGAAATCAGGTCACCCCTTCCGTCAGCGCAGGCGTGGCACTTTGGGAAGCGGGTCTGACCGACCAAGACGTCCAGAAACGTGCAGATCAGGCGCTCTACATTGCCAAAAACAACGGCCGTAACAGGGTTGAATTGTTTAGCAGTGCCGGGTTGACCAGCAGCTTCCTTGCGCCGGAACTGGCACAGGCTCGCGCAGGCTGAAGAACGGTTGAAGGTCGGTTCTCTCCAGAGCTATTTGCCCATCATAGCGGAGATGCCGGCAAATGCTGCAGAGCACGTTGACGCTGCGATCAAAGCTGCTAAAAAGCCAGCCATCGAATGATTGGGTCGCAAATCGGCAGCAATGACCGGTTGCTGGAATCAACAAAATGTCGATTTCTTAACCTTTTCAATCAGATGGAAGAGTGTCCGAGTGGTTTAAGGAACCGGTCTTGAAAACCGGCGTGCGGGAAACCGTACCGTGGGTTCGAATCCCACCTCTTCCGCCATTTCATATTGATTTTGTTATATAATTTCCGATTTCCGCTCGGGAATTGCGCCCTTACCTTAACGGTAGGATGCCGTCTCAGTAGCATCGGCGCGGTATCGCAGGCTTCCGTTTTGCTGTTGCCCCAATGATTCTGCTCGCCCTGACGCTCGCGGGCAATCTCCCAAAAAATCACGATTGTCTTTTGGCGCGATTTCAATCATCTCGACGTTGCTGGGATATTCACTTGCGAACAAGTCAGCGAAACTGCCCAAAGTCATTTGGAGATAATTCGCTTGAAGCTTTTTGCATGGCTTTCCTGGATGAGTTGCTCGACTGAATGGGCGCCTTTCCCTTCCGAAGAAAAAGGAAACCTTGGCGGCATAGTCATGCGACGGCGCGGCGCGAAATTTCCATTGGTTGAAACCCGTATGCCGACGCCGGATGAACAATATGAAGCGCAGCTTTACTTCGCCATACGTTAGGCGGGCAGCTGCGCGTTGCCGTGGTCGCACTGATCCTTTGCGTTGACGATGAGATGATATACAGGCTGCAGCAGGACGCGACTGCCATTAACTTAAGAATGGGGTCGGGCGGCAGATTGACGTCACGTCGCTGCCACGAGATCACGTGGCCGTCCTCTGAGCCGGCGTCGCAAAGACGTTCTCGCTGCAGCCTTGAAGCGAGTTTGGCTTGGTTCAACCTTCCAGCTGAGCGGCATTCTCCGCCAAAATTTTCATCAGACATTCCTTCACGATCAGGCCCCTCGGCGTCCGAGCAGCCCGATCCTCTACGAGGAGCCACAGATCCTGGAATTGCTCTGGTGAGTGCCCTCACGAGAGGTGCGAGTATATCAGGACGCCAACAGAACCCCAGAAGATTACTGGCATAAGTATCATCCCCGCAACAATGATCTTGGTCACAGCAATAGCTCCGCAAACTCCACCAAAGTCCGCAAAACCTATTGCAGCGACCGAAGCTTTGGTATCGGCATGAAGTCCGGGACAGATCGGACCTTGGTCTGAGTTTCGCTCGGCGGCCGATGAGGGTCGGGCTAACTCTCCCCGAGCGCTCGGCGGCTCCGGCAAGTCCCGGTCGCAATGGCGAGCGCAACGACAATCAGCGCTGCCGCGACGGCGAAGGTGATCCGCATGCCTGAGTGAACCGCGTCGGGATGCGCCGCCGCAATATCGTGCGCTCCCGAAGAGAAAGTGAAGACGGCGCCCATGACGGAAGCGCCGGTGATCAGTCCGAGATTGCGCGACAGATTGAGCACGCCGGAGATGACGCCGCGCTGGTCGGGGCTGATGTCGGCCATGACGGTGGTGTTGTTGGCCGCCTGGAACAGTTGATAGCCTGGCGTCAGCATGGCGATGGCAGCGATATAGCCTGTAATGCCGGGAAGCACGGCCACGGCGACGGAGCCCGCCGCCATGGCGACGAGCCCGGCGATAACCACGAATGATGCGTCCAGACGATCGACCAGGCGGCCGGCCGGGATTCCGCTCAAGATGGAGATGACAGGGCCTATCGACATGACGAGCCCAACGAGAGTTTGATCGAGCCCGAGCGCGTGGGAGAGGTAGAACGGCGCGACCACCAGCGTCGCCATCATCACCGTTGCAACGAGCAGGTTCATCGCCAAGCTGGCGCTGAACACCGGGTTGCGGAACACCGCCAAGCGGACCAGCGGCGATGCCGTTCTCGCCTCGGTGAACACGAACAGACCGGCGCCGAAGACGGCCGTGAGCAGCAGGGCAATGTTCAGCGGACCAAAACTGCCGCGCCCGATCGTCATCGCTAACGCATAGGCTGACAGCGTCAGGGCAAGCACCAGCGTGCCCATCGTATCGAAGCTGGTCCGATTCGCCTTCCCCTTGCTGAGATCGGCGGGCAGATAGCGATGGACGAGAACGAAGCTCAGCACGCCGAGCGGCACGTTGACGAGGAAGATTGCCGGCCAGCCGAGCCCGGCGATCAGGAACCCGCCAAGCGAAGGCCCAAGAGCGGTGCCGATCGCCGACATGGTTCCGAGCAACCCCATGGCGCTCCCGGTCTTCGCCTTCGGCACCGTTTCGCTGACGAAGGCGATGGTCAGCGCCATCATGATGGCGGCGCCCAGGCCCTGCACCGCACGCGCGGCAATCATCAGCCAGAGTGTCGGCGCCAGGCCGCAGAGGATTGAGGCCAGCGTGAAGAGCAGTATGCCGATGAGCAGCAGCCGGCGGCGGCCGGTGATGTCGCCGAGCCGTCCGACGCTGACGACCAGGGTGGTGATGGCGAGCAGATAAGCGAGCACGATCCACTGGACATCCTGGAAGGTGGCGTCGAATGCCTGCGCCAAAGTCGGCAGACCGACATTGGCGATGCTGGTGCCGAGCGATGGCAGCAGCATGGATAGGGAAAGACTGGCAAGCGCCCAGCGGACGGAGGGTATGCGTTCGGCGACGGCCTCGCCTCGCTCTGCAATGACTGGTTTCACAATGGCCTCCTTTTCCGTGGGCCCGAATGGAGCCGATGAAAAGCTAGTCCGCTGCGTGGCGTGGCGGAAGGCGCACGATTTGCATTTCATTCATGCGTCTAACGCCACATCATGATGAAACCATGTTATATGGGATGCATGTCGACACCCGATCTCAACCTGCTCGTCACCCTGGACGTCCTGCTTGCAGAAGGCAGCGTTGCGCGCGCCGCCCGAAGGCTGCGGCTGAGCCCGTCGGCGATGAGCCGGGCGCTGGCCCGATTGCGCGAGACGACCGGCGATCCGCTGCTGGTGCGCGCCGGCCGCGGCCTCGTTCCCACGCCACGGGCGCTGGAACTGCGCGAGCGGGTCGGTCGGGTCGTCGAGGAGGCGCAGGCGGTGCTGCGGCCCTTGGAGGCGCTCGACCTCCAAAGCTTGGTCCGGACGTTTACACTGCGCAGCAGCGAAGGCTTCGCCGAGAATTTCGGTCCCGATCTCATCGCCCGCCTCAGCCGGGAAGCGCCAGGCGTCCGGCTGCGCTTCATGCAGAAGCCGGATAAGGACAGCACCCCGCTACGCGACGGTACCGTCGATCTCGAAACCGGCGTCGTCGGCGATACGACCAGTCCGGAGGTGCGGGCGCAGGCCTTGTTCCGGGACCGTTTCATCGGCGTGGCGCGCAGGGGCCATCCGCTCAGCGAAGGCGAGATCACGCCTGCCCGTTACGCGGCCGGCCGGCACATCATTGTCTCCAGGCGCGGGCTCGACAAGGGGCCGATCGATGAAGCCCTGAATGCGCTGGGGTTGGACAGGCAGGTCGCCACGATCGTCGGCGGCTTTTCGACGGCGCTGGCGCTCGCCCGAACCTCCGATCTGATCGCCAGCGTGCCCGAGCGTCACACGGAATCGCTGCGCGCGGGGATGCATAGTTTTCCCCTGCCCGTTCCGACGTGTGAGATCACGATTTCCTTGCTTTGGCACCCCAGGATGGATGCCGATCCCGCCCATCGCTGGCTGCGCGAGTGTGTCCGGGATGTCTGCGCGGCTACGTGATTGAAGGCCGCCTGAGGTTGACTATGCCATGTCGCCGTGATTTCCCGTCTCGCATCAACAAGCGAGGACATCATGGCTGACGACATTATCGTAAAAGACAGCAACGGAAGCCAGCTTCACGACGGCGATTCCGTAACGCTGATCAAGGACCTCAAGGTCAAAGGAACTTCAGAGACGCTCAAGCGTGGAACGCTGGTCAAGGGCATTCGCCTCACCGACAATCCCGGTGAGATCGAATGCAGCACCAAGCAGGTCAAAGGTCTCGTATTGAAAACCGAGTTTTTGAAGAAGGCATAGGAGCTCCGTCGCCCACCATCAATCGTTCCTGGGTGCCTCCTGCGGCACTTCCTCGGTGATCACCTCGAAACGGGAAAGCGTTGCCGGCCCGAAGGCCGTCGACATCGCGACATCCGTGGCGTCGCGGCCGGTTCCCATCAATATTCTGCCGATGCGCGGCGTATTGTGGCGGGCGTCGACCGTATGCCAGTGGCCGCCGAGAAAGACTTCGAACCAGGCGCTGAAATCCATCGGATTGGGATCGATCGGTACGCCGATATCGCCGAGATAGCCGGTGCAATATCGGGCCGGGATATTCATGCACCGGCACAGCGCGATGGCGAGATGGGCAAAGTCACGGCAGACGCCCGCCTTATCGGTGAAGCCGCCATGGGCGGTGCGCAGGAGGTCGGCCTTCTGGTAATCGAAGGTGATATGGTCGTGGACGAAATCGCAGATTGCCTGGACGCGCGTCCAGCCGAGCGACGTCGACGAGAAGGTTGCCCAGGCAAAATCTGCCAGCCTGTCGGTGTCGCAATAGCGGCTGCCGAGCAGGAAAACCAGCACATCGTCCGGCAGGTCATTGATCGCGTGCTGGACCGCATCATCGGGAACAATATCGGGTTGCCCGCTGTCGTAGATCTCGAATTCCGTGGAAATGGTCGTCAGTCCCGGCGGGGCGACGATCCGGCTGCAGGCATTGCCGAACCCGTCGGTATATTCCCAGGCCTCGATCGGCCGGTCGAATGTCAGGACCTGCTCACTCAGCAGATCGGCGCGCCGAGAGGGATGGATGTTGAGGACGAGCAGCATCGGCGTTGGTTGCGTGCATTCGTAGCCCAGATGAAACCCGGCGCGTATCTTCATTGTGGCTTCCCTATCGCGGCTCCGCATGTGCGGAGGTGAGTATGGAACGTTGATCGCGCTACCCGGTTCCCGCAAGGGACAACTGTCACCATACAGAGACTTGGTGGTGATCCGAGATTGCCCCGGAAGATTATCTCGGAGGTAATCCGGATTACCTCGGAGAGAATCGAGATTATCTCGTGGTGACGTTGACCTGCACCGTCATGCTGTCGAAATCCGCCCCGTCGCCATCATAGCTGCCGCTCAACGGGACTGCCTGGCGCGGATCGCGGGCAACCGCGACACGAATGAGATCGCGGTTGCCGACGATCCCGTTGGTCGGATCGAACTCCGCCCAGCCGGCGCCGGGGAGATAGATCTGGCACCATGCATGGGTGGAACCGCCGCCGAGCACCGTGGAGCCGTCCCGGTCGGGAACATAGACATAGCCCGTGACGAAGCGCGCCGCGAGCCCAAGGACGCGGGCGGCCTCCATCATCAAAAGCGCGAAATCCCGGCAGGTGCCGGAGCGAAGCTGCAAGGTCTGCACCGGGGTCTGTGTTCCGTGTTCCATCCGGCGCTGATAGACGAAGCTTTCCCGAATGGCGTAACAGAGCGTCATCAGCAGATGCCCGGTTTCCGTCGGACGCCCCTGGCGCACGAACTGCCGTGCCCAGCGTCCGACCTCGTCGTTCGGATCGGGATAATGGCGCTGCATTGCCGGCGTCAGATCGGCAATCTCCTCCTTGTCGTAGGAGAATGGATAAATCAGGGCCGCCTCGTCGACCTTGAGATCCAGGGCGACCTGGGGCGTATGATCGAGGGTGATCCAGGTTTCGAAGCGAAGCTCGGACGCCGGCCTCGAAATATCGATGAGCGCCACGCAATTGCCGAAAACATCGTGGATCCAGCGGACATGACTTTCCTCGGGATAGGTCGTCAACGACGCTTCGATCAGCCGCTGGTCGAAACTGTCGCGCGGCCGGAACATCAGGCGATGCTCGCCGAAATCGACCGCCCTGACGTAACGATAGGACGTTATGTGGCGGACGGAAAAAATCGTCATCGGCCGCCGTCCGGTAATCTGTTCACCTTGCTGCTCCAAGGCGGTGACGCCGCCTCTCCTCTGCGGGAGCGCCCTGCCCGCTTTTCCGCTTATCCCGATTTCTTGTCATATAAGCACATTCGAAAGATTGCTATTGTAGCTTCACCGATCGACGGCAGAGCCGTCCAACCTAAGAGGATAACATGCATATCATCTGGGACGTTCTGACACTTCTGCTGACAATCGGCTCGCTCTATGGCGGTCGCGAATACCGGATTATTCGCGCCCGTGCCCGCGCCCAGAACTGGGGCAACTTCTGATTCGATTCCGAGTCATGGTCGCATCGGATCGTTGCCGGTCGCGGCTACGTCGAATGACGTAAAGCCATACGCTTAAGGAAATGCTTTATTAGACGAGACGGCTTCCATCCGTCCATTCTCCCTGTTATTTGAAGCCCGCCTCACCCCTGGCGGGCTTTTTTAGCGATTAATACGCATCACTTCTTGGCGCCGGCCGAAAGCACCCGATGGGTCGCGTTGTCCATTGCGTGGCTCGCTTCCTGTCCATCCTTCTTCAGCCCGTATGCGGTATTGCCGCAGCCGGAAAGGGTGAGCAGGCAGATGCAGGCGATGGCGATTGCAGCTTTTGACATCGAGTGTTTCCCCCGGATCGAATGGCTTCTGGATAAAATGATGCGCTTCGTGGCAAAATCAATCCGTCGGGGCTGGCATGACGGCGAAGTTATTCTGAACTCCGTCCATCACCGGAATTGCTTCATTTGCGCCTGGAAACAAATTTCGCCCCGCCACGGAATTAATCCTGCGTATTTCCAACGGAGCGAACGGCCGATGGGTTGGGTTAATCCCAAAACGCCGTAAAATATTGAAGTGTACTCCCCCGGAGGCATTGTTTGTCATCGCGAGTTTGACCGCAGTCTTTTCAAAGCAAGAAAAACATTCACTAGTCATCTATCGCACGACTCGTCGCCAGCTATTCGAGTATTTATTAATCCGTGTCGCAAAAGAACAGGTTGTGTCATTTTGATATCTTAAGTTTTACTCAAATGCAGCGCTTAACTATTTATTAGTAATAATCTTGCGCGTCGTCCGCTTCAGCTTATGCTTTAAGCATAGGGGAGAGGAAAGATGTTTACGAAAAGTCTGATCATGCCTTTGGGATTCGCAATTCTCGCCATATCAGGCCTGCTGTTTCAGATAGCCGCCTACGTGCTGAACTCCCCGGTCACCGTGCTGCAGCCCTGAGTCACATAAGTTGCTGAACCCGCAAGCAATCTCGGTAACTGGGAGTGGAACTTCCTCTCGTTTCGTGCATTCTGTGACTCGTTTTGCCAGGAGGGAGATAACCATGGAAAACGCAGGCGTGGGTTGGATTGCAGCCATCATCATCGGCGGTATCGCCGGATGGCTGGCGGAAAAGGTCATGAGCAGCAACATGGGCTTGCTCATGAACATATTGCTCGGCATCGTCGGCGCCATTGTCGCCAACTGGATCCTGGGTCTGTTACACATCCAGCCGCTTGCCGGTTGGCTGGGCTATCTGATCACCGGTTTTATCGGTGCCTGCATCCTGATTTTCATCGGCCGTCTCATCCGCCGCTGACCCCGGCCGCTGGCCTCAATCTGCGCGTTAGACATATCGAAAGCCGGGCGTTGATGACGTCCGGCTTTTTCTTGAGCTCTGAATTCCCGTTCAGCGGCGGCTGAGCAGGCCGAACACATAGGCAATGCCTGCCGTCACCGCGAGTGCCATGAGCGGTTCTTCGCGCACCTTGTCGCGCAGCCGTTCGGTCATTACCGAAGCCTCGTCCGTCACCGCCGATTTTGCGCCCTGCCCCAGCGCGACAACGCTTTCCGTCAGCCGGGAGAGATCGTTGCGAAGGGCTGCGACCTGCGCCGACAGATCGTCTGCTGCGATATCAGCCTTGACACGCGCGGCGGTGGATTCGGCGGAAGCGGTTTTCAATTCTGCCATGGTCTGCTCCTGTTTCATGGGATGCCGCTTCAACGAAATGGCGGCCCGAAAAGTTCCGCCGCAACCGATCTTTTGTTCGCCGCAAAGCCGCCGCGGCCGGGCAGCCGCCTTGTGCAGCTTTTCGCGCGACAAACCCTTCATTTCCTGTCGGGTTTGTTTTAAGGAACGTCGAATGTCCGCCGGCGCGCGGCTCAATGATACTGCGAGGTTTGCGTTTCCATGTTCCATATCCTGAGAAGAGCTGCTCAGACCTGGGTTGCCAAGCTCCTGCTGCTTTTGCTCGTCGTCTCCTTCGGTGTCTGGGGCGTGTCGCATGAGCTGTTAACGGGCGGCAACAGCACCACGGTCGTGACCGTCGGCGATCAGCATGTGGACGTCAACGAATTCCACCTCGCCTATCAGCGCCAGGTGGCAAGCCTCAGCCAGCAGTTCGGCATGCGCCTCACCCCCGAGCAGGCCCGCGCCTTCGGCATCGAGCAGCAAGTGCTTGCCCAGCTCGTGGCCGGCGCCTCGCTCGATCAGCTAGCCGAAGACATGAACCTCGGCCTGTCGGAGGATCGCCTCGCCCAGCTGATCGCCGACGATCCGGCTTTCAAGGCCGTCAACGGCCAGTTCGACCGTGAGCTCTTTGTCTCGCGCCTGCGCAATGCCAACATCCGCCAGGACGACTACATCAAGGAGCGCAGCAAGGTCGCCGTCCGCAGCCAGGTCGTCGATGCCATCTCGAACGGATTCACCGCGCCGAAGACGCTGGTCGACGCCTTGAAGCTTTATGGCAATGAAAGCCGCAGTGTCGATTACCTGCTGCTCACCAACGCCAATATCGAGCCGATCAAGGCGCCCGCCGACGACGTGCTGGCGACGTGGTTCGAAGGTGTCAAGCAGCGTTATCGGGCGCCAGAATACCGCAAGCTCATTTATCTCAAGCTGCAGCCCGCCGATATTGCCGACGCTGCAACCGTCACCGACGATCAGATCCACGAAACGTTCGACAAGAGCAAGGATATCTACCGCACACCGGAAAGCCGCACCATCGAACAGTTGACCTTCGCCAGCAAGGATCTTGCCGCCGCCGCCGAAACGGCGCTGAAGAGCGGCACCAGCTTCGATCAGTTGGTCTCCGACCAGGGCAAGACGGCAAGCGACGTGCTGCTCGGCGAATTCACCAAGGACAAGGTTCCCGACCAGGCCGTTGCCAATGCAGCCTTCGCGGTTTCGCGCGATGGCGGCACGACGCCTGTGGTCGACGGCTCCTTCGGGGCCGTCATCCTGCGCATCACCAACATCAAGCCGGAAACGGTGAAGAATTTCGACGAGGTGAAGGAGGATATCCGCAAGCAGCTGGCGCTTTCCAACGCCTCTCAGGAGGTGATCAACGTTCATGACCGCATCGAAGACCTGCGCGCCGGAGGTTCCACGCTCGAGGATATCGCCGGTCAGCTGAAGCTTCAGGCCGTCACCGTCGATGCCGTCGACATGACCGGCGCCGACAAGGAAGGCAAAGAGGTCAAGGATCTCCCGGCCAAGCAGCAGCTGCTCGGCGAAGCCTTCAAGACCGAGGTCGGCGTCGATGCGCCGCCGCTGCCGATCGGCAATGACGGCTATGTCTGGTTCAACGTCCTTGAAATCACGCCGGACCGCGATCGCCCGATCGCCGAGGTGCGCGAAAAGGCCGTCGAGGACTGGACCGCCGAACAGCAGAAGGCCGAGCTCGCCAAGAAGGCCGACGCATTGAAGGCCGAGGCGGCGAAGGGCACGGCACTTGCCGATATCGCAACGCCGCTCGGCATCGCCGTCGAAAGCAAGAGCGGTGTCACCCGCTCCACCGACGATCCGGTGCTCGGCCGCGCCGGCGTCACCGCCGCCTTCTCCGGCCCGGTCGATACGGTCGCGAGCGCCGTGGGCGCCGATCCCTCGACGCAGATCCTGATGAAGGTCACCGAGGTCAACAGTGAGCCGACCGGCGACGTCCTGAACAACCGCGATGCCCAGATCACCGCCATGGCCAATGCCGCCGGCGACGACATCCTCGATCAGATGGTCAACCTGCTGCAGACGCAATACGGCGCGCAGATCAACCAGAAGCTCGCCGAACAGGCGACAGTCCGCTAGGAGGCCTTATGACCGATCTGAAGCCGTTCCTGGCCAAGGCCGCAAGCCGCGAGCCGCTGACGCGTGACCAGGCTCGCGCCGCCTTCGACATCCTGATGTCGGGCCAGGCGACGCCCTCGCAGATCGGTGGCTTCCTGATGGCGTTGCGCGTGCGCGGCGAAACCGTCGATGAGATCGTCGGCGCCGTCACCGCGATGCGCGCGAAAATGCTGGCCGTCGAGGCGCCGGCCGATGCGATCGACATCGTCGGCACCGGCGGCGATGCCAGCGGCACCTACAATATCTCGACGCTGGCGGCGCTGATCGTCGCCGGCGCCGGTGTCCCCGTCGCCAAGCACGGCAACCGGGCGCTGAGTTCGAAATCGGGCGCGGCCGACAATTTGGCCGCACTCGGCGTCAAGCTCGATGTCAGCCCCGAGATCATCTCCCGCTGCATCGCGGAGGCCGGCGTCGGCTTCATGTTCGCGCAGATGCATCATTCCGCCATGCGCCATGTCGGCCCCTCCCGGGTCGAACTCGGCACGCGCACGATCTTCAACCTGCTCGGCCCGCTCTCCAATCCGGCCGGCGTCCGACGCCAGCTGCTCGGCGTCTTCTCGCCGCAATGGCTGGTGCCGCTCGCCGAAGTCATGCGCGATCTCGGCTCCGAATGCGTCTGGGTGGTCCATGGCGACGGCCTCGACGAGATCACCACCACCGGCGTCACACAAGTCGCGGCGCTCGAGGACGGCAAGATCCGCACCTTCGAGCTGTCGCCCGCCGATTTCGGCGTCAGCCCTTGCGTGCTCGCCGACATCAAGGGCGGTGACGGTGTTGCCAACGCCGCAGCGCTTCGCGAGGTGCTCGGCGGCGCCAAGAATGCCTATCGCGATGTCTCGCTCGCCAATGCCGCCGCCTCACTGGTCATCGCGGGCAAGGCCGGGACGATCCGCGACGGCATGACGCTTGCCGCGCAGTCGCTGGATAGCGGCGCCACCGCGCTCGCCCTCGACAAACTCATCGCCGTTTCCAACGATATCGACTAGGATTGCCCGATGACCGATATCCTGAAGAAGATCGAACTCTACAAGCGTGAAGAGATTGTCGCCGCAAAGGCGACGGTGTCGCTCGCCGACTTGAAGGCGATGCAGGCCGGTCAATCCGCCCCGCGCGGTTTTCACAAGGCGCTCGTGGCCAAGCGTGATGCCGGCAATTTCGGCCTCATCGCCGAGATCAAGAAGGCGAGCCCCTCGAAGGGTCTCATCCGTCCGGATTTCGATCCGCCGTCGCTGGCGAGCGCCTATGAGGCCGGCGGTGCCGCCTGCCTGTCCGTCCTGACCGACAGGCCGAGCTTCCAGGGCGCGCCGGAATTTCTAACGGCCGCCCGCGCGGCCTGCGCGCTGCCGGCACTGCGCAAGGATTTCATGTTCGAGACCTATCAGGTGCACGAGGCCCGCGCCTGGGGCGCCGACTGCATCTTGCTGATCATGGCTTCGCTGTCGGATGATGAAGCCGAGCGCCTGCAGGACGAAGCCTTCGACCTCGGCATGGACGTTCTGGTCGAGGTCCACGACGCCGAGGAGATGGAGCGGGCGCTGAAGCTCTCTTCGCCGCTCGTCGGCATCAACAATCGCAATCTCCGCACCTTCGAGGTCAGCCTCACCGTCAGCGAGGCGCTTGCATCAATGGTGCCGGACGACCGGCTGCTGGTCGGCGAAAGCGGTGTCTTCACCCATGCCGATTGCAAAAGGCTGGCCGCCAGCGGCATCAACACCTTCCTGGTCGGCGAAAGCCTGATGCGCAAGGACGACGTGGCGGCCGCCACCCGCGCACTGCTCTTTGGCGAAGCCGTGCTGGCGGCCGAGTGAGATGGGCAGCGAGAAGCCCCGTCTGACCCATATCGGCGCTGCCGGCGAAGCCCATATGGTCGATGTCGGCGACAAGGCGGAAACGGTCCGCATCGCCACCGCCGAGGGCCACGTGCGCATGGCCGAGCAAACCCTGAAGCTGATCCGTGACGGCAACGCCAAGAAGGGCGACGTCATCGCCACCGCCCGCCTTGCCGGCATCATGGCCGCCAAGCAGACCGCCAATCTGATCCCGCTCTGCCATCCGCTGATGCTAACCAAGGTGACGGTCGATATATCAGAGGACGCCGCTCTTCCCGGCCTGCGCGTTACGGCCATGGCCAAGCTGACCGGCAGGACCGGTGTCGAGATGGAAGCGCTGACGGCCGTATCAGTCGCTTGTCTCACCATTTACGACATGGCCAAGGCTGCCGACCGGACGATGGAAATCGGTGGCATCCGGCTGCTGGAAAAATCCGGCGGCAAGTCAGGCGATTTCCGTCATCCGGAGGCCGGTCGATGAGCCTGCTGCCCGTCGCCGAGGCGCAGAACCGCTTGCTGTCGCGCGCCAAACCTGTCGAAACCTCCGAGACGCTCGACCTTGCCGAGGCCGAGGGCCGTGTGCTAGCCCGCGATCTCACGTCAAAGCTGACGCAGCCGCCGTTCGATTCCTCCGCTATGGATGGTTATGCCCTGCGCCGCGACGATGCACCGGAGCCCGGCGCCGTGCTGAGGTTGATCGGCACCTCGGCTGCCGGCCGTGCCTTCGAAGGCGAGGTCGGCAAGGGCGAGACTGTTCGCATCTTCACCGGCGCCCCGGTTCCCTCGGGCGCCGATAGCGTGCTGTTGCAGGAGGATGCCGAACGGCTGGACGACGGCACCATCCGCACGACATTCCCCGTGCGTCAGAACCAGCATGTGCGCCCGCGCGGACAGGATTTCGTCGAGGGCGAAGCCGTGCTGCCGGCAGGCACGATACTCGATTTCACCCGGCTGACGGTTGCCGCCGGCATGAACAATGCAACGGTGGAGGTACGACGCAAGCCGCTGGTCGCCATCCTTGCGACCGGCGACGAGCTGTTGCCGCCAGGCAGCCAACCCGGCCCGGCGCAGATCATCGCCTCGAACGGTTTCGGCATTGCCGCCCTCGCCCGCAAGGCCGGCGCCGAGGTGCTCGATCTTGGCATTGCGCCTGACGACCAGGCAGCCATCACCGCCGCGATCGGCAAGGCTGAGGCGGCCGGCGCCGATGTGATCGTGACGATCGGCGGCGCCTCCGTCGGTGACCACGATCTAGTGCGGGCGACGCTGACGGCTGCCGGCATGGAACTCGATTTCTGGCAGATCGCCATGCGGCCGGGCAAGCCTCTGATGGTCGGCAGTCTCGGGCCGATCCACGTGCTCGGCCTGCCCGGAAATCCGGTCTCCAGCCTGGTCTGCAGCCTGCTGTTCCTGGAGCCGCTGATCCGCCGGCTCGCATCGCTGCCGCCGGTGCGGCGCGAGGCGACAGCCGAGACAGCCATATCGCTGCGAGCCAACGATCATCGCCAGGATTATCTCCGCGCCAGACTGGCGAAATCGGCCACGGGCGGCTGGATCGCCGAACCATTCGGCAAGCAGGATTCCTCGATGATGAAGGTCTTCGCTGCGGCCGACTGCCTCGTCATCCGCCCGCCGCATGCGGGTGAATTGCCGGCCGGCGCACCCTGCCCGGTCATGCTGTTGCGGCCTGACCTCCTGGCATAATCCCCGCCTTCAACTGGTGCCGGAGCGTGAAGACCCCTGCCGGCACCGCCCCGCCGCCCGTGCCGGCGCCGAAATCGGCAACGGCATGGGTCGCGATTCGACTCAATTCTCCCTGAGGCAGATAGGCCCTCTCGGGATCGCCGATCAGCACCTCGATGCCGCTTGCCTGACAGCGCGACAGGAACGCCATCACCCGCAAGGCAAGGGCGGGTTCGTAGAACAGGTCGCCAACCACGAGAAGGTCTGTCTCCGGCGGCGGTTCATCGATGATATCGGCGGCGACGGCCACGATGTTCACATCATTGATCGCCGCGTTGAGGCCGGTTGCGGCAATGGCATTGGCATCGATATCGACCGCCGTCACCGCCACTGCGCCGGCTTTGGCCGCCGCGATGGCGACGAGCCCGGAGCCGGCGCCGAGATCGAGGACACGGCGGCCCCCGACCGTCTCCGGCTGGTCGAGCAGATGGCGGGCAAGCACAGCGCCGCCGGCCCAGGGATAGGCCCAATAAGGCGCCGGATCGGCTTCTCCGGGGCCTGCAAGCCGCCAGAGCCCGCTCGCGGGGCCTGCGGTATGCAGCCGGATCTCGGGAATGCAGGGAACGGCTGATATCGGCAGATTGGCCTTGATGAAGGCGACTGGATCGGGTTGCGAGATGACCGGGCGTTTCATTGTCTCTCCTGCCTGGCTGAGCCCGATGGTTCAGTAGTTCTTCATGGCGAGATGCGGCATGCCACCATCGAGAAATTCCGTGCCATAGGCGACGAAACCGAAACGTTCATAGAGCGGTAGCTTGCCGGCCTGCGCTGTGAGATAGAAGCGGTTGTCGCGCGCGCTGCGATGCAGGTCCATCGCCCGCCCGATCATATCAGCCGCGATGCCGCGCCCGCGCCATGGGTGGGCAACCGCGACACGGCCGATCTTCACATGTTCCTCGGCGTAAATGACCCGCAGCGTGCCGGAGACTTCGCCCGCCGTGAGGGCGACGAGATGGTGGGCGCTGAGATCGTCGGCATCGAATTCTTCGGCTTCGGGAACCTTCTGCTCATGCACGAAAACGGCACGCCGCAGCCGGAAGGCCTCATTGCAGAGCATACTGAAAACCGGAACGCTGAGGATCGTTGTTTCCACCATCACAGGAGCTCCCCGAGGAATACGACCCAAGGCCCTTCGCCCGAACTGGCGAAGGGGTCCCGCGATTCAAACTGCTGCAGCATCCAGCGCTGTAGCAGCAAGATCAGCCGGGCTTCTTTTTTGAAAATTTGGCCTTCGGTCCGCCGCCCTTGCCCTCATATCTGGGGGCCTCAGATCTGGCGCCTTCGAATTTCGGTTTGTCGAATTTCGGCTTGTCGGATTTGGGTCCATCGAAAGCAGGCTTGCCCGGCTTTTTGCTCCAGGGCTTGCTGTCCCGTGTTTCCCCGCCGGCATTGTCAGCCGCAGCATATCCGCCGCCCGGACCCTTGCCGAACTTGTTCTTCGGGCGCTCGCTGCGGAACGAGTCGTCCGGGCGCTCGTCACGGGATGGCTTGCCGGCATAGGGTTTCGGCGACGGCGCCCGGCTGAAATCCGGTGTGCCCGAAAGCCGGGTCACGCGGATGCCGCGTTCGAGTGCCTTGTTCGGTCCGATCGCCGCCTGGAAGCTTTCGGCGCTCGCCGCGGCGATCTCCACGAAAGTTTCCTCGGGCTGCATCTTGATCGCGCCGATCTCGCGCTTCGTCACATTGCCGTTGCGGCAGAGCATCGGGATCAGCCAGCGCGGCTCGGCATTCTGCTTGCGCCCGACCGAGATAGAGAACCAGACGCTGGCGCCGAAATCCTCACGCGGTCCCTTCTGCGCAGGCTCGTACGGCTCGGCATTGTCGCGGCGCTTGCGGTTGCGCTCGTCCTGCACGGTAACCTCAATGAGATCCTCCGGCGCCGAATGATTGGTGCGGTATAGACGCAGAAAGGCGGCGGCAAGCTTTTCGGCGCCGTGGCTGGCGAGAAGCTGCTGCACCAGCCCCTGTTCTTCTTCCTGCGGTGTTTCGTTGAAGATCGGGTCGGCAAGCAGACGTTCGTCGTCGCGCTCGCTCACCTCCTCGGCCGAAGGCGGCCGCGCCCAGGCAGCCGAAATTCCGGCATTTTCGAGCAGGCGCTCGGCCTTGCGACGTGCGTTCAGCGGCACGATCATGGCGCTGATGCCTTTACGCCCGGCCCGGCCGGTGCGGCCACTGCGGTGCAGCAGCGTTTCCGGATTGGTCGGCAGGTCGGCATGGATGACGAGATCGAGACCCGGAAGGTCGATGCCGCGGGCGGCGACGTCGGTCGCGATGCAGACGCGGGCACGTCCGTCGCGCATCGCCTGCAGCGCATGGCTGCGCTCGTTCTGCGTCAGCTCACCGGAAAGCGCCACCACGGCGAAATTGCGGTTGTTGAACCGCGCAGTCAGATGGTTGACGGCAGCGCGCGTCGAGCAGAAGACGATGGCGTTGGTCGCCTCATAATAGCGCAGCACGTTGATGATCGCGTTCTCGCGGTCGCTGGGCGCCACCATGAGCGCGCGATATTCGATATCGACATGCTGCTTTTCCTCGGCCGCGGTGCTGATGCGCACGGCATCGCGCTGGTAGCTCTTGGCAAGCTTGGCGATCGCCGCCGGCACCGTTGCCGAAAACATCAAAGTGCGGCGTTCGTCCGGCGCCGAATCGAGAATGAATTCCAGGTCCTCGCGGAAGCCGAGATCGAGCATCTCGTCGGCCTCGTCGAGCACGGCAGCCTTCAGCTCAGACATATCGAGCGCCCTGCGGCGGATATGGTCGCAGAGCCGGCCGGGCGTGCCGACGACGATATGGGCGCCGCGCTCGAGCGAGCGACGCTCGCTGCGGATGTCCATGCCGCCGACGCAGCTTGATATCACCGCGCCGGTCATTTCGTAGAGCCATTCGAGCTCACGCTTCACCTGCAGGGCAAGCTCGCGCGTCGGGGCGATGACGAGGGCGAGCGGCGCGCCGGCATTGCCGAAGCGCTCTCGGCCTTCGAGCAGCGTCGGCGCCAGCGCCAGGCCGAAGGCGACAGTCTTGCCGGAACCGGTCTGGGCCGAGACCAGCGCATCGGAAGCGGCGAGCGCCGGATCGAGCATCGCCTTTTGCACCGGGGTGAGTTCGGCGTAACCGCGCTTCTGCAACGCCTTGGCGATCGCCGGGACGACGCCGTTGAATTCTGTCATGGGTTCGATCTTTCGGAGCTGTCAGGCGCGTGACTGCGCCATGGCCGGAGCCAGCCGGCGGGGTATTTGCGCCGTTCCTAACCGCTCCCGCGGCGATTGTCAAAGCGTGCGGCTACGCCACAGCCACGCGTCGATGTGGCTCGCCCGGCCGCGCAGCGTCGTTTCCAACGGTCCCTCCATCCGGCCGGACTGCGCAAGCATGCTGTCGGGGCCTGCCGCGCGGACGATTTCGGCGCTCAACGCCAGCTCGACGCCATGGCGGGCGGCCACTTCCATCAGGCGGCTGCCGACATTGATGGTGTCGCCTGCCGCGGTGATCTGCTGCCGGTCGCCGGTACCGAGACGCGAGGCGACGATCGGCCCGCAATGGGCGCCGACCTTGAAGCCGATCTTCTTTTGGGCGAAGCCCGCATGCGCTTGAAGCCAGGCCCGCGTGCGCTCACACAGGCTCACTGCGCAGGCAGCAGCCCGGGCGGCATCGTCATCGGAGGGTTCCGGCAGGCCGAACAGGATCATCGCCCCGTCGCCCATGAAGCTGGTGATGGCGCCGCCATGGGCGCGCGCCTCCTCATCGATCAGTTCGAAGAAGCCGCTCAGCACCTTGCTCACCGCCACCGGTCCGACGGTTTCGCTGAGGCCGGTAAAGCCCGAGAGATCGATGAAGATGACGGCGGCGTTCTGGCGCACCGGCGTGGCGAGGAAATTCGGATCGCGCGCCAGCCACTCGCCGAGGCCGGGCGCCTCGATGCGCTGCAGGAGCGCGCTCTGTTCGGCATAATGGCGGGCGCGGCCACGGTCGCGCCAGAGTTCGGCCGCGCCGAAGATCAGCGCCGGCGGCAGCGCTGCGGCGATCGGCAGCGCCGCACTCAGCCAGTAGCCATGCGCATAGGCCGACAGATTGAGCATCGCCCAGACGATGAGCGTCAGCACGATGATGACATAGCCTGCCGCACTGCGGCGCCAGGCGACCAGCGAAACGAGCACGACCGTCAGACCGATGGCGGTGGCGGCATCGATCAGCCTTATCCTGTGGTCGCGCACCATGCCGTCGCCGGTGACGAGATGGGTAATCGCCGTCGACATTACCTCGACACCTGGCATGACGGGATCGAACGGCGTCGGAAAGACGTCGCCGCCACCGGTGACCGTCGAACCGATGACGACGATGCGGCCGGCGATCGCATCCGCCGAAAGCTTGCCATCCAATGCATCGGCGGCGCTGAAGGTGGCGATTCTGCCGTGGCCGCCGTAGAAGGTCACCGGCAGCCGCTGGCCGATATCTGTGGGAATGCGCAGCTTTCCGAGCATGATGGCGTCGGGTTCGATGGTGGGATTGACTCCGAGCGCCACTGAAGCGACACGCAGCGGAAAAGCCGGATCCAGCCGCTCTGCGGTACGCGAGATCAGCGGAATGAAGCGCGGCGTGCCGGTCTGGTCGGTTGCGACATTGACGATGCCGACCGCGGCTGCCTCGGCGAAACGGGGAAGCGGCAGGAGAAGCTGGTTTGCCTCAGGGATGGCGGCAAGCGGATCGTCGGCGGTATCGCTCACGCGCTGCCGACTCTGTGCAAAGGTGGCCGCAGCCGCAATCACGCTCGGTCCCCGGCGAAGGGCTGAGGTCAGTGCCGCGTCGCCCTCCTCCGGCCCCGGATCGACCAGCAGAATATCGATGGCCACGGCTTTCGGCTTCAGCGCGGTGATCGCCTCGATGAGGCGCGCAAGCGTCGCCCGATTTAGGGGATAACCATGCGCCCCGGCGGTGCGGTTGTCGATCGCAACGATCGAGACAACAGGAGGCGGTGTCTTCGCCCCGACGATGACGCTGCGGATATCGGCAAGCGAGGCCTCCATCCGGTCGAGAATGCCGCTTCCGGCATTAAGATTGGTATAGCCGAGTGCTGCCGCCCAAAGACCGGCGAGCAGCATCGCGATCACAGTCTGCAGGCGATGGTTCATAGGATTTATTGGCCGAGGCGGGCAAGAAGGGCGGCGGCGCGCAGCGCCGGCCAGCGACGCACGACGAGGGGTTCGGTTCCGCCGCTGACATCGACGCCCTCACCCGGCGACAGCACCACCGGCTCGCCGGCCGGCCGGCGGACCGCGACGCTGCCTCTGACGACCAGCACCGAGGTCTTGCCACCCGCGACATCGACAGCCCATTGAGTGCCGCGCACGGCGGCGATCGCCTGCGGCGTCACGACCTGGAAACCGCCGGCATGCTGCGTGCTGTCGACATCGACGAGGATCGCCTTGCGGCGCAACGCCGCCGAATCAGGGCTGCCGTCCCGGTTGCGGTCGACGAGGCTGTAGACCGCGCCGGCCTCCGCCGTTACCGTGACACCACCTGGACAACTGAGCACCTGGCGGGCGCCGGCATCACGCGAGACCGTGCAGCCGGCAGACTGCGCAACGGCCGCCCCATGCGGAATGAGGCCGACAGCGAGTGCGGCGGCAAGCAGGCTACGAAGCGTCCTATCCATGGAAAGTCCCCTTGACCGCGCGGGACAGCTTTTCGAAAGCGCCCCGCCAACCGTCTTCTTCCATGTGCGGCATGATAGCCGAATTCGGATATTTCCCTAGGCAAAAAAGCGAAGTGGCGGAATTCTTAAGTTCTGCGGTCCGTTTCAGGTGCCGGTCCGACATAACGCGCCCGCGGCCGGATCAATTCGCCGCTGTCGATCTGCTCCATCGCATGCGCAAGCCAGCCGGCGGAACGGGCAAGCGAGAAAATGATGATCGGCGCCTCCCTCGGGAGATCGAAAGCGGCTGCCATCGCAGCAAGCGCGAAATCGACATTGACCCTCTCGCCGACCATCTCCTCGCCGGTTTCCCGAACCGCTGCAAACTGCGGCGGCAGGGGAAAGTGCGGCAGCAGCGCCAGAGCCCTGATGTCGCCATCGGGATAGAGCGGATGGCCGAAGGCCGACAGGCGATTGCCCTGGGCAAGCGTGCGGCGGATCGCCTGCTCCGCCCCAAGGGCGGCTGCTGCCTCGATCAAGGCGTCGACGCCCTGCCAGGCGGCCCCATGCAGCGGTCCTGTCAGCGTCGCCAGTCCCGAAAGCACGGCGGCGGAAAGGGCCGGACCCGCCGATGCCGTGACCCGCGCCGCGAAGGTGGAGGCGTTGAGTTCATGATCGGCCATCAGCACCAGCGCGCGGCGCAGGCAATCGGCAGCATCCGGCCGCCGCCAGCTGGCAGCAAGCCGCAGATGCAACGGCTGCTCCGGCGGCCCCGGGGCCAGCGCATCGGCGAGGGTGCAGAGAACCCCGCCTGCTTCACGGCGAAGTGCGGCCTGTGAGCGGCCGAGCGACGGCAGATCGGATGTCACCCGTCCTGCCAACGCCCGGAAGGCCGCCTGAAGCGACGGAGAGGTATTTCCGGTTCTGCTCCCGGAGAGGAAGGCTTCCGCGCCGTTCCAGAGCAGTGCTGCCGTCTGCTCCAGCGTCGCGACGTCAGCGAAATCGGCCGCATCCCGGCCGCGATAGAAAAGCCGTCCGCCTGTGATGGTCGAGATTGCCGAGGGGAGAACCGGATCGCCCCACCTTATCGTCTCGGCCGCAACCGTTTCGGCCTTGCGGCGGCCGGCATGGCGTTCGGCAAGCCTCTGCACGTCGCTGGCCTGGTAAAGGCTGCGGCGCGGATCGGAGGGATCGGGCTTGGCGTGGATGCGCCCGCGGCTGACATTGGCGTAGAGCGTCTGCGGCTTGGTCTTCAGCGCCTGTAGCGCCTCCTCGGCGGTCAGCCACGACATCGGAACCTCATATTGATCATTTACATCAAGATTGACGTCAATGAGACTAGGTCGGATCATCCGTGGCGTAAAGGAGAAAACAACATGACGAATGGCTTGGAAGATGTCATCGCCGCCGAAACGCAGCTCTCGGATGTCGATGGCGAAGCGGGACGGCTGATCATCCGTGGCGTATCGCTGGATCATCTGGTCGCAGACGGTACCTATGAAGGCGTCGCCGTCCTGTTGCTCGACGGGCTGATGGAACGAAGCTTCGATGAAGCCGAATTGCGCGGCTGGCTCGCCAAAGCGCGAACCGGGGTGTTCGACCATATCAAGGCTGCCGATGCCGCACTGCTCGCCCTGCCTCCGGTCGATGCGATGCGAGCGCTGATCGCCCGGCTGCCCGACGGCGAGGATTTCGATACCGCGCTCAGCCTTCTGGCGGCGCCCGCAGTCTTCCTTCCGGCGGTTCTGCGCATGCAGCGCGGCAAAAAACCGATCGCGCCCGACGCTTCGCTGCCGCAGGCGGCCGATATCCTGCGCATGCTGACCGGAAAATTGCCGAGCAGAGAGCAGACGGCGGCACTCGACGCCTATCTGGTGACGATATCAGACCATGGCCTCAACGCCTCGACCTTCGCATCGCGCGTCATCGCCTCGACACAGGCCGGCCTCACCTCGTCCGTGCTCGCAGCACTGAGCGCACTGAAAGGACCACTGCATGGCGGCGCGCCCGGTCCCGTGCTCGACATGCTGGATGCAATCGGAACGGCGGAAAACGCTTACCCGTGGCTCGGCGAAGCGCTCGACCGCGGCGAACGGCTGATGGGCTTCGGCCACCGTATCTATCGTGTCCGCGATCCGCGTGCCGATGCGCTGAAGGGCGCACTGAAGCCGCTGATATCAACCGGACAGGTCAACAGGGCTCGCAGCGCGCTGGCGGAAGCGGTGGAGGCTGCTGCATTGTCGATCCTCAAGGCGCGCAAGCCGAACCGGCCGCTCGACGTTAATGTCGAGTTCTATACCGCGCTGCTGCTCGAAGCCCTCGGCTTTCCGCGTCAAGCCTTCACCGGGGTCTTTGCGATCGGCCGCACCGTCGGCTGGCTGGCGCATGCGCGCGAACAGGCGCTCGACGGCCGGTTGATTCGCCCGCGTTCTGTCTATATCGGGCCGTTGCCGGCCGCGGCTTGAAGGTTGATCCGGCAGAGCATCCGGACCTAATCCAGATCGCGCCTAACCGCGCGATCTGGTGCGACTTTCATCAGACGAGACGGCTCTGTTCCGTCGCCGCTTCGATGAAGCTGGCAAACAGCGGATGCGGGTCGAGCGGCCGGCTCTTCAGTTCCGGGTGATACTGCACGCCGATGAACCAGGGATGATCGGGATATTCGATCGTCTCCGGCAGCACGCCGTCCGGCGACATGCCGGAGAAGACGAGGCCGCAGTTCTCCAGCCGGTCCTTGTAGTCGATATTGACCTCATAGCGATGGCGATGACGCTCGGAAATATCGGTTGAGCCGTAAATCTCCGAGATCTTCGTGCCCTTCTTCAGCGCCGCCTTGTAGGCGCCAAGGCGCATCGTGCCGCCGAGATCGCCGGCCGCTGTCCGCTTCTGCAGCTCGTTGCCCTTGATCCATTCGGTCATCAGGCCGACCACCGGCTCTTTCGTCGGGCCGAATTCCGTCGAGGATGCGGCCGGCACATCGGCAAGATTGCGCGCCGCCTCGATCACCGCCATCTGCATGCCGAAGCAGATGCCGAAATACGGCACCTTGCGCTCGCGGGCAAAGCGGGCCGCATGGATCTTGCCTTCCGAACCGCGCTCACCGAAGCCGCCCGGCACGAGGATGCCGTGCACCTTTTCGAGATAAGGCGCCGGATCCTCCTTTTCGAAGACCTCGGATTCGATCCATTCGAGCTTGACCTTGACGCGATTGGCGATGCCACCGTGATGCAGCGCCTCGATCAGCGACTTATAGGCATCCTTGAGGCCGGTGTATTTGCCGACGATCGCGATCGTTACCTCGCCTTCCGGCGTGCGGATCCGATTGCAGACCTCTTCCCACTGGTCGAGGCGCGGCTTCGGCGCCGGCTCGATGCCGAATGCGGCGAGCACTTCGTCGTCGAGACCTTCCCGGTGGTAGGCCATCGGCACGTCATAGATGTTGGCGACGTCGAGCGCCTGGATGACGGCGGACGGACGCACGTTGCAGAACAGCGACAGCTTGCGGCGCTCTGCCTCCGGAATTTCACGGTCGGCGCGCACCAGCAGGATATCGGGATGAATGCCGAGCGCCTGCAGTTCCTTCACCGAATGCTGGGTCGGCTTGGTCTTGAGCTCGCCGGCCGCCGGAATATAGGGCATGAGCGTCAGGTGGACATAGACAGCGGTGCCGCGCGGCAGGTCATTGCCGAGCTGGCGGATCGCCTCCATGAACGGCATCGCCTCGATGTCGCCGACCGTACCGCCGATCTCGCAGATGACGAAGTCGTAGTCGTCATTGCCCTCGACAACGAAATCCTTGATCTCGTTGGTGACGTGCGGGATGACCTGCACCGTCGCGCCGAGATAGTCGCCGCGCCGTTCCTTGTCGATGATGTTCTTGTAGATGCGGCCGGTGGTGATGTTGTCGGTCTTGGTCGCCGAACGCCCCGTGAAGCGTTCGTAGTGACCGAGATCGAGATCGGTTTCCGCGCCGTCGTCGGTGACGAAGACCTCGCCGTGCTGGGTCGGGCTCATGGTGCCCGGGTCCACGTTCAGATAGGGATCGAGCTTGCGAAGCCTGACCCGATATCCACGGGCCTGCAGCAACGCTCCGAGAGCCGCGGCCGCGATTCCTTTTCCGAGAGAGGAAACCACGCCGCCAGTGATGAATACGTATCGCGCCATGGGATTCACCGGATACCTTTTCAAAAACGATTCCACCAGCCCAAAAATTCTTTTCCAGAACTTTCGGAGCGTGACGCGGGAATCTGAACAAAAGAAAACCGGCAGACCCGAGGGCCTGCCGGCGGTTTATGTCGAAGACCGGTTTATTGTCCCGTCGGGACACCGGAGGGCTGAGCCGGCGCGGCCGGAACTGCCGGGGTAGTCGTTGCAGGTGCGGTAGCTGCCGGGGCCTGAGTCACCGGAGCGCCAGTTACGGGAGCTTGAGCGGCGGGAGCCTGCGGTGCGGGCGTCGCAGCCCCGCTGCTCGGAACGCCGTTGCCGGCCGGCTGACTTGCCGGAGCCTGTGCGCCGCCACCGAGCGAATCGAGAATACCGTTGCCCTGGCCGCTTGTTGCCGGAATGCGGTCGAGAATGTCGCTCGGGCGGCCTTCGTAACGCGTCAGAATGCCGAGGCCGAGCGAAGTCAGGAAGAACAGGGTCGCAAGGATCGCGGTCGTGCGCGTCAGCGCATTAGCCGTGCCGCGGGCCGACATGAAGCCCGAACCGCCGCCGATGCCGAGGCCGCCGCCTTCCGAGCGCTGGATGAGCACGACGCCGACGAGGGCGAGCACGATCATGAGATGGATGACAATCAATACTGTCTGCATGGGTCCAGTCCTGCCCGCCTGGAGACGGACAAAGTTAAGAATTCTGGCGGCTCTTTACATGAGGCTTTGATCTATTCCAAGCCCTTCGGCCCGGAATACGCCCTGGAATAAACGAATAAACCCAGGAATAAACAATGCCTCAGGCGAGCAGCGCCTCATAGGCCCGGTAGATGGCGAGGAAGTCTGCCGCTTTCAAGCTCGCCCCGCCGATCAGCGCGCCGTCGACATTGGCGATGCCCATCAGCTCCCCGGCATTGGCCGGCTTGACCGAGCCGCCATAGAGCAGACGCATCTTGCGGCCTTCATCGCCGAAGCGGGCCACAAGCTCTGCCCGCATGAAGGCGTGCGCCTTCTCGACATCGCCTGATGTCGGCGTCACGCCGGTGCCGATCGCCCAGATCGGCTCGTAGGCGATGACGGTGTTCTCGGCGGTGGCGGCGTCCGGAACCGAGCCGGAGAGCTGGCGTTTGATGACATCGAGCGCCTGGCCGGTCCGGCGTTCATCCGCCGTCTCGCCGATGCAGATGATCGCCGTCAGCTCCGCGGCGAAGGCGGCTTCCGCCTTGGCGCGGACCAGATGATCCGTCTCGGCATGGTCGGTACGCCGCTCGGAATGGCCGACGATGACATAGGTGCCGAAACAATCGGCAATCATGTCGGCCGAAATGTCGCCGGTATGGGCGCCGGATGGCTTCTGGTGGCAGTCCTGAGCGCCGATCGCCAGCGGACTGTCGGTGCAGAGCGCCGTCGCCACATAGAGCAGCGTCGTCGGCGGGCAGATCAGCGCTTCGACCTTGTCAGCCAGCGGCGAACGAACGCCCTCGGCGATCGCCTTGATCTGATCCAGGGAGGCACGCATGCCATTCATTTTCCAGTTTCCCGCCACAAGCGGGCGCACGTCAGGTGTCATGCCAGCCTTCCAAAATCTGCTTATGCCTTGGGCAATATCAAAAGCGCGCGGCAAAGAAAAGCATCATGCCCTTGACGTAAGGGGAATCTCAGCGGTCCCGCGTATATTTCTGCCGAAAACCAGCCGCTAACTGGCAAGAATCCAGTTCAACACGTTACGCCAGTCGATCATCCGGATCGGCGTCCCGTGATTGCCGGTCTGAAACAGCGTGAAGCGCGTCGGATATTTCGCCTTGTGCAGGTTTTCGAACAGCGCCTGCTGGTTGGCGGCGGCGTAGACCGGATCGCGGCTGCCATGGGCAAACCACAGCGGCAGCTTCGCCTTGTAGAAGGCGCTCCTGGTGAAATCAGGGTCAGTGACCCCGCTCATAACAAGCATGCCCTTCAGCCGCTTGACGCTGTCAGCGTCGCGCGCAATGCCCCAGCAGACCTGGCTGCCCATCGAGGCGCAGGAAAGGATGATCGGCCGGCCGGGCGATTGCGCGCCGGCATAGCGGATCAGGCTGGCAATTACGGCAACGCCGCTACTGTCGAAACTCCTGACCGTCGGCGAATAATAAACGCCGCCATTGCCGGCGACCAGGTTCTTCAGCCGATTGAAATTGCCGCCGAAGCTGTAGTCGTTGGCCCCGAGCCGCCGGTCGCCGTCGCGGCCATGGATGAAGATCACCGTGAAGGCGGCATTCCCGGCCGGTCCCACCCTGGTGACATCGAGCATGACGCCATCGAGAGACAGCGTCTCGTCGGCTTGGGCCTTGCGGATGCCGAGCGCCACATATTTCTGCTGCACCCGCTTTTGCGGGATCTGGTCGCGGCCGTTGATATCGCGCATCTCGTCATAGTCGAGGACCTCGAAGGCGCCGTCATCACCCGTCTGCAGCACGGTCTGCTTCGAAAACAGATCGTCCTTGAAGGGCGGCAGCGCATCGGCTGCCTGCGCGCCGACGGCGGAGAGGACGGCTACGGACAAGAAAAACGCCGCAATTGCGGTGATGATGGTGCAATGACTTGTGGACATTCGCATTCGGATGGTTCCTGAAGCCTGCCGCCGCTTGCCATTCCGCGCCCGGCAACGCAAATCATTTGGGAAAAACCCGCCAAGTCAGGCGGTGTCGCGTATAGAGGTGCTTTCTGGCAAAATCTGCCTGATTCGCAAACGTGGCATGAAATGCGGTGATTTTGGGTCGACGGGAATGCCAGACCTAAGACAGGATGAAGATCTGAACGGCTCCATGGACGATAGCAACGACCTTTTTTCCGGAATGCCCCTCTCTGAAAAACGCGAGGAGGCGCAGAAGCCTGCCGCTCTGGCCGAGCGGCCGTCGGTAACGGCTGCGCCCGCCGTCGCTGCAGCGCCCTCTGCTGGCGGGGCGTCAGCGCGTCCGGCGCCCGCCGCCTCCAACTCGGATGAATACGGTGCCTCGTCGATCCGCGTCCTCGAAGGCCTCGAGCCGGTGCGCATGCGCCCGGGCATGTATATCGGCGGCACCGATGAAAAGGCGCTGCACCACCTGTTTGCCGAAGTCATCGACAATGCGATGGACGAGGCGGTCGCCGGCCACGCCAATTTCATCGAGGTCTATCTTGATCTCGAGGGTTATCTCACCGTCTCCGACAACGGCCGCGGCATCCCGGTCGAGAACCATCCGCAGGTGCCGGGCAAGTCGACTCTCGAAGTCATCATGACCAAGCTGCATGCCGGTGGCAAATTCGACGGCAAGGCCTACGAGACCTCGGGCGGCCTGCACGGCGTCGGCGTCTCCGTCGTCAACGCGCTTTCCGACGACCTCGAGGTCGAAGTGGCGCGCAACCGCAAGCTCTACCGCCAGCGTTTCTCCCGCGGCCTGCCGCAGGGTGGGCTCGAAGAGCTGGGCGACGTCCACAATCGCCGCGGCACCCGCGTGCGCTTCCATCCCGATCCCCAGATCTTTGGGGATCACATGAAGTTCGATGCCGCCCGCGTCTTTCGCATGGCGCGCTCGAAGGCCTATCTGTTCGGCGGCGTCGAAATCCGCTGGAGCTGCGAGCCGGGCGTGCTGCCCGAAGGCTCCGAGGTGCCCGACAAGGCGGTCTTCCACTTCCCCGGCGGCCTGAAGGATTACCTGCAGGCGACGATGGGCAAGGAGTTCACCGTCACCCGCGAGATCTTCGCCGGCAAGACCGAGAAGGTGAGCGGCCACGGCTCGATGGAATGGGCGATCACCTGGTATGGCGGCGATCCGCAGGTGCATTCCTACTGCAACACCATCCCGACCCCCGAAGGCGGCACGCATGAGGCCGGCCTGCGCATCGCGCTGACCAGGGGCCTGAAAGCCTATGCCGAGCTGACGCAGAACAAGCGCGCCGCCCAGATCACCACCGATGACGTCATGATCTCGGCCGTCGGCATGCTGTCGGTGTTCATCCGCGAGCCGGAATTCGTCGGCCAGACCAAGGACAAGCTTGCCACCGTCGAGGCCCAGCGCATCGTCGAGAATGCGCTGCGCGATCCCTTCGACCATTACCTTGCCGACAATCCGAACGAGTCAGCCAAGCTGCTCGACTGGGTGATCGAGCGCGCCGAGGAGCGTCTGCGCCGCCGCAAGGAAAAGGAAGTCAACCGCAAGACGGCGGTGCGTAAATTGCGCCTGCCCGGCAAGCTCGCCGACTGCTCGCAGAACACCGCCGAGGGTGCCGAACTCTTCATCGTCGAGGGCGATTCGGCAGGCGGTTCGGCCAAGCAGGCGCGCAACCGCGCCAACCAGGCCATTCTGCCGCTGCGCGGCAAGATCCTCAACGTGGCCAGCGCCGGCCGCGAAAAACTCGGCGCCAACCAGCAGCTCGCCGATCTCATCCAGGCGCTCGGCTGCGGCACACGCTCGAAATACCGCGACGAAGACCTGCGCTACGAGCGCATCATCGTCATGACCGATGCCGACGTCGACGGCGCCCATATCGCCTCGCTGCTCATCACCTTCTTCTATCAGGAGATGCCGGAACTGGTGCGCGGCGGCCACCTCTTCCTCGCCGTGCCGCCCCTTTACAAGATCACCCAAGGTTCGAAATCCGCCTATGCCCGCGACGACAACCATCGTGCCGAGCTGATGCAGACGGAATTCAAGGGCAAGGCCAAGGTCGAGATCAGCCGCTTCAAAGGTCTCGGCGAGATGATGCCCGCCCAGCTCAAGGAAACCACCATGGACCCGTCCAAGCGCACCCTGCTCAAGGTGCTGATCGACGAGGTGGATTTCGAGGGCACCCGCAGCGCCGTCGACGATCTGATGGGCACCAAACCGGAAGCCCGCTTCCGCTTCATCCAGGAGCGCGCGGCCTTCGCGGAGAATCTCGATATCTAGAGCAGGGCGATACCTGCCAGCTAGTTTGCTTCAATAATCGCGCTCATCGGACCGAACCGTGTCCAAAAAGCAATGGCCGGCTTGAAAGCAATTAAACTAGCTCAAGGGAAACTTGCGGCCCAGGTACGCGCGAAGGGGCGCATCGAAGCAACCGTGTAAAAAATGTGCCACACCGACAGCGACCAGGAGCGTCCCGCTCACCGTGACCGGCAATGGAATGAAGCCATCGGTGAGGTTTTGGAAATGATCGCCGAACTGAATAACAGGCAGATGGACGACATACAGGGGATAGGACAACTGCCCGAGATAGGCAGCGAACGGCCGCTCCGCGCCCTGCGGTACTGCTGCAGCTAGCGCGACCACGATCGGAATTATGACCGCGATGCAAGTGAAATCGTAGACGTCACTCGGGACGGCAAAGGGGAAAAATAGCACGGCGATCAGGACGAAAAGCGGGATCTGAGGTGGAACAGCCCCGACGCGACGATGGATATTCCAGCGGAAGATCAAGACGCCGGCAAGAAACGAAAAGCCGACCCTGACAAATCCTTCGAAGAATGCTCGCCAGTTCGCAAAACCAACCGGCCCGATAGCACCCTCGAACATGACAACTTGGAAAAGCGCTGCGGCCAACAACGCGAAGACCGCTATCTCATGCCAAAAATGTATCCGACGGTGAGCGACTGAGCCGTAAACCACGCTAGCGACCATATCAAAGCAGATGGACCAGAGTGGGTTGTTGATCGCGAAGGCCTCCTGCCCTACCAAGAGTCCCAGGGGCAATAGGAATAATGCGCCCACAGCAAGAATCGAGACCTCGGCGAGAGCAATATTGGGCGTCAAAGCAAATTGCGACGCGAGGACGCCCAAGGCGACGCCAACCACCATCATGGGATAAAGCCGTACCACGCGCTTCAGCAAGAATGCCCTGCTCCCCAGAGCACCCGCCTTTAGCTTTTGGTCGTATCCATTTGCGAGAACGAAGCCACTCAGGCAAAAGAAGAAATCCACGGCCAAGGAGGGGTGGGAGTTGAGCCGAAAGCTGAAAAGCTGGCTGGCATGCAAGAGAACCACTGATAGCGCAGCCAGTCCTCGAAGCTCATCCAGAAAGATAAAGCGGTCTTTCGCTTGACCTGCACCGTGACCTAGATCCTGCCTATCGCTCGGACCGGGACGCGCAGCCGCAGGGAATACGGAACGGGCTAATGCGTCGGCAGTGGTCAGGAGCCTGTCTTCCCCTGGTCTTTGATCAAAGCGCCGCATCTTTCTTATTCTTCCTTGAGCGCCCGTGCGACCTGATCCATGAACGGCTTCGTCAGATAGGCCAGCAGTCCGCTCCTTGGTCTGTATGAAAGCTTCGACCGGCATGCCGGGTACAGCCGTGACCTCGCCAAGCCTCTGCCATCTACGTCGGAAATCTCGGCTTGGACGTCAGAGTTGCTGAGACCCGAGCGTTGATCTGCCGCCTCGCTGGTCTCTCACGTTGATCACAGATACCATCTGCGAAGTTGTAATTCAGCGCCGATGACCTCAAAAAGAAGACTACAAATTGAATTTGCAATTGCAAGGTAATTTCTGTTTTTCCCGCATTAGGAGAAACAATGTGATAAAAATGCACTCTAGATCGAAAGCGCTGAATGCGCTTGTGGTACGGGTGAAAACGGTTCGGCGCACCGCATTTTAGCATCGACGATTTCACGGAACTGACGAAGAACCGTAACAACTCCTTCAAACAACCGGCGCATGAAGCGGTCGGCGCGCGTTCCCCTTGAGGGAGCGGCGGCGCCGTTTCGAACCGTTTTCAAACCCCTTGCCGGATATTTGTCATGACCAAGCGTTTTCTCGCGGCTGCCGCTTTCGTTTTCCTGTCCAGCACCGGCACCGTCAGCGCCACCGAGATCGGCGCCACCGTCGAGACCGCCTGCCCCTTCGGCGATTGCGCCGCCGGCATATCGCTCTCCTATCTCGGCGAATTTGTCATCCCCACGGGCCATATGGAAAACGGCGTCGAATTCGGCGGCATATCAGGTCTCGATTTCGATGCCGCCACCGGCCACTACATCGCCATCAGCGACGACCGCTCGGAAAGAGGCCCTGCCCGCTTCTATGAACTCGACGTCGATGTGGACGCATCGGGTCTCAAGAACGTTTCGGTGGTCAAGCAAGTCACTTTGAAGGATAAGAACGGCAAGCCCTTCGCTGCCAGGACCGTCGATCCGGAATCGATCCGCCTCGGCAAGGACGGCATCTATTGGGGCAGCGAAGGCGACGGCAAGACGTTGCTTGCACCCTTCGTCCGCGTCGCTTCGCCGGACGGTTCCTTCGTCCGCGAATTCAAGCTGCCGGAGGGCTTTGCGCCGACCGCCGACAAGTCGACCGGCATCCGCGACAACCTCGCCTTCGAGGATCTCGCAGTCGCGCCCTCGGGCGATGTTTTCGTCGGCGTCGAAGCTGCCCTCTACCAGGACGGCCCGAACCCCTCACTGACGTCGGGCAGCCTGTCGCGCATCATCCGTTACGACGGCGCCACCGGTGAGCCGAAGGCTCAGTACGTCTACCCCGTCTCGCCGATCCCGCAGGCCGCCACCAAGGCCGAAGGCGGCAATGACAACGGCATGTCCGAGATGCTTGCCCTCGACGATCATCGGCTGCTCGCCGTCGAGCGCAGCTATGCCCAGGGCTTCGGCAACACCATCAAGATCATGATGATGGATCTGGCCGATGCCACCGACGTATCAGCCATCCCGTCACTCGCCAAAAACGACCAGCGCGTCGTCCCTGCCCGCAAGAGCCAGGTCCTTGATCTGAGGGCCATCGGCCTTGTTCCCGACAATATCGAGGCCATGTCGCTGGGCAAGGCCAAGGACGGCGCCGATGTCCTCATTCTCGGCTCTGACAATAATTTCTCGCCCAGCCAAAAGACGCAATTCTACGCCTTCAAGGTCTTGCGCCGTCCGCAGTAGTAAGACGTTCGATTCTGAGAGTCGAATAGCGACGCTTTGTATACGCTTTCACGTTGCGGACCTTGAAACCGTCGGGATCATGGCCCATAACCAGAGTACAAGAATAAGAAGAGGCGCGCGTGGGTGTATTCGACCGTCAGAAAAACAATCATGAACCGCGATGGCTCGGATCGTCGGCGCAAACACGCACGCCGCTGATTCCCTCCATCTCGGCGGCGCGCTGGCTGCTGGTTCTGATCGTCGCCGCCGGCGTTTATTTCTTCTACGGCTTCCTCGTGCCGGTGCTCGCAGCCCTCGTCATCGGCTTTGCCAGCTGGCCACTCTACCGTAAGCTTCTTGCCCGCGTCGGCGGCAACACGACGATCGCCGCCACCATCGCCATCATCATGATCATCACCTTCCTGGTCATCCCGATCGGGCTTGCGGTCACTTATACAACGGGCGAAGTGCGCACCTGGGTCACCTGGGCGATCCACGCCAACCGCGCCGGCGCCCCGACACCGGACTGGATCGTCGCGCTGCCTTTGGCCGGCGCCTATCTCGATGAAGCCTGGACCAAATATATCGGCAGTCCCGGCGCCCTGGGTGAGGTCATTCAGGCGGTCAGCGGCGCCAATATCGGCAATATCTATCGTGCCGTGCTTGCGGCCGGCGGCGGCGCCTTCCATCTGCTGCTGACGCTGCTCTTCATGCTAATCGCGCTGTTCTTCGTCTATCGCGACGGTTTCTCCTTTTCCAAGCAGATCGACATGCTCGGCGAGCGCATCCTGCCGAACCGCTGGGAACGCATTTCTCGGGTCGTGCCGGCGACGATCAGCTCCACCGTCATGGGCATGACGCTGATCGCGATCGGCGAAGGCATCGTGCTCGGGCTCGCCTATTGGATCGCCGGCGTGCCGTCGCCGGTCACCCTCGGCGTGCTGACGGGCGTGATGGCGCTGATACCGGGCGGCGCGCCGCTCTCCTTCACGCTGGTCTCCGTCTATCTGCTGGCCAGCGGCTCGCATGTCGCCGGCATCGGTCTTTTCGTCTGGGGTACGGTCGAACTTTTCATCGTCGACAAGACGCTGCGGCCGAAGCTCGTCGGCGGTCCGATCAAGCTGCCCTTCCTGCCGACCTTCTTCGGCCTCGTCGGCGGCGTCAAGACAATGGGTTTCCTCGGCCTCTTCATCGGCCCGGTGCTGATGGCGCTGATCGTCGCCATCTGGCGCGAATGGATCCACGAGGCCCGCAATGCCGACAAGAGCGAGACGGGACCGCAGCTCCTCATCGACGAACAGGCCCCGCCGGCAATCCCCGGCTCGTCGAAACCGATCCCGCGCGTTGCCGAAGGCTGAACCTGCCGTAGGTCCAATCGACATTCAGGATTCACGTCAGGCTTCATGTGTGATGCATAGGTCTGATTTGGAGACTTCAGATGGCCAAGCGACGGCATCTCAATGGCGTCGTATCTGCGATCTTTTGCCGGGCAAGCCCAGAGATCCTAGCCGAATCGGGCCGATAACCTTTTGTTTGTGAGCGCGGTTTTGTGAGTGTTGCGGTCTGGAGCCCATTGGCATGACCTGCCTGAGCGCTACGGCAAGTACAAGACAGTCCACAAGCGCTTCACCCGGTGGGCCAAGGCGGGCGTCTGGGAGACGGCGTTCGATCATCTCGTCCAGGATCCCGACAACGACTATGTCGCCCTCGATTCTTCGCTGGTGCGCGCCGCCACCGGAAAGGATGGCAGCCAAAAAGGGGACCAGGCTTTGGGACGCTCCCGAGGAGGACTGACCACCAAGTCCACATGGCCACCGATGGCAGAGGGCTGCCCCTCAGGATCATCCTCACTCCCGGCCAGCGCGCCGATGTCACCCAGGCCTCAGCCTTGCTCGAAGGACTCCAAGCTGGCCGCGTTCTCGCCGATAAAGCCTATGATTCTAATGCATTGCGCCAAGTCATCAGCAATCTGGATGCCGAAGCTGTCATCCCATGCAATCCGACGCGTAAGCATTCCATCCCATACGACTTCGACGCGTCGCAACCCGATACGACAAGCTGCTCGTCAACTTCATGAGGTTCGTCAAGCTCGCCGCAATCGCAATATGGCCCGGTGCGGAATTAATGTTCGAACTGATCTCGCAACACCGCGCACGGCTGCCACGTTGATCACCAGCAACCTTCCGTTCGACGAATGGACCGAGACCTTGGGATCTGAGCGCCTGATCGACGCTCTGCTGGACCGCATCACCCACCAAGTCAACATCCGCGAGATGAACGGCGACAGCTATCGCCTCGCGCAAAGCCGCGCCCGAAAGGACGGCTGACACCCGTCGAAAAATCGCAGCGCGCGGATGGGAACCCCGCTCGGGCTACGCCCTCCCGGTGGACTCATCCGCGCGCCGAGTAACCGACTTTTGCGCGTCGCGTGGCTGGTTATTACTCTGCCATCGACATATTTTCAGATCGCTAGCGCGATTGTTGTGGCGATCGAACGACCGCCACAACGGATATCGTTACAGGAGAAAATCGCCTGCCCCCAGCTGGACGTGGCCATGCAGCTGAACCTGGAAGTCCTGAACACCGTCGCCGTTCAGGTCGCCCTGGACAACGGTAGCATCAGCTTTGTCTTCATAGTGCCAAGTGAGCGCGCCGGCCTTGTGGTCGAATGAGGCACCCTCCTGCGCCAGGAAATGGAAGGCTCCATTGCCCTGTGCAGAGCCATTCGCATCGATCGCAAGGAGATCGATCTTATCGACGCCGTGCTGGAAGTCGGTGATGACGTCGCGGGTCGAGCCGGACCCGGCTTCCGCCGCTGTTTTGAAGACAAACGTATCCGAGCTGATACCGCCGGTCATGATGTCCTTTCCGGCACCCCCGATGAGGACGTCCGTGCCGGCGCCGCCGCTGAGCTTGTCCGCGCCGGCCCCGCCATCGAGAACGTTGCTGCCGCTATTGCCGGTCAGCACGTCGTTGTAGCTGGAGCCAGTCAAGTTTTCGATGCTGACGAACTTGTCACCGGTGGCATACCCACCCGATGCGGCCCCAGTCGCCAAGTTGACGTTGACCCCGCCAGAACCCGCATAGCCGGCCGTGTCGTTGTCGGCACCACCATTGAGGACGTCCCCGCCGGCGCCGCCGCTGAGCTTGTCCGCGCCAGCCCCGCCATTGAGAATGTTGCTGCCGCCATTGCCGCCAGTCAGCACGTCGTTGTAGCTGGAGCCAGTCAAGTTTTCGATGCTGGCGATCTTGTCACCGGTGGCTTGCCCGCCCGATGCGGCCTTAGTCGCCAGGTTGACGTTGACCGCGCCGGAGCCTGCATAGCTGGCCGTGTCGGTGCCACTACCACCGTCGAGCACGTCCGCGCCGGCGCCGCCCTTCAACACGTCACTACCGCCGAGACCCTTGAAGGTTTCGTTGCCGCCGTTGGACTGACCGGTGTGTGGCAGGATGTCGTTGCCGTTGGTGCCGACGAATTCCTTTGTCGTCGGCGTAGTTGGCGTGGTTGGCGTGGTCGGGTTCGTCGGTGTAGTTGGCGTCGTCGGATTCGTCGGCGTGGTTGGCGTTCCCGGTGCCGCGCTGGAGCCCGATTCGTAGGCACCCATATCGACAGTTCCAACGACGCGAGCGTGGCCGTCCAGATCGACCGAGCCGACCCCGTACTTGTTGGTTCCGCCGTCGATCGCCGACGAGCCGGAGCCGAGGTGGAAGTCGCCGCTCGCTGCCCCCAGGAATTTCGGGTCGACGCCGAGCTTATTGCCGTTCGCCGTGCTCGGCATCGCGTTGCCGCCGTCAGTCCTGACCGAGGACTGGCCGGCCGTCCCATTGTAGGTGATGTTGTTGGCCCAGACGGTGTTGGCGTTGGTGTAGCCGCCGTACGACGTGTTATCGACCGCAGTGTTGTTCTTGTTCACCGATGGGTCCGCTACGGCGATGTTGTTGACCCAGGTGTTGTTGCTCGACTGCGCGTTGCTGAGTTCGCCGCGCCAGGTGCCGTCGTTCAGCGGGTCCTGATTGTTGTGGTATGCGGTGTTGTTTTGCACCGTGACGGAGTCGCTCCAGGCAACCTGGATGCCTTTGCCGCCGTTCTCGTAGACCAGGTTGTTGTCGACCAGGGTCTTAAACGTGTAGTTCGGATGACCGCTCGCCTGCGTGCTCTGGAAATCGTCGATGATGATGCCGTTGCCATCGGTGTGTGCACCCGACTTCGTGACGTTGTCGTGCGAGATGTTGTTCTGCACGATATTCCGGTAGCCGGTCGTCGAGGTATCGCCGGTGATGTTCCGGTTCTCGTAGATCGAGATGCCCGAGTACCAGCCCGACGACGCGTTATTGTAGGTCTCGTTCCCTACGATCTTGACGAAGTCAGAATAGTTGAACTGAATGCCCGACTCCCCGCTGTCGTGGACCTTGTTGTTGAGAATTGAGACGTGATGGACGTTGTTCGCTTCGATGCCGTCGCCGTTGCCGCCCTTGATGTCGAAGCCGTCGATTGTCACGTAGTTGGCGTTGACGCTGATCCCGGTGTACGAGCCCGAGGGCGGACGGATCAGTGCTGCGCCAGGCACTTCCGAGCGCAGCGTGATGTCGCCAGCCGCCGAGCCGTCCTTGTCGATGTTGATGCTCTCGTTGTAGGTCCCCGGCTTCACCACGACCTCGTCGCCGGGTTTAAGGTTTGCAGCCATTGCCTCGCTGATCGTGCGAAAAGGAGACGAGGCACTGCCGTTACCGCCGCTGCCGGTCGTCGCTACGTAGTATGTCGTCATGTTCTTGTTCCTCAACCTTAGCGTTGTCTTTGCCGGTTACTATTTTTAGTTAATCAGGCGTTACGGCGGGAGGTTATAGGGCGACGTTTTGGAGGGCGCAACAGCAACGCGACAGTAAGTGCTTGAGAAGTATAGCCATATTGCTGCCACATTATCTAAATCGATCCGAAGTTACGGTTTGAAATATTTGGTGAATTTCGAGTCGCCCAAAATGTGGCAAAATATATGTCTCGCGTACCGCGAATTATTCTTTCTGCAACTATAGCGAAATGCGTCCATTGAAAACATTAGAAAAAGCTAGTGGGCGTGACTGGATTCCTGCCGTCGAAGGCGGAATCGAAATTTTTTTCTGAATTTAGCTATTTTGGGCAGCTTTTCCCCAAAGATTGGTACTAATCGAGATGAAAATGGGGGCTGCAGTGGCAGATTCGACCAAACCGATTGCGCAAGTGAGCGACCAGATTCGGCCGCGAATTTGCTCCCGCACACATCGCTCATACCCCCTCCAAAAATGCTCGATTGTCCGTTCGGGAACCGCGCTTGCCTTTGGTTCGACCCGGCACAAAGCCGCTGATACGCTCCCATCGATCATCTCGAAGTGCGTCGCAATCCATCACCGACCTGCAAAAGTCGGTGTGGAATCTGATTTGCTCCAGCCTGGGAATCCCTGACTGTTAAATCGTCACCCGCCCTAGCGGGCGATCATCCCAGCCGCTTTTCCATGAACAGGCTGAGCGGATCCGGCAGGTAAGCGCCGAAATGCTCGATCTCCCGATATCCGTATTTGCGGTAGAGGCTGATCGCCTCGGGCTGGTAGATGCCGGTTTCGAGCCGGATCGCCTTCAGCTGCATTTCCCCGGCGATCGCTTCCAGCGCATTCATCAGTCCGCTGGCGATCCTCAGCCCCCTCGCCTCTGGATCGACGAACATGCGCTTGATCTCAGCCGTGCCGTCGCCGGCCTCGACCAGCGCGCAGCAGCCGACGATCACATCGTCGCTGCGTGCGACGAGGAAGCTCACCGAAGGTTTCTCCAGCAACGAGAGGTCGACCAGATGGTTGCTCTCAGGGGGATAGAGCGATTGCGCATAGGCATCGGAAAGATCGAGAAGCCGGATGACACCTGCCTGACGCGGCGGCTCCAGGGCGATGGTGACGGACATGCTGACTCCCTGCTGGCACTGGGACACAATTTTTGCCGACATGACAAAGAGTTAATCCCGCTGCCTTCATTCGGTTGGAATTGCGCCGTCTAAGACGATGACATGCTCAATAGTCAAGGAAGCAGAATATGCAAGCGGTGCTGATCGCGATGACCATTCTCGGCTGCGATGATTCCATCAGCCAGTGCAATTATCTCGCGACGGTCGATAAACGCTGGGAAACTGTTGCCGCCTGCGATGCCGAAGCCGAGCGCCGGCTGAAGACCTATGTGAATGTCAATTATCCCTCGGTAATCGCGGTGTGCGAGGCCCCGAAGACCGTTGCCGCCGCCGAGCCGCCGAAACCGGCGCCCGCTCCGCCGGCTGTTGTTGAAGCGACAGAACAGCGTCCGCAGGGACTGCTTGGTTTTGCCGATAATATTGCCCAGCAGGTGCGCGACCATCTGCCTTCCGGCAAGAGCGTCAAGGACACGCTCACCAAGCCGGTGCATTTTGTCTCCACCAGCTATTCCTGGGTGGTGACACGGCTCGCCGATTAGAGCATGTCGCGCAAAACTGTGCAGCGGTTTTGCGCCAAAAGACGGGCGGAAACAAAGACCTGAAGTCCGGCAAGCTAATTTGAAGATCGCGACGCGCTTTAGGCCGCAGCGAGCGCCGCATAAACACGGGCGGATTGTCGCTGTTCGGTGACGTGGAGTTTTTCCACCATGTCCAGCAGCTCACCGATCGCGCCATGCGCGTCGTGATGGCGGAACTTTTCCAGAAGACGGCCGCAGACATTGCCGAGCACGCTGCCCGGCGCTTTTCTGGCGGCGTCGCGCCACAGCATCGTCGCCTCGACGAAGATGACACTAATATCTCTCGGCAGGCCGGCGGACTCGTAGAGCGCGCGCACCGCATGCATGCGCCCGGTTGCCAGGATCGAGCGCACCCGGCGCTCGCTGCAGCCTGTGAGATCGACGATCGCGCCGGCGAAGAAGTCGACCTTTCCGGCGCAGAGCGCATGCATCAGGAAGGATGGCGTCAGCCGGCCGTTGAGTCGCAGATGCTGGACGAGATCGGGTATTTCGCGCGGCACGATATCGCCGGCGATCGAAACGATGGCAGCCTCGGTCGCCTCGCGGCTGATGCGCTGGAGCCGCTGCAGGCCGATAGCCGCCTGCGCCAGCGGTAGCCCGACCAGCGCATTGCTGACATGTTGGGTCAGCAGTTGGCGGGCATCGGCCGGAAGATCGCTGCGGTCGAGAAGCAGGTTGCGGATATCGCAGCAGTCGCCGAGCCGTTCGGCGATGCGTTTCAACGAAAGGCTGGAGATCACCGCGCCGTCATTCTCGAGCAGGCACAGCAGTTCTTCCTCGTCACCAACCTCGGCAAGCGCGGCGGAAACCGGGCGCGTCACATGCGCTCTGGCGGCGATCAGCATGCGGGTGGCGCCATTGCCGCGGGCGGCGAGATCGACGAGATCGGCATCGTTCAAAAGCGGCGAACAGGTCACTGCGTGGCAGGCGACTTCGGGCTGGTCCTCGGCAAGAGAAAGGATCAGGCTGCGCGGCGCATCGGGCGACCAGGCGATCGCCTCGGCCAGCGCCAGCCGCACGCGCGGCGACGAATCGTCGAGCAGAAAGGTCATCGCCATCTCAGCCGCCGCCCGCTCATCCGCAGACATCTCGGACTGCAGATAGGCTCGCCCGAGCGCGTTTGCGGCCCGGGCCCGGTCACCCGTCTTGGCCGTTTCGATCCAACGAAGGAAAGCTTCTACGATCACGCGACGCCCCAGCACTTGAACGCGATTCCTTCGCGCTCCATTCAATGCTGCGACGGTAGCGGCAAAAGGTTTAAGATTGGTTCACCATGTTTCTTAAGCCTTTACATGCCTTGATTAGCCACCAATCGGCGGCAATTGCGGCCGGACCATCTCGAAAACATCGCTGCCCTCGCTGTAATCCATATAGCCCATGCGGGCGACAGGGCGGGCGATCGACATGTCGAGGCGGCCGTCCCTGACGATCGCCTCGTCGATGCGGATGCCGACCACTTCGCCGAAGACGAGGACGTTTTCGGACGGTTCACCCGACAGCGTCTTCGGCTCGATGATCTCGGTAACCCTGCATTCGAGCACCGCGAAGGCCTCGCCGACATAGGGCGCATCGATCAGTTCGGCCTGCTTCGGCGTCAGACCGGCGAAGTCGAATTCACTGTTGCCGTAGGGCAGTGCCGCCGAGGAGAGGTTCATCTTCTCGGCAAGATCGCGGCTGACGAAATTGCAGGTGAAGACGCCGGTCTCGGCGGCATTGCGCTGGCTGTGTTTACGCCCGGCGGAAGAAAACATCACCAGCTTCGGCCGGTCGGCAACGGCATTGAAGAAGGAATAGGGCGCGAGATTGATCGAACCGTCCCTGCCCTTGCTGCCGATCCAGCCGATCGGACGCGGCGACACGATCGCCTTGAACGGATCATGCGCGAGCCCGTGCCGGTTCCCGTCGGTGGCGTAGAACATCAGTCTTCTCCACCGACCCAGGTTACGGTATCGGCAAGCTCCGGCCGCGGCCGCTCGATGGCTGGAAATGTGGTCGAGCCGATATGGATGAAGCCCGCCACCTTTTCATCCGGACCGACGCCGAGCAGCGGATAAGCGCGCTGGTCATAGGCGAACCACTCCGTCAGCCAATTGGCGACATAACCACTGGCATTGGCGGCGAGGATGACGTTGAGGCAAAGCGCACCGGCCGACATCAACTGCTCCCATTCCGGGATCTTGATATGCGGCCCCGCCTTGCTGACGACGGCGACGACCACGGGCGCGCGGGTGAAACGGGTGCGCTCGACCTGGATCATCTCTTCGGAAAGGTCGGGCTTTGCCTTGAGCGCCAAGGTCAGAAGCTCCTCACCGAGACGGGCGCGCTGCTCTCCGAGATAGACGATGAAGCGCCAGGGCGCGATCTTGCCATGATCGGGAACCCGCGAGGCAAGCCGCAGGATCTCCTCGATTTCGGCCTTCTCAGGGCCTGGTTCACACATCTGGAAAGCGGGGATGGAGCGGCGCACGGCGAGGTAATCAATCAGCTTGATATCGGATTTCATGCGGGAGAAACTCTCATTTTAATGCTGCTGCGAAGGGTGGGTCTTGAATTTGCCATCGCGTTGGTCTTGAAGTGGCCTTTGCGATTTCAGAAGTCAATCGGTTCACGAAACAGATGTTTGGCATTTCGCCTTTTGCACGCATCGGCCTTGCCATTGCCCTGATGATACTGACGCCCTTGGGCGCCGGCGCTCAGGATGCCTTCAAGGAATTCAAACAGCTTGAATCGACGCCGAAGATGCCGAAGCTCGATGCTTTCATCGCGCCTGGCAATGCGCCTGAAGGGGTCAAACTGCGTGACGTCCCGATGGAGGCCAAGCTGACGGCGGACGGCACGCCGGTGGAGGAAGGCCTCTCCTGGTACGTCTTCAGCCCGATCGCCGGAGCCGACGGCAAACTGCCGCTGATCGCCAGCGCCAAGGGCGGACCCGCCGCCTTTCAGCTCGCCCCCGGCGATTATTTCGTCAACGTTTCCTTTGGCCGCGCCGGCGTCACCAAGAAGCTGACCGTTCCGGCTGAAGGCGATGTCGACAAGCAGGTGATGGTGCTCGATGCCGGCGGCCTGCTGCTCAATGCCGTCTCCGGCACCGATGCCCGCATCCGCCCCGACCAGTTGAGCTTCTCGATCTATTCCTCGGAAGTGCGCGACGATGGCGAGCGTGGCCTCGTCGTTGCCGATGTCTCGCCGAATACCATCGTCCGCCTCAATGCCGGCACTTATCACATCGTTTCCGAGTACGGCAACGTCAACGCCGTGATCCGCGCCGACATCCAGGTGGAGGCCGGCAAGCTGACCGAGGCGACGATCCAGCATCGCGCCGCGCAGGTCACCTTCAAGCTTGTCTCCGATGCCGGCGGTGAGGCAATCGCCGATACGGCCTGGTCGATCCTGACGGCCGCCGGCGACAGCGTCGGCGAAAGCGTCAGCGCCTTCCCGACCATGGTTCTCGCCGAAGGTGGCTATTCCGCCGTCGCCCGCAACAAGGACAAGATCTACCAGCGCGATTTCACCGTCGTCGCCGGCAGGAATACCGATGTCGAGGTTCTGATGAAGGACCAGCAGCCGCAGCCGCCGGCGAGCGCGGCTCGCACAGTGCAACAGGTGCCGGTTGGCACACCGCCACCGCCGGGCGTCCAGCCGGCTCCGGTCGCTCCGCTGCCCTCCTACGAGCAACTCGCGCCACAAGGCGGCGACGACACCAGCCTCGATTGATTTAACCTCGATCGGCTTGGCCCAACCGAGACCTTTGGGCAAGGCCGCGCTTCGGCGGGCAGCGTCATCGACAGAGTGCGGCTTTATATCAGATTTCCGACAGCGCCGGGCCAGGGCCCGGCGCTGTCGTAACTCGCTATTTTCAGGCCGCCTTGGCTTTCCGTGCTTCGGCCTTGCGACGAATGTCGGGCGGCGTTGCCTCAAGAGTAAGGCTCTCGACAGCGGCATCGAGCCCCATCGAAACCTGATCCTGGCTGCCGAGGCGGCGGATGTTGACCGTGCGCTCCTCGGCCTCCTTCCTGCCGCAGACGATGATGACAGGGACCTTGGTGACCGAATGCTCGCGGATCTTGTAATTGATCTTCTCGTTGCGGAAATCGGTCTCGACGTTGAGACCGGCATCGCGCAACGCCTCGGCCACTTCGAGGCCATAGGCATCGGCTTCCGAAGTGATCGTTGCCACCACCACCTGCAGCGGCGATACCCAGAGCGGCAGATGGCCGGCGAAGTTCTCGATCAGGATGCCGAGGAAGCGTTCCATCGAGCCGCAGATGGCGCGATGGATCATCACCGGCTGCGTCTTTTCGGAATTGCTGTCGATGTAGAAGGCCCCGAAGCGTTCCGGCAGGTTGAAATCGACCTGTGTCGTGCCGCACTGCCATTCACGGCCAATCGCGTCCTTCAGCGTATATTCGAACTTCGGCCCATAGAAAGCGCCCTCGCCCGGCAGGATGCCGGTCTTGATGCGACCTTCGGACTGAGCCTCGATCGTCTTCAGCACATCGGTCATGACGGCTTCCGCACGATCCCAGAGCGCGTCGGAGCCGACACGCTTTTCCGGACGGGTAGAAAGCTTGACGACAATTTCCTTGAAACCGAAGTCTTCATAGACCGACAGGATCAGGTCGTTGATCTTAAGGCATTCGGCAGCCATCTGCTCGTCGGTGCAGAAGATGTGCGCGTCGTCCTGCGTAAAGCCACGCACGCGCATCAGCCCATGCAGCGCGCCCGAAGGCTCGTAGCGGTGCACCAGGCCGAATTCGGCGAGACGGATCGGCAATTCGCGATAGGACTTCAAGCCATGCTTGAAGATCTGCACATGGCCGGGGCAGTTCATCGGCTTTAGCGCAAAGACGCGGTTATCCGCCTCCTTGTCTTCGGGATGCGTCATTGCATGCGCCGATTTCACAGCGAACATGTTTTCCTGATACCAGCCCCAGTGCCCCGAGGTTTCCCAGAGCGCTGTGTCGAGCACCTGTGGTGCGTTGACTTCTTCATAATCGACGGCAAGCCGGCGACGCATATAGGAGACCAGCGACTGGAAAATGCGCCAGCCCTTGCCGTGCCAGAATACGACACCCGGGCCTTCCTCCTGGAAATGGAACAGGTCCATTTCCCGGCCGAGCTTGCGGTGGTCGCGCTTTTCGGCTTCGGCAAGCATATGCAGGTAGTTGTCGAGTTCCGACTGCTCGGCGAAAGCCGTGCCGTAGATGCGGCTCAGCATCGGATTGTTGCTGTCGCCGCGCCAATAGGCGCCGGCCACCTTCAAGAGCTTGAAGGCGTTGCCAATCTGGCCGGTCGAGGCCATATGCGGGCCACGGCAGAGGTCGAACCAGTCGCCCTGGTAATAGATCTTGAGATCCTGTCCTGCCGGAATCGCGTCGACGAGCTCGACCTTGTACTGCTCGCCCTTGTCGGCGAAGACCTGTTTGGCCTTCTCGCGCGACCAGACCTGCTTGGTGAAGGCGGCGTTGCGGGCGATGATCTCCTTCATCTTCTTTTCGATCTTCGGCAGATCGTCGGGCGTGAAGGGCTCGTTCTTGGCGAAGTCGTAATAGAAGCCGTTTTCGATGACCGGGCCGATCGTCACCTGGGTGCCGGGCCAGAGCTCCTGCACCGCTTCGGCCATGACGTGCGCCGCGTCGTGGCGGATGAGCTCCAGCGCGCGGTCGTCGTTGCGGGTGATGATCTCGATCCTGCCCGTCGTGACGGAATCGGAAAGGTCGCGCACGGTACCGTCGATTGCGATGGCGACCGCCTTCTTGGCGAGCGATTTGGAAATGGATTCAGCGACATCCCGGCCGGTTGCGCCAGCATCGAAGCTGCGCACGGAACCATCGGGAAATGTCAGGGAAATAGCTTGGGACATCGAAATTCTCCTTGTCCAGTCCCGCCAACGAATGCGGGTGGTTGCAACGGCAGCGCCTCCGTCCTCGGATACGCTGCCGCCTGATACTCAGATTTCCTACGTGAGTAAAGAAGAAGCCGGCCTAGATGATCATTTCAGTCAGGCCGCACACCGTGTTCCAGTTGCGCATCGTACCGACGCCGAGCCGCTTGGTCGTCAGCGCCGAAAGCAGCTTGGATTGGCTCGGCTTGCCGGCGAAATCGATCCAGAGATCGCCGCCGACGACGGCGATGCGTTGTCCCTCGGTCAGCAGCGGTTTCAGCGCTTCCACCTTCTTCGGGTCGACCGGCAGGCGCATTACCCGAACGATGACCTGGTCACCATTACCGTCTTTGAAAGGATTGGTGCTGCAAAGCGCCATCCAGGTGCAGTCGCTGCGCACGATGATATCAACATGCTTGCCGAACTTTTCTTCAAAACCCTCTTCGAGGGCGACTTCAAGTTCGTGCGGCCGCATATCGTCGGCCTCGAAGACGAGATTGCCAGTGGAAACCAGCGTGCGCGGCTCGCGATAGCCGAGCTCTTCGGCAAGTGCGCGCAAATCCTGCATGATAACGCGGCGATCTGGCGTCAGGACAATGCTGTGCAGGAGGGCGATGAAGGTGCTCATGGCCGCCAGAACTCCTCTGCGCCGTCGGGCAATGTCTTCAGCACTCTGTCGAATGCGGCGACTTCGACATGTTTTCGCACAGCCATTGCCACGTCTCGGATGGCAGTGTCGGGGGCAAAATTATGGTCACCGCGCAGTGACTGCGCCTCGCGCGTCATCGCGGCACGATCATCAAAGGACCGTTTGGCGTCATGCGGGTTCCAGTCGGAGACGAAGATTGCGCGCAGCACCGGCGGCAGCACATCGGCGAACCGCAGTGCGTCTGCGACATCGAGGCGGCAGCGGAATGTCTGAAAGACCCCTTGGGTCATCGTGTAGACCACATTGCGGCTGTCGATCAGCGCATCGGCTCTCACATCATCGAGATAGCTGTCGAAATCCTCCGATGCACGCCTGTATTCACCGGGCATCGTCATGGCGCTCACCCTCTCTTGCGTCCGAGAGCGAGATAACGCCAGGGGGTCCACCAGCGGAAGCGGTCGCCGAGCCTCTCCGGCACCTGGTCTAGGCCGCTGGTGCCGCCCGGGCCGCAGCGGCCGACGCGAAACAGCGTCATCCAGCCGCCAGCCCACAGGCCATGGCGGGCGATCGACTCATAGCCATATTCGGAGCAGGTCGGGATGTGGCGACAGGAATTGCCGACAAAGCCGGAAAGCGTCAGCTGATAGAGGCGGATAAGCCCCATGCCGAGCAAGCGGTCGGGGGTCTTGCGGAACGGGCCGGTATAGTTGCGGGAGGAGCCTGCGGCCTTTTCACGCGACTTGCCTGATCCGGCGGCACCGCCGTCGTCCTCATCATCAGCCTGCCGGACGCAGAACTCGCACATGTCAGCTACGCCTCGACAACTTCCGCCCGTTTCGCCTCGATCTGCCCGATCGCATCGACAACGGCATCGAAGGTCAGCATCGTCGAAGCATGGCGAGCCTTGTAGTCACGCACCGGCAGAAGATAACGCATGTCTTCGAACCGTCCCTGCGGCCCCGCTCCATCGGCCTTCAGCATGGCAAGCATGTCCAGGCGTGCCTGGCGCAGTTCGCCCGATGTCGCGCCGACCACGTGGCGGGCCATGATCGAGGACGAGGCCTGGCCGAGTGCGCAGGCCTTTACGTCATGGGCAAAACCGCTCACGGTATCGCCATCCATCTTCAGCCAGATCCGCACCTTCGAGCCGCAGAGCTTGGAATGGGCCTGGGCGGTCGCATCGGCATCCGCCAACGTGCCGGTCAACGGAATATTGCCTGCGAATTCGAGAATCTTGCTGTTGTAGATGTCATCCATGCTGGATTTCCGCTCCAAAATCGCTGCGGATCGGCCTCTTTGCGGGTGTTATTGTTATTGAAACAAAAAACACACCGTGTCGTCCGAGGATACTTACATATAATGGCCGTCTTCCTATATGTATGTCGTTCGAAGGCCATGAAAATGCAATGGCCTCTTGTAAGTTTGATTGGGAAACCGTGCCGGACGGGCGTTGAATCTGCCCCGAAAGCCCCGGAGCCTGCCAAAGGTGCATGAATTCCCGCATGGGATTGACCAGTGGCGATTCCGACAGATGGGCCCGCGGTGCGGGCCAGGAGACCATTGTTCATGGACGCCATCGTAAAGAACTTTCCGCAGACGAACCGGGACTCCGATCGCCCTTCCCAGCAGGAGGCCGAGGAAGCCGTTCGCGTTCTGCTGCGCTGGGCCGGTGACGACCCGACGCGCGAAGGCCTGCTCGAAACGCCGGCCCGCGTCGTCAAGTCGTATCGCGAGCTTTTTTCCGGTTACGACATGGCGGCGGAAGACGTGCTCGGCCGTACCTTCGAGGAGGTCGCCGGTTTCGATGACATGGTCCTCGTCAAGGACATTCCCTTCTTCTCGCACTGCGAACACCACATGGTGCCGATCATTGGCAAGGCCCATGTCGCCTATATGCCGGACGGGCGTGTGCTCGGTCTGTCGAAGATTGCCCGTGTCGTCGAAATCTATGGCCGCCGCCTGCAGACGCAGGAAACGATGACCGCGCAGATCGCCAGGGCCATCGACGATACGCTGAATCCGCGCGGTGTTGCCGTGATGATCGAGGCCGAACATATGTGCATGGCGATGCGCGGCGTTCAGAAGCAGGGCTCGACCACGTTGACGACCACGTTTACGGGAACGTTCAAGACCGAGCCGGCCGATCAGGCCCGTTTCATGACCATGGTGCGGAGCCGCTGATACCGGCTCCCTCAGGAGGGCCGCGATGAGTCAACTGATCTTCAATCAACCATCCGGGGACAAGTCGGCGTTGGAAGACGCCGGCGATTTCACGCCGCGTTTCGACGACCGCGGCCTGATCACCGCGATCGTCACCGACGCCAGGGACGGCGAACTGCTGATGGTGGCGCATATGAATGCCCACGCGCTGGCTCTGACCATCCAGAGCGGCACGGCCCATTATTTCAGCCGTTCGCGCGGCAAGATCTGGAAGAAGGGCGAGACCTCGGGCAATCTGCAGACGGTGAAGGAAATACGCACCGATTGCGATCAGGACGCCATCTGGCTGAAGGTCGAGGTCGCCGGCCACGACGCCACCTGTCACACCGGCCGCCGCTCCTGCTTCTACCGCACGATCACGCTTCGAGACGGAAAGCCGATGCTGGATATCGTCGACGACGAGATTCATTTCGATCCACACGATGTCTACGGAAAATAGCCCGAATTTCTCCGGCATTTGCTCCTTATTGCGCCAGAAACCGCTTCTATATACCATTTGGAAACTGATCGGGCACACTATCGGAAACCAAGTGTTCTGCTGGGAGGGGAGAGCGCCATGCTGAGCTGGAGTCTGCATCGTCAAAGCTCTGAAGGCGAAGGTCCTGGTTCCGGAATGTCCACGACGCTGGAGACGATCCCGCCTCCCGCGCCTGTCAAGAAAATCAAGATCGCCTTGGCGCTCGGCGGCGGCGCGGCCCGCGGCTGGGCCCATATCGGCGTGCTGCGCGCGCTCGACGAGGCAAAGGTCGAAATCGGTATGATTGCCGGCACCTCGATCGGCGCGCTGGTTGGCGGCTGCTATCTCGCCGGCAAACTCGATGAACTCGAAAGTTTCGCGCGCTCGCTGACCATGCGCCGGATTGCAAGTCTCCTCGATCTCACCATCGGCGGCAGCGGCCTTTTCGGCGGCATGCGGCTGACCAAGCGCATGCAGGAACATCTCGAAGGCCTGAACGTCGAGGATCTCGATCGGCCCTTCGTCGCGGTCGCGGCCGAGGTCAATACCGGCCATGAGGTCTGGATTGCCAATGGGTCGCTGATTACAGCGCTGCGCGCCTCCTATGCCCTGCCCGGCATCTTCGAGCCGGTGCGCAGCAATCACCGCACGCTGGTCGACGGGGCGCTGGTCAATCCCGTCCCCGTCTCCGTCTGCCGTGCCTACGAGCAGCCGCTCGTCGTCGCCGTCAATCTCAACTACGACCTGTACGGCCGCTCGGCCGTCGTCCGGCACAATGCCAGCCTCTCGCCGCAGGAAGTGCAGAAGCAGGAAGAGGCGCCCTATGCGCGCCTCGGCATGACCGGCGTCATGGTGCAGGCCTTCAACATCATCCAGGATAGGATCGCCCGCGCCCGTCTCGCCGGCGACCCGCCGGATATTTCGCTGCAGCCGCGCCTCAGCTATATCGGCCTTTCCGAATTCCACCGGGCCGGTGAGGCGATCGAACGCGGCTACGAGGAAGCCAGAGCCCGGCTCCCCGAGATCAAGCGCATGCAGGAAGTCTACGCTAGCCAGCCCTGATGCATGCCGTCCGAAAGCGTGTGGCGTTTGGAACGGCGACATCAATCAGGCACGGCCGGCAAAAACCTCAGCCGGCGATATAGGCCTTGATTTCCTCGGCCTCACGCTCGACTTCGGCGATGCGCGATTTCACCACGTCGCCGATAGAGATGATGCCGGCAAGCTTGCCGCTGCTTTCCACCGGCACGTGACGGAAACGGCGGCTGGTCATCAGCTCCATCAGCTCGTTGACGGTCGTCTCTTCATGGCAGCGGTAGACCTTTGCGGTCATGACCTGGGCGAGCGAGTGATCGAGGCCTTCCTTGCCGTGCTTGGCGATCGCATGCACGAGATCGCGCTCGGTGAACATGCCCGAAATCCGGTTTTCCATGCCGACGACGACGATCGCGCCGATCTTCTTCTTGCTGAGGATGGCCGCCGCCTCGGCGACGGTGGTGTTCGGCCCGGCAGTGACGACGTCCCTGCCCTTCAGGTCGAGGATTGCTTTGACTGAACTGGTCATTCGAACCTCCTATGTCCGTGAAACACTTGTCACAGGCATCCGCGGCGGTTTCTCCCCCCAGCGCGGATAAGGCAATCGTGCACTGCCCGGCTCAGGATTGCAACACATCCTTCTCGGTGCCCGCAGGTTCCATCACAGGCGGGCGCGGCGCCCGGTCGAACAGCGAAAACAGGAAGAAGCCGAAGACGAAGCCGCCAATATGCGCGTCCCAGGCAATCGCCTGATCGCTGTCGCCGACGAGCGGGATTCCGACGGCGATCAGGGCGTTGCCGACAAGCCAGAGCAGCATGAAGATGATGACGGTGCGGCTCTTCAGCGCCTCGAAGATGGAAAGCCGGGCATTGAGATGTGCCGGCAGCATCGGCCGTCGTTCGGCTGGAAAGGCGAATCGGCAGGCAGCGCCCATCAGCCCGGAGATTACCCCTGACGCGCCGATCAAAAGCGACACGTCGCCCCAGTTCAGGACCGCGTGCAGGGCAGCGGATGCGACGGAGGAAAAGAGCCAGAAGAGTACGAAACGCAGCGTCCCGATACGGCGCACCACCGGCGCGCCGAAGGCCATCAGCCAGAACGCGTTGAAGACGATATGCTGAACGCTGCCGTGCAGCAGCGAATAGGTGACTGGCGTCCAGAACAGCTCCGGCCCCTGCTGCGACAGCGGAATCACATAGCGGGCGGGAACGAAGCCGAAGGTGAAGAACAGCCAGTTCAGCGCATCGTCGGAGAGCAAGAGCTCCTGCACCGCGTAGATGGCGGCCAGCAGGCAAAGGCTGAAGAACAGTGCCGGCGGAAGGTTGAAGACCGGTTCGCGCGCTGGCCGTGCCGGCGGCTGGACCTTGGAAGGTTCGGGCGCCTCGTTCGGCTCGGCCGTCTGCTCATTCATCTGCGTATCGCCTCGTTGAGGCCACAGCCATACAGGAGCGACTGTCAAAAAAAAAGCCGTCCGAAGTGCCGGACGGCGTGTCGGGAGTTCGAGGAAAAGACCTCGGCCCGGGCAGGTTGTGCTGAACTTCGAAAGTCGAAGCGATGCGGGACAGTGGCACGACTGGCGCAGCACCTCAACCGAAACCCTTTCTTAACCTTAACCGCCGCGGTTTGGCATGAAATCCGCAAGGTAGAGCCTGTAGGGGCAATGAGTGCCCGAAAATGATCCGGAATGGGACAGGTTGGTGTGAAATGCGTGTGCAAACGACCATCGAAATTTTTGACTACTGGAACCGTATCCGCGGCACTGCCGATGCGCCGCTGAAATCAGAGGTCGAACCCTCCGCCGTCCCGCATCTGCTGCAAAGTCTCTTCATCCTGGAGGCGCGCGAGGGCGGAGATATTGGTTTCCGGCTCGCCGGCACCCGCATCTGCGATCTCTTTGGCCATGATCTGCGCGGCGAACGTTTTTCATCGCTCTGGGCCCATGGCCAGCACGCCGATATCGAACGCACGGCGATGGGCGTCATGGACCATGCCATGCCCGCCCTGTTCAATGCCACCGGCTACAGCACCGTCGGCCATCAGGCCTCCTTCGAGATTATCATGATGCCGCTGCGCTCACCGAACGGCGCCTGTGATCGGTTGCTCGGCGCCATTGCCCCGACTGCGGCTGCGAGCTGGCTGGAGATCGTACCGCTCGAATTCCTGGCGCTCGACCGCAGCCGTCTGCTGCCCGGAAAGTTCGGCAAGGCAGCACCCGTCGAACTGCGCCCCATCAACGAGATTGTCGCCGGCAGAAGCGCCCGTTTCGGACAGGTCATGCGCCGCATGGTGTCGCAGCTGCTGATGAGTGCGGAGGCGCGCTGAGGGTTTCGTTTCGGGACATCGGGCATACTCGTTTTCGGCTATGTCGGGACGAGACGGAACAACCTTCTGTTAATGGATTGCGGGTAATGATCGGACTCTCAGATTTGATGAAGAAGCCCTTTGATGCACTCGTTCCAGCCAGCTCAGACGCAACGACCTGCGCCGCGCCCTGAACAGGGCGTTTTTCAGCGTGTGCCCATCAACATGCAGGGTCGGCTGATGCTTGCGAACTACGAGGAGTTCGAATGCATGGTGATCGACATGTCGCCCGGCGACATGTATGTCACCTGCTCCGGGCGGCCGCGCGCCAACGAACGCGTCGTCGCGTATATCGATCATCTCGGACGCGTCGAAGGTTATGTCCAGACGCTCGATGGCCGCGGCTTCACCATGTCGATCAACGCCACCGACCGGAAGCGCGAGAAGCTCGCGGCCCAGCTCACCTGGCTCGCCAACAAACATGAACTCGGCCTGCCGGAAGATCGCCGCCACGACCGCCTGACGCCGCGCGACACGAAGACCGAGCTGACGCTCGAAGACGGCACGCGTTATTCCTGCCGCATCATGGACCTTTCGCTGTCGGGTGCTGCCGTCGACGTCGAGATGCGTCCCTCGATCGGGACGGCGGTGCGCCTCGGCAACATGCGTGGCCGCGTTGTGCGTCATTTCGTCGAAGGCGTGGCGATCGAATTCCTGTCGATCCAGTCCCGCGAGACGCTGCGCGAATTCCTGTAACAATGGCTGAAAATGAGGCTGCCCTGCCGAGGGTTCTGTGGCGGGTGCAATTCTTGACGGGCTTCCATCGAACGCGATTGCCGGATCCGGTGCGCACCCGGTCAGGTCGTGTTGAAAAGCCTTCACTTCATGGCAAGAGCTTTGCAAGTGGCAACAAATCCGGCTTTGGAAGGCAAGCGCCTATTCCTGTCGCAAGTCGTTCCATCCAGTCGGTAGATAATATTATGAGTGGAACAAGCGGCGACACCGATCGGCGCCCGATGAGGTCGCCCAGGATTGTGCAGTAATTTGCGTCCGGCAATGCCCCGCCCTCGCCCATCTTCCCTTTGTCAGCGATATGATGGATAAGGTCGGCTTCGACCGCAGGGGCACCGATGTCAGCTCTCTATTCGGAAATCGAACCCTATGATCATGGTCTGCTCGATACGGGTGACGGCAATCTGATCTACTGGGAGGCTTGCGGCAATCCGGCGGGCCAGCCGGCGCTGGTGCTGCATGGCGGACCGGGCTCCGGCTGTTCGACCACGGCGCGGCGCTATTTCGATCCCGGTGCCTACCGAATCATTCTGTTCGATCAGCGCAATTGCGGCCGCAGCCTGCCGAGTGCTGCCGATCCCGAAACCGATCTCTCCCTTAACACCACCTGGCATCTCGTGGCCGACATCGAGCGGCTGCGCGCCTGTCTCGGCATCGACACCTGGCTGCTTTTCGGCAATTCCTGGGGTTCGACGCTGGCGCTCGCCTATGCCGAAACCCATCCGGAGCGGGTCGCAACGATCGTCCTGTCAGGCGTGACCACCACCCGCCGTTCGGAAATCGACTGGCTCTCTCGCGGCATGGCGCCGCTCTTTCCGGAAGAATGGCACCGTTTCCGTCAGGCCATTCCCCCAGGGGTGCCGGGTCGAGAGGAAGACATGGTTGCCGCCTATCATCGTCTCCTCAACGATCCGGACCCGGAGACCCGCCTCAAGGCGGCGCGCGACTGGCATGATTGGGAAGCGGCCTCGATCCTGCTTGCTGATCCCCAAGGCCTGCCGCGCCGCTGGGCTGATCCCGCCTATCTGCTGACGCGCGCCCGCATCATCACTCATTACTTCAGCTATGGCGCATGGCTGGAGGATGGCGAACTGCTGAAGAACGCCACGCGGCTTGCCGGCATTCCCGGTATCCTGCTGCAGGGAAGGTTCGACATCGAGGCGCCGCTCGTCACTGCCTGGGAACTCGCCCGCGCCTGGCCGCAAAGCGAGCTCAGCGTCCTTCCGCGTGCTGCCCATTCCATCGCAAATCCGGACATGAGCGCGGCGATCGTCGCAGCGACCGATCGATTTCGCGATATCCAGCAAAAATAATTTTCCCGCCGGCATCAGGGGTCTGAGCGATATTCCGCTTTTGAACCGACCGAATCGGTCCATTCCGGCGACCTTTCCGGCCGGTCGCACCCCGCCTGAGATCGCCAGCCGGCCACCGAAAATTATCCGGCTCAACGAAAACCCTTAACATGAGGACGGCAACGCAACCTCTTGGCGGGTGAAAGCCTTGTTGCGTGAATTACAATTTTAATCGATTTCGCGACAAATCCGCTTCGAATTTTATGCGCATTCGAATCTGTTTTTAGCCAAGTTTTATCGGCATTTGAATCAACTAAGCCTTTAATTCTATTGCGTAATTTTGCGAGAGGTAAAAACGTCTGTGCCATTGTCACCCTAACTTACGGGGAGACGGCAATGACAACTGCAAATATCCTGAAAGGCGGCCTTCTGGCCGGTGCCATCACCATGGCAATGGCGGGTTCGGGACAGGCGATGCCCGCCAGCATGGCCCTGGCGGGCAATGCCAGCCCGCCGATCGGACACTATGAATTCTGCAAGGCGAATCCAAAGGAATGTGTCGAAGTCGGCGGCGATGCCGGACCGGCCATCCTCACCGAGGATCGCTGGAAGGAAATTCTCAAGGTCAACTACGCCGTCAATTCGACGATCCAGCCGATGACGGATGAGCAGATCTACGGTGTCGAAGAGCGTTGGGCCTATCCAACCACCGTCGGCGACTGCGAGGACTATGCGCTGCTGAAGCGCAAGATGCTGATCGACGACGGCTTCTCGCCGTCCGATACGCTGATAACAGTCGTGCTCCAGCCGAATGGCGAAGGCCATGCCGTGCTGACGGTCCGCACCGATCACGGCGACTTCATCCTCGACAACATGCGCAACAAGGTGCTGCTGTGGTCGGATACCGAATACACCTATCTGAAGCGCCAGTCCGCCGACGATCCGGCCCGCTGGTCGAAGCTTCAGGACGGCCGCGCTGTCGCGGTCGGTAGCGTCAAGTAGGAACAAGCCTGCCGGCCATGTCGGCTGCAGTCTGCGGCCCGGTCAGTCCCCGCATCCCGTCCCCGACCGGCGCCCAAGAGCCGTTCCCGCTGTCCCGGGAACGGCTCGCCCCTTTTTTAAGGCTTGCCTTCAGCCCCTTAGCAAATTGTTAACCATACCGATCCGATCATACCGATGAGATTCATCATCGGTACCGGCGGCTCATGTTCTTCCTGGGGCGGACCGAAACGCGAAGAACCACCATGAGCCATGCCGCGCACAGCGCAACCGACGAGCAACCGCTTCTTTCCATGGGGTTTCTCTTCCGCACGATGGCGGTGATCGCCATTCTGGCGGCCCTGACTATTGCCATCAGCATCGGCGGCCGTTGGTTCGGCAGGCATATCTCGCTCGCCGGCAACACCGACAGCACGGCTGAAATCATGCTGGCCATCGGCCGCGACACCGTCAAATTCCCGGAAAATGCCATCCGCTTCCCCAGTCAAAGGCATGAGGGCGCTGCCGAGCGCGTCGATCTCTACCTCGCCTGGCCCGAAATGCAGGGTTACGGCAAGGAAAATCACCTTCGATTCGACGATGTCGCTCAATCCTCCGGCCTGATCTTCCTGCAGATCACACAGAGCACCATGTCGCGCGACATGTCGGGGCGGCTGGAGCCGATCTATTCGCATCTGCTCGAAGGACCGGCCGAGCCTTTCCGCGACGGACTGACGCTGCATCGTCTTCGCGCCGATGCCGGTTACGGTGACGAAGTGTTGCTGACGGCGCCCCTCAAGGGCAGGCCGGACTACGTCGTGCGCTGCATTTTACCTTCAGCCCCGGACAAGGCGGCGAGCGGAGATTGTCAGCGCGATATCAAGGTCGGCAGGGATCTCAGCGTTCTCTACCGTTTCTCGAGCAGCCATCTCGACGAGTGGGAACATATTGATGCCGCTATCCGCACCTTTGTGGACGCGCGTCTTGTGAACCGTTCTGCGACAGGTCCCTAAAATGCCCCCCGGACAGCGAAATAAACGATTCATCATAAACGGATTGGTAACGCCCAACCGGTAATTTTGAAAGACGAGCTGTGCGGCGGGAGGTGTGCGGTTCCTGCCCCAATATCCGAAATGCCAAATATCTGAAAATGCAAGCGAAGAGTGGAATAGTGTCAAGGTCAGTCTCCTCCGTATCATCGTCCCGATCCGGCAGCTTTTTCGCAAAGCTGCTGGCGATCCTTTCGGTGGCTGTCACGATCGTCCTGGTCGATTCGGTGAATGCCGACGCGGAAGCGGCGAACCCGAAATATGCGGGCATCGTCGTCGACGCCAAGACCGGCAACGTTCTCTACAGCGAGAATGCCGACCGGCTGCAATACCCCGCCTCCCTGACCAAGATGATGACCCTCTACATGACCTTCGAGGCGCTGGAGCAGGGTCGCATCCGTCTCGATACACCGGTTCCCTTCTCCGCCCATGCGGCAGCCCAGGCGCCGACCAAGCTCGGCGTGCGCGCCGGCGGCACGATCACCGTCGAGCAGGGCATTCTCGGCCTCGTCACCCTGTCGGCCAATGATGCAGCAACCGCACTCGGCGAAATGCTAGGCGGCGGCAGTGAGGATCGCTTCGCCCAACTGATGACCGCCAAGGCACATGCGCTCGGCATGACCCGCACCACCTATCGCAACGCCAACGGCCTGCCGAATACGGCGCAGATGACGACAGCCCGCGATCAGGCCCGCCTCGGCATCGCCCTTCGTCAGCATTTCCCGCAATATTACGGCTATTTCTCCACCCGCGCCTTCAAGTTCGGCAGCCGCACGATTCGCAGCCACAACCGCCTCGTCGGTTCGGTGCGCGGTGTCGACGGCATCAAGACCGGTTACACCCGCGCTGCCGGCTTCAACCTGGTGAGCTCGGTGCAGGTCGACGGCAAATCGATCGTCGGTGTTGTGCTCGGCGGCGCCTCGACGCCTGCCCGCGATGCCCAGATGCGCAATCTGATCGCCACCTACCTGCCGAAGGCATCGAGCCGCGGTGGATCGTCGGCGCTGATCGCCCAGGCAGCCCCTGCCCCGGCGATGATCGAAACACCTGCTCCGGTCCAGCCGCAGAAGGCCCAGCAGAAAGCTCAGCCGCAAATGGCCCAACAGCAGGTCGCAAAGACGATCACCGCAGCGCAGCCGCCGGTCTCTGCCACCGCTGCCGATCTCAGCCTGCCGCATAAGGGGCCGATGCCGGATGCCCGCTATCAGGTCGCCGAGACCGAAGTCGCTTATGCCGAGACCGCTCAGTCGAAATCCGACAATCCGCTGGTAGCACAGCCGATGCCGGCGCCGACCAAGGTCAAGACCATGACCTTCAAGCAGCAGGCCTCGGTCACGGTACCGACGCCGGCGCCCGCCTCCATGGCGCCGGAACAGGGCGATACCGCTGTCGATAACGTCACGACCGCTTCGACCACTCCCTCCCCGACTCGTGCTGCTTCAATCAGCAACGGCCCGACCGGCTGGGTCGTGCAGGTCGGCGTCTCGCCGAGCCGGCAGATGGCCATGGACCTTCTGGAAAGCGCCAAGAGCAAGGGCGGCAAGGCACTGGCCTCGGCAAAGCCTTTCGCAGTCGCCTACGCCGCTGGAGGTGACCAGCTTTACCGTGCCCGCTTTGGTGGCTTCGACGACCAGCGCGATGCGGTCAACGCCTGCAAGGCCTTGAAGAAGGCCGGCATCAAGTGCTGGGCGGCTGCCCAATGAGCTATTCGATGCTGCCTGCAAGATGGCCGGCGGCATCGGTAACGGCCGGAATCGGTGTTTGCGTTTCCGGCCACAATTCTTGAACTCGATCAGTATTGCGTACGGGGAAAACAATGGCGATCAATGAGAATTTTCCGGGAGTGCCTTCAGACCGCCGCACGGCGACCAAAGGGCGCTCATCTCTGCATCCGCTGCACGAGGCGGCTTTGCGCCTGGCCGAGATCGGCCTGCAGCGGTCGAAGGCGAAATCTCCGAAGACCCGGGATCTCATTAATCTGCTGCTTTGCCATGGCGCGCGCGCCTGGCGCTATTCCCAGCCCGAAGCCCGGATCCACCTGCATGTGACCTCGCCGGACGGCAGCGCGCCGGTGCAGTTGCGCCTGCGCTGAACTGCGGAGAGCGGCAGCGTCTCCGATCGGACGGCTGCCACACGCATAAATCGTTCGGAAATTGTTTCTGATTTACGGGCTTACAGCAGGCCAAGTTCCGTAAGCTCGCGGCGAAGATCCGCGGGCATTTCGGCAATGCCGGCGCCAAGGCTTGTCAGGTCGCGCGGCACGTCGTCCTCAGTGTAATAACGCCAGCCCTGGAAGGGACGCTTCGGCTGCACCGCCGTCTCGATGACCTCCGGGCCGAGCACCAGGCGGCAGCGCGAAATCCCCTCGCCGTCCGTGAAGGTCTCGATGCCGAGCAGCTTCTGCCGTGCCTGCACCTGCCCCTTGATCACCCAATAGAGCGAACCGCCGTCAAGCAGCTCCTCCATGCGTTTCGGCACCATGCGCGTCGTATGCACCGAATGCGGCTCGAGGCCGGCGGCAATGGCGCGCAGCGCGCGTTCCGCCACCCATTCGCGCAGATCGTCTATCGAGTCGGCGCCGACACAGAGTTTGATGAGATGCAATGCCATGCTGCCGTTGAAATCCTTTTGGCAGCGAGCGTCAAGAGCAAGCTTCCAGCGTCCACAAACTCAGCATTCGACGACATTGACGGCGAGTCCCCCGGTCGATGTTTCCTTGTATTTCTCGCTCATGTCGTGGCCGGTCTGGCGCATCGTCTCGATACAGGCATCGAGCGGCACGAAATGCTGGCCGTCGCCCTTGACGGCAAGTGATGCCGCGGTGACCGCCTTGACCGCGCCGAGCGCGTTGCGCTCGATACAGGGAACCTGCACCAGGCCCGCGATCGGATCGCAGGTCATGCCGAGATGGTGTTCGAGCGCGATCTCGGCGGCATTCTCGATCTGCTCCGGCGTACCGCCCATGACCGCGGCAAGGCCCGCGGCCGCCATCGCCGCCGCCGACCCGACCTCGCCCTGACAGCCGACCTCGGCGCCAGAAATCGACGCATTGTGCTTGATGATGCCGCCGATGGCAGCCGCCGTCAGCAGGTAGTCGCGAATACCGTCCTGATCCCAGTCCTCGTGGAAATGTTCGTAATAGCGGATCGTCGCCGGAATGACACCGGCCGCCCCGTTGGTCGGCGCCGTGACGACGCGCCCGCCGGCTGCATTCTCCTCGTTGACGGCCATCGCATAGACGCTGAGCCAGTCGTTAGCGAGCAGCGGGTTGACGCGGTTGCTGCGCCACTCCTCCTCGAGCTTGTCGTGAATCCGGCGGGCGCGACGCTTGACGTTGAGGCCGCCGGGCATGATGCCCTCGACCTTGAGGCCGCGCTCGATGCAGGAGCGCATCGCTTCCCAGATGCGGTCGAGGCCCTGATCGAGCTCCTCGCGGCTACGCTGGCTTTCTTCGTTCGCCCGCTTCATCTGCGCGATCGACAGTCCGGAGCGCTCCGCCATCTCAAGCATCTGCTTGGCGGTGGCGAAGGGATAGGGGACGCGCGTTCCGCCGGCCGCGTTCTTCTTCGCCCGCATCTGTTCGAGCTCGGTGTCGGTGACGACGAAGCCGCCGCCGACCGAATAATAGATGCGCTTGAGGAGCAGCCGGCTATCCCTGTCATAGGCCGAGAAGATCATGCCGTTGGCGTGGCCGGGCAACGGCTGTTTCTTGTCGAAGATCAGGTCGGTCTTCGGCTGGAACTGATAGGCGGGATGGCCCGCCGGCGTGATGCGGCCGGTGCGCTCCACAGTATCGATGATGCCGTCCATTTTGTCAGGATCGACGCTGTCGGGCGCCTCGCCCATCAGCCCGAGAATGACCGCCCTGCCCGTGCCGTGGCCGATACCGGTATGGGCGAGCGAGCCGTGCAGGCTGACCTTGATGGCTGCGACCTGTGCGCCCGACGACGGGCGCGGCCATTCACTCGACAGGATCAGGTCGAGAAACCGGTTGGCCGCCGACATCGGACCCATCGTGTGCGAACTCGACGGCCCGACACCGATCTTGAAGACATCGAATACCGAGAGAAACATGGGTGCGCCTTCTGAATACAAGGATGCAAGCATAAGCGGGGCCGGTTTAAAATCCGCGCGGCACACCGACATCGCATGGAGCCGGTGCGACATTCGGTGCACACGAGAGCGTCCCGCGTCCAATGGGACGCTCCAGCACTTTGAGTTTGCGCATAATCCTTTCCGAAAATCGAATCCGATTTTCGGGGTTATGCGCCAAACCAAGCGGTCCGCCTTGTCAGTCACTATAGCATTTCAAATGGGAAGGTTTGCACAACTTGTCCGTTGTTAGACGAGACGACACATTGTAAATTGAACGCATGGCGCTCAAACGGATGGACAACGTAGGAATCGTCGTCGACCACCTCGGAGAGGCGATTGATTTCTTTGGCGAGCTCGGTCTCGAGCTCGAAGGGCGGACCACGATCGAAGGAGAATGGGCCGGACGTGTCACTGGACTGGGCGATCAGCGCGTCGAGATTGCCATGATGCGCACGCCGGACGGTCACAGCCGGCTCGAACTCTCCCGCTTCCTCACGCCACCCACTGTCGCGGATCACCGCAATGCCCCGGTGAACGCTCTGGGCTACCTTCGCGTCATGTTCACGGTCGATGATATCGACGAGACGCTTGAAAGGCTCCGCAGGCGCGGCGCGCAACTCGTGGGCGAAGTCGTGCAGTACAAGGACGCGTATCGGCTCTGCTACATCCGCGGGCTTGGAGGGCTTCTCATCGGACTCGCCCAAGAGCTCAACTGAGCACTATGCGCGAAGCTTCTCGTCGCGACTATCCTGAATGACCGTGCCGTCGGCCCCATCCTGGGTTTCGGGCATAGCGCCGTGCAGCAGGCGCTTTTCGATCTCTTGCAGGTTGACGATCGCGCGATCCATTTGATCAGCCGGAGTTTCGTGCGGAACCATGCGCGTGCGATTATTCTGCCATAGCCTGACCAGCAGCCGACGACCGGGAGCCTCGATCGTCTCGTGGATGAACCATGCCCCGGCTACCGCTACGAAAAGCGTCGCCACGATGAGCGCCGGTTCGGGCATCAAGCCATCAAAAGTCAGACGCGCCAGGAACATTATGGGGACATGGAAAAGGTAAAGTGAAAAGCTGATCTTCCCGAGAAACCGTACTGGTGCAGCTGCCAGGACATCTGCAGCGATCGGGGGTTGTCGAGCGACGAGCCCGACGATGACGGCTGCGGCCACCGCGCTTTGCAGGCTCCAGAATTCAGGGGAAAAGCCCGGGAAGATATGCCTGTAAGTGAAAAACACCGCCAGAAGGAAAAGCGTTGAAATTCCTGTGAGGGTCGATGGAATCCAGCTGCCCCAGTAGGAATGCATCATTCCGGCAAGTGCGCCGAAAAGAAAATAAGGGAGCTTGGAGACGAGCATTATTCCGGGGCCTGGCAATTCAACCAGGCCGTCCACGACGACGACCACGGTGAGCCCCACAATCATGCCGCTATAGCGTTGCGGCTGGGCCAAGCAAAGCCACAGAACGAGAAAGAGCAGATAGAATTGGATCTCAGGTGGTATCGACCAGAAAACACCACTGGAGCCGAGAAGAATGACATGGCGCACAAAATCCGCGCCGCCCGCGATCGGCTGAACAAAATCCAGATTTTGCACGCTCGACAGCATCGCTACCAGAACGACGGCCGCCAGATAGACCGGGTAAATGCGGGCAAAGCGGCTCACAAGAAAATCCAACACGTTTTCTCTCGTGACCGGCCGTGAGCCGTAGAGATGAGCCATCAGGAAGCCGCTAAGAGCAAAAAACAAACCGACAGCTTCGTCGCCCATCGACACGAGATGCGGAGCTGTGATTGGAAAGATAAAGCCAATATGGGCTCCAACGACCAGAAGCGCAGCGACACCGCGCAGGCCATCGAGACTCGGGATGTAATCCGGCCGGCTCATGGGTCACTTTTGAATCAGCTGTTCAGGTTCAGTCCTGAACAATTGGCCATCACAACTTTACAAGCGGTTAACACGGTGCGCTCTCGTCTGCCGGTTGCCACGCAAGCTCGTTGATAACACGGATTTCAGCGCGCTCCCTCCGGAAGATGCCGGTCGGTTGTCCACTAAGCCTTGTCGTTTCCCGACGGCTCGATTATGCCGAAGTGCCGCATGGCCAAAAGCCCGCGTATAGCCGCCGAACTCGGCCATGCGGCACAATCCGACTTGCGGCATAGTGGCCGCGTTCATGCGGAGACTGAATCACTGATGACGACGGCGGATTATATCGCTCTGGCCTTCTTTGCCTGCGTCTGGATGGGCTATTCCTGGCTGCTGCACGGCCGCACCTTCTTCGGACGCACCAGCCTGACCCATGCGATGACCGAACGGCGCCGCGAATGGATCTACAATTCGCTGCGCCGCGACCTGAAGATGATCGACACGCAGATCATGGCCGGCTTGCAGAACGGCACCGCCTTCTTCGCATCCACCTCGATCTTCGCGATCGGCAGTTGCTTTGCCTTGCTCGGCGCGACCGAGAAGGTCGACGCCGTCTTCGCCGACCTGCCTTTCGTCTTTCATGGCGGCCACGCCGTTTTCGAGATGAAGGTCGGCGGGCTGGCTGCGCTTTTCGGCTACGCCTTCTTCAAATTCGGCTGGTCCTACCGGCTGTTCAACTACTGCACCATCCTATTCGGCTCGATCCCAATGATGCGCGACACTGAGCGCGACGTCATCGCCGCCGAGCGGGCCGCCGAACGCGTCATCCGCATGAACGTCATTGCCGGCAGTAATTTCAACGAGGGCCTCCGGGCGATCTTCCTGTCGATCGGCTATCTCGGCTGGTTCATCAACCCTTATGTCTTCATGCTGACCACGGCGATCGTCATCTTCGTGCTGGCGCGGCGGCAGTTCTTCTCGGAGGCGCGACTGGCGATCATGGATGCCGGCCCGCCATCAAATCTCAACCTTTCTGCTATTCGCCGCGACAAGCCGTCAAGCGGCGGACGTGATTTGCCCGAGGGACTTTGATGACATTGCCGGCAACGGAAACCGATGTGGTGACAAAACCGCCGCGCATCGGTCTATTGGATACGGCGCGCGGCGTCGCGCTGATCGCCATGGCGAGCTACCATTTCAGCTGGGATATGGAGTTCATGGGCTATCTCGCGCCGGGCACGGCCGAGACCGGCTGGCTGAAGATCTATGCCCGGGCGATCGCCACGACCTTTCTCTTCATCGTCGGCATCAGCCTGGTGCTCTCGAGCAAGCCCGAGATTCGCTGGCCCTCCTTCTGGAAGCGCTTCGGCATGATCGCCGCGGCAGCCGCGGCAATCTCGATCGCCACGCGCATCGCGATGCCGGACGAGTGGATCTATTTCGGCATCCTGCATTGCATCGCGGTGCTCACCCTCATCGGCGTTGTTTTTTTGAGACTGCCGCTTGCCTTCACCCTTATCGCCACGCTCGCGCTCTTTGCCGCCTGGATCACCGATAATTTCGGTCCACCCGGCCTGCTTCGCTCGTCCTTCTTCGATCCCCGATATCTCGCCTGGATCGGCCTTGCGGTGATGCCGGAACGATCCAACGACTACGTGCCGCTGTTTCCCTGGGCAACGCCCTTCTTCGCTGGTTTAACTATTGCCTCGATCGCCATCAGAACCAGACTGCTGCACCGGCTTGCCGCCATCGGCACCGGTTCCTGGTGGCCGGCAAGGCTTGGCCGCCACAGCCTTGCCTTTTACCTCATCCACCAGCCGGTATTGATCGGTATCGCCTATGGGCTTTCCCTCGTCGTCCCACCGCAGGCGCCTGATCCGGTTGCGACTTACCTAAGGCAATGCAACGCCTCCTGCGTCATGCAGCAGGGCGAAGCTCTCTGCCGCAGCTTCTGCCAGTGCACGCTGGAGAAATTGCAGGCGCAGGCCCTGTTCACGCCGCTTCAGGCGGGCGCGATCGATATACAGAACGACGAGCGGGTCCAGACAATTGCCGCAGAATGCAGCGCCGAGGCGGAATGAATTCGCCGACAATACCGCGCGTGATCAGGTGGTGACGCCGATTTCGGCCAGGCGGCCGAGGCAGGTCTCTTCGATAGCGTCGAGTTCCGCCAGCGTGTCGTCGATATCCTTGCGCTTCTGGCGCAGGTCGTCACGCTTCTCATCGACGCGCTTCATCAGGAGCTTCAGCTGGCCGAGTTCGCCCGGCGGCTCCTTGTAAACCTGGATGATCTCGCGGATTTCGGCGATGGTGAAACCGATGCGCCGGCCGCGGAGAATTTCTGCGATGAGCCGCCGGTCGGCTTGCCGGAACAGGCGGGTGCGCCCACGCCGCTCCGGATGGATCAGTCCCTCGTCCTCGTAGAAGCGGAGCGTGCGCGTCGAGACCCCGAATTCGCGCGTCAGTTCCGTTATGCTATAAAACTTGTTCACCGGCATGTGTTCCCCGTCGTCGGACAGACGATAATATTGACTTTTACGTAATAGTCAATTTTTGGCGGTTCAGATACCGAACCACCAGGTGGCGATACCGAGAAAGGCGAAGAAGCCGGTACAGTCCGTCACCGTCGTGACGAAGACGGAAGAGGCGATCGCCGGGTCGGCCCCCACCTTGTCGAGCAGCAGCGGCAGCAGGATGCCGGCAAGGGCTGCCGCTATCAGATTGATGATCATCGCCGCCGCAATCACGCCGCCAAGCTGGTAGTCGTGAAACCAGGTGCCTGCGATCGCGCCCATGATCGTTGCGAAGACGATTCCGTTCAGGATGCCGACGCCCGCCTCTCTGCGGATGATGCGGCCGGCATTGTAGATGTCGAGATCGCGAGTGGCGAGCGCGCGCACCGTCACCGTCATCGTCTGCGTGCCGGCATTGCCTCCCATCGAGGCGACGATCGGCATCAGCACGGCGAGCGCGATCATCTTCTCGATCGAGGCGTCGAACAGACCGATGACGCTTGCTGACAGCATCGCCGTACCGAGGTTGATTAAAAGCCACAGGAAGCGCGAACGCGCCGTCGAGAGCACATTGTCGGATAGCTCTTCGTCGCCGACGCCGCCGAGGCGCTTGATGTCCTCGTCGGCCTCCTCGTGGATGACGTCGACGACATCATCGATGGTCAGCACGCCGACCAGTCGGCCGTTCTCGTCGACGACAGCAGCCGAGAGAAGGTCGTACTGCTCGAAAAGCTGAGCAGCCTCCTCCTGGTCCATCTCGGCAGGGACCGGATGGTTGGTCTCGCGCATGATCTGCTCGATCTTCGTCTGCCGCTTGGTGCGCAGGATCTGATCGAGATCGACGGCGCCGAGCAACTTGAAGGTCGGATCGATGACGAATATCTGCGAGAAGGAATAGGGCAGATCCTCCTCGTCGCGCATGTAATCGATCGTCTGTCCCACCGTCCAGAACGGCGGCACCGCGACGAATTCCGTCTGCATGCGGCGCCCGGCCGAGCTTTCGGGATAGTCGAGCGCCCGGCGCAACCGCACCCGCTCGGTGAACGGCAGCTGGGCAAGGATTTCTTCCCGGTCTTCCTTGTCGAGATCTTCGAGAATGTAGACGGCATCGTCCGAATCGAGCTCGCCGATCGCCGCGGCGATCTGCTCGTTCGGCATCTGGTCGACGATCTCGCGGCGGATCACCTCGTCGACCTCGGTCAGCGCCGTCATGTCGAAATCGTCGCCGAGCAGGCGCACCAGCGCCAGGCGCTGATCCGGCTGGATCGCTTCCAGCAGGTCGCCTATTTCGGATTCATGCAGGCGGGCAACGTTCTGGCGCAGGAACAGCGTGTCGCGGTCGGCGATTGCGGCGCCGACGAGCGCCAGAAAATCGCTGCGGACATTGCCGTCCTCGTCGTAGATATCGGCTTCCTCGCCGTCAGGACGCCTGCGAATGCGGTCTTCCCCGTCGGTGGTCGTCATCTGCCGCCCTCGCACCTGGTTCGAATTTCAACGACTGCCGTGCCGCATTCGCAAATGTCGGCCGAAAACACATTGTCAACAAGCGGATAAGCGAATCCCGCGCGAGGCTCCCGCAGCCGGAATTCTTGGCCCCTGCTAGCCCAAAGCATTCGCGTCGTAAAGCGGCAAACCGTGCTTCGTGATGACAATGCCTGCGGCCGGCGATAGTTTCCTCACCCGTCCAAGCAGAGCCCGTCCAAGAGGAAGCCAGCCCCATGCCCATCCGTCCGATTCTGCGTTATCCGCATCCGGGTCTGAAGACAGTCTGCGCGCCGGTGACGGCATTCGATTCCTCACTCACGGCACTTGCCGACGACCTGCTGGCGACCATGCGGGCCGCGCCCGGCGTCGGCATCACCGCCGCCCATATCGGCGTCTTCAGCCGTGTGACCGTGCTGGAGTTCGACAGGGCCGACGGCGTACGTCTCTACGTCAATCCGGAAATCACCTGGTTTTCGAAGGAGACGATGAGCCATGCCGAAGGCAGCGTCTCCATGCCTGGCGCGACCGACGAGGTCACGCGCCCGCGAGCGATCCGATTCCGCTATCAGGATGCAGAAGGCGCCATGCACGAGGACGGCGCCGAAGATTTCCTCGCCATCTGCATCCAGCACGAGGTCGACCAACTCGACGGCATTTTCTGGCTGCAGCGCCTCTCGCGGCTGAAACGCGAGCGTCTCGTGAAGAAATGGGAAAAAACGTCGGCCTGACAAATCCCCTCCACACCGAACCATTCGCTGATGCCGGCGTTTCCAGCAAAGGAACCCGGCAAAAAACAAGGAGCGACTGCAATGGCAAGGATCGGTGACAAGACCCAGTTCTCCCGGGAAAAGCCTGAGCTTTCCCGCGAAGAAGATTATCGCGACCTCGAGGAACGCAATCTCGACGACGGCTGGCCCTATGCCGACGGCACCGGCGCCGACCCCGCCAACCGCCCCTATGGCGAGACCGCAGCCAATTTTGACAGCGATCCCAACAGGGGCTTCCGGGTCGATGGCACGGACGAGGACGGTAACGAGAATCGCCTGACGGATTCGCTGCGCGCCGATACCATCGACCGCGATGAAAGCGACGACCTCGAAGCGCGGGTCAACGACAATCTCGAAAACATTCCTGAAGTCGACATCGACAGCATCGAGGTTCACGCCGACGGCCACGTCGTCACCCTGGAAGGCTCGGTGGAGACGATCGGCATCGCCCGCAAGGTCGAACTCGCCGCGCTTTCGGTCGATGGCGTCCATCATGTCCGCAATAAACTGCAGCTGACCGGCGTCGACGCGCATATTCCGAACGAGGACTGACACCCAACATACGGATCATAAGCGGGAGGCGCCAAGGCCTCCCCACCCCTCCGCCTACATTACCAAAAGTTAACAATTTAAGATTGCAGGCCGATCCATTTTTGTGAGTGCCGTATTTTGTTATTTTGCTTAGGCGGCTTGCGTAACGAGAACGTCAATTTCGTTGACAACACTGTGATTTCATTTGGACAAAAGGTCGCGGCTACGTCGTCATCTTTTCACAAAATTGCCTGAATTGGGGCGCGAACTCGTGCGTGCCGAGGGTTAGTTTATGTTGTGGAATTCAACAGCAGATTGAGGAGATAGACCCATGCGCATCAAATTTGCCCTTGCCGCGTCCCTGTTCGCCGTCAGCCTTGCAGGCGCTGCCTTCGCCCAGCCGACCTATTCCGACGACTACACCAATGACAGCGACGGTTTTGCACCGAGCCCGGTGTCGAAGCCGGCCCCGGTCCATTACAGCAGCCGCAAGGCCCCGGCCTATTCCAGCGACTACACCAATGACAGCGACGGTTTCGCCCCGAGCGCCATGGCCGCCCCTGCCGTCGACAAGACCGCAACGGCGAGCATCGCCCCCCTGCCTCCGTGCCACAGCATGATTGGCCCCAAGGGCTCCCACACCAAGGGTGCCGACAGCGGCGCATCCCGCACCGAAGCATGCCGGGCAACGCATTGATCCGATAAAAGAAAGGGCCGGAAATCGGCCCTTTCTTTTTCGATCTATTTGTCTGTCGTTTCAGAATAGGAATGGAACGAGCCGGTAACGGGTTCTGCCCATGAAGGCCTCGTAAGCAGGATCCTGTTTGAGCAGGCGCTCTTCCGCCAGGAGGCGGAAACACTGCGCGGCAAGGGCGGTCGCATAGATGGCAAAATTCCAAAAGCTCGGATGGGCCAGGAAGAAGCCGATATGCGTCATCAGATAGCCAGCATACATCGGATGGCGGATAATCTTGTAGGGTCCGCCGATCTTGACGCCACGATTGGCCGGCACCAAGCCAAAGCTTCGCCGCAATGTCAGCTTTGCCGATATCTGCAGGATGAAACCGAGTGCCATCACCGTCCCGCAGAGTGCGAGCGGCGCGAGAGGCGTGGTCGCGGAGGGTGAGACGAGCAGCGGGAAGAGCGTGCCGATGGCGGTGACCGTCCAGTCAAAAAGGCGCAGCGACGCATTTCTCGTCGGTCGGCGTGTCAGGATCAGGAAGGCCGCAGCGCCCTCCGAAACGATCAGCAGGAAATCGATGATCGCCCGGTTATCCTGCATCTGCGGCAGAACACGCATGACGATCGCGACGAAAAAATACCCGATGAGGACCTTCTCGACAATATCGAGAACGAAATACACATCGAAGATCGACCAGCTTGCCGCTGAGTTTTTTTTCATTGTCCGCAAGACTTCCACATCCACAGCGTTGTGATGTCCTATATATTTGCCACCGCTAATTATAGGTTAAGACCTTCACCCACATCTCGCAGTGCAGCGATTTGATTTGCTGATCCTGACCCTAAAATGCGCCAGGCGACATCGTCCGAAGGGAAATGGGCGCTCAAGAACTGCGCGTCTACAATGTCGCGCGACGCATTGATCCGCGGAAAAATGCAAATTGCCCCGGACAAGTCGCCGTCATGCTGAGTCAGTTCTCGCCCGTCGTTTCGCCGAAAACCGACTCGAAGGCGGTGCGCAGCCGGATATCGACATCGGCCATCATCACGGGCAAGCCAAGATCGACGAGACTGGTCACGCCATAGGCTGATATCCCGCAGGGCACGATCCCGCCGAAATGATCGAGATCCGGATCGACGTTAAGCGACAGTCCGTGGAAGGTCACCCATTTGCGCAGCCTTATGCCGAGGGCGGCGATCTTGTCCTCGGCCATCGTCCCGTCCGCCAGCACTGGCTTTTCCGGCCGACGCACCCAGACGCCGACGCGATCTTCACGTCTCTCGCCACGAACATTCATCATGTCGAGCGTGCGGATGACGACATCCTCAAGGGCGGCGACGAAGGCGCGCACGTCCTGGCGCCGCCTTTTCAGGTCGAGCATGACATAGGCGACGCGCTGGCCGGGTCCATGATAGGTATATTCACCGCCACGCCCCGTCGCAAAGACCGGAAAACGGTCCGGCTGGACGAGATCGCTCGCATTGGCGCTGGTGCCGGCAGTATAGAGCGGCGGATGTTCGACGAGCCAGACGAGCTCGTCTCCGCCATCTGATATCACCGCCACCTCGCGCTCCATCGTCGCCACCGCCTCCTCATAGGCAACGAGGCCATCGGCGATGCGCCAGCGCACCGGGCGGGTGCCGGGTTGGGGAAGCATGGAGAATTCGAGATCGGTGCGAAGCATGGCCATTCCTTGCCGCTCTCCCCGAAATGCCTGCAAAAAAGGGGCGGCAGGACAGCTATATGGACCCGTTTCGGGGCCAATTCAAATGCTGTGAGCGGTTTTCAAAAAAACTGTCATATCGCCCTTGTGCACCCCAGATGCTTTTGCTACATGCTGCCCCGCCGACGCAAATCGGCACCTACCACGATGCGGTCGTGGCGGAATTGGTAGACGCGCAGCGTTGAGGTCGCTGTGGGGCAACCCGTGGAAGTTCGAGTCTTCTCGACCGCACCATTTCCCTTCAGGGGAACGCTTTCTAAGCGACGATTTCGACATCACCTCGAAGCTATTTGCGGCTACCTGGCTTGATCGCCCGGCTTTGCCGTGATTGATGGCGTCATCCTCGCAAGAATCAGCAGCCATGTCAGAGCCCCATCAAAATTCCCTGCAGGGCATGGCCATCATGTCCGGCGCCATGCTCATCCTGCCGACTATGGATGCGATCGCCAAATACATGGCGACCTTCGAGGCGATGTCGCCGGGTCAGGTGACCTTCTATCGATTCTTCTTCCAGATCGCCTGCACCCTGCCGATTCTTTTCGCCCTTTTCGGGCTCAAGGCGCTTTCGGCCCGGCGGCCGTGGATGAACCTGCTGCGCGGTGCGCTGCATGGGGGCGCGAGCCTGCTGTTCTTCGTCGCCGTCAAATACATGCCGCTTGCCGATGTCTTCGCCATCTATTTCGTCGAGCCTTTCATGCTGGCCGCCCTGTCGGCGCTGTTTCTCGGAGAGAAGGTCGGCTGGCGGCGCTGGATAGCGATCGTCGTCGGATTCGGCGGCGCGATGATCGTCATTCAGCCAAGCTACGAGATTTTCGGCCTGAAGGCGCTGCTGCCGGTCGCCTGCGCCTTTCTGTTCTCGCTCTATCTCTTCCTCAACCGCGCCATCGGCGAGGCCGATTCGCCGCTGACCATGCAGACGATGGCCGGAATCGGCGGAACGGTCTTCATGGCCGCCGCCCTTCTCGTCGGCAGCAGTTCCGGCAATGCCGATTTTACCGTCTCTCTGCCCTCCTCCGGTCTCGGCCTTGTCCTGTTGCTCGCCCTCGGCACGATCTCCGGATATGCGCATATGCTGGTGGTCCGGGCTTTCCGGCTCGCGCCGCTGTCGCTGCTTGCGCCGTTCCAATACTTCGAGATCATCTCGGCGACCGTTCTCGGCTATGCGCTGTTCAACGATTTCCCGAGCTTTTCCAAATGGATCGGCATCGTCATCATCGTTGCATCAGGCCTCTTCATCATCTGGCGCGAGCGGTTGCAGGCGCAATCGTTAAAATCCTCCTGACCCCGGGAATATCGGGTTAACTCCGCTTCTTGAGGGATCGTCAATTCGCAGACGATAAAACAGTTTCCGGTTTCATGATGAAGCCTGGAGTTAAAACATGAGCGAATTTCGTCTCGCTTTTCCGGCCTGTGTCGTGGCCGGCAAGCATCGGCTGACGGCCGAAGATATTATACTGTTGCGCAAACATGCTTTTCCGCATGGCATTCGGACATCCGACGATGTCGTGGCGATGTTGGCGCTCAATAATTCCTGCCCTGAAAAATGTGCCGCGTGGAACGCTTTCTTCGTCGAACAGCTCGCCGGTTTCATCGTCCATTATACCTATCCGCAAGGCTCGCTTGATGAAATCAACGTCGCCTGGATCATGCGCATGTTCACGACCGATGGTGTCGTCAACTCGGCGCTGGAACTCGAGCTCATTCTCCATGTCATGGAGATCTCGGCCGATGTCCCGGGTGAATTGAGAGCGCTCGCCCTCGATCAGCTCCGACTGGCGATCACCGACAATATCGGTGGCTACAAGCTGTCGCGTGCCGTCGACCGCCGGGGTATTACCCGCCAGGACGTCGATTTCGCGATGCGCATCTTCAGAAGCGTCGCCGAGGGCGGCATCATCCCGGTCTCGCCGGTCGAATACGGCGTGCTCCAGCAGATCGAGCAGGCAACACTGGCCGGCGCCAATCATCCGCATTGGGCGGGGATCATGGCCGCCGTCAAGCTGCGCGAATATGCCGAGCCGCGGCGCAGCCGCTGGCTGCGCATCGTCGACGAAGAACCCGTCTCGGAAGCAGCCGTCGCCTGACCCTCCGCAAGCCTGATTGTGCGTTCCGGTGTTTTGTGCGTAAAACTCCGGGATGCATTTCTGGGTGGAGTCTCGATGTTCAAGAAAATCCTGATCGCGAATCGCGGCGAAATCGCCTGCCGCGTGATCAAGACTGCGCGCCGCATGGGCATTCAAACCGTCGCGGTCTATTCGGATGCGGATCGGGACGCGCTGCATGTCGAGATGGCCGACGAGGCCGTGCATATCGGCCCGGCCGCCGCGTCGGAAAGTTATCTGGTTGCCGAAAAGATCATCGCTGCCTGCAAGGCGACTGGCGCCGAGGCGGTGCATCCGGGCTACGGCTTCCTCTCCGAACGCGCCTCCTTCTGCGCCGAGTTGGAAAAGCAGGGAATCGTCTTCATCGGCCCGAAGCCGAAGGCGATCATGGCGATGGGCGACAAGATCGAATCGAAGAAATTCGCCAACGCCGCCGGAGTCTCCACCGTGCCCGGCCATCTCGGCATCATCGAGGATGCCGCCCATGCGGAAGTGATATCAGCCGGGATCGGCTATCCCGTCATGATCAAGGCTTCGGCTGGCGGCGGCGGCAAGGGCATGCGTATTGCCTGGAACGAGGCGGAGGTGCGCGACGGCTTCGAGCGCGCCCGCTCGGAGGCGAAGAGCTCATTCGGCGACGACCGTGTCTTCATCGAGAAATTCGTCGTTGAGCCGCGCCATATCGAGATCCAGGTCCTGGCCGATGCACATGGCAACGTCGTCTACCTCGGCGAACGCGAATGCTCGATCCAGCGGCGCAACCAGAAGGTCGCGGAAGAGGCGCCCTCGCCTTTCCTCGACGAAAAAACCCGCAAGGCGATGGGTGAACAATCGGTGGCCTTGGCGAAAGCCGTCGACTACCAGAGCGCCGGCACCGTCGAGTTCATCGTCGACCGCGACCGCAATTTCTATTTCCTGGAAATGAACACCCGGCTGCAGGTCGAGCACCCGGTGACCGAGTTCGTCACCGGCATCGATCTCGTCGAGCAGATGATCCGCGTCGCAGCGGGCGAGCCCCTTCCCTTTGCTCAAGGAGATGTCAGGCTCGACGGCTGGGCGATCGAGAGCCGGCTCTATGCCGAAGATCCCTACCGCAATTTCCTGCCCTCGATCGGCCGCCTGACGCGCTACCGCCCGCCGGCGGAAGGCAGGACCGGCAATGCCGTCATCCGCAACGATACCGGCGTCTTCGAGGGTGCGGAGATCTCGATGTATTACGATCCGATGATCGCCAAGCTCTGCACCTGGGCGCCGACGCGGCTCGAGGCGATCGAGGCCATGGGCCGGGCGCTCGACGGCTTCGTCGTCGACGGCATCGAACATAATGTTCCGTTCCTGGCGGCGCTGATGAAACATCCGCGCTGGCGCGAGGGCCGGCTTTCCACAGGCTTCATCGCCGAGGAGTATCCCGATGGTTTCGCGCCGATGAAACCGGAGCCGCAGGAGGAGGCCGTGCTTGCCGCCATCGCGCTGTCCGCATCGCTGATCGAGGCGAACCGCCGCGAACGTTTCGCCGATCGCCTGCGCGCCGCATCGGGCGCGCTGCGCGAGCACTGGGTGGTCAAAATCGGCGACAACCACGTCGCCGCAAGATTGCTCGACGGTCTCGTCACCATCCCTTTCGATATGGACATGGCGATCGAGGACGAGAGCCGGAGTGTTGTCACCGACTGGAGACCGGGAGACCCTGTGTGGAGCGGCAAGGTCAGCGGTCGCGACATCATCGCGCAGGTCCGTCCCGTTCTCAACGGGTTGCGCATCGACTGGCAGGGGCTTTCGGTGAGGGCCAAGGTGTTTTCGCCACGTCATGCCGAACTCGACAGGCTGATGCCGGTGAAGCTGCCGCCCGATACCTCCAAGCTCCTGCTCTGCCCGATGCCCGGCCTCGTCATCGCCATCGCCGTTGCCGAGGGCCAGGAGGTCAAGGCCGGTGAGACGCTTGCGATCGTCGAGGCGATGAAGATGGAAAACGTGCTGCGCGCCGACCGCGATCTCGTCGTCTCCAAGATCAATGCTGCAGCCGGCGAAAGCCTGGCCGTCGATGCCGTGATCATGGAATTCGCCTGAAAGGGAAAGACCGGGCGGCCGGGTGTTTTTGCTTGAGCCGAGTTCGTCGACCATGCCAAGCGCGAGCCCGATAAATCAGCTGGGAAGCAACAAAATCAGCAGGGAGATATGAAGATGGACGTTCGCGCCGCCGTTGCCGTTCAGGCCGGAAAACCGCTCGAAGTGATGACCGTGCAGCTGGAAGGGCCGCGGGCCAGCGAAGTGCTGGTCGAGGTCAAGGCGACGGGCATTTGCCACACCGATGATTTCACCCTGTCGGGCGCCGATCCGGAAGGCCTGTTTCCGGCCATCCTCGGCCATGAGGGCGCCGGCATCGTCGTCGATGTCGGCCCGGGCGTCACCTCGGTGACGAAGGGCGATCACGTCATTCCGCTCTACACGCCTGAATGCCGCGAGTGCTATTCCTGCCTGTCCCGCAAGACCAATCTCTGCACCTCGATCCGCGCGACCCAGGG
>NZ_JACHYZ010000018.1:0-119442 GCF_014193215.1 Rhizobium sp. BK112
AAGGACGGTTGGAGCTGTTTTTTCGCGGAATTGGACGGCAGGCCGATTGCGACCGGCGCGATGTATGCGGCAGACGGCTGTGCTTGGCTTGGCGGTGGCTCGACCGTTCCCGAGTTTTGCAATCGCGGGGCACAGAAAGCCCTGATTGCCGCGCGTCTGAACCAAGGCGCCAGCCAGGGTGTTCAGACATTCGTCGTCGAAACCGCCCAACCTTCTGCCGATGAGCCGAATATCTCTCACGCCAATCTCATTGTGGCCGGATTCGAGCAGATTTATACGAGAATGAATTACCGGTTTCCGGACGGTTCATAAGGGACGGCGGACACCTTAGGTCTGCCAATCGAGCTGTTGCCTTCTTTCCAAGTGTCGCGCTTGCCGGATCACTGCTCGAACTCTGAGAGAATGTCATCTGCTTCTGGATCAGCTTGCAAACCCGCTTCCAGGGCACCGCCACGGGTTCCACCCGAAAGGATCATCGACGTCGCGGGCTGTTGCGAGACAGACCGCCAGATCATACCTTCACTGATCCAACCTCAGAAGGAGCCGCAGATGCAGATCGACCTCACAGGCAAAACCGCGCTGATTACTGGATCTACCGAAGGCATCGGCTACGCGATCGCCCGCCAGCTTGCGAGGGCTGGTGCGAACGTGGTGGTCAACGGACGGTCTGAAGAAAAGACCGCAAAGGCGGGAGACCGCCTGAAAGGCGAAGGTGCCAGGGGAAGCGTGAGCGCCGTCGCAGCCGATGTCGCAACCGCTGAAGGGTGTGAAGCTCTCGTCGCCAAGGTTCATCATGTCGATATTCTGATCAACAATGCGGGCATCTTCCAGCCGCTCGACTTCTTCGAGGCGAGCGACGAGGTCTGGGATCGCCACTGGCAGGTAAACGTCATGTCGGCCGTCAGGCTTTCGCGTGCCTACCTTCCGGGCATGCAGACCGTCAACTGGGGTCGCGTCATCTTCATCGCGTCGGAATCCGGCTTTAATATTCCAGTGGAGATGATTCACTACGGCGTTAGCAAGACCGCCGATATCGCGGTTGCCCGCGGGCTCGCCAAGCGCATGGCTGGTACGGGCGTTACTGTGAACTCGGTTCTTCCCGGACCGACACTGTCCGAAGGCGTCGAGGCGATGCTTGCCGAAGAGCGTGCGAAGACGGGCAAGCCGATCGAGGAGGTCGCGGCGGACTTCGTCAAGCAGCATCGTGGAAGTTCGATTATCCAACGAGCTGCGAGCGTCGAGGAGATCGCCAACCTCGTAACCTACCTCGCCTCGCCTTTGGCATCCGCGACGACAGGAGCTTCCATGCGTGTGGACGGAGGACTGATCGACACGCTCTGAGCTGATCCCTCATCTGACCTGCCGTTGTTCATAGGGCGGAGCCTTCCGATCGCCTTCTTATTGCGGCCGCCGGCACGCGTGTGCGGGATGAAGGAGGCATGAATCAGACAGGCTGCTTTGCAACACCAATTCGCTAAAGAGCAGACCTTCAGCCGGCCTTGAAACTGCTGCTGCACCTTGCGAGCCCGATCAACCGCTGCCAGGCAAGGGCAAATTCACAATGCGTTACAGTGGGTTAGACCTTTGTCTGATCCACCCCGGACTGAGGTCGTAGCCTTGGAACAGCCGGCACTCCCCTTCGTTTGCCAGACAGCCGCCGGTCAAACTGACCCAAGGCAAAACACAAACATTCGGAGGAAATCACATGATCAAGCTCACCCACATTGCGTTCGCTGCAGCCTTGCTGGCAAGCACGACGGCGACGGCATTCGCGCAGTCATCCAGCACCGTCGGCACGGGCGGATCGTCGGCGGGCGGCGGAACTTCGAGCAGCACCGTTGGTACTGGTGGAAGTTCCGCCGGCGGTGGCGACTGCCCTGCCGGAACTAAAAACTGCGGTTCCGGTTCCGCCTCGACCATCGGCACAGGTGGATCGTCGGCAGGCGGCGGCAAGTCCAGCAGCACCGTGGGCACCGGTGGTTCTGCTGCAGGCTCCGGTTCCGGCTCGGGTTCGGCATCGACACTCGGCACAGGCGGTTCCTCTGCGGGCGGCGGCACGTCGAGCAGTTCTGTCGGGACCGGTGGGTCGGCCGCAGGGTCAGGTGACGCCAATTCGGCCTCTTCAGTCGGCACGGGAGCATCGTCGACTGACGGCGATAAAACCGGCAGCACCGTCGGCACCGGCGCAAGCCAAGCCGGTTCATCCCATGAGAACAATGGGAAGAAGGGCTGCGCTCCGGGCCAGATGAAGAAGAATGGCTCCAGTCATTCATGCTGAGGCATCCGGCCGGCGCCACAAGGCGTCGGCCCTTTCACCGGAGAAAGCAAATGATCAACACAGTCAAAGGCATCATCTATGGAGCCGCGATCTTGGTAGCCGGTCAGGCTGCCTCGGAAGATATCAAACTGGACGACGGGACAACCTGCACGGTGGTCGAAGGCCGGACCTCATCGGGCAATATGTCTACGACCGTCACCGCCGGAAACGGCAAGGTGTCTTCTTCGAGTGCGACCGGCGCCGGCTCGTCGACTGCGGCATCCTCGTCGTCAGCTAGCTCGGCAGGCGCGGGCAGCGTCGACAGCTACTCGACGGCAAGTGTCACGCGGCCCGACGGAACCGTCATCACCAAGCGCTCGGACGGCACCTGCTCTGTCACGAAACCCAATAAATAGGAGACCAGACATGAAGATCATGAGTTTGATCGGCGCGGCCAGTATCGCAGTTTTGTCCACCACGGCCGGCGTCTCGGCACAGGACTGCAACGCGGCTGGAACTGTCGGAACGGGCGGAAGTGCGGCGGCTGGCGCAACGTCTGCGAGTTCCGTCGGGACGGCGGGCGTGTGTCAGACCGACGAAGGGACGACCTCCTCCGTCGGCTCAGGCGGGAGCGCTGCAACCACTAACGGCAAGGCCATGAGCAAGACCCATGTCAACGACAACGGCGACAAGCTCAGGTCTCAGACGAAGGCCCAGGCCGTGGACAAAGGCACCTTTAGCAAGTCGCGGACGAAGACGAGCACGGATGGCGACAGTCTCCAGAGCACGACCCGCACGATGTCGCACGAGCCCGGCCAGAAGCCCGTCAAGAACACGACCGAACAGAAAATCATCCTGCCGCAGCAGTAATGGTGGCCGAGATTGCGCCGTCCGGCGCATTCATCGAGGGTCGATGACAACAACTTGGGAAAGGAAAATCAGATGAACAACCTGATCTGGCTCGTAGGCGCCGTTGTGATCGTACTGGCTATATTGAGCTTCTTCGGCTTCCGCTGAGCTCCAGCCTAAACCAGCCGCGTCTCAAGACCGAAATCGTAACTGGCTGATCGCGGTGAATGGTGGATGTGTATTTCAACCTTCACCGCCTAGGCAAGTTGCTCGGGCACGAGACCGCCAGTCAACAATACGCTTCGGGGAGTGCAAGTCGACAAACAGGTTCGAGCTCGATCCGGAATTCGCCTTGAGAGACGAGCAATCTGTTCGTGGCTGTTCGGGGCGAAATATGCGATGGTCATTTAGAAATGTCAGGCGACTATCGGCCGGCATGCACCGGAGTTCATCGCCATTCCTCTGCATCGGTACGCAGGATCGGAAAGGCGGATGTCAGCCGGCGCGGGGATCCATCTGCTTCATCGAGATTCTAGACGAGCGCACGCTGGCGATACCGACCGCCCGGGCAGCAACCGTCTCGTTTACGCAAGTTTGCGCACCTGGTGCTGGCAGCTAGGCCTGCCTCAGCCAGTTGGGCGCCGCCTTGCTGTATACCCCACTACATGCAGCCGCAACGCATGCGGCAATGTCGCCGAAGTAAAAGCGCCGACCGGTTATCCCCGGCCCGTAATGGGCATATTTGCCCGAGTTCGTCAGTATGGTTTTCGCAAAGGTGGGAATAATCGGATCAGTGATCATGCACCAGCATGTGTCCGTCACGAACTCCACCCCGAAGCTTTGAAGGGCCGCTATCAGCCCGGCTTCGTTGGCCTTATCGTGCGTTGCGCGTCCGCAGGTAACCACCATCGCCACATCCACATGCTTCTTTCGACCGCTGCACAGAGACGCGAGCCTCTCGATTTCGCTGATCGAGAAATGCGGATTGCCGAGCGAGACGAGATCGACGCGCTCATCGTCGGCGCTGTTGAGTTCCTCCCAACTCGACGCGAGTTCCTCGAGCCGAAGATCGATCGAAGGGATGCTGATGCCTGAGGGGACAACGGCATCCAGCGTCTTTGCCTCGGGCGTCACCCCCACGATGTGAAACATCGGTGCACTGGAAACGGTCGCAAATGCGGCGCCGAAGGCCTTGAGATCGTCATTGGTTGGACCGGCCTGATCAAGACCGGAGACGACAGGGATAAGGTTCGATGCCAGCGCACCAATGTGATAACCGAGCAGCGGATAGAAGCTATCGTCGATGTTTTCGATATTAGCGACACTGACAAGCAGCCCGGCTTTCCGATTGCTGTCGATATGTGGGCCTGCCAGAGGCGCGCGGCCGGTTAGTGCGATGCAAATGTCGAGAAAGTCCGGATATTTCATTGTCCGCGCACCAAGAACGCTGTTGGCGTAGATGACGGCATTCGATTCTGCCCAGGCCACCTGCTCGCCGATCTTGGGAGCCGTCTCGAGCAGATAAGGCGCGCAGGTGAAGGTCGGCCGCGCACCCATTTCGACATAGACGTCACCCAACTGACTGGCCGGCTCGCCCAGGACGGGATCAATACCTTGCGAGCGCCAGCGTCGATGATCGACCGAAATCGAGTTGAGCGTTGTCGGCACCACAACGCGCCCGCCCAGATCCCGCAGTTTTTCGGCAAACGAAAGCGAGCCCGGTCCGCTGTAGATGCAGCCGTCGACGTGGACTTGTGAGACATCCATCAATTGTGTGGCGCCCTGCAGTTTCGCCATTCGCAGGATGATGCGGATCGCCGATTGTGCAGCCTTGCCGTGAGCACCAGCCAGATAAGCTCTATCCCGCTCCGACAATGCGACTTCACCGAAAAGAGGGGCAGAGTCTTTGCTATGCGACGGAATGGCGTCCATTGCCAGCCCGTCGGTGGAACAGGCAACAACGTTTCCGTCGATCTCGACAAATGCCGAACTCACCACCTTGCGAAAATTCTCGGGCGCGAGCGTTACAACGGGAATAGATTGACCGAATACCTCCTCGGCGATCACGACACCGAGCGTGAGGATATCCTCCTCTCGCTCGAACAACATCGCTTTGGGACCATTGCCATTGAGCAGCAGTTCCAACATCACGCCGCTGCCAGAGCAGGACCCCCTGCCCCCCGGGATCGCGAGGATATGGTCTTTGAGACCGCGGCCGCTCAAGGGGTGATGCCGATCGATCACCTCGCCGGTCCAGGGATCGACCCCGCCCCAGAAACTCAGTTCCAGATCGCTTGCAACAACATTGCCCGAAGCCTTGCCGTGCACGTAAGCCGCCCCTGCGAAAATCAGTCCGTCAACAAGGTTGACCATCCGTGAGCCTTTCAAGGTGGTGGCTGTGCAAGCAGTTTTGACTCGTTCGAATCTGGGGCTAGCTTGATCGCGCCGGCGGCAATCGAGACGGGCGCCCCGCTCTCTACCGGATTAAGGCGGCCTTCGCAAAACGCAGAATATGCCTGAGTATGCTCCGGGTGGCCATCTGTTGCCGGCCCGCCCCGGCTGTTCCAGTTGGTGCAGAAAGTGACAGGGCGATCTTGGCATTTCCGCGACGCTTTACGCATAGCGCTGACGCGCCAGCCAGACCGTGCGCCCGCCACAATCTGGGTCTTCCGCAACATGGGCAACAACGTCAAAGCCATTCCGGTCGAGCAGCATGCGGTATTCGTCGGGATCGAGGCTGGCATGATAGAGAGGTTCCCCCTCCAGCGTGCCGATAACTTCGCCGAAGGCGGGGCCACTCGTGAACAGCAATGGTGCTTCCGGTTCAGCATGGTCGCGGAAGATGGAGAACATCATGCGCTGATCGGAAGGAGCAAGGTGAAACAGGCTGTCCCAAACGATCAGCCCGCCATATCTCTGATCCAGTTTCAGCGAGCGCATATCCCCCACTTGCGCTGTCTCGCCGGGAAGATTGGTCCGGAATATGGAGATCATTTCTGGCGAACTGTCCACGCCTGTAATCAGATGACCTCCGCCCGCAAGGTACCGAGCGATTGGGTCACCTGAGCCACAACCAATATCGAGCACCGCCGCCATTCGTGGCAGCATCTCTGCAAACCGGTCGATCCATGCACGCTCCAACAGTGCCGTGCCGCGCGCCGCTGTCCACGCATCAGCATGGCGACGATAGAGGTCGATAATGCGGCCGGCTGCGTCGCTCACGGTCTTCCTGTCGATTTCCTATCTCCAGTGCAACAATGTGTTCCCGACAGGCGATGCTCTATCATATGCGCCGGTTCGGCGACAGCTATTGGCAGCTCGACCGCGCCGTCCTCCGATGGAACGAGACATTCGACAGCCTCCTCTCCTGGATCCAGGGCGCACGCCTGCCGCGGTCAGTTGCGAGTTTCTATATCCTTCGCCGGATCGAGCAGTCGACCGGGCGAGTGATCACGAAGAATGTCTGGCAAACCGCGTGCTCCGTCGCATCCGCTCAGAAACAAGTTCTGATCTCCGGCCATGTGAGGTATTCATCACAGATCTAAAAGCGCTCGTCTGCTTCGAAGCGTCAATCCCCGGAGTTGCATCATGAAAATTGCGCCGCAACAGCGGATCTATGTCTGCTTCTTTCTCTTCGCCGTGTCGCTGGGGGCGCTGCTGTCGAGGATGCCGGATTTGCAGGATGCGCTTGGCGTCGATAAGTCCGAGCTCGGGTTGACGTTGATAGGGGCTGCGATCGGCGCCTTGATTTCGTTGACTTTGTCTTCGCCCTTGATCGCCCGGCTCGGCGCGCGGACGACGGCGTTCATTACAGTTCTCGGCACATCTGCGCTGCTGTCGCTGGTGCCATGGATCGGCGCTGCGCCGGCCGTGTTCTGTTTGCTTTTCGTCGAAGGGCTGCTCGCCGGGGCGCTGGAGATCAATCTCAATGTCGAGATCGACCGCATCGAAGCGCAGCTGGGACGCGGCGTGATGAACAGAGCCCATGGCTTCTGGAGCCTCGGCTTCTTCGTCACGGCGCTTGTCTCTTCGGTCGTCCGCCAAGCCGGTATTTCGATGCAGCTACATCTTGCCGTGACCTTTGTCGCGGTCCTCGTCATCGGCATCTGGGCGATCGCCGGCATGCGCAATGCGCCAGCGCGGATTACGGAGGACGAGGGCAAGGCGCCGCCGGTAGCGCTTCCTACCTGGGGACTAATGCCGCTCTGTGTCATCGGCATCGCCGCCTTCCTCGTCGAAGGTGCCGGGATCGACTGGTCGGCGATCTATATGCGCGACGTGTTTTCAGTCGAGCCCTTCATCGGCGGACTGGGATTGACACTCTTTACCTTTTGCATGGCGCTGGCGCGCCTGTTCGTTGATCCGCTGGTCGATCGGTTTGGTGCGCGCGCCGTCGCCACGATGCTGCTTGTTCTTTCGGCGATTGGCATCTGCGCCGTCGGGGGCGCACCGCATTCCTATGTCGCACTGGCGGGCTTCGCCTTGATGGGCGCCGGCTGCAGCGCGGTCTACCCCCTCGCCGTCTCGGCCGCCGCCCAGCGTACCGATCGCGCGGCATATCTCAACGTCGCCGCTCTCGGCCAGATGACCTTCGTCGTCTTCTTCCTGGCGCCGCCTCTGCTCGGTTTAATTGCCGAACATGCAGGCATCAGGACATCCTATCTCGCCTGCCTTCCGCTGATCATCTACGCGCTCTTTTCGGTCAAGGCGCTTGGCGCGCGCCGGACTGCCGATGGCGGTAGCGTTGTCGTGCGGATCGAGCGAAAGCGCGCAGATCAGCCCGCGGAACAAGTGGATCGATGCCAATCGGCATCCGGCATGTCCCCGAAATGACCGACGCGAAGCCAATGTTCGCCGAGACGATTTCAGTTTGCCCGTGGCGTGCTCACCAGAACCGCCGCCGCATGGTTCGCGGCCTCGATTGCGGCACGAATTCCACTTCCACGCGCGAGTTCTGAGGCGAGAACGCCGGTGAATTCGTCGCCGGCACCATGGGTGCTCACCAGTTCCACCTTGATCGCCTCGATCGAGAACGCATCACCTTCCCGGGTCGCGCAGGCGACACCATCGCCGCCCGCCGTCACGACCACGACGGGGAATATCGCCGCGAGCAGTTTCGCGGCATTCGCGGCACCCTCGAGTGTGTCGACAACTGGAAGCTCGGCCAACTGCTCGGCCTCGATGGCGTTGACCACCAGGACATCGACCAGTTGCTGCAAATCGGCGGAGAGAGGTCGCGCGGGCGCGGCGTTGAGAACCACTGTTCCGCCCGCGACCTTCATGGCCTTGGCCGCCGAGACGTTGGCGTGATCAGGCACCTCATTCTGCAGGACCAGCAGCGCTCCGTCGACGAACGCCTTCGAAGCTGCATCCACATCCACTTGTCCCAACATCAGATTGCTACCGGAAACGATGACCGCGCCGTAGTCGCCTTCACTGTCGAAGATTGCGACGCTCATGCCGCTACCGACCCCGGTCACTTTCTTGACGAAGCGATGATCGACCTTGCTGCGGACCAGGTTGTCGGTGAGGGCATGGCCGAAATCGTCGTCCGCGACCGCACCAATCATCGACGTCGGTATCCCTGTCTTCGCTGCCGAGACTGCCTGATTGCCACCCTTGCCGCCGCATTTCGGGTGCCAGTGATCCCCCGTCACGGTTTCACCCTTCCGAGGACGTGCCGGGCCGTGCACCATGATGTCATAGTGCAGGCTGCCGAAGACGACGACGGAGGGTGATGCGGAACTCATGGAAGCCTGTCCTTGCGTTTGGATGCGACGGCGGACATCGTCTTCTCGAGATTTTTCTCCGCCGTCTGATAGTTTCGCTGCGCGACGGCCATGAAGAGCGCGTCGAGGATGTTGAGCTGGGCAATCCGGGCTGCGGCGTTCTCGCCCATCAGAGGCGATCCTTGCGCGGTGGAACACAGAACGATGTCGGCGATCTGCGCAAGCGGCGATCCACCGTAATTCGTGACGGCGATCGTTCGCGCCCCCGACTTCCGCGCGAGCTGGATGGCGTCGATGACAGCGGTCGTGTTCCCGGAATGGGAGAAACCGATCGCGATGTCGTCGGCTCCGAGCAGCGACGCCGACATCAGCATCATGTGCGAATCGTCCTGGACATTGGCCCGCACGCCGATTCTCAGGAACTTGTGCGCCACGTCCCTGGCAATCTGTGCCGAACCACCAACCCCGTAGAAATCACGTTGCCCCGCCTTGGCGAGTATATCGGCGGCGCGGTCGAAACCGTCGACATCCAGGATCGCGAGAGTCTCCTCCAGCGCATTTATCGACGTCCGGAAGACCTTCTGAATGATCTCCCTCGAACTGTCATCGGCTGACAATTCCTGATGCATTTCAGCGGTAGGAAGCCTGTTGTAATTCGACACTGCAGTGCGGAAATCACGATAGCCGCTGAAGCCGAGCTTCTTGGTGATCTTGACCACCATGGCCTCGGACACTCCCGCTTCCGCCGCCAGATCCTTGAGAGCGGTGTCCTCGGAAAAATCCCTCAATCCGAACACCGTCTCCACGACACGCGCCTCCAAAGGGGTGAGCTGCGGCATCATCATGCGGATGCGCGGGCCTACCGCCTTGGGATCATTTGCAGAATTCATCCTCTACCCCTTGTGACGCGATCGATCATCATGGCGACCAGGATAATAAGACCAGTGGCCAGAAGTTGGTAGAAGGCCTGGACATTCATCAGCGTCAATCCATTGCGCATTGCGCCGAGGATGATCGCACCGAGGATCGTGCCGATGACGCTGCCCTTGCCGCCCATCAGAGAGGCCCCACCAATTGCGGCGGCCGCGATCGCGTCGAGTTCCCAGAGATTGCCGAGGATCGGTTCGGCGGCACCCAAGCGGCCGACCAGGATCATCGAGGCCAGGGCAGCGAGGACCCCCGAAATCACATAGGCGGTGATCTTGGCGATGGCGATCGGTACGCCGGCGACATAGGCCGCTTCTTCATTGCCGCCGACAGCGAGCAGGTATTCGCCAAGCGGTGTCTTCTTGAGCAGCACCCAGGCGAGCAGGGCGACGACGGCGACCATGATGACCGGAATGGGAAGGCCGAGCAGGGAGCCGTTGAACAGCGACCGGAAGCCCGCGGGCACACCGAGAACCGGGTTGCCGCCCGTGTAGATCAGCGCAATGGCGCGATAGGTGCTGAGCGTGCCGAGCGTGACGATGAAGGGCTGAAGGCCCGCATAGGCCACGAGTACGCCGTTGACGAGACCGCAGATAGCACCGATCGCAAGGCCGGCCAGGATGGCGAGCGGAACGGGAACGCCGGCGACAAGCATCGTGGCCGTAATCACGGCAGAGATCGCGGCCGTCGGGCCGACCGAGAGGTCGATGCCACCGGAGATGATGACGAGCGTCATGCCGAGTGCCAGGCAGGCGTTGATACTCGACTGCTGAAGGATGTTGAGCAGGTTTCTTTGCGAAAGAAAGTCGGGTGCCAACAATCCGAAGATGACGACGATGGCGATCAATCCAATGAGGGTGCCCGCATCGCGTACCGAGAACGATCCGAACTGTTTGGAAGTGGGCGCCCCGGCATTCTGGGTCGTGTCAGACATGGATATGTTCCTGTAGGTCATGCCGCACCACGGCGGTTGTCGGCCTTCCCAACGGCGTGGGAAACGATGGTTTCTTCGGAGAGGTCTTCGCGGCCGAGTTCAGCCACAACAGCGCCGTCGCGCATGACGAGGACGCGGTCGGACACCCGCATCACCTCGGGAAGCTCGGAGGAGACGACGATAATCGAATGTCCCTCGCGAGCGAGGTCTTCGATCAGCTGATAGATTTCGGATTTCGCGCCGACATCGATGCCGCGCGTCGGCTCGTCGAACAGCAGGATGCGCGATCCGGCCGCCAGCCAGCGTGCGATGATCGCCTTCTGTTGGTTGCCGCCGGAAAACAGTCTGATCTGCCGGTCAAGCTGGAAGGGTCGCAGGTTGACGCGCTTGAGCAGGTCTTCCGCCGTCCGCTTGAGTTTCCGATGGTTGATGATCCCGGCTTTCGAGAAGCGGTTCATCGAGGGCAGCGCCATGTTCATGCTGACGGACCGGCCCGGAATGATGCCTTCGCGTTTGCGCTCCTCGGGTAGCAGCCCGATACCGGCGGCGATCGCCGCACGTGGATTGGACAGCGCCAACGCCCTTCCGTCGACCTTGACCGTGCCGGAGATAAGCTTGTCCGCGCCGGAAAGTGCGCGCAGGAGCTCGGTGCGGCCCGAGCCGACGAGCCCTGCGACGCCGAGGACTTCGCCCTTGTGAAGGTCGAACGAGACGTCGCGGATACGGTACGTCGAAAGATTGCGGACCTCGACACTCACGGTATCTGTGGTGTGGGAATGATGCTCTTCAGTCAGCAGCTCGCGGCCAACCATCATCGCGATGACGTCGTCGGGTGAAGTCGTTTTCAGATCGATACCGACGCCCACGACCTTGCCGTCGCGCATCACCGTGGCGCGCTGGCAGACCCGGAAGACCTCGTCCATCTTGTGGGATACGTAAATGATCGAGACGCCGCTCGCCGCCAACCGCTCGATGATCTCGGCGAGCCGCTCGAATTCGCTCGGCGTCAGGCTCGAGGTAGGTTCATCCATGGCGATGATCTTCGCCCTGTCGAGAAGCGCTCTGGCGATCTCGACGACCTGCCGCTGGGCGACCTTCAACGTCGAGATGGGAACCGAGGGATCGATGGACGGATCGATCATCGCAAGCGCCTCGGCCGCGCGCCGTTCCTGCTCACGGCGATTGACGATCACGCCGCCGAAACGGGTCAGGGAATGGCCGAGGAACATGTTCTGGGCAACGCTGAGATGCGGGACTTGCTGAAGTTCCTGGTGGATCATGGCGATCCCTGCCTGGCGAGCGCTGTCGGGCTTGCGGAAGTGGTGCACGGTGCCGTCGACTTTGACTTCGCCTTCCGTTGCACGGAAGACCCCGGACAGAATGCGCAGCAGGGTGGACTTGCCTGCGCCATTCTCGCCGAGCAGCGCGTGGATTTCACCCGGGGCGACGCTGAACGAAACGTCGGACAATGCCTTGACGCCCGGGAAAACCTTGGAGATGCCTTCGAACGCCAGTCTGGGAGATGCCATGACAGTCCAACCTTTGAGAGTGCGGACGGCCGGCGGGGCCGGCCATCCTGCCTTGGGAGGCGTTTACTTTCCTGCGGCCTTCATTAGCACCGAGCGAACGTCGCCGCCCTGATAGTCCTTGATGTTGTCCTTGGTGATCAGGGCCTGCGGGGTTGCGACCACGCGCGGCAGCTTCTGACCGGAGACGAGCCGCAACGCGACTTCCATCGCCACCTCGCCCGTCAGGACCGGGAAGCTGTCTACGGTGCCCGTGAGTTCGCCGGCTTCGATCGACTTGTAGGCATCCGAAATGCCGTCGGTACCGAAGACGACGACCTTGTCCTGCAGGCCGGCGGCCTTCACCGCCTCGACAACACCAAGCGCCATGCCGTCATTGTTGCAGTAGAAGCCGACGAGATCAGGATGCTGCTGGAGAATGTTGGTTGCGGCGTCATAGGACATCTGGCGATCCCAGTTGCCCGGAACGCTGGCGACCACCGTGAACTTGCCGCCCTGTTCGATCGTGCTCTTGAAGCCATCGGTGCGCTGCACGGCAGCATAGACACCGGCCTGGCCTTCGATGATCGCGACCTTGCCGCCATTGGCGCGGTTTTCGATGAACCACTTGGCGACGCGAACGCCGTTGTCACGCTGGACGTTGCCGACATAGTGCTCGGCCTGCGGGATCACCGCATCGTTGACGTTGACGACCGGTACGGTGGCGGCTTTCGCCTGTTCGATGACCGGCTGCAGGTTGGCATCGGTCTGCGGCGAGACCAGCAACACCTTATAACCCTGAGTGACCATGCCCTCGGCGATCGTCAATTGGCCGAGCTGGTCACCCTCGCTTTGCGCCGCCTGATAGGCGACGGTCACGCCGACCTTGTCGGCGAACGTCTGATAGCCTTCGCCGAGCGAGCGCCAGTATTCATTGGTGAGCGTCTTGGAGACGCCGCCGACCTTGAGGCCTTCGGGCAACTTCGGCAGCGCACCGAGCTTGGCGTCGAGATCGGACCAGTCCATGCGGTCCGCTTCCGAATCCGAATTGAGCGGCTTCAGTTCCTGCGCTGACACGATGCCAGCGCAAAGGGTTGCGGCGAGAGCCGCAGCAAGAATTCTCTTCATGTTTTCCTCCCGGAAAGTTGGGGTGGTTCAGTGCTCCGCGCCGAACATCAGCTCCTGAACGATGGCCTGCGTGGATACGGCGTCCTGTCGGTCAATCGCGCTTGCAAGGCGATTGTCCTGCTCGAGGCGGTCGACGACCTTCAACATCCGCTGGACGGTCTGGATGTTGACCTCGCATTCGTGAACCGGATCGAGGCCGGTCATATCGGGGAACGTGTCGAAATAGATCGCGCCGTCATAACCATCCCGGCGTATCTGGCGGAGTAGCTCGATCGTTTGCAGCGTGTGCACCGCGCCGACCATCAGACCGTCGTCGCGCTTGGCGTAGCCGTCGTTGAGGTGGACGCCGAGCACGCGGCTATGACGGGCAATCAGTGCCGCCGCAAAGGCGGGCTGCTCGTCGGCATAAAGGACATGGGCGAAGTCGAGCGTGACGCCAAGATTGGCAGCGCCGACCTCCTTGATAGCGAGCAAAGTCGTGGCCGCATCCGGCATCAGACTGTAGGACCGCGGCTCGTTCGGCTTGTACTCAATCGAGATCAGGCAATCCGGATCATGGGCGCAAACTTCACGGATTCCATCGATTTCGTGTTGCCACATCTTCGCGTAGTCCGCCTGAAAGGCATAATCGAAGCCATCTTGCCCAGGCCAGATGGTCATCAGATTGGAACCGGCTTCACGCGCTGCATCGATGCCCTTCTTCGTCAGGTCGATCGCTTCACGGCGGACCACTTCGTCGGGATGGGTGAAAGCACCAAGTTTGAAGGCGGGGTTGCTGTAGTAGCGCATAGCAAAGCCGTTGATCGAAAGGCCGATATCGCCAAGTTTTCGAGCCAGTTCTGCCGGATTTTCGCTCATGTGATCCGGATAGTTGAGATCGAGGTCGGTAAGGCCCTTCACCTGGGCGGCGCGCTCGGCCATCTGCATGACGGAGGGCTTCGACGACTGGTCGGGCCATTCGATATGGGACGCGGAGGCGAACGAGTTCAGCCGGGTGGCAAAGCGTGTCGGGTTCAAAGGATCATTCCAAATCTGTGAAGTTGCACACTACTTCACAGATTATTTATTATTTGTAAAGTTCAAAAATGCCATGGGTGCAAAAAATTGGTGCAGGCCATTGCTGGTACCGACGCCTCATCGGCAACCAAGCGGACTGGCGCAACGGTGCAAGGCAAACAAAATCGCCAGCGGATTCAATCCGATGATCAGGCAGGCTGCTCGTCTGAGCGACGGCCGCGACGAAATGCCTGCCGCATGTACGGTCGCCCGGCGCAGTTGAAGTGATCGACTATCAGAACCAGCATTTCGAGCTGCTTGCGCATGACATCGATCTCGCTGTCGACTTTGTCGGCGGTGACGAGCCGATTCACGACAGGCCAGACACCGTCGTTATCAGTTGTCGCTAGTCGCGCGCTGGCGGATTAGCTCGATGAGGACACGCAGTTTGGCTGGCATGTGTCGGCGTTGGGAGAAATAGAGGCTGAGCCCCGGATAATGGGGAGACCAGTCTTCCAAAACGGGTATGAGATTACCTGAAGCAATATGTGGCGCAAGCGCGTGTTCACCCAGATAGGCGAGCCCGAAGCCGGCAAGAGCTGCCTCCAAGATAAGGTCAGACCCATCGAATGTAAGGTGACCAGTGACATCAATCACTCGTGTTTCGCCGTGTTTCTCAAACTCCCAGCGATAGAGTCTCCCGCTCGTCATGCGCATTTGGATACAGACGTGCCCGGCCAGATCGCCCGGGACGATTGGTTTTGGACGACCATCGAAATAGCGCGGGGATCCGACGACGAAAGACCGCATTTCCGGAATGATCGGAACGGCGACCATGTCCGGTGAGATCGCCTCGGTGAGACGAATGCCCGCATCGAAACCTTTGCCAATGACGTCGACAAGTGCATTCTCGGTCACGACCTCGATATCGACGTCCGGATATCGGCAGCTATATTCAAGAATAATCGGCTGCAGCAGAATGCGCGCCGCACCCGGCGCCATGTTCAGCCGGAGTCTCCCGGTGGGCGGTCCGAGTGTTCGCCGACATTCTCGATCGCTTTCTCGAGCGTCTGCAGGGCCGGTTCGATTTCAGACAGGAATTGCTCTCCGGCCGCGGACAAGGCGACACTCCGCGTAGTGCGGTTAAAGAGCCTGACGGCGAGGCGCTCCTCAAGCGCGGCGATCGCATGGCTTAAAGCCGATGACGACATCCCCAGCTCGCGCGCGGCAGCCCGGAATCCACGATGACGCGCGACGCCGGCAAACGCTTCAAGCTCGATCAGGCTTGCCCTCATTGCACGATCCAGCTCATCAACTCATCCGATTTTGTCCTACTACTCGCAACACTTATCGCATGGCACTTTTACCGGGAAGTCATCAAAGGAAAAGAAACATGCATATCATCGATCGGATCTATATCGACGGCGCGTTCGTCAAGCCCACTGGCGACCAATGGGCGCCGCTTTTCAATCCGGCAACCGAGGAGCAGATCGGAACTGTGCGGCTTGCAGACGCAGTCGATGCAAACCGCGCGGTTGCCGCCGCCAAACGCGCCTTCCCGGCCTTCTCACATACAACCAAGGAAGAGCGGATCGACATGCTGAACCGGCTGTATGCCGCCGTGTCAGCCCGTACCGACGATCTCACTTGCGCCATGCGCGAAGAATACGGCGCGCCATCGTGTTTCATCGACTTTTCCGCTCCACGAGCAGGTACCGTCTTTCTGGACATGGCGAGAACGCTCAAGGATTATGAATTCCGACGCCGCGCCGGGAGCGCCGACGTGGAGATGCGGCCCTCGGGGGTTGCGGTGGCGATCACGCCCTGGAACAGCAATTACAGTTTTATCTGCGGCAAGCTCTCCGCCGCAATTGCAGCGGGCGCAACCATGGTGATCAAGCCATCCGAAATGAGCGCCCTCCAGACGCAGGTGATCACTGAATGCCTGCATGCTGCCGGTCTTTCCAATGGCATCTTCAATATCGTTACCGGGTATGGAAACGTCGTCGGCGCGGCGCTAACGACCCACCCCGACGTGTCGAAGATAACCTTCACTGGTTCCACGGCCACTGGCCGCAGCATCGTTCAGGCCGCAGCGCCCACCATGAAAAGGGTCACGATGGAACTCGGCGGCAAGAGCCCCAGCATCATTCTGGATGATGCCGATCTTGATATCGCCATCCCGCAGGTGCTGGCGGCGGGATTCCGCAACAGCGGGCAGGCCTGCATTGCCGGCACCCGCATCCTCGCTCCTCAAAGCAGGTTTGGCGAAATCGAGGAGCGTCTCAGCCACGCGGTCAGGCGCTTCAGGGCTGGAAATCCCGCCGACGAACAGGTCCAGGTAGGCCCGATGGTGAGCCAGAAGCAGTGGGATCGCGTACAAAGCTATATCCGTTTGGGACAGGAGGAAGGCGCCAGACTGCTGGCAGGCGGCGAAGGACGTCCGGAAGGGCTGCACCGCGGCTGGTTCGTACAGCCAACGATCTTTACCGGCGTTCGCAACGATATGCGCATCGCTCGCGAGGAGATCTTTGGGCCGGTCCTCTCGCTGATCTCTTACCACGACGAAGCAGACGCCATCTCCATTGCGAACGACACCGAGTACGGCCTGCAGGCGCACGTTTTTTCCTCCGATATCGAGCGGGCGAAACGCATCGCAAACCAGATCGAAGCAGGGCGCGTGTTCATCAACGACGCGCCGCATGATCCGCTGGCACCCTTCGGCGGCTTTAAACAGTCGGGCTTCGGGCGAGAATTCGGTGTTTTCGGGCTCGAGGCTTTTCTCGAACCCCGGGCCGTACTGTCATGACGAAAGTGAGCCACAACGACGGTGCTGCGCGGGATGATAGTCAGTTAGCGCCGGATTCCGGCATGGCGGCCAGCTCTCCCAGGCGCTGTTTGCCCTCCAGCGCGGCGAACGTCATCATTCGGTCCGGACGCTACGAGTAATCGCTGAGGTGGCGTAGGGTGCTGCCACAGGCTCCACCCTACGCCGGCCGCCTCTTCGCTCTTTGGAAAATCTATCTGCTTACTGAGCGCAAGCCTGACCTTGTGGGGTCGCGTCGCTCAAGCCACCCTGAGTCTGGACGGAGCCCGAAGCGGTTGAGCTAGCAGGATCACTTCCGCCGCTGCAACCGCCCGGCGTGGTCGCCCCCATTGATCCGTTGGTCGTGCTGCCGGTGGGGGTTGGATCGGAGGTCATTGGCTGCATTGTCTGGACATTGGCACCCCCATCGGTACCGACGGCATTGGGTTCCATCATGGTCCCAGCTCCCATGCCGGACTGAGCAAAAGCGCCCGTGGCCATTCCAGCCGCTAGCAGAGACGCGACGATGAGCTTGATATTCATTTTTCATTTCCTTCGTCGGTTAAGTTGCGGCCCTCCAACATCCAGATCACTGTTCTGTTCCCCGATTTTCTAAAAATCTAAGGAATCGATCGCGTACCAAGGGGACGCGTGCTCCAAAGCGAAAGAAGACCAGTGCGCTTCACCCATGGCCACCGGCCCCTGCGACGTGCAACCGGTGCTGGGATATAGGCATGGTCCAAACTGGCGAACGATCAATTGGGTTGACCGGTCCGGAACAATCCGGGCCGCTCAGAGTTGGCGCGCCATGCCCTACGTGATCGAACTTCTTCTTCCAGTCCCGCGCGAGCGCCCTAGCTTGGTGAGCGTTGGCACTGTCCGTGATGAACTCGCCGCAAAATTTGGCGGCGTTACCTTATATGTGAATTCACCCGCGGAAGGCTTGTGGGAAGACGATGGAGAGGTTGAGCATGACGTCATCGTTGTTGCCGAAGTCATGACTGAAAGTCTCGACCGAACTTGGTGGGCGGCGTACCGAAAACAGCTTGAGGCTCGTTTCGATCAGGAGGAAATCGTGATCCGAGCCACGCAAGTCCAGCGTCTTTGAACCCATGTCCCGCGGTGAGGCCCATGATCTTGCACGCATTTGACGATTTGAGATCAGCCCAACCGATCTGGCGGCTGCTCGGCGGTTTATTTTCCGTCTCACAGCATTTCCTCGGTTTCAGACAAGCCATCGCTTGAACGCTCGTCTGGGCAACGCCCGCTGGCGCTCCCTTGTTGCCGCCATCTAACCAAAGCGAAATCGGTGTCCCCGCCTGATTTCGTTGAGGCGGCAGCATGAAGGCGATGATGGTATTTACGCGACTGCTATGAAATCATCACTTGCTAAAACAAGCAGCGATCTTGAGACGGGCCATCAGGCCGGTGCGTCGATCAGCTCTAAAAGCCGCTTGGCGTTCTTGATCGAATAGCCATCGCGATCGTTGTTGAAATAGGCCCACACGGTCTTAGCGCCAGACAGCTTGATGCGCTCCGCCCACACCGTCAATTCGGCATCGCTGTAGTCATGGCGGTACCATTGTTTGATCCCATGGAACCGGATGTAGATGTCGTCGGCTGTCCGAACAAGCTCATCCGGTAACCGGGGACCGCTGCATGAACAGAAGATCGCGCCTGCAGCTTGAAACGCACTATAAACGTCCTCATTCCACCAGCTCTTGTGACGGAATTCGACGACGTTCCTGCGACGGGGATCCAGCTGCGACAAGATCATTTGCAACATGTCTGTGGAGTAGCGGACGCTCGGTGGAAGCTGAAACAGAAAACATCCCATCTGCATTCCAAGAACGTCTGCGACGTATCCGAAATCTTCAATGAGGGCGTGGGTATCTTCGAAGCGTTTGATATGCGTGATGAGCTCGCACACCTTGATCGTATAGACGAAGCTCGGCTCGGCCTGACGTTTCCATGTCTTGACAGTTGCCACCGTCGGCCAGGAATAAAATGGGGCATTGAGCTCGACGGTCTTGAAATTGTGCTGGTAGATCGAAAACAATTGATTGGAGGGAGCGTCGGTCGGGTAAAAATGGCCCTTCCAGTGCCAGTAATACCACCCGGAACAGCCAATATGGACCCGCCTGGCGACATTGCCATCGGAGCTGATCACAATCAGCGGATCGCTCGCCAGACGGGCTATATGCATTTTAGCGGCGCGCGCAATATTGGCCTCGCGCTGCTTTTGGCGGCGCTCGGCGCGCCGTGCCCGCCGACTTTCAATCTCTTCAGCAATGCGCTCTACCATTCGGTATCCGTGTGAAGGTCTTTCGGCCTCGGCTGCACCGCCAACCGTCCTGCGATATCTCTTCAAGCGCAGCAGAAGCGACATATCCCTGATGTTCAATTGCGATATCGCCGAGCAAAATAATGCCTAAAGCTCACCTTCATTGGTGAAGACTGCCAGCCGCCGCATCTCGGCCGTCTCGGTGATATCGTCATCCTTCCAGGCAACTTTCAACGGCGTAATCTCGTACCTTCATCGAACTCTTCCGTTTTTTCTGACGGCTAGCAGCGGTTTCCACCCCCGTAACTCCGACAAAGGGCGTGAGTTCCGGCCTACGCAGGTCTGTTCAGCGATTTTCCGTGATGGGCTGGACGCGGCTGCAGAAAATGGCTACCCAGTTCGCCGCGCCGTCGGCGTTGTCCTGCACCACAGGAACTTGCCATTGTGTCTAGCATGCCGCGTTCGCGCAGCGCTGGCGAACAGGAAGCGCAGGAGGGTGGCCGCGAGAATGCCGACTACGATCGCCTTGCACCTCTGCGAGGCCTCGAGGCCGGCCGCGGCGAAACCAATGACCACGGCGTAGAGCCGAACCCAGACGACATTCTTCGTCCCCCCGTGCAATCGACAGGACACGAGCACATCGGCCGCTCGTTAACATCTACCGAAAGAGCGATAAAGCAATCGGGAAGACGCTATTTAAGGAAGGGGTTGCCAGGGCGTGGAGCCCGGAGCGGCGGATTGATTGATATGGCTAATGATCTTTTGCGCAGGCAATTTGAGGCCGAACATGACCCGCGTAGGGGTAGCACTCGACCTACGCCGGTCACGCGCGATAGTCGACGTGGCATTGAAGTAGCCGGACGCGCGGGTGCGCTGCTGATGAAAACAAAGGCTGCCCGTTCCCGGCGCCGCGCTGGTCAGACTCAGGCGATCAGGGATGCGCTCTGCGCTTACGCTGCAGCTGGTTGTGGTGGAGAGTCCGCAATTTAGAAAGCACGCCTCCGTTCAAAGGTAAGCTCGCGAAAAGAACACCGTTGTCGTCAAAACGGCGACCGCGACGGTTAGAACCCTGACGGCCGGCGATGGCAGCCTACGTCCGATATGCGCTCCGATCCACCCGCCGATAGTGGCCCCGACCGTCATGAAAATGCACTCCTGCCATACAATTGCTCCGGCGAGTACGAAGGTGACTACGGCGACCGCATTTGCGCCAGTTACCATCACCATTCTTGTCGGATTGAGGCTCTTGATGTCCCCGCCCCCGAGCGCGCTCCATGCCGCAAGCATCATAAGGCCCACTGCGCCGCCAAAATAGCCGCCATAGAGACCGAGAAAGAACTGAACCGCTGCGAAGGCCAGAATACTCGGGCGTGCCTGCGTCCGGAGCTTGGCGGTGAGCCTCGGACCGACTGCCAGCATCACTGTCGCCATCAGCAAAAGCCATGGCAGTATTCCATCGAAGATCCTGGATGGGGTCAGAAGTAACAAAATGCTTCCGGCCACTCCACCGACCATTGTCACCATAGCGATTGGAACGACATTGACACCGCACACACTCGTAACGCCGTCACGATAAACCCACGAGCTTGCCATACCGCCGGGAAACAAGGCTAAAGTGCTTGTCGCATTTGCGGCTACCGACGGCACTCCGACCGATATCAGCGCAGGCAGGGAGACGAACGACCCGCCGCCCGCCAACGCATTCATGCTGCCTGCTAACAAGCCAGCCAGGAAAAGAAGAGTAATATCGTACATGTTCAGCTCGCCTTAGCACCTAAGCTTGAGTTCGCGACACGCTTGTCGAAAACCGGCGCCCGGGCGGGTTGAGGGGCACCGACGCTTTACAGCGCTCCCGGTGACGGGGCAACCCTGGCCATCATGTCAAATCGCCCATGTTTCGCATCTCCTATGGCGACATCTTGCTCGCTACTCGCGTGACCCTATTTTACCCGGGCGGATCGAGTCAGCATAGCGCTTCCTGGCCGCGGCTCAGAGGTATCGTGTGAGTTGGTTCGGCATTGCCATCATCGCGACCGTAGCGCTGGTAGCCCTATGGGCTCTGGCAGCAGCATCAAGCTATGCCGGGTTTCTGAAGCGGGTCCAGAAAATCGATTCCCACGTCCTCAAGATTGCCGCTGCCGACACCGAGCTTGATCGATACGGCGCTGGGCTGTGCCACAAGCGGGAGGCGGCAAGCGGCCTCGTCCTGATCACCTCCAACCTGGACGCGTTCGCAGCCAGGCTTCTAGCGGCCCGTTCCGCCGGGCGCAGCCTCGATCTCATGTACTATATGTGGAATGCGGACCTGACCGGAATGCTGATCATGCGGGAGGTCGTCGCGGCGGCCGACCGTGGCGTACGTGTGAGGATCCTTCTCGACGATCTCGGCGTCTCCATGTCAGACAAGATCTTCCATGCGATCGACTGTCATCCGAACATCGAGCTGCGGCTCTTCAATCCCACAAAGGCACGTGAGCATATCCTACGTCGCGGCCTCGAGATGGCTTTGCGGTTCCGAAGCGTCAACCGTCGCATGCACAACAAGGCATGGATTGCCGATGGCCGGATCGCGATGGTCGGGGGGCGCAATATCGGCGATCCGTATTTCGATGCCGGGGAGAACGCTAACTTCAGGGACTTCGATCTCTTGATGGTCGGTGAAGCCGTTGCGAAGACGGAGCGGCTGTTCGACGGCTACTGGAACAGTTCGGTTGCCGTGCCCGTGCGTGCACTTCTGTCACGCAGAGCTAACAAGCTGGAGAAGCTCCGCCGCAATATGGAACGCCTTCATTTCGAACAGCGCGCCCAGCCATATCTGGATCCAGTTCGCGATGAAACATCGCTGACGCATATCGTTGCCGAAGACCGCTACATCTGGGTCCACAAACTCGACGTTCTGGCAGACCCCCCCGAAAAGGCGGCCGGGAAGCTGCGCAGCGGGCAAAACACGCTGATGGGAACGCTGCTCCCGGTCATCACGGGCACGGCCGAGTTCATCCATATCACCTCGCCGTACTTCGTTCCCGGCGAACGCGGCGTCGAGGCGCTGACGAAGCTACGCGACAAAGGAGTAAAGGTTTCCGTTCTGACGAACTCGCTTGCAGCCACCGATGTTGCCGCAGTTCACGCGGGATATTCGCGCTACCGCCCCGCCCTGTTGAAAGCCGGCATTGCGCTCTTTGAGTTGAAATCGATTGCAGACATGGGAACCTTCTCTTTGCGCGGTTCCAAGCAGGCCAGCCTTCACACGAAGGCCTTTGCCAGGGATGGCAAGTACGGCTTCATCGGATCTCTCAATCTCGATCCGAGGTCCGTATCCTTAAACACCGAAATGGGTGTCCTGTTCGAGTCACAGGAACTTGTCGAGCGAATGGACGCGATCTTTGCCGTAGAAACCGATGCGGATTTGAGCTATCCCCTAACGCTCGAAAAGGGATCCGTGCGGTGGCTTAAGGTCGTCGACGGGAAAAATACTCTCCTCCGAGACGAGCCGGATGCCGGGATTGCCCGGCGCGCGACCGCTTGGCTGATCAAGTGGTTGCCGCTCGAATCTCAGCTATAACCGTGACGACTGGTCTCGTCATGAGAGGTCAAGCTGAGCTGTGAGAAGCTGCTCGGCACGAGACAACCCGATCGTAGGGGAACGTGGTCTTGGCCGTAAGCGAAGCATTCATCTGGATCGAAGCCGGCAAGACCGATCGGGTCGTCAACAATCCGGCGCATGATTACCCGCGTGCGCTTTGGCCATTCGCCATCCCGACCCGCGCTATTTAGTATCCCCGGCGTCTGGTTTGTGTGCGTCCTGTTGGTCGGCGAAGATCGACCATGAAGCGATAAACAAGGCGGCAATCAGGGGTCCAATGACAAAACCATTGATACCGAAGAGCGAAATGCCGCCGACCGTTGAAATCAGCACCACATAATCGGGCAGCCGCGTCCCCTGGCCCACCAGTGGAGGACGCAGCAGGTTGTCGATTAGCCCTATGACAAATAGGCCGACGAGAACCAGGATCGATGCTTTCAACCAGGCACCCGTGAGGGCTAGCCAGATGGCGGCTGGAACCCATACGAGAGCTGCTCCTATTGCGGGCAGCATCGACATGAACGTCATCGTGACGCCCCACAAAAGGGCCGCCTCGACTCCCAGGGCCCAGAATGCCACGCCACCGATCGTTCCTTGGATCACAGCAATGATGATATTCCCCTTGACGGTTGCCCGAACAACAGCGGAAAACTTGTCGCGAAACTGTCGGGTATAGTCGTCATTCAGAGGGATTGCATGTCGGATCGACCGGCCGAGGTCAGCCCCATCCCTGAAGAGGAAGAAAAGCAGATAAAGCATGATCCCGAAGCTTATGAAGAAATGCAGCGTGTTCTGTCCAAAACTCAGAAGGCTCCCGGCGACCGACCGGCTTGCCTGTACTGCGCCTGATGAGATGTTGGCGCGAAGTTCCGCGAAGCCGCCGAGCTTCAATGAGTTCAGCCAGTTGTCGACGAAGCCAGGCAACGCATTCTGAATCCGGACCAAGTAGTCATTGAGGTCGATTTCGTTGCTGCTTATCCGTTGGTAAAGACTGGTGCCTTCCTGGATAAGGGAAACGAGAATTATCAACGCCGGCACGATGACGAGGCCGATGCATAGCAGCACCGTCAGCAGGGCAGCGATGCTGCGTCGACCCCCTAGCATCTGCGCCAGTCGCATGTGTACTGGAAAGAAGATGATCGCAAGGATCACTGCCCAGAAGACCGCCGCGTAATAGGGGATAAGCAGCCAGATGAACGCGATCGTCACCACCGCTAGCATGACATAAAAACTCGTACGTTGGATAGACATGTCTGCCTTGTTCGCTGGCCAGTCTCCACCGCCGTTGTAGCGGGATTATTGTTTGGCGAAAATTTCTCGTCGCAACCATAGCCGCGTCACCGCATAAGGCCAACGCGAATCCCACCCTGAGACCAACGTGGACCACCTGACTACCGCCATAGCCGCACCCGAGCCCGGAGGGAGCGGCACGCGGGCCACCGTCCGCCAGAGCGCTAGAAGTACGCGTCTCCAAGCCGTCACCAGGACCCGGTAAAGGCAGCCCTGGCCCGAGGGCTTATCGCGGAATGCCGCGATCGACTCCTGAGGCGTAAGCACATTTTTGAAACGCCTTCGACAGTCTCGGGAGCAAGCTGCGCCTTTTCGCCCATATGATGGACTGCGGCGCGCAGCCCCCTACGGATTGATGCTTTGACCCGCGCATATCCATTCGAAGATCCTGACGCATTCGTAAGGTCAACGACGAATACCCGCCAGCTGAAGAGCATGCTACTCCTCGGGCCGAGCCAGCACGAAATCGTGCTCTATCTGCCAGAACTTGCCTGAGAAACCGAGCTCGCTAGCGAGTACCGGATCCTCAACGTGCTGGAATTGGGCAAGCAAGCTCTCCTTCACACCGAAGACGGCGTCAGATTGGATGTACGGGTCGTCCGGATCGAAGATGTGTGTCGTGAGCGTCTCGAAGCCGAGGGCCTTGATGATGTAGTGCAGGTGGGCGGGCCGGTAGGGATGGCGACCGAGCGCGCCGAGCAGCTTGCCAACGGGTCCATCATCCGGGATCGGGTAATATTTTGGCTTCACCGCTCGAAACCAATAGCGGCCGTCGGCGCCGGTCCGGAACACGCCGCGAAGGTTGAAGTCTGGTTGGATCCCCTGCTGCTGCACGTCGTAGAAGCCCTCGTCATTGGCCTGCCAGACATCGATAACCGCATCGCCGATGGGTTGTCCCGCCGTATCAAGGATCCGCCCGCCGATCACCATGTCCTCGCCCTTGGCATCGAGGCAGATATTGGCGCCCATCGCCAGTTCCGGCGCACCCTCGACATGGAAAGGTCCGAGCACCGTGCTTTCGGATGCGCCCGACGGCTTGCGGTTGTTGATCGCATCGACCAGCATCGAGACGCCGAGAACATCCGACAGCAGGATGAACTCCTGCCGCCACTCGTTGCACATCTGGCCGGTGCGCGTCAGAAACAGGATCGCCTGCATCCATTCGTCCTGGTTCGGCTCGATCTCCTTCACTGCCTCGTGCAGCTTGCGGGTGACCACCCCCATGATCTGCTTCAGCCGCTGGTCCTTGGCGTTCTTGTTCCGGCCGGTGACGACCTCGACGGAGTTTTCTTCGGTGAAGAAGCCTTTCTCATGCGCGTCCATCACGATCTCACTTTCCAAGAATTGCTGTCAGCACGCGGCGCAGTTCAGTCGCGGGATCGTCGGCCATCGCCTCGCGCCGCCAGGCGACGTGGTGGTCCGGGCGGACCAGCAGGATGCCGCTGTCGCGAATTTCGCGGATATTGGCCCAGTCGCCGGTAAAATCCTGCCACGGCTGGCGGGGGCCGATGACATGGGCAACGATCTCAGTGCCGAATTCCTTGCCGAGACTGCGGGCCGCCTCGACCCAGCCCTGCCCGCCGATCCCTGTCAGCACGGCAAATTTGCCGTGACCGGTGAGGTCAAGCGTCGAAACCTTCTCGCCAGTGGCGGAGAAGACCCAGGCATGCGGCAGCCGCGCACCGGGCCAGCTCGTCTGCTGGCAATGCAGTTCCGGATCCTTGGTAAAAGCCGGCTCCACCTGCCCATCTGAAATCGCAGCACCCGAGCGGTAGCGGTGGTTCATCTCGACGCCGTGGCAATCGAATTCGTAGACCTTGTCGGCGATCGCCTTGCGGATCGCGGCGCGCTGCTCTTCGGCAGCCGTCGTGTTGTTGCAGCGCGCGTCCATGTTCTGCTGCATCTTCACCGGGTCGATGGAATCGAGCAGTCCGAGCGCCTTGAAGATCGGCCCGAACTCCTCAATCGACTTGTTGGCGCGGGTGACGATCTGCTTGGCAACAGGCGCGCGCTCGGCTTGATAACTGTCGAGAAGTACCGGGCCTGCGGCTCCCTTCAGGACGAAGGCAAGCTTCCAGGCGAGATTGAAAGCGTCCTGGATCGAGGTGTTGGAGCCGAGACCGTTCGAGGGCGGATGGCGGTGAGTGGCGTCGCCCATGCAGAAGACGCGGCCATTTGACATCGTCGTGGCGTACATATTGTTGACGGTCCAGGTCGAGACCGACTTGATGGTCATTTCGAGATCGGGATCGCCGACGAGGTCGCGTACCACTTTCTTCGCATGCGCTTCATCCACCTCAGGCGGCGGCTGGTTGATGTCGTAACCCCAGACGATCAGCCATTCGTTCCATGGTCTCACCATCCGCACCAGCCCCATGCCGATGCCGCCGACATCCGCACCCGGCTGCAGCACCCAGTAAAGCACCGATGGACGGTGGGCGACCAGGCGCGACAGATCGGCTTTGAACAGAATGTTCATCGAGCCGGCAACGCCCATCTTGCCTTCGAAGGTGAGGCCGGCATGTTCCGCAACCTTGGAATTGCCGCCGTCGGCGCCGACCAGATATTTCGAGCGGACGGTAAGTTCCTTGCCGGTCAATCGGTCGAGACAGGTGGTCGTGACCCCGTCTTCATCCTGTACATGGCTCAGATATTCCGTCGACATGCGCGACTGGCTGCCGCGCGAACAGGCCGTCTTGAAGAGCAGCGGCTCCATGAAGGTCTGCGGCAGGTCGTTCATCTGGGTCGGCGACGACAGTTGATGCTCGGCGCGTGACAGCGGATGTTTGCCCCAGCTCTTCAACCGGCCGATCTCTTCGCCGGTGAGCGAGGTGCAGAAGACGTTCTCACCCATCAGGTCCTGCTCGGCCGCGAACATATAGGCCTCATCCTCCACGTCGCGGCCGAGATCGCGCAGCACTTCCATTGTGCGTTGGTTGGTGATGTGGGCGCGCGGCGTGCTGGCGAGCCAGCGGTAACGGTTGATCACCAGGTTCTCGACCCCGTAGGACGAAAGCAGCGCCGCGGTGGCGGAGCCGGCCGGGCCGGTGCCGATGATGAGTACGTCGGTGGTAATGTCAGCCATGAGGCCCTCCCTTATGCGTGAGACTGAGCGGCCCGCCCTTCAAGACGCGGCGGACCGGGAAAAGCTGGATGCCGGTGCGGTCGGAGAACAGCCCCCAGAGGCCGCGCGGCGCGAAAAGCATGATGGCGATGCCAAGAAGACCCAGCATCAGCAGGTACCAGGAGCCGTAATCGGCGAGGAGGTTCTGCAGCAGAAAGAAGATGATGACGCCGAGGATCGGTCCCTCGATCGTGCCGATGCCGCCGATCACCACGATAAAGATGACATAGGCCGTCCAGTCAGTGACCGAGAAGGCGGCATCCGGGGAGATCCGCGCTTTCTGCACATAGATCAGCGCCCCGGCGATGCCGGTGATGAAGGCGGTGGCGAGATAGACCAGCGTCTTCATCAGCCGCGCATCGACGCCGACGGCGCCGGCCGCTTGCTCGTTGTCACGGACGGCAGCAAGCCCAAGGCCCTGCTTGCTGCGCAGCAGCCCATAGATGAAGCCGATGGTCGCGACGACGAGGATCAGCGCCAGCCAGTAGGTCAGCGCGTCACCTGCCTCGGAGGCCTTCATGCCGAAGAGATCGCGCATTGCGCCGACGCCCATCATGTCGCGGGTCGCATCCCGGGGCAGCGAGGTGCCGGTGCCGCCGCCGAGCGCCTTCCACTGGGCGAGCAGCAGCCGCACAACCTCGGCCACGACCCAGGTGCCGATGGCGAAATAGGGGCCGTAGAGCCGGAAGGTGAAGAAGGCTGTCGGAATAGCGAGAGCGACAGAAAGCAGCCCGGCGATCAGGATGGCAACGACCGGGTCGATGCCGAACAGGATGACGCAGCCGAACATGGTATAGGCGCCAAAGCCGACGAAGACCTGCTGGCCAACCGAGATCAGCCCGGCATAACCGGCAAGCAGGTTCCAGTTCTGCGCCAGCACCAGCATGGTGAGGATGAAGAACAGGTCCTGGATGACGCCGCGCGAGACAATGAAGGGTGCGGCGAAGGCAAGCAGCAAGAGAGCAATCACTGCTGCGGCGGATAATGTCGATGCCCGGGTGCGTGTCTCGACGATGAAGGATGGAATGGCCATGGTCATCGATGCACCTCAATCGACCGCGCGCGGGAAAAGACCGCGCGGCTTGAACAGGAGAACGGCAAGGAATGCCAGATGGCCGGCAAGGATCTGCCATTCCGGATTGATTGCTGCACCCACCGTCTGGGCAACGCCTAAGATGATGCCGCCGGCAAGCGTGCCCCAGAGCGAGCCGAGCCCGCCGATGATCACCGCCTCGAAGGCGTAGATCAGCCGCGATGGCCCTGACGTCGGATCGAAATTGGCGCGCGTCCCGAGATAGAGGGCGGCGATCGTCACCACGACCATGGCAAGCCCCGTCGCCAGCGCGAAGATGCGGTGTGGCCGGATGCCCATCAACCCCGCGGTCACCGGATCGTCCGAGGTCGCCCGGAAGGCGCGGCCGACGGATGTACGATAGATCAGCTGGTTGAGACAGACGATGACGGCGACGGCCGAAAAGAAGGTCATCAGCGGCATGATGCCGGCAGTGGCCGGGCCGAGATTGACGGAGGCGCTCTCGAGACTGCCGGCAAAGACGCGGCGGCTATCGGCGGAGAAGCCTTCGAGCAGGCCATTCTGGATGACGATCGACAGGCCGAAGGTGACGAGCAGCGGCGGCAGAATGTCCTTGCCGAGCGTGCGGTTGAGCAGGAAATATTGCAGGCCCCAACCGATGGCGAACATCAAGGGCATCGCGATCACCGCGGCAACGAACGGGTCGAGCCCGAGTGTCGTCACCAGCACCAGGATCAGGAAGGCGGCAAGCACGATCAGGTCGCCATGGGCGAGGTTGACCAGCCGCATGATGCCGAAGACGAGGCTGAGCCCCGCCGCAAACAGCGCATAGAGCCCGCCGAGCAGCACGCCCTGGAGAATGGTATCAAGCCAGTTCATGGTGATCCGTCCCGAAATAGGCCTTGTGGATGTCGTCGCGGCTAACATCGGCGGCGCGGCCGGAGAGCGTCACCCGCCCTTCCATCATGCAGTAGACGCGGTCGGCCACCTTCAGCGCCTGGGCGATGTCCTGCTCGACGATGACGATCGAAGCGCCGGTCTCGCGGATTCGCGGAAAAGCGGCGTAGATATCGCGAACCACGACAGGCGCGAGTCCAAGGCTGATCTCGTCGAAGAGCAGCACCGCTGGATTGGACATCAGCCCGCGGCCGATCGCCACCATCTGCTGCTGCCCACCGGAAAGTGCTGTGGCCGCATTGTTGCGCCGCTCCTTGAGGATCGGGAACAGCGAAAAAACGCTTTCGAGCGTCCACGGCCCGTCGACCTTGCGGCCATAGTTGCCGATCAGTAGGTTCTCCTCGACGCTCAGCGACGGAAAGAGTTTTCGCCCCTCCGGCGCCATAGAGATGCCGCGCGCCAGGATGTCGGGCGCCGGCAGCGCGCCGATCGGTTCGTCGCGATAAAGGATCGATGCCGGCGCATTGGTGAGCACGCCTGAAATCGAGCGCATCAGCGTCGTCTTGCCGGCACCGTTGGCGCCGATGATGGCGATGGTCTCGCCGGCGCCGACCGCAATATCGACACCGAACAGCGCCTGGAAATCACCGTAGGAGGCAGTCAAGCCTCTGGTTTCAAGCAGCGCCATCAGATCTCGATCCCCAGATAGATTTCACGCACATCGCGCGAGGCCATAATGTCCTCCGGCTTGCCGATCCCGATGACCGTGCCGAAATGCAGCACCAGCAGCCGCTCGACGACGGAATTCAGCGCATGCAGCACATGCTCGATCCAGATGACGGCAACGCCGCGCGCGTGAATGGCGCGGATGGTGGCAACCAGCGATCGGCATTCGCCCTCGGTCAATCCGCCGGCGATTTCATCGAGCAGCAGCAGCTTCGGTTCCGTCGCCAGCGCTCGCGCCAGTTCCAGCCGCTTGCGCTGCAGCAGCGACAGGCTTCCGGCCAGCACATTCGCCTTGTCGATCAGCCCTGTATCCACCAGGATTTCGGCGCAGCGGTCCGACACCTCGGCCTCGCGGCGCCGCGAGCCGAAAGCGCCGGCGACGAGGAGATTTTCGAAGACCGTCAGCTTCTCGAACGGCTGCGGGATCTGGAAGGTGCGGCCCATGCCCGACAGGCAGCGCGCCATCGGCGGTGTGCGCGTCACATCGCTACCGAGAAAGCGGATGCTGCCGCTATCGGCGGCGATATTGCCGGTGATCAGATTGAAGAGGGTCGACTTGCCGGCCCCATTCGGCCCGATAATGCCCAGCGCCTCGCCTTCGCCAACGGCAAAGGAAATCTGCTCGGCGACGGTCAGGGCGCCGAATTTCTTCGAAACACCATCGAGTTCGAGAATTGCCAAACCCATTCCTCCCAGAACAGGCGGGGCCTCAGGCCCCGCGCCAAAAATCAGGCGCCAAAAATCAGGCGATCGCTTCCATCTTGCCGCCGGCCGGAATGCTCGGCGCCGTCTTATTGTCGGTGATGACGAGATCGTAGCCGCCGCCGTCCTTCAACCGCCACTGGCCGCCGACGAGCGGCGTCTTGGCAATGTTCTTGGCGGCAAATGGCGGCAGGCCTTTGCCGTCCCAGGCGATCGGACCGACCAGCGTATCGAGCTTGGTGGCGGCAATCGCCTCTGCGACGGCATCACCATCCTTGGGGTCCCCGGCCCGCTTCATCGCATCCACCGCCAGCTCGAACAGCGCATGGGCAAAACCGATCGGCTGTGTCCAGGGCCTGTTGGTCGCCTTGGTGAAGGCCGCTGCCACCTCAGCCGCACTTTCCCCAGTCAAGGACGACTTGAACGGATGGCTTGGCGTCCACCAGACTTCCGACGACAGATTATGCCCGGCATTGCCGAGCGCCACCACGGTCTGCGGGAAGAGCAGCGCCTTGCCGATCGAGGCGATCTTCGGGGCGAAACCCTGCTGCTTGGCCTGGTTCCAGAAGGTGGTGAAGTCAGGCGGGATCACCACGCCGGTGATGATTTCGCACTGGCCGGATTTGAAGGCGTTGATCTGCGCTGAGAAATCATCCGTCATGTTCTGGTAGCGGCCGGGGTCAATCAGGCCGTAGCCCATTCTCTCCAACACCGGCGGGAAGCCGACGACCTTGTCGCCCCAGGCATTGCCGTCGCCGTCATTGGGGAACAGGCCGCCAACCTTTTTATTGGTCTCGATCTGCGCCCACATATTGGTGAAGACGGAGATGACGTCCTCCAGACCCCAGAAGAAATGATAGGCATAGTTGAACGGTTTCCAGGACGTGGGGTCACCGGGATTGCCCTGCTGGCCGATGAACCAGGGCTGCCAGGGCGCGACCGTCGAAATGCAGGGCATTTCCTCGGCCTCGCAGGTGGTCGCCACCGGATTGGTGGTCTCCGGCGTCGAGGCGACGAGGATCAGGTTCACCTCGTCGGTGACGATCAGTTCCTTGGCGACTTCGGCTGCCCGGTTCGGATTGGACTGGCTGTCCTTGACGACGATCTCATAGTTGAGACCCATCGACTTGGTGGTTGCCAAGAAGCTGTCGATGACAAATTTGTCGGCCTCGCCGAAGGCGGCAAGCGGCCCGGTCTGCGGGCTGACATAGCCGAGCTTGATCGCAGCATCCTGTGCGATTGCGGGGGCGGTAAGCCCGGATGTAGCCGCCAGTGCCCCGGTGGCGGCCGTGGTCTTCAGAAAATCTCGCCTCGTAAACATGTTTCCTCCTCCCATTTTTCTCTCCTCCCAGAGAGCGTGGTGTCTGTCGTCAGCTCATGCCGGCCGCTTGCCCTCCCAAGCATCCTGCAGCAGGGCGCGAATGGATTCGCGGTCGATCGGTCTTGGATTCCAATAGGGATTTTCGGTGGCAATATCAGCGGCGCGGTCCAGATCGGCTTCGCTCAGACCCAGATCCTTCAGCGCCAGCGGCGAGCCGATTTGCCTGGCGAAATCCCAAAGCCCGCCGCCGACCGAACCGCCGAAGATATCAGCGACCGGCGCCAGAAGCTCCGGCACGGCGGCGGCATTGTAGGCGGCGGTGTGCGGCAGCATGATCGCATGCGTATCGGCATGCGGCGTATCGAAGGTGCCGCCCAACGTGTGGCAGATCTTGTGGTGCAGCGCCATGCCGACCGTGCCGAGCACCGTACCGCAGAGCCAGGCACCGTAGAGCGCATCGGCGCGGGCCTCGGGAGCCCAAGGTCTGGCGATGATGTCAGCCAGGCTGGTCTTGAAGGCCCGCAGCCCCTCAGCCGCCATCAGCGTCGAAATCGGGTTGCGATCCCGAGCATAGAGCGCCTCGACCGCGTGAGCCATGGCATTCAGCCCAGAGGTGACGCTCATGCCGATCGGCAGGCCAAACGTCAGTGCCGGATCGTAGATCACCACCTCAGGCAGGATGCTCGCATGGCGCACGGTTGTCTTTCGCCCACCCTCCGTCTGGCCGAGGATCGGCGTCACCTCAGATCCGGCATAGGTCGTGGGAATGACGATCTGCGGCAGATCGGTGCGATAGGCGATGGCCTTGCCAAGCCCGGTGGTCGAGCCGCCGCCGAGCGAGACGATGCAATCGGCCTTCGTCTCGCGAACCACCTCCACAGCTTTTTCGGTGACATCAACAGGCGTGTGCATGACAGCGCCCGTAAAGACGCCGACGGCGCGCGAGCCCAGCCGCTCCGCCAGGGCCTCCGCATCCGACTTCTGATGCGGCGTCGAGAGGACGAGCGCCCCGGTGCATCCGAGCTTTTCCACCCATTCACAGGCGGCAGCGCTCTTGCCTTGGCCGAAGACGATATGGGCGGGGCTGCCGCTATAGATGAAGTCGCGGCTCATGTGTCGGCTCCCTGTCTGGCGCGGACCATGACGAAGGCGAGGTCGAGCCGCCACGTCGTTGCGCCCTTGCCTTGCCGCTCGCCCTGGCGCTCAAAGCTTCGCACCAGATCCGGCTTGACGCTGAAGATCGCGTCTTCGGCCAGATGCGGATCGCTGCTGTCATAGATATGCGTGGTGATCGTCTCGAAGCCCGGCGCTTTGATGATGAAATGAAGATGCGCGGGGCGGCGCAGCGGATAGCCCGCCTGTCGCAGGAGCTTTCCCACCGGACCATCGTCCGGCACGCCATAGCCGCAGGGCTTGATGGTGCGATAATGGAAATGTCCATCCGTATCCGTGCGGAAGCTGCCGCGCAGATTGAACTCCGGCTGCAGGTCCGGCTGCTGGTTTTCGTAAAAGCCTTGAGCATTGGCCTGCCAGGTGATGATCTCGGCATTTGCGATGGGATCGCCATCGAGATCCTGCACGCGGCCAGACACATCGACCGTCTCGCCGATGCCATCGAGAGAGATATTGCTGCCGAGCGCCAGTTGCGGAACGTCCGCGCGGAAGAACGGTCCGCGCACGGTGTTGGGGGTGGCCGCCTTCGGACGGCGCGAATTGATTTCCTCGACCAGTGCCGAAACACCGAGCAGATCCGACAGCAGCACCCACTCCTGGCGCCGCTCGTCGCTGGCATGGCCGACATCGGTCAGAAATTCGATCGCCTTGCGCCAGTCCGCCTGGGTCGGCCGCAATTCCCGGATGAGGGCATGAAGATGCGTCACCGCAGCCGCCAGAATCTGCGGCAGACTGTCGTCCTTCGAATGCGGAAGTCGTTGCGCGAACATGTCATGCGAGGTGGCCTCGCTGAAATGCAGCGCCGTCGGTCCCGGCGTCATGCGTCTCCTCCAGGGCATTGGCTGGTAGAGATAAATTAGCGCGAGATCAGGTTGCCCATGATGATTTTATTCCAGTTTAATATATCATATCGTTATGAAAATAGATGAACGACATCTTGTCCAACTGGCTGCGGTCGTCAAAACCGGCGGCGTCACCGAGGGCGCGGCCCTGCTCGGCCTTTCCCAGCCGGCGGTGTCGCGCACGCTTTCCATGCTGGAAGCGCGGATCGGCGAACCGCTTTTCATCAAGGGCCGCCGTCCGCTGCAGCCGACGCCGCTCGGCCGAGCCTTAGCCGACCACGGTCAGACCATGCTCTCGGCATCGCGCAAGGCGTCCGATGTCGTCGAGAGTTTTCGGGTCGGCAAGAGCGGCGTCGTGCGCGTCGGGGGCACGCCCTTCTTCATGGATGCGCTAATCGCCGGCATGATCGCCGAGTTCCAGAACCAGCATTCCGATGTACGTATCGACCAGACCTACGGCTATTTCCCGGACCTGCGCGCAGCACTTCACGCCGACCAGATCGATCTGGCCATCTGTCCGATCGATATTCTCGACGAAGGGTCCGGCCTGGAATTCCAGCACATCCTGCCTGGCCGCAACGTCGTTGCCTGTCGGGTCACCCATCCGCTGCTCATGAAGCGACGTCCACAGCCTGCGCATCTGCTCGACTTTCCCTGGGTCGCGCCGCCGCCGGGTAGCCCGCTTCTCGCCGACTTGCGCAGCATGCTCCTGTCGTTCGGCGCAACCGAAGTCAAGATCCGCTATTCGGGCGGCTCCCTCATGAGCGTCATCCACTATATGAAGGCGGCTGATGCGCTGACCATTATGCCGCACAGTGTCGTCTTCGCATTGCGCAACGACAAATCCATCACCGCCCTGCCCGTCCCCATCCCCCATCCGGAACGCGCGCTCGGTTTGCTGAAGCGCTCGGACGCACCCCGCACGCCCGCCGTCGATCACTTCGCTCGTCACATCCGCACGGGCTTCGATAACCTCAAGCACCTGATAAAGCGGCATGAGCAGTCAGTGGTCTGGGGCTCATGAACAATATGCAAGCACCGGCCGCAGGCAGGGCACTTCGGCAAGCTGAGACGACAAAATTCTCCAGCCGCTTATATGGAGCTAACGTTGCCGTTCGCGGTGAGAGCCCCAATGGTAGCTATCCCGTCAGGGATGCCTGACTTGATTGGAGCCGTGAACTGATAACCGCCATTTCGGATCGTCCGGAAAAGCGGGCCACTTTGGGTTTGACCAAGCTTGCGTCGCAGCCTGCTCATCAGGACGTCTATTGATCTGTCCACAGGCTCGCTCCTGCGTCCGTGTGACAGATCAAGCAGCCGGTCACGTGTTAACGGTCGGCCCGGCCTCTCAAGAAAGACCACCAGAAGGTCAAATCCGGCCCCGGTCAACTCGATTTCCGGGCCAAGGAACTTGCAAACCCGCCGGGTACTTGTGTCAGCGATAAGTTCTGCGAAGTTGAAGACCTTGTGGGTGTCGGCGTCCTCGGCGTTAGCGGCTCGTCGCAGGACTGCCCTGATCCTTGCTACAAGTTCTCGCGAATTGAACAGCTTGCCGAGGTAATCGTCTGATCCGAATTCCAGAGCACAGATCGTATCTCTGCTAGTGCGGTCCCGGACGTCGGGTGCGAGAGAGATCAAATTGGAAGGAGTTGGCTTGGAAGGATGGTGAGCGTCCCGCTTGTCCAGCAATATCAGTCGTCAGCTCGCCGCGCCAGCTGTTTACTGGTATCAGCGACATTGGCCCATTGCATCGGCCTTCCAAATTGAGGTTACAGGGATAACGAGCAATGCGCTTCGGCCGGTCGATGCCGCCGACCAAAATAGCAATGGCAAGCACTGTTGCCAAAATCGGGACGTAGGGCCGGTACATTTTATCGGTCACTTTGGTTTGGCCTGACGTTGGGTCAGAAACGGATACCGCTTGCAATCTGAACAAGAGAATAGCCGCGCGAATGCTAAGTGACGCAAAGCTCGAGTAAAGTTCGGTTAATTTGGATCTCGAATGTGACTGAAGTCGCGCGGCTTAAACTAATCTGGAGGCCAGCGTCGACGTATTGACGTGTGATAACGACATTTTGGCGCTGGGAGCGATGGATGTCATCCGTAGCGAGTTCGGCCTAGGAATTCCGCATGAGCTGGCGATCATCGGCTTCGCCAATATCGGGCTCGAGAGACCGAGTGCCAACAAGGCGTGACTGTCATTTGGCATCTCGTATGGCCGCAGCAATGGAAGTGACGGAATGTTTCGCGCTTCCCTTCTTGCTGTTCTTGCCCCGCAAGCGGGGCAAGAACATTGTCGCTAGATAGCTGGTTCTTCTCCGCCGATCAGGCAACTTCCTCTGATAGCCGTTCAAAGATCGGTTTCAGCCGGCGATGGCGTCCGACCGGCGGATGCTCTATTTCGACGAGGCGCCCTGATTTCTTCTCGCGCTTCAACCAGTCGCGCAGGGTCTCGGCGCTGGTATGATCAAGATAATGCAAGCGGGCACCCGCGATCCTGATCTTACGACCCTCGGGAAGCGCTTCCAGCGTGTTGAGCAGTACAGGAACGTCCTTGCAAGTCGCCGCGCCGACGAGGTCGAGGTGGATGGTTTCCTCATCCTCCAACCTGTCGATGGCAAGTTTGCGACGGAGGTGCGGTAGGATTTCCAGTATGGACAGCGCAAGGCCGAGCGCCACGCCGACGAGCAGGTCCTGAAGCACCACCATCGCCACCGTCGCGGTCCAGATTCCCACGGGAACCCAGCCGTGATGATCGAAGAGGTGCCGGACGTGATGAAGACTGATCAGCCGCCATCCTGTCACAAGCAGCACTGCGGCAAGTGCGGTCAGCGGCACCATCGCGAGCAGTTGCGGCAGAAATGCCACCAGCCCAAGGATCCAAACGCCGTGCAGAACGGCCGACGCCCGTGTCCGTGCGCCGGCCTGAATGTTGGCGGACGATCTGACGATGACACCGGTAATCGGCAAGGCACCAAGCAGACCACAAAGTCCGTTGCCGATGCCCTGGGCAAACAACTCCTTGTTGAAGCGGGTCCGCACGCCATCATGCATTCGATCAACGGCGGCGGATGACAGCAGCGTTTCCGCACTGGCGATCACCGCAATGACCAGCGTCGCCACGATGATACCGGGCTCGACCATCCTGGCGAAGCCATCGAGCGTCGGCAGTGTAATGCTTTGGACGAGAGAGGACGGCACCTCCACTCTTGCGATCGGCAGTTGCATCCCCACCGTCAAAGTCGTACCGGCCGCGACCCCCACCAGGGCACCAGGTACCAGCGTCAGGGACTTCGGCCTGAACTTCTCCCAGGCGATCATGGCAAGCAAGGAAATTAACCCCACGAGGAGGGCGACCGCTTCACGCGTCAGCCCCGCGCCCCATACGCGAGCGAAGGTCTGTTCCATGGCAGTGACGTTCTCAATGCCTCCGGCAGCGGGCCTTGCCCCCATCAGCACATGGATCTGCCCAAGAATGATGAGGATGCCGATCCCGGCGAGCATGCCGTGGACGACCGCAGGCGAAATCGCCCGAAACCATGAGCCGATCCGTAGGAAACCCGCGAGGACCTGCAGCAATCCGGCCACGATGAGAACCGGCCCGAGCATGGCAGCGCCATATTGCTCGACGAAGCCGAAGACGATCACGGCTAAACCCGCCGCCGGCCCCGACACCTGAAGCGGGGATCCGGCCAAGAGGCCGACAACGAGGCCGCCGACAATGCCGGATATGAGGCCCATGGCCACAGGAACTCCTGAGGCCACCGCAATCCCGAGGCAAAGCGGTATGGCGACCAGGAACACGACTAGGGACGACGCGAGGTCCCGCGAAAGAACAGAGCTGGAAATCATCGGCCTACTCCGCGGCTTGCGGAATCACATGCGGACGACCACGACCCTTAACCGCGACGGGCAAGGGCCTGTTCTCAAGGATTTCCGTGAAGCGAGCGGCCGCACCGTCATAGACGAGCACCTCCCCCGTCTCGATATCGAAGAACCACCCGTGCAGGGTAATGTCGTTGGTCGCCAGCTTGGCGGCGACGGAAGGATGCGTGCGCAAGTGGTCGAGCTGGACGACGACGTTTTCCATCGCGATGGCGCGAATTCTTTGACGCTCGGACAGGTCGACGGGGTAGGCTTCGCAAACAATCGAATGGGCAGCATGACTATGCTTCAGCCAGGCAGCGACATTCGGCATCGGCTTCAGAAGATCGGGGTGGCAAAGCCCTTTCATCGCACCGCAATCGGAATGCCCGCACACGATGATATCACGAACGCCGAGTGCTACGACCGCGTATTCTATCGCCGATGATACACCGCCATTTGCCGTGGAAAAGGGAGGAACGATATTTCCGGCATTGCGGCAGACGAAGAGTTCGCCGGGGCCGGACTGCGTGATTGTTTCGGGCATCACCCTGCTGTCGGCGCAGGAAATCATCAGCGCCTGCGGCTGCTGTCCCTCCTCCGCTAGCTTGCGATAAAGTGCCTGATGGTCTGGAAAGACGGCACCGCGAAAGCTGGAGATCCCTTTAAGCAAATCACCCATTGTCGAGTCCTTGTGTTGGGCCGGACGGCAGGCAGGGGGCGTACCCAGCCCGGCGGGTTGGCATGCGCGATATTTCGCAAGTGCGAGATAGGGAAAGTTGCCGGCGAGAAAATAGCCGACACGGAATGATTGCAATCTCATCTATAAAAATCTTGTGAGTGGATTGTGAAATGATTTTAGTCGACGCCTGCCTATCGTGACGGACGTTGAAATCTCAAATTCGTTTCGGTGAAAGCGTCTCAGGGTGAGATCCAGAGAAGCGGCAATCGTCTGCTCTCGAAAGCACCCGAACATCGACCCGCAGATCGTAAAACGCCTGATTTAATGGGATAGGCTGCACAAACCCATCAGCGCGCTGTAGTTCTGGATGGAAGTAGGCGGCCATCCGCGGACCCGGGCCATTCGCGCGCCTGACGACCGCGTGCTCGAGCCCGCCGCAATTGTACGACTTCTTTGCCGTCGGGGCTGATCCCGCGTTGGACGTCGTCATCGGAAATCCTCCCTATATCCGATACCAGGACTTTACCGGGGAAGCCCGCGCCCGTGCCCGGGAGGCGGTCATCAGGGGCAGCATTTCTCCGACGGGCCTCGCCTCGAGTTGGGCAGCATTTACGGTGCACTCTGCATTGTTCCTGAGGAAAGGCGGTCGCCTAGTCTTCGTCTTGCCCGCCGAATGGGATCGAACCGGCGTTGGCTAATCGTGAAGCACCTGATAGACCATAGACTGCCGAGTATGAGGTGGCACCATCTTCAGAGAGAACCGCGGACCGACCGGAGAGCTTTAATGGGCTGGAAAACACCGAAGATCGAATACGTGAATGGCTACAAGATCGTTGAAGTTGAAGGGCCTTCATTCAAAGTCTACGATGGCGACCGTCAGCTCGGGGACGATTTCCCCTATCCTGGCGAGGCTGCTGCCTACGCAACCTCTTTGCCAAAGCGGGATCATCCACGCAGCTAAGCGAGAAGCCGCGGAAGATCATTGAAAAACTCTCTATGGCAGGCCTTACCGAATGCGGACCAAGATTTGACCAGCTCCCAACTTTCTTCACCGCTGGAACTACTTGGGTGGTCCGAATTCTTCGCGGACCAAGTCCAGGCCAGCGAAGCGGACTTGATCCCCAGACGCATCGCTTCAGTTCACCGAGCCCGCATCGAGGCGATCGATGTCACCGGGCCGGTCGGACTGGAGTTTCCATCCAATACCAATACCAGTGACTACGCGGTGGGCGACTGGGTTCTTGCCGATTCACTCACTGACATGCTTATCAGACGTCTCGACCGAAAAAGCGTCCTTCAACGACGTCCGGAAGGCGGACGTGGCCTGCAACTTGTTGCCGCCAACGTCGACACCCTGTTGATCGTGACCTCGTGCAACGCCGATTTCAATCTTGCTCGGCTGGAACGTTACCTGATCATGGCCACTCAGGCCGGGATCAATCCGGTGATTGTCCTGACGAAGGCTGACACCGCCGACGATGCCGACATTTTCCAGGCGCAAGCCAAGGCTTTGCAGCGCGACCTGCCTGTCATTGCCTTGAATGGGCGCTCGGCGGATGCCGTTTCCCTGTTGAGGCCTTGGTGCGGCATTGGCCAGACGGTCGCCCTGGTGGGATCCTCTGGTGTTGGAAAATCAACGCTGGTTAACACCATGACTGGGCCTGAATCTGACACAAAGCAAAAAACAGGCACCATCCGGGAATACGACGCGCAGGGCCGACACACGACCACGGCGCGATCCCTACATGCAGTTCCAGGCGGCGGGTGGGTTGTCGATACGCCGGGAGTAAGAACGCTTTACGTGAGTGATGTTGCCGACGGTATCGACACCCTCTTTGCTGAGATAACCGAACTGGCGCCGCTTTGCCGCTTTCGCGATTGCACCCATGCCCATGAGCCGGGGTGCGCGGTGCAGGCAGCTGTCGCAAGCGGTGCCCTAGTCGCCGATCGCCTGGAACGCTGGCGGAACCTGCTTGCAGAAAACCGCGACCGAACACCGGTCGTCAGTGGACCCCGCGGCAACAAGATCGTTCGCAAGAAGAAATATTGAAAGTGCTGACGTTTGCGACGGTGCTCACCGTCGTCAACCACGATCCGCCATCAGAATTGCTAGGCTTTGGGATAGCGTCAGCGCTCAATGAATGGGATTGCGGTCAAGAAGAACACCCTGCAAGCGGCCGCTCCCGCTCGTGAGGGATAAGTCTTTGAACAACCAAGATATAAGGCGCGGTCGCAATCCTTGCCTCTCATCGATGAGGAGGAATGAGATCCTCTTTATCTCGATCGTGATCACACCCGCAGTGTCGTGGCGACGATAACTCCCCGAGTCGATTGCATGGAATCCATTTTCCACCGCCCAGGCGGCTATCATGTCCGCGTTCATTAAAGCCCTGCTTTAGAAGATGCGGACTTGCTTTCCTTAACAGTCCGCTCGCGCAAATCAGTTTGCAGTCCCACGGATACAGCAACTGAAATGCGCTAGACCAGACAAATCCGTCCAAGATTCCAGTTGCCGCTTAGGTGTTGCGAGAAAGACTCAGAGCGATTCATTGTGAATTAGTACGACAGAGCCGGGCCACGCCCGTGTAGCAAGCGCTCCTGAACGGACTCGAAGTGAACCCCCACTCGTTCGAGAGCGCCTGCCGATCTGATTAACCGTATATGGCTTCAGACCGGAGAACACCTGCGTTTGCTCCGTTCTGGAAAGTTCAGGGGCTGGCCAAGGTACCAGGACTGCGAATATTGCCACTTCCGGCGGTGAGATCACTGAGCCGGTGAGATCAAGACGACAGTTGGAAGTATCACCGGCAATACTGCGTGAAGGCCTTTCCGGCAAGAAAGAGCGGCGCCCGCGGAAACGGCACGCCCCGCCTCGTCGATGGCGCAGCGAGTTCCTCAGATGATGTGCTCAACACAACGTGATTTCGTCGAGGGCGCCGGCTTGCATTGTCACCGCCGCTCGTCGAGTTTCCTGACGGGCTGGGAATGAAGCGTCGCAACGGCCATCATTCCGATTACCTTTTCACCAGGTCTTCCATCACCTCGGGGCCGAGGACCTTCTCCAGGGCTTTCACCCCGTTTTTCGGCAGTCTCGATAGGCCGCTGACGATGCCCTCTTTCCACGCATCCCCACGATTCCATGCTTCCTCCCAAGCATCCGCCAGCTCGCTGTCGTGGCGCGTCTCGACGAGGGCTTGGAAGAGCAGGGATGCCTGGGTCAGGTCTTTGTCGGACTTAATGCGTCCTAGAGTGTCTGTGCGCCTTCTTGAGGACACGATGAGCTTGTGAACTGCATACCTTTCGGGAGCGGGGACGAGGACGTTCACGCCTTCGCGGAAGAGAAGCACCGTGCGGACAGGTTCATAGATCAGGAAATCCAAGAACCGCAGATTTTCCGCCGACGCGCCACCGAGGGCGGGCATAGGAGACGGCTTGCCCGTGTATTCGTCCGATCCCCGATTTCCCTTGAGAAACTCCACTCGGTAGCCCTTGGCGTTTTGGAATGCCGCCACCTTCGCTTTGTCAGCATGGTGCGGAACCGGCCGAAACTCGGGATCAACCGACTGGAGGACCTCCAGCACGGGAGGCAAACTGTCTTCGACCCCGGCTGAGATCGCAAAGTCCTGCGCGAAATCGGCATCGCCGGTCTGCATTGCCGACGAGGGCAATCGGACCCCTAGCATCCCCGCATATGTGCTGAAAGCCACCGACCCGATCAGGACTGCACGAAGACGGAACAATCCGGCGTCAGCAAGCGCCTTCGTGACGTCGCCCGCGAAGGTGTCGGGACCCGGAAGGCCAGCGCGGCGCAGAGTGCTAACCATCCGCCTCCGCTCACGCATGTCGTCTCTGATTTCCTTGTGAGCCTTCACCCTCGCCGTGATTGCCTCGTCATTGTGTGGACCGACATAGCGTCGCTTGTCCTTTCCCTCGGCAGGGAGATCGAAATACCAGTAATCGCGGCCCTTCACGGTGACCGTTACAAACCAGCCCTCCAGAGGGAAGTCTGCCGCAAATTGCGCATCAAGCGTCCGCTGCGTTAGCTCCGCGAACATCGTCCGGTAGCTGATGTCGATCTCTTTCATCATTGGCGTTTCCCCTCCAGGCGTGCGGGGGCCCTCTCGGCCCACAAACTAAGGCCCGCGCCTTGCCCATGCGCTCTTGCCCTCTTTTAAAAGGTCGCCCTGTCTTGCGCCGTTATAAGTCCCTGCCAAGACCTTATAACTCCCCGTTCTATAGTCAAGTTATAAGTCTCTGCCAAAACCTTATAACCAAAGCCGCTAATGCCTGTGGCACAAACAAAATCCGGCTCCCCGGGGTTAAAGCCGCATGTGATGTCAGTTCGGCAGCACCGGCACTTGGCGCCAAGATTCTTCGAGAGATCTGATCTCTTATCATCGCGCCCAACTCGCCAAAAGTTCGAAACCCATATGCAAGTCGGCGAACCGCCGTTTCAGAAATCTTGCAATTGCGCGCAACCTCAGCAGCACTTTCGAATGCAATAATTTCGCACTGACCTATAGTTTGCCTCGCGACCAGTTGGAGACTGTCGGGAAAGACACTCGGCCGGGTGGCGATTAGGCACCTCAGTTTCCTGGAGCGTTGCGGGGGGACGATGTCGCCGAAACAACTGATGCGAGTAAAGGCGCCAGGGAGCCGTAGAGCAGCGAGACGCAGCCGAGGCAATCGGCATCTGCACATGCTGGGCTCAGTACGCCATCCCCGAGATCAAATGGATGCAGCAGCGTTTCTTGGACTCAGGACAGGCGCTTCGATGCGAAGCGGAGGGCTGTGGCATCAAGGAAGGGAGCAACTCAGTGAACGACGGTGATCACCGGAATTCCAGCTTCATCGGCGGCACGGATCAGCGCTTCTCGCGCGTCCTCGGCCAATATGTCCCCATGGATAGCATCCCGGCATGCCCTGACCGCGATAAGATATTCCTCTCCATCGTCGATGGGCCAGCAAGCCGTCAACATATTTGCCGCCTCCCAAAGGCTCGCGACAAGCTTGTATTTTTCCGGCCCATTTACAACGAGCATCAGCGGGGTAAACTCTCCGGTTGTGTGCCACTTCATGACGTTACGCCTTCCCACGGTAAACATATTGGTAACCGTGCAAGAACCGTTCCGGGTGGGGGGCGGCATGATCCAGATTCTCACTTCAAACGAAGCGACCTTAACTTTGACGAAGGATGCCGGCCTCCTTCGCCGCAGCCTCAAACGCAGATCGCGCTTCCGCGTCGGGAACAACGCCACTCGCCGCGTCCAGGCATACCTTCCACGCTGTCGCATAGCTGGCGCTTCTGTTCTCGGGCCAGTATTTCTTCAAGAATGCGACCGCCTCTCTAGCGTTCCTGATGACGTGAACCCGATCATCTATCTTCAATTCGACGTTCGCGTCCCAGATGCTGATCATGGCGTCCTCCGTGGGGCAGGCTTCCCACAAACGTATATTAGGAAGATCTGTTCCAAACGGACGATCCTGCCGAAATTTTGGAGGGCGGCAGCCCAAGAGCGAATTGGAAGGGCTTCGGTGCATCGCTCCTGGCGTGAACCGAAACCGGACTGACTTCCGGCGTGCACATGCCAGCATTCGGTTGAGGATCGCGCAGCCGATGGCAACTTCTGTCTGTTAGGCGCGGAATGAGCGGGCTCGCTGCCGGTGTCGGATGATCGACTTGTAGCGGCCGATCGCGGCCTCGACCAAGGACCGCTTCCCTACCATCGAGGCATAATTCTCTATAATGGAAGCGTGGCCGTGGGTGAGAACATATGCGAAATGGATTCGCGTCAGCTTTCCGCAGGAATGCCCCCGGCCGCGATGATGGCCTCATGCGTGTCGACGTCGATCAGCGCCGCGTCGCCAATCTCAACCTCAATCACCGGCAGCCCGGAGGCTTTGATCAGGTCGCGGGCGCCGATGTCGCCCTTCAGCCGCAGAACGGCATCGTTCAGCGACCGCGGCAGGATAACGGGATTTCCGTGCTTGCCCTGCGAGACGGCACGAACGATCGATGCGCCCTTGCCATGTTGAAAGGCCGTAATCAGCCGGTTGAGATCGCTGCTGGTCACATCCGGCATGTCCGCGAGCATGACCAGGACACCGTCAACACCATTCGCCCCGGCAGCAACAAAGCCTGTCACCAGGGAGCTTGCCGGACGCGTAATCCGGATTTGCGACGATGTTCAATTGCATATCGGAGAGTGCCTTGCGGATGTCGTCTTGGCGATGGCCAACGACCACAGTGACGGATTCAGCATGGCTATTAATCGCAATCAACGCCGAACGGCGGACGAGCGGCATCCCGTCAAAATCGGCCAGCAGCTTGTGGCCGCCGTTCGGGCCCATGCGCGTCGCCATACCGGCACCCAGAAGTAGGATCGCCACCACTATTGGCTTCACCGCGACTTCTCCTCCAAGGGCATGGCATCGGCCGCGTCTGGATCTCCGGGCGGCGCCCGCCACACATTTGAATATATCATCTTCATCGGGACTCTCACCCGCCAGAATGCGCAGGCTCATCGATCTTCGAAGGATGAACCGCTTGCGGAATGAATCTGAACGTCGCGATCATGGTACCGATGCCAACCCCTGCATGGTCGGCTAGGCAGGCGAAAGCCGAGCTTTTCCACGCCGGTTGATTTTCCGGTCTGCGAGGGTCCAAGCACGGCAAAGCAGCGCATCGGCAATCCTCCAACTGCCGTAAACACAATCTTCAGCCATCATAGGATTCCCTGAACCGCTGCAATTGGTGCCGCACACAGTCCTAACCCCATCACGGTAAACCACGAGCTCGCCATTCCGCGGGAAACAAGGCTAAGTGCTTGTGGCGCTTGCGGCAACCGACGGCACCCCGACCGATATCAGCGCAGGCAGGGATAGCCCGCCGGCCCGCCAGCGCATTCCTGCTGCCGGCTAACAAGCCAGCCAGGAATAGAAGAATGATATCGTACATGTTCAGGTCGCCGTGCAAAGCTTGATTCCCGCCGAGACCCTCGTCCAAAACGGATGGCGGCTTTTGTGCATGGCGGTTTACCGTGCTCACGGTGATGGGGCAATTGTCGGCGGATTTCATGCGACGGCGGACGTATTCGAATAGAGATCAAGCGTGGATTTCATCACCAAATGGTGCTATCTGTAACACCATCATCAGGAAACCAAGGATGCGATCGACTATCAATCTCGATGACACCCTCCTGGAAAGGGCTAGGGCCCTAACCGGCACGATAGAAACCGCCACTCTGGTCCGCCAAGCGTTGGAGACGCTTGTCCGTGTCGAGTCGGGAAAACGCCTCATTGCGCTCGGCGGAACTATGCCGGATGCGGAGGCAGCCCCCCGCCGCCGTAGCGCAGCTGCCAAGTGATACTGGCCGACTCTTCCAGGATCGATCATTTCCGACAGGCCGATCCAGAGCTGCGGAGGATTATCGAGGACGATCGTCTCTTATGCCATCCAGCCGTAATCGGAGAGCCAGCACTTGGCAGCCTTTCCAGATCGCAGTAGCCTGATAGCTTTCCTGGCGGCCCAGCGCGAAGCTTTCGTCGCGACGCACGACGAAGTCATGATGATGATTGATCGCCACTCCATTTTCAGTATGGGCATTGGTTACACAGATGCCCACTTGATGGCCTCAGTTCTCCTCGATCAGCGGGCGGCCTTATGGACCAGAGATAAGCGTCTGCGGGCAGCGGCCGAAAAGGCGGGGGCTTCACTGCACACCCCTGGCAATGCGCGAAACTAGATGCTCTATCGAAGCACTCAGTCCCTTAAATGACCGCCAAATCTCCTTCGTTTTTCAGCGGCGCACCAGTTCTGCGTCCCCGCCGGTATAATCGCACGCGCCTGGAAACGTCAGATTGTGAGGGCATTCTCCTAGACTCGACTCGAATCCCCGGGAATGCTTCATTGGCGCTCGAAGAACTGAAGATGACATACGAGTGGATGAAAGCCGACACGACGAATGCGACCTATTAAGCCACCCGCGTGCGCATTGATATTGTCAGCGTTCAGTGTTCCCGTCGCCTTGTTTTTGCACGCATCGCCTGTTTAGTCGACCATCGAACTGAGTTACCGAGCCTTCCCAGGTAGAACGTCCATATGCAAGTCAGGATGTCTCGCGCGATTTGACCTGCTGGCGGCGTTGCACGGCGTTTGTCCCGGTGGTCGAAGACAAGGAAGTAATTCGAACGGGCTCTCGCGCGGCCTGCGTGCGAACCCGCTGGATGAGCGTTCGAACCTGTCGGATCGATGCACTGACCCGTTACCCCGCTGACTCCCAGAGAACCCGGTAAGATTCATGGCACAAATTCGTATCCACCATCGCACGATCTATCGCTACCGTTACGCGGTGCATCTGAGGCCTCATCGGCTGATGTTGAGGCCGCGCGAGGGCCGCGATCTCCGGCTGCTGTCGTATGAGGTCTCGATAGCACCACAGGCCCAGCTCAGTTGGGCGACGGATGTCTTCGGCAATGTCGTTGCCACTGCGGTTTTCAACGAGATGGCCGATGTCCTGACCGTTGATAGCGTCGCCCTGGTAGACCTTACCGCCGCAGCATGGCCGGTCTTTGCTATTGCAGGCTCCGCCGTCACTTTTCCCTTCCGCTATGTCAGATGCATTCGGATCAATGGACGTGGAGGTGCAGGTCGAAATGTCTGCATGAACTTCGCAGCAGGCCCACGGAACGATCGCAACGATCGGGCGTAGCTTCGCTTTTTTGTCGCCGCATTGGTCGATCCATCATACATATAGGCGTAATATCCATTATGCATCGACCAAAGGAAACTTCTGCGACGGCGCCATTCTGCGAACGAGCATGAAGTGCGCGAACGGTTCAGTGTGCGACGCCTGGTTCCCCATGTGCCCTCACGATAGCGTCCGCTTCCTTGCCGTATAGCTCCTCGAAGTGATCGAAGGTCTTGGAAAAATAACCAATGCCCTGCGTCGCCGAGCGCAGCGCCCGCGCCAGATCGTCGAGTGCGCCGCCCGGAATAAGTGCCCGGAAGATGTCCCATCCCTTGGCGGTTTCATCCCGGTCGAAGCCGAGAACTTGGCCCTTGAGAGCGGAGACGATCTGGACGAGGCTGCCGGAATAGATCGACGGAATGTGAATTTCGCTGCGGAAGACCGGTTGCATTAAAACTGCCGCCCCTTCGGAAAGCGCCTGTCGCACTCCCATTTTCGACGCAGTCCGGAAGGCGTGTTCCGAACTGTCGACGGCATGGTGCTGACCATCGTACAGCGTTACGCCGACATCGATGACCTTGAAGCCTAGCGGCCCTTTCTCCATAGCTTCGCGCGCGCCTGCTTCGACAGCTGGGATATAGTTGCGCGGGACGACGCCACCCTTGACGGTCTCGCTAAAGCTGAAGCCCCGGCCGCGCTCATTGGGGCGAATGCTCAGCTTCACATCCGCGAACTGTCCGGCACCGCCTGTCTGTTTGCGGTGACGGTAATGAACCTCGGATGGTTTCGCAGTTGTCTCGCGGTAGATCGGGCTGGGCGTTCGATCGGTTACGTCGATATGAAACACGTCGGACAGGGTTCGGCAGAGATCGCGCAGATGCACCGGCCCCTGGACGCAGACGAGATGGGCCCCGGTGCTTTCCTCCTGCAAGACCGTTAGGCCGCGATCCGTCTCGGATATTTTTGCCAGCGTTTCGGAGAGCTTGTTTTCATCGCGCTCGCTGCCCGGGACTAGGATCCTTTCAAGCATCGGGGTGGGCGGCTGCGTCCACTCAGGCGGGGCGACCACCGCGCCTGATGTCAACAGCGAAGGGACGGGCAAGTGGTCGGACTTGACCGTCGCAAACACATCCCCCGACGCAGGCACAACGGCCGAATTGGACTTCCCGTTTGCGAGATGCTGTACGGCGCCGAGGCCGGAGCCGCCCAGCGATGCGCCCTGCCGCAGTCCATCGCCAAGCGCGCGCACGAGCACTGTCTTACCGACATTCTGGCGATGATAGGCATGGAAGCTCACGGCGCTCAGCTTGTTTTCATCAACATTGCTCGCACGAGCTAGGCGCTGTCGAAGAACCCCGACCGGCGGCGCCTCGTGGCGCAGCGCCTTCATCAGCCTCATCATGCCGTTGCCGTGACTTGCGGCACCGATCAGGACTGGAATAATCCTGTTTTCCCTGAGAACCCGCGATGAAATGGCATAGAGCGCGTCGCTGGGCGGCTCGCGATCTTCGATCAGCTCCTCGAGAAGCCAGTCGTCGAATTCGGACAGGTGTTCCAGGAGTTCGCTGCGCGCTTCGTGCTCGCGCTCGGCGGCGCTTTCGGGGATTGCGATCAGCGCCGAAGTCTGGCCTTCCCGGTAGCGCCACGCCCGTTCCGAAATCAGATCGCAACTGCCTATGATCCTGTCCCCCTCGCGGATCGGGATCTGGCGAAGCAAAAGCGTGTGGTTGGCGTAGTCTTGAAGCGCGGCGATCACGTCCCTCAGCCGCCCTCTCGGTTCGTCCATCCGGTTGACGAAGAGGATGCACGGCGTCTCCGAGGCCTCGATTACCCGCAGATAGGGCGCGGCGAGCACAGCCTCCTCGGGTGCCGATGAAACGCACAGGATGCAGGCGTCGCTGGCAAGAAGCGCGTGTTGTGCATGCGCCAACGCTTCGTTGGGTCCTGGCGCATCCAGCGCACACCACGCCTCGTTTCCAAAGGTGAATTCTGTGAGGTTCAATCCATAAGGGGAGCTGGATTTTCTCGGCGCCCCCTCCAGGGAGCCGAGCTTTTCCACGACTGTTGATTTTCCGGTCTGCGAGGGTCCAAGCACGGTAAAGCAGCGCATCGGCATTCCTCCAACTGCCATAAACACAATTTTCACATAGGATGCCCTGAACCGCTGCAAGGCGCCAGAGGTGTTCATGGGCGCGTGCTTTATCTCGACGAGCATGGTCGAAGCATACCTGGCCCGCCGGCCCAGGCATTCTGCTTCGTGAGTACGAAAGTGAAAACGGCAAGGTCGGAGGCCTGCAATTTTTTCGCATAGGCATGAAGAACGATCGTGCCTTCCTGCAGCTTTTGGCAAAAGGCTTCGAGACGAACGATGACGGCCAGGTCTCGCCGCCGCACGATTGGCTTTGAAAGTCCTTTTGGCACGGACATTTCGCCATTTTTCAAAGTAGTCTTGCCGAGAAACTTCAAAGGGTGCCAATTTTGTCCGTCATGAGCGATCAAAAGCGCGACAAGTTTGCGGACCGGCGGAGCTCGTCGCCCGCCGACGTTATGCGCAATCGTCGCCCAGCCCGTTCGAAAAGCTGAACACAAAGGCCTTCTTCGAGCTTCGAGAGACGGCAGCTGCTGGTCGAGTGGTCCAACTCAAGTGCCTTTGCCGCGTCGATACCGTTTAACCATCGACGCCGTCCCGGGTGGATTACGAGCTGACGCCGCTCGGCGGCCGGACAGCTCAACTGTTCGAACGGTCACGAACGCTGACCATTTCGATCGAGATAGCTGTGGAACGGCCCTCGCGTGCGCTGGCGACATCCCATGCGGCGTTCTCCAACGACCGTCGAGTGAACGGCGCTGACTTATCGCCGGGTCTTGGAGGGGTCGCCGCGATCATTTGCGGGAGATCGGTCATCGGCCGACGTCGGCCCCGGAGAGAAATACGTGTTCGACGAGCTTGAGCGTCCGCAGCATAGGATGCGTAATCAAAAGAATCTGGTTCTTGCCGGCGCACCGGGACTCGTCCTTGAATTTCTCGAGCCACGGATCCAGCCGACCTAGACATGCGTTTGACGCAAAAACGCCCGCGTCATGAGCGGGCGTCGAGCGGTCGGAGAGACTAAATGATGTGCGGTTAGCGCGCGATCGATGCACGGGCGAGGCTGCGGATGTCAGCACGGTCGATCCCAAGGTCCTGCAGCTCACGGCTAGACATGCGGCCGAGTTCGGTGACGGTCTGACGGAACTTGCGCCAGTTGTTGAAAGAGCGTGCTACGTTCATGATAATCCCCTTCCTGAGGGCTATGTGACGTCAGCAACCTTGCTTGGTTCCGGCGTCGTTTCGATGTATCGGAATATAGGCGTTTCAATCGGTTTAAAACAGCGACAATCCCTCACCCCACCTATGCGCAGGACGCATAAGGTTTTCTTTTGCAACGGGAAATGCTCTTTTTTCAGCCTCGAACTTTTCACTAAGTAGGCGGGTTACCATCCCGGTTTTCTTTCAGTTGCACGGTTTCCTCCACGTCCCAATCAACATTGTCATGAAGCGCTCGGCCGCGGGCGAAAGCGTCCCACCGCGACGACGCACAATGCCGATCGTTCGTGAGATTTGAGGATTGCCAATAGGTCTCGTGACGAGGAACGGGTGCTCTTCCTGTGGGGTGGCGAGTTTAGGCAGAACCGAAATTCCAAGCCCCGCTTCCACCAAACCAAGCGATGTCGAAAGATGTGTGACTTCATAGGACCAGCGCAGTTTCAGGTTCGACTTCGCCAGAGCGGCGTCAAGAAGCGTACGGTTGCCGCTGGACCGGTGAACTGTGATCAGTTGATAGGGCGCCAGATCGTCCCATTCGAGTTCGCTCTTCGCTGCCAGCGGATGATCCTTGCGTGCCGCCAGCACGAATGGATCTTCGATGAGCCTCTCGAAGATGAGGTCGGGATCTGAAAAGCCCATGATATTAATGCCGAACTCGACTTCCCCACGGGCGACTGCCTGCAGTCCGTCGGTGGCCGGGAGATCGAGAATGCGAAAACGAATGTTCGGATACTCGGCGCTGAATTGCTTGATGACGGTCGGCAAAAAATAGAAAGCAGCCGTCGGCAGACATGCGATTGTCACGAGGCCGCTGCGCTGAGATCCGACATCGCGCACCGCAAACAGCGACGTGTCGAACTCCTCAAGCATTCGTCGCACCAAAGGTATCAGTTCCGCGCCAAGGGCGGTTGTCGAGACATGACGCGTGGTGCGCTCGAGCAAAGGCGCCCCGATTGCCAGCTCGAGCTTCTGAATTCGACGACTGAGCGCCGGCTGGGACAGATTGAGCGCTTCGGCAGAGCGGTGGAAGTTTTCCAGTTCGACGACCGACAGAAACGCGCGCAGATCCAGTATCTCGCAATTGATGCTCATAACGCATCATTCCCTCTGATATTCGCATTTCCCATATCAATCATTTTGCCGCTTACTGCAACAAAGAAGCTGATTGATATATAAATCACATCAGTATGCGGGTACAACCATGAACGACCTGATTTCCATTCCCTGCGTTCTGATGCGAGGCGGCACCTCCAAAGGACCGTTCTTTCTCGCATCCGATCTTCCATCGGATTCGCGGCAACGCGATCAGATCCTGCTTTCAGTCATGGGTTCGGGTCACCCTCTGCAGATTGACGGTATTGGCGGCGGCAACCCCGTCACCAGCAAGGTTGCCATCGTCGGCCCGTCAACTGTGTCCGATGCTGATGTCGATTATCTGTTCGCCCAAGTCCGCATCGATCAGCAGTTCGTGGATATCTCGCCCAACTGTGGAAACATGCTTGCGGCCGTCGGGCCGTTCGCGATCGAGGCCGGACTGGTCAAGGCGGCGACGGGCGTAACCCGCGTGCGCATTCACAACGTCAATACCGGCAAACTCATCGAAGCGGAGGTTCCGACCCCCGATGCCCGCGTTGCCTACATGGGAGATGCCTCGATCGACGGCGTGCCGGGCAATGCGGCACCGATCGCGCTGACCTTCATGGATGCGGCCGGGGCACGCACAGGCAAACTTTTCCCGACCGGCAACCCGTGCGACACGATTGATGGCATCGATGTGACCTGCATCGATTGCGCGATGCCGATGATGCTGCTCGAAGCCGCCGCCCTCCGTGTGACGGGAAACGAACCTGCAGCCGAGCTTAACGCCAACGGCGCAATGCTGCACCGACTCGAAACGCTACGGCTTGAGGCTGGCCGTCGTATGGGCATGGGCGATGTCAGCAACCAGGTCACGCCCAAACCGGTGTTGATCTCCACTCCCAACAAGGGCGGAGATCTCGGCGTGCGCTATTTCATGCCGCACCAATGCCACCCGTCTCTTGCAACAACCGGCGCGGTTGGGATTGCCACGGCCTGCATCAGCGACGGAACCGTCGCTGCGCAACTGATCGGCAATCGCAAGCCGCCGGTCATCCTCGTTCTCGAACATCCAAGCGGTCGTTTGGAAGTAAAACTGGATACCCGCGACGGCAAGACAGTTGCCGGAATCCTGCGGACGGCCCGACGCCTCTTCGAGGGCCGGGTCTTTGCAAAACCTATCGCGCAAGTGGTTTGCGCTGCATAATCGGAAGTGGTTGCCGGGAGGGCGCCACGCATCAGGGAGGAATACACATGCGCAAACTTATACTCGCCCTTGCGGCAACGGTCGCTTTTGCCGGTTCGGCTTTTGCGGAACCTGTGCGCATCAGCGTCGGGTCCTACAACCTCAACAACCTGCCCTTCCCGGTGGCAGCTGGCCTAGGTCTTTACGAGAAGGAAGGTCTTGAGGTGACCGTCGAAAACTTCGCATCTGGCGGCTCCAAGACGCTGCAGGCGCTTGTTGCCGGCTCCACGGATATCGCTGTCGGCTTCTACGACCATACGATCCAGATGCAGTCGCAGAACAAGGCGGTGGTCGGCTTTGTCCAGCTTGCGCGCAATTCTGGCCTGGTTCTGGCCGGCGGGAAAAACTCATCCTTCGATCCGACCAAGCCGGAAACGATCAAGGGCGCGAAGATCGGCATCACCGCACCGGGATCATCTTCCGACTTCTTCGTGCGCTACTACCTGCAGCGCAACAATCTTTCGGCCGACGACATCTCGCTGATCGGCGTCGGTTCCGGCGCGGCCGCAGTCGCGGCCCTCGAGCAAGGTAAAGTGGATCTTCTGGTCAACTACGATCCCGCGGCGACCTTTATCGAGGCAAAGGGTGTCGGCAAGATTTTGATCGACGCCCGCAGCGACGAGGGAGCAAAGGAGATCTATGGCGGAATTTATCCGACCGCCGTCCTCTATGCGACACAGGCCTATATCGATGAGAACCCGGAAACCATCCAGAAGGTCACGAACGCGACCGTCAAGGCACTGGCATGGATGAACACACATAGCGCTGAAGAGATTGTCGAAAAACTGCCGGAAGAATTCATCTCCGGCGACCGGGACACCTATGTGAAGGCCGTCCAGAATGCCAAGCCGATTTTCTCGGTGGACGGCAAGTTCAGCGAGACCGACACGCAGACGCCGTTGGCCGTCCTCAAGAGCTTCAACGAAAAGGTTGCTGCCGCAACAATCGATCTTTCCAAAACCTACACGAACGCTTTCGTGGACAAGGTAACGGATAAGACCACCAATTGATCCTAGGAGGAGGCCATGTCCTTGGCTGTCGTAAACCCCATGCCTATCCCGACGGGACAGCAAAATGCAAAGTCGATGGTATCGATCGACGCCGTGACAATGTCATTTGGTTCCTATGTCGCGGTGCAGGACGTCAACCTCACGGTTGCCGATGGCGAGTTTCTCGCCATCGTCGGCCCGACCGGTTGCGGCAAGAGCACTATTTTGAACGCGATCGCAGGTCTTCTGAAACCCGCGAGCGGTACGGTGACGATCGACGGCACGCCGGTAAAGGGCGTGCAGAATGACATTGGCTATCTCTTCCAGCAGGACGCGCTGCTTCCGTGGAAGACATCCATCGAGAATGTCGAGCTCGGCCTGATGTTCAGGGGTGTTGGAGCCGCTGAGCGCCGCGAGCGTTCGATGAGCTGGCTTGCCAAGGTCGGGCTGAAGGGGTTCGAACACCGCTATCCGCACCAACTCTCCGGCGGCCAGCGTAAACGTGTCCAGATGGCGCAGGCCCTCATTGCCGGTCCGAAGGTGATCCTGATGGACGAGCCCTTCTCCGCGCTCGACATCCACACGCGGCACCTTATGCAGAATGAGTTGCTGCGCCTTTGGCAGGAAGAACGCCGCGCCGTGGTCATGATTACGCACGACCTTGAAGAGGCCATCGCGCTGGGAGACCGCGTCGCCATTCTGGCCGCCGGCCCTCGATCGCGGGTCATCGAAAGTTTCCCGGTCGATCTCGAGCGGCCACGGGATGTGGCAGAGATCAAACTCGATCCACGCTTTATGGATCTGTATCGCAATATCTGGGCTTCCCTGCGTGGCGAAGTGGAGAAAAGCTATGAACGTCGGGACTGAACGCACTATCCAGCTCGGTATGCTGGTTTTTATCCTCGGTGGCTGGCAGCTCGGCGTGACCGCCGGCTTCATTGATGTCTTCTTTTTCCCGGCGCCACTCGATATCTTCAATCAGATTGTCAGCTGGATCGTTGACCCGAGCTTTTACAAGCACGTCTCGATAACCCTGACGGAAACAGTGCTCGGTTACATCATTGGCACGGGCCTTGGTGTCGCCGCTGGTGTATGGCTCGGTCTCAGCCGGAGCGCCGCCCGGATCCTCGACCCGTTCATCAAGGGGCTCAACGCCGTTCCGCGCGTGGTGCTTGCCCCGATTTTCGTTCTTTGGCTCGGGCTCGGCCTTTGGTCGAAGGTGGCGCTTGCCGTAACACTTGTTTTCTTCATTACCTTCTTCAACGCCATGCAGGGCGTCCGCGAAGTCAACCCGGTGGTCCTCGCGAATGCAAGGATCCTCGGAGCCAAACCTTCCGATCTATTGCGGCATGTCTATTTCCCCGCAGCAGCAAGCTGGATCCTGTCGTCGCTTCGTACCTCCGTCGGTTTCGCGGTCGTCGGCGCCATCATTGGCGAGTATCTTGGCTCCTCTGCAGGACTGGGCTACCTGATCGCGCAGGCGGAAGGCAACTTCGACGCGGTGGGGGTGTTTGCCGGCATCATCATCCTGGCCATGTTCGTGCTCATCATCGATCGAATTCTCGATGTTCTGGAAGGCCGGCTCATCAAGTGGAGACCGAACGCCGCAGAAGAGAGAGCGGCGTAACAAATCGAATTAGTTTCCATGTGAGTTCTGATTGGGGGTGCCGCCATCGGCACTCCGTTCTTTTTGGCCTTGTGTTAGAAAGTACCGCCAGCTCCCGATTGATATGCTGGCTCAAAGTTGGAATCGTGGGCGTATTAAGCAGCCATTGGTTAACACCTCAATTGGATTGGCTTCCAAAAACGCGTTGACCACGTGGCATGCCTTATGATGCCCACTTGTCCTGTGGTGACCTTGTCCGTCGGGATAAGCTTGAGTTCGGCGACAAGCGCATCGCGATACGGGACGATCTGCGTGATTGCCTTGCAGACGCAATACCAGCGCCAGATGCGTTGACGGCGAGTAGTGTACGATACCAGCTTGCGAAGTGCTGAAAGCTGAGTGTTCTACCATTATGTCAGGCTCATAACTGGACGAAGCGGCGGCGTATGTACAGCGGAACGGAAACATACCTCGGCACATTTGCGGAGAAGTATTTTGCGGCATTGCAATAGCTGATAACGCACTGCAATATAACTGTTACAAATCTGTGCAGTTGGGGTGCCGTGTGATGAGGATTTGCATCTATAAGTCGGAAAGAGCCCCTGAGCTTACCCTCTTGCTGCGAGAGGGCCTGCCTCTACCGCTCGATACCAAGATAGACAAATGGACCAAAATCAAGGTCGTCACCGACAGGGAAATGAGAGCAGACCTTTTGAATCAAGTTGGCGGCGCGGGGTACGCGTTAGTTCGGCTTGCCGCGATTAGGCAACATTAGGCAATAGCACTGCCTTGTTGCCGCGTTATCACGACACTGCCATCGCATCGCGAGGCTTTGTCTGCTGGAAACACGCACCCAGGCGCTCGTGCGCGGACCGGCCGCCACATTGCCCACCTCGGACTGAAAGTTGCCTGGTGAATTGCCGCTCCAGAACCAATATGAACCGTTGCTCGGCTCAACTATTAAAAATCTACTCTTTAGTAGCCACAATATGGTCGTTGCTCGATATCAACACCGACCAGGTCTAGCGCCGCATTGCGAAACTCCTCGCTGTGGCGCCGATTGCTTGGCCGTGATTGCTTCTTCGAAACCAACCCGGCTGCACCGGACGCCACTCCTACGCGAACTTATCCTGGCGTTCCTGGAGATACCTCGCGCGGACGCCGGCAGTGCCCATGCCGAAAGACTTATCCCGGTCATTCTCGGCCAGCTCCAGGCGAGTCCGATCGCGCCGCTGTCCCTTCCCTCGCCGGCATCCGAGCGCCTCCGTAGCATCGCTTCAGACATCAGGGACGAACCGGGTGCCGATTGGCCACTCGATGCGCTTGCATCACGTGCGGCCATGTCCCCCGCAGCTTCCAGCGCCATTTCCAATCTGAGACAGGCATGAGTTTCCGCGCCTGGCGTCAGCAGGCGAAACTTCTCAAAGTAGTGGAGTGGCTCGCTGCCGGCCGAAGCGTCGGCGATATCGCCTTTTGCTTGGCTGCTCAGGCCCCAGCGCCTTCATTGCGGTGTTCAGGACGGCTTTTGGCGCTTCTGCCGGACAGTATTTCGCGAATGAAATGAGAGCGCCCAGTCGCACCGAACCCGCGCATGGGCCGAATGCCCCGCTGATGCCGGGCACAAGGTGGCGGATGGGAGGATCTCGCGAGGAAACTTACTCTGGCGCGCCAAATAAGCAATGATTTGATGATCGACAGCGTCTTGCGATCAAGCGTGAGGGCGACAGAGGCAATCAATGCGACGCCAAAGGCAATCTGCAGAAACCTTGAATCAAAGCCGATGACAAGGCATCCAATCGGAATCAAGGTGAAGACTAAGGCGCCGAAGACGGCGTGGAGAGGGTTGCCAACGCCGCCATTGATTGAGTCACCACCAGGGATCGAAGCTGCGATCGGGCCCCCAGCCTGTCTCCTCAAACGCTGAACACTCTGCCTTCATTGTCGGCCACCTATTTGTGGTACCGCTACTGCTCTGCCAAAGCAACGCCATTGCCTTGTGCATGGCGAACGACATTTTCCGAAAATCCTTGTTGACGAGCCTCTTCGACGAATTCGCGCACCAACAGACCCGCAGCCGGATGGGAACAACTGACAGCGATCGTTTGCCTTATAATGAGGAAAGGTTCCACCAAAACGCGGAAGCCTTTATGGGTGCCCGCAAAACGCTCAAGCGCTTGCCGCACACCCGCAGCGGCGTGATGTTTACCTTCGACAAACATTTCAAGCGCCTCCCCCGGGGTAGACGAATGAACGATTCTGGCACGCGCGAGATGCCGGGACAAATAGAGGTCATAGGCAGCGTTGCGGGTGACGCAAATTTCCAGGCCCTCCGCGTCGACGTCCTGAAAGGTGCGATACGGTGTTGCCTCTCGAACCACCAGCGTACCCTCGATCATCGCATAGGCAGGCGAAAACAGCAGCCTGTCTTCACGTGCCGGATCGGCGGCCAGGAAGGCGATGTCCCACTCGTCGTGATCGACCCGCTCCAGAATCTTGGCTGCTGATGGGTATGCGACGAATTCGACGCGACAACCGAGGCGCTCCGCAAGCTCTTTGGCGAGTTGTGGGCTGACCCCTTCAACGGATCCTGTCTCTGGGTCGTGCTGCACCAAAGCGATATTTGCAAGGTTTACCGCCGCCCGAAGATAGCCTTTTGGGATCAGTGCGCTGATAGAAGCTGTGACATCGCCGGTCATGTTCGATCTCCTGCCCGACAACGCAATGTTGCGGTCACGATTGCCTGAATTTCGTTGCCAACGCCTCGGTTCCGCGTGCGAGAAGGCCGACATCGATGCCGACTGCGGTAAAAGTCGTTCCGAGTTCAATGCAGCGGGCGGCAAAAGCGGTGTCCGGCGTCAGGATGCCGGCCGGTTTGCCGAGAGCTGCAAGGCGGCTGATCGCATGCTCGACGGCAGCCACGACCTCGGGATGACCGGGCTCCCCCGGATATCCAAGGCTGGCGGCAAGATCCGCCGGGCCGATGAAGACGCCATCGACACCATCAACCTGTGCAATGGCTTCCAATGCCTCGAGTGCGGCGCGAGTTTCCAGCTGCACCAGCAGACACAACTCCTCTTCCGCCCGCCTGGCATAGCCCGAGACACGCCCAAAACGCGTCGCCCGCGTCAGTCCCGATACACCGCGGATACCGGCAGGAGGATAGCGCATGGCGGAGACCGCAGTTTCCGCTTCCGCACGGTTCTGCACATAAGGAATGAGGAGTGTCTGCGCGCCGATATCGAGGTAACGCTTGATCAGAACCACATCATTGCTTGCGGGCCGCACGATCGCCGAGACATCGTACGCCGCGACCGCCTGCAACTGTGGCAAGACAGTCAGTACGTCGCCTGGCGAGTGTTCGGTGTCGAACAGCAGCCAATCGAACCCGGAGGGCGCGACGACCTCCGCCGCATAGCTGCCCGGCAGACTGCACCAGAGACCAATCTGCTGCCTCTTTTCGAACAGCGCCCGCTTGAAGCGATTTTCCGGAAGGTTCATGTTTTAACCTATACAAAAGCGACGCCGATTGCGCCGATCGGGCCATAATCCACGTGGATGACGTCGCCAGCAGCGATGTCAACCGGGCGGGTAAAGGAGCCCGCCAGCACGATCTGCCCCTTTTCCAGTTTGCCGCCAACCGCATAGAGCTTGTTGACGAGCCAGGCGATCCCCGCCGCGGGATGTCCCATGACGGCCGCCGATACGCCGGACTCCTCGATGATCCCATTCTTGGAGAGCGTCGCCCCGATCCACCGGATGTCGACATCCATCGGACGGATCACGCGACCGCCGACGACGATGGCGCCGAAGGCCGCGTTATCCGCTATGGTATCTGTGATCGCGCGCGGAACCTCGGTCCTGTAGTCGATGATTTCGAGCGCCGGCACGATGAATTCCGTGGCGCGCATAACGTCGTAGATGCGGGTACTCGGGCCTTCGAGATCCTCGCCCATGAGGAAGGCAAGTTCCACTTCGAGGCGCGGCTTGATGAAGAGGTCGGCCCTGATCTGAGCGCCATCGTTGAACAGAGCATCATCAAGGATGCGCCCATAATCCGGCTCGGTCATCTTCGATGCCATCTGCATGGCGCGCGACGTCAGGCCGATCTTGTGGCCCGCGACGCGCGCGCCCTTGGCAATCCTGCCTTCCGCCCAAAGATCCTGGATGCGATACGCATCCTCGATTTCGATGTGTGGATAGGTCTTGCTGAGCTGCGGGATGGGCACCCGGCTTTCCTCGGCGCCCAGCAATGCCTGCGCCGCGCGGCGGTGTTCTTCTTCCGTCAACATGGGTATGGTTCTTCCGTTTGTTTATTTGATTGGCGCACGCGGCAGAACCGCTTCGCCGGGCTCCATCACGTATGTGTACTCCAGGGAAAACCAGGGAACGTTCACACTCGGATCTTCCGAATGCGGTTCGTCATGCTGCACGAAATCGCCGGTCAGCGCGGACGTCACCCCGAATTGCACGTCGGAATCGATATTCGGATCGCTCGGGTCGAAAACCTGCGAAATAAGTGTCTTGAAACCTTGCTTGAAGATCAGCGCATGTAGATGCGCCGGACGATAGGGGTGACGCCCCTGGGCCTTCAAAAGCCGACCGACGACACCGTCCACCGGGATCGGATATCCGATCATCTTCACCGTGCTGAACCAGAAGCGGCCCTCCGCGTTCGTCGTGAATTTGCCCCGCAAGTTCATCTCGGCCTGATCAGGATCCTGGTTCTCGTAGAGACCGACGGGCGACGCGTGCCAGACATCCACTTCGGCGCCCGCAATGGGTTTACCGTGTGCATCCACCACCCGCGCGTGAACGAAAAGTGGAGAACCCGGCGTATCCGACCGGACGATGGTACCGCCATTTTCAACGCGCGGTGAGTTGAGGCGCCAGAAGGGTCCAAGCAGCGACTGGGACGTTTCCGTTTGTCCCTGGTCGCCATTGTTGAGCAAGCAGACCAGTGTCGAAACGCCCAGCGAGCCCGACATCAAGACGAACTCGTTATGACTGTCCGTCTGCAATTGGCCGATTTCGTTGAGGACCGCAGTGGCATCGCGAAACTCCGGCTCCGTCAGGCGAACTTCGCGAACAAAGGCGTGCAGATGCTTCACCAGCGCCGTCAGGATCTCGCGAAGCCGGCTATCGGCAGTCTGCGCCATCACCTTCAGAGCAGCCGCCGTCACATCCTCGTGTGTCCGTATCACCATCTCACACCTCCCTTGGGCGTGCTTGTTTTGAAAAATCATCGATTATTTGTCAAGCCAAACCTCCACGAAATGCAGGATATTTTAAGGGGATGAGCGTAGGCCGCTTAAAATTCAATAACATGTATTTGATATTATTCAATAAAATCCGGATGTGATCGTGTGCGATCCGAAGATCGACGCCAACCCTCATCAAGCTGTTGACAGGAATCATCGTTTATTATACGGATCATCGATAATGAGTTCCGCGATCTGAAAAGGCGGCGGAACCACCTGGGAGGATGTCGATTGCAATCAGGACCTGGCAGCCCCATTGTGGAAAGCGGCGCGGAGGCGGCAACGTCGTCCTTTCTAGATGACGGCAAAAATACCATCGCCAGCCAGTTGGTGTCGCGATTGCGCGAGGCGATTATTTCCGGCCAGCTCGAGGCTGGCAGCAAGATCAATCTCGACCGGGCAAAACAGAGCTTTAACGTCAGCCTCAGCCCTTTGCGAGAGGCATTGGCGCGTCTCATTTCGGATGGACTTGTCGAGTTCGAAGACAATCGCGGCTACCGCGTGTCGCCCGTTTCGCTGTCGAACCTCGAAGAGATCACCAGTTTGCGCGAGGAATTCGAAACATATGCGTTGCGGGAATCTATGCGCGTCGGCGATGTCGATTGGGAAGGCAATGTCATGCGTGCGCTGCACCGCCTGAACCGCACGGAACGGGATGCGGCAAGACCCGAAACGCTTGAACAGTGGGAAGCCGTCCACCGGGAGTTTCATCTCACCCTGATATCGGGCTGCCGGAAGCCGCTGCTTCTCAGTTTCTGCAAGACCATGCTGAACTTGAACGACCGCTATCGGCGCACATTTCTCACCCGCACATCCGGCGACCGCAATGTCAGCGTTGAACATAGCGAAATCGCGCAAGGAACAGTGGCGCGGGATATGGACTATGCCTGCGACCGGCTGCGCGAGCACATCCATCGTACCGGCACAAATCTGCGACGGCATCTCGCTGAAAAGGGAATTGCCTGAATGGAGACGCCGCGGGAAACAATACCAGCCAGGATTTCAGCGCCGTCGCTGGGGATCGCGCATTTTTCAGCGATTGATGTCGAGCCGGCGAAATTTGTGTCGCTTGCCGCCGCAGCCGGCTTTTCGTCGGTTGGCCTGCGCCTTCATCCGGCATTTCCCGGCGCTCCCTATTATGAGCTGCCGACCGGAAGCGACGCAACTCGTGACGTTAAAGCCCGTCTGGATGGTGAAGGGATCTCGCTCTACGACATCGAATTCGTAGTCATCGGACCGGACTTCCATGCCGCTGCTCTGACGTCAGTGCTGGAAGCAGCAAGCGCGCTTGGTGCGCGACGTCTCAGTGTCTGCGGCGACGACCCGGATCGGGAGCGCCTTGTCGCCAGTTTCGCGGCGCTTTGCGACCTTGCGGCCACCTTCGGTATGGGCGTCGATCTGGAGAACATGGGCTGGCGCCCTGTTGCCAGCTTTGACGACACCCTGTCGATCGTGCAGGGATCGTGCAGGGACAATGCCGGTGTGCTGGTCGATGCGCTGCACTTCTTCCGCAATGGCGGCCAAGCCGAGGATGTCTCTTCTGCCCCTCAAGGCATGATCAGGAGCATTCAGCTCTGCGACGCCCGTGGACCCGCGCCGACGACGGCGGATCAAATGGTCAGCGAGGCCAGAACGGGACGTTTCGCCCCAGGGTTGGGCGAGCTTCCCATTGCCAGCCTGATAAAAGTGTTGCCGGCAGTCGCTGCCGTCTCGGTGGAGGTTCCTATCCATTCCAGCCAGACACCCGAGGAGCATTTGCGTCACCTTTACGATGCCACCCGTGCGTTGACCGGCTAAACACGAGCAACAGCGCAACAGCTAATACGACACGGAGACAGGCAGAGGAGCCCGTCGACGGGAGAGAGATATTGTCATGAACTACGTGCTGGATTTCAGCGTTGTCTTCGAAAAGATGCCCGACCTGCTGATGGGGGCTCTGGCCACAATCGGCCTTGCGCTGGCCGGCATGTCGCTGGCGCTGGTGGTAGGCGTGATCGGCGTTGCCGCCCGGACATCGAATATCCGTCCCTTGCGCTCGGCCGTCATCGCCTTCGTCGAAGTGGTCCGCAATACTCCTTTCCTGGTGCAGATCTTCTTTATCTTCTTCGCCTTGCCGATGATGGGTATTCGCCTCAATCCCACCGCCACGGCGATCATCGCGCTCGCCGTCAATGGCGGCGCCTATGCCATCGAAATTATTCGTGGCGGTGTCGACAGCATCCACAAGGGTCAGGTTGAAGCCGGGCTCGCGCTCGGCCTGCACAAGGCGCAGGTGTTTCGCCTCATCGTCCTGAAGCCGGCGCTCAGGGCTATCTATCCCTCGCTGACCAGCCAGTTCATCATGCTGACGCTGACCACATCGGTCTGCACATCCATTGCGGCTTACGAGCTGACTTCCGTCGCACAGATCATCGAGTCCGATACGTTCCGCAGCTTCGAGGTCTATTTCACGATCACGCTCATGTACCTCGTCATCTCCTGGATGATGATGGGGCTGTTTGCGCTGATTTCGCGGCATTTCTTCAGCTATCCGGTGCGGTGAGGAGCAGGACAATGAGTGTTATCGGCCAAAACGAAATGCTTTTCCTCCTGCAGGGCCTGAAGTGGACGCTACTTCTATCTGCGATCGGTTTCATCGGTGGCGGCATATTCGGACTGATCATCGCGCTTGCCAGGACGTCTGCACATTCCGCGCTCCGCAAGACGGCGGCGGGCTATATCTCCGTCTTTCAGGGTACACCCCTGCTGATGCAGCTGTTCGTGGTCTATTACGGGATCGCACTTGTCGGCATCAGCGTCGAGGCATGGGCGGCCGTCGCCATCGCCTTCACGCTGCATGCCAGCGCTTTTCTCGGCGAGGTCTGGCGCGGCGGCATCCAGGCAATCCCGAAGGGCCAGACTGAAGCCGCAAATGCGCTGGGCCTCCATTATATCTCGCGGATGAAGGACGTGATCCTTCCGCAGGCCTTCAAGGTTTCCCTGCCGGCAACCGTCGGATTCCTCGTCCAGCTCATCAAGGGGACATCGCTTGCCGCCATCGTCGGCTTCATCGAACTCGCCCGCGCCGGACAGATCGTCTCCAATCAGACCTACAGGCCGCTGCTGATCTTCGGCATCGTCGGCGCGATCTACTTCATCATTTGCTGGCCCCTGTCTCTCTATGGGACCCGGCTCGAAAATCGGATGGCAAAGGCCGCCCGGTAAGTTGGCAATCCAAAAAACACAAAAGCTCTATCAACCAAGGAGGAGAAGGTAATGATCAGCATTAATACCGGCCTGAAGCGCCGTAGAATTCTGTTCGCAGCGGCAGTTCTGGTAGTCGCCCCATGGCTATCGCCGATGTCTGCCCAGGCCGCGACAGTGGAGGAGGTCAAAGCCAAGGGCAAGATCGTCGTCGGCATTCAGGGCGACAACGCACCCTGGGGCTTCGTCAATTCGAGCGGCGTTCAGGACGGTTTCGACGCCGATATCGCCAAGCTTTTCGCCAAGGAACTGGGCGTTGAGGTCGAGTTCTCACCACTCGCGGTCGCCAATCGCATCCCGGCACTTGTCACCGGCAAGGTCGATATCCTGTTTGCCACAATGGCGATGACCGAGGAACGAGCCAAGTCCATCCAGTACAGCAAGCCGTATGCGGGCAACACGATTTCGCTCTATGGTCCGAAGGACAAGAAGATGGCCGAAATCGGCGATCTCGCAGGCTTGGAGATCGGCGTTCCAAAGTCAAGCTCGCAGGATAAGGCGGTGACCACCGCTGTCGGCGATACGGCGACCGTCCGGCGCTTCGACGATGATGCCGCCTCCATCCAGGCGCTGCTTTCCGGCCAGGTGCAGGCGGTCGGTGGCAATCAGTTCTACCTCGACCGTCTGGAAGCAGCCAGCGCCGGTACATATGAACGCAAGATCGATTTCCTCACGACATTCAATGGCGTCGGAACACGACTCGGCGAGAAGGACTGGAATGAAGCCGTCAACGCCTTCCTCGACAAGATCATGGCGAACGGCGAGCACGCCAAAGTCTATGCGAAGTGGATGAAAGTGGACGTTCCGAAGTTCCCCGAATCCATTCCGAACATCCCCTTCACCATCAACTGATGCATGTTCTACGCAGGAGATCGCCGTGCCAAACGCCGCTGACACTCAAGGCCCGTTTCTCTCGATGGAAAGCGTGGATAAATGGTACGGCGCATTCCATGCGTTGAAGAACATCAGTCTTACGGTCCGCAAAGGCGAGAAAATCGTCCTTTGCGGACCGTCCGGATCCGGCAAATCCACGCTGATCCGTTCGATCAATGCGCTCGAGAAAATCGAGAAAGGCACGATCACGGTCGAGGGGACAAAGCTGAATGACAGCAGCAAGTCGATCGACGCCGTCCGGCGCGAAGTCGGCATGGTGTTTCAGAGCTTCAACCTGTTTCCGCACATGACCATTCTAGAAAACTGTACACTCGCCCCCATGCGGGTTCGGGGCACCAGCAAGGTGGATGCCGAGAAAATCGCCCGCGAATATCTCGAACGTGTCCGCATTCTCGATCAGGCCGACAAGTACCCCGCCCAACTTTCCGGCGGACAGCAGCAGCGCGTTGCGATTGCACGGGCGCTCTGCATCGAGCCGAAGGCCATGCTGTTCGACGAGCCGACCAGTGCGCTCGATCCTGAGATGGTCAAGGAAGTGCTCGACACGATGATCGGTCTGGCCAGGGACGGCATGACGATGATCTGCGTCACCCATGAAATGGGCTTTGCCCGGCAGGTGGCCGACCGCGTGATCTTCATGGCCTCTGGCGAAATCGTCGAAGAAGCGCCGCCGGAAACCTTCTTTCGCAATCCGTCGCATCCGCGCACCCAAGCCTTCCTCGGCGAAATCCTGGCCCATCATTAAGGCGATCCGCACATGACTGTTTCAAACGAAACGATGAAGCGCGCTGTGTTGGTGGGACTGATCGGCGCGGATATCCAGATGTCGAAATCCCCTGCTCTGCACGAGCGCGAAGGCCTGCTTCAGGGCCTCGACTATCGCTATGAACTCCTCGACCTTGCGGAGCGCGGCATTCCGGCCACCGCCCTGCCTGATCTCCTTGCGGAAGAGGAAGCGCGCGGCTTTGCCGGCAGCAACATCACCCACCCCTGCAAGCAGACGGTGATTCCACATCTGACGGATATGTCCGAGGACGCGCTCATGCTGGGCGCCGTCAACACGGTCGTATTCAAGGATGGAAGACGGACCGGTCACAACACGGACTGGTACGGTTTCTATGAAAACTTTCGGCGCGGTCTTCCTGATGTTCCGCGGCATCGGGCTGTCCTTCTGGGCGCCGGCGGCGCTGGCGTCGCGGTGGCACATGCCGCGATGAAACTCGGCATCAAGCGTCTCGCGATTTTCGATCAGGATAGTGCACGCGCCAGCAAGCTGGCGGGGGATCTGAACAGTCGCTTTTCCGCAGAACGCGCCTTCGCGATCACCGATGTCGGCGAAGCGCTGCGGACCGCCGATGGGCTCATCCATGCGACACCAACGGGTATGAAGAACCATCCGGGCCTGCCGATCGAGGAAAGTTGGCTGGAGCCCCATCATTGGGTCGCCGACATCGTCTACATGCCGCTCATGACCGAGCTTCTGGCGCTTGCAACCCGCCTTGGCTGCCGCACCCTGCCCGGTGGCGGAATGACGGTGTTTCAGGCGGCAGCGGCGTTCAAGCTCTTCAGCGGTATCGAACCGGACGCCGAACGCATGAGCACCCATTTCAACGAACTGTGCCGAGCCTCCTGATCCAGGCTGGCGAAGGAAGAAAACGATGCCCCATATCGTAATCGAATATAGCGAGGGAGCCGGCAGACGTATGGACGTGCCGGCGCTGGTGAAGGCCGTTCATCGCAGCGTGCGTGAAAGCGGCGCGGTCAAGCCAAATGCCGTGCGCACTTTTGCCCGCGAGGCCACCCATTCGCTGGTTGCCGACGAGCATCCCGACAATCAGTTCCTGCAGATCATCTTGCGGATCGCGCCCGGCCGTACGCCTGACGAAAAACGGGCAATATTGCAGACGGTCTATGACGCAGCCGATGGCGTCGTACGTCCGGCACTTGACGAGGGGCGCTGCGCCCTGCGTGCCGATCTCATCCAGTCCGATCCCGATTTTGCAATCCACGAGACAACGCTGCCGTGACCATTCCGGCAATTTGAAAGGAACAAGTATGAGCCTCATCTACGTCCTAAATGGCCCAAACCTCAATCTGCTCGGCAAGCGCCAGCCACATATCTATGGCCACGAGACGCTCACCGATGTCGAGGCCGATTGCCGCCGGCTCGCCTCTGAACTCGGTCACGACATCCGCTTTCACCAGAGTAACCGCGAATACGAGATCATCGACTGGATCCACGAAGCGCGTGAGGACGGCGCCGGCATCGTCATCAACCCGGCCGCCTTCACCCACACCTCCGTTGCGATTCTCGATGCACTCAATACCTTCGAACAGCCGGTCATCGAGGTGCATATCTCTAATGTCCACAAGCGCGAAGCCTTCCGCCATCACTCCTTCGTCTCGCACCGCGCCGATGGCGTGATCGCCGGTCTTGGCACCGAAGGCTATCAGCTAGCGATCCGCCGGGTGGCAAGCCTAATCATGTCGGCCGAGAAGAAGTGACGCGAAAGGGGCCGGCATGGAACGGAAAGTAAGGCTTGCGGTGCTCGGCGCAGGCCTGATCGGCAAGCGACATATCGAGCACATACTTGCCGAGCCGCAGGCGGAACTCCTGGCCGTCGTCGATCCGATGCCGTTAGGGCAGCAGATCGCGCGGGAATCCGGCGCTAAATGGTTTCCGAGCTTCGCGGCAATGATCGAGACGGATCGTCCCGACGGCATCATCGTCGCGACGCCCAACCAAATCCATGTCACCAACGGTCTCGAAGCCGTTGCCGCCGGGGTGCCGGCGCTGATCGAAAAGCCGATTGCCGACGATGTCGCGGCCGGTGAAAAGCTGATCGGTGCGGCGGAAGCCGCCGGCGTTCCGCTTCTGGTCGGCCACCATCGCCGCCACAATCCGATGATCCAGAAGGCGAAAGAGATCATCGACAGCGGCGAGCTTGGCCACATCCTCGTCGCCAACGCGATGTTCTGGCTGTTCAAGCCGGATGACTATTTCGACATCGAATGGCGGCGCCAGGCCGGGGCCGGCCCGGTCTTCCTCAACCTGATCCACGACGTCGACAACCTGCGCTACTTCTTTGGCGACATCGTTGCCGTCCAGGCGCGCGAATCCAGTGCCGTCCGCGGCAACGCCGTCGAAGAGACCTCGGTGATCCTGATGGAATTCGCAAGCGGTCTTCTTGCCACAGCGTCCGTTTCGGACTCCGTCGTCGCACCCTGGAGCTGGGAGATGACGACGGGTGAAAACCCAGTCTACCCGAAAACGGAAGAGTCATGTTACTTGATCGGAGGGACCCGCGGGTCCCTGACTATCCCTGCGCTCGACGTGTGGAAGAACGGCATAAAACGTAGCTGGTGGGAGCCGTTCGAAAAGCGCCGCGTCGCCGTCCAGTACGAAGACCCGCTGGAGCTACAGATTCGGCAGTTCTGCAAGGTGATCCGCGATGAAGAAGTGCCGTTGGTCAGCGGGCGCGAAGGGCTGAACACACTAAAGGTCATTTTGGCCGTCAAACAATCCGCGGCAAGTGGCGAGCGCGTCGTTCTAGGATAGAGACAACCCAACGCGCCGGGTTGTTGAAGCACTATGAAGACGATCGGCGGGTTGGAGTCGGATCCGCGGAACTGCTGAGAAGGACCCTCCGGGTTGTAACTGATCGGCAGGGAAATGCTCGCCTTGAAAAGATATGAACTGAAGACCTTCCGGCAATCATGCTTAAGCTATGGATTTGAAATGGCGGATGCAGAAGAAATCTGCTTGGTGGCATGGACCTTGCTGTAAGTACCTTAGAATTTTACGGAAGTTACGAAAACAAAGGTGCTTACAACTTGGACTCAAGGCCGTTGCACCGGGTCCGTTTAATTGTACTCGCTGAGCGGCGCAGTTGATGATATATAGAAGCGCATCATCAGACTTAGTTATGCATAATACTATATCAAACCAGACGATAAGGCTTGATGATCGTACCGGATTCCATGCCCATCGCACGGGGAAATGTCTTGCCCGTCACGATTTTCATCTGACCGGCGCAACTTCCAATCAATCGGATTGGTGGCAGCGATCTTAACCTTGACGGCCACTTCGCCCTTGCCCGGTAGGGTCGGTTCGAAATTCTCGAGCCGCATGAGATCAGGGCCACAATAGCATAAGTAACCCGCCGTACGTCCCCGAGGCAAATCACCAAGGGGCTATCTGTGTCGTGCGATAAGAACCCATAGTGCTGAGCCGAATACGAAAAGCCCGAAAAGCAGCGCCTATCGTAGTCAAAATCTCTGGAGGCATTATGTTGCTGCCTAGCCGTTTTGCTTGCTCAACGCTTCAACAACGCGCCCTCTGGCGACGGGACGCCGACACGAATGGCCTGCGAAAACATCGGCGAAAGACCGTCGTTGTGCGCCTTTGCAGCGATGTGTGCGGCCGACCGAAGTTGCAACAAGGGAACCGAGGTGTCCAGCGCGCCACGGTCATAGGCGTATTCCGGCAGGTATCCGTTGACCACGAGGCGCCAGTCCATCGGCACGGCGTCGCCTGCGACACGCATCATCTTGATGATGGTCGTCGTGCAGTTCGTCGTCAGCGAATTGTAGAAGGCGGGCTTGACCGCGAGCGCGTTTGCGTCGGAGACGTACTCGCGCAGAAGAAGCCTCGCAGCTGCCGGCGACGCCTTCAGGCGGTAGATCTGCACGTCCTCACCGCGAAAATTGGAGCGGAGGCCGATCACATCTCTTTCGTCCGCGGCGAGGATGACCAGAGGACTGTTTTTGAAGAGGTCTGCCAGCGGTGAGAACGAACCTCCTGAAATGCGACGCACTTCGATGGACCACGCCAGATAGCGGCCGTCGTCGAAGCCGAAGCTCATGATGACATGCGCGATGGCCGGACCTGACCAGTAAGACATGAACATGTCGACGCTCTTCAGTTTGTTCAGGACGTAACTGCGCGTCGTCCATCGTTCCTTAAAGTCGGTGGTGCTGCGCCACTCGAAATCGCGGACATTTGTCAGTGTCAACATATCACCGTCGAATTCGCCGGTGACCTGACGTGCGACGTCCGGAGCCCACGCTCCATTTGCCGGCGGTTCGATCGTGCTCCACCAGACGAGAACCAGGACGAACGCGGCCGCAAACGCGAGGACCGCACGAATGCGCCGTCTGCCAAAGAGCGCCACGACGACGGAGGCGCCAAAAAGCCCGAACAAGATGGCGCTGGCTTGCCTGCCGACATCGGGCAACGGCAAACGGTACCAAAGCGCGAGCGACGACCAGGCCGATGCAAAGGCAACAAGCAACACGAGCACTGCAATGACGATCGCACGGGCCGGTCGAACCATTTTGCTTTTCCAAACGAGTTTGAAGCGTCCGTCTTGATCATGGGACCCTATCGGTTTCCGGGCTCGAAGCCCAGAACCTATCCGAAGCGACAGGCCGTCGGATCCTCCATCTTGGTGTGGCTTGAATTCCGCTGGCGTGACCGACGGTGCCAACTGGCACCCCGTTGACGAGGTTACGACGACATTCGAAGTTCCCAATGCCCGGCGGAAAGGAGCCAGACGGAGCGCTGAGCCATGTGGCCTCAACTAGCTGGTAACCAGGGCGGATTTCTCAAATAGATACAGTTCGCCATCAAAATTTGCGACTTTTGAGAACGGATGTGCAAGACCTTCACGAGTTGGGACTCGACAACCTCCTTGTAAGGTGGCTTTCACGCAGGGCTATCGAGATTGTAACCTTCGTGCTACATATTCGGCCGATCTGTTCTACTACACGATGGTGAACGCGCCCTATTTCCTGGTCAGCATGTTGGTAACGAGCGCCGTGCTGTTCCTGCTGCGGTAGGCCCATTACGTGCACGAGCTCAGATGATGCGCGAAGCCTCTCGTGAAACCGCATCATCGGGTTGAGCCCTCGGCGGATTGTCAGCCTATCGCCGTTGCCTATGAAATTTCGACATTGGGTCGCACACTGGAAGCACCACTCCGTGCGCTGCACGCCTGGACCCTGCAACACCGGGCCGAGGTAACGCACGCTCGTGAACGCTACAGAGACAACTAGGGCTGCGGATCTGCTGATCGGACACTCGCCGGAGGAATCCCGAACTGAGCTTTGAACGCTGGTCTGAAGGCTGCTTCAGATTCGTAACCGATCCTTCTGGCAACGTCGCTGACACGCGCATTGGCATGCCGCATGAGCCCATGTGCAAGAGTGAGCCGCCACCGGTTCTGGTACGACAAGGGCGCTTCCTTCACCAACGAAGTGAACCGTTCTGCAAAGCTGGACCGAGACATTCCCACCGCGCGCGCAAGATCGGCGACGCTCCATTTGCGATACGGGTCGTCGTGAATGGCCTTGAGGGCACGGCTAATACGGGGGGTCCGCCAACGCCCCCAGCCATCCGGTATCACCCGCGTTTTTGCTCTGTGCCCAGGTTCGAATGAACCGGATGATCAACACGTCGATGAGCCGGGAGATCATCACGAAGCCATCCGCCGGTCTGGCCGTCCGACTTTTCAATGTGGATCACGGCCGGCAGTGCGGAGGAGCCAGGATGCACGGTCTGAGCTTCCATCATCATAAAATAAGCCAGTCCCTTCGTCGCATGCCGCAGAAGTCGCCGCAGTCATCGAGGCTGCAGCAGGAGCCAAGTAATCGCGTGCCTCGCCGCCGGCTCTTCTGGCAACGTCGTCATGTGAATATCGTGCCCCTGACCTTCTCTAAAAGGCGGGGGTACACGACGTTTCCGTGCACCATTCATTTATTCAAGGACCACTTGATATCGCCAGTTGACGCCGACCTTTCGGCCGGCGTTCCATCCCGGACGGCCCAATGCGCGAGGATCGTATTAGGCAATACCCATTTCAGTTCTCCTTTGGCCACTATTGGCAGCTAGGAAAACGCGTGAGCTCGGTGATTGACCCGCTCCCCGCCGGCTCATGCGACCGATATGCAACACCAAACATGCGAGGTGGCAAGAATGCTCCCGCGCTACGTCGCCACGATTCGTTGAACAAAATCCAGAAAAGCCCGCACCTTGGCCGGCGGCATGTGGCGTGACGGATGATAGGCGTACAGCGGAAACTGCTCGTAGGACCATTCCGTCAGGATCGTCGTGAGCGCCCCGTTCTCAAGCCACTCGTCGAGACCGATGGCAAAGCTCTGGAATATGCCTTGCCCCGCCAGACAGGCCGCGACGGCAGCGGAGGGATCGTCCATGACCAACCGCCCCGCCGCCCTGATCTCGAAGGCGCCGTTATCCCCCTGGAATTCCCAGGTGAACGGTCGCCCGGTCTGCGGGTCGCGAAAGAGGATGCAATCGTGGTGCATCAGGTCATGGGGCGTGGCTGGAACTCCGTGCCGGTCAAGATAGCCTGGGGCGGCACACGTCAGCACCGGTACGTCTAGCAGTTTGCGCGCGATCAGCGACGATTCGTCCGGAGGACCAAACCGCACGGCGACATCCGCGCCGCTCATCATCTCTTCGCGATAGTTGCTGGTGGTTAGATCGAGCGTCAGAGCGGGATAGCGCGCCAGAAATTCACCGATCCTCGGCGCCAGCACCATGCGCGCGAACCAGGGATCGATCGAAACCCTGAGCCGCCCGCCGACGAATACCGCCGAACCGGCGGCTTCGGAGGCCGCCTCCTCCAGCCCGGCCAGCAACGGCATTATCCTTGCATGGAAGCGGGCGCCCTCTTCCGTCAGCGTAACCTCACGCGGATTGCGGTCAAACAATCTGACGCCGACGCGTTGTTCGAGCCGCGCTACCGCACGACTGACCCCCGATGGCGTGAGACCGAGAACATCCGCGGCCCGCACAAAATTGCCCGCATCCGTCACCGCCCCGAAAACGCCGACCCCGGTCAGCAGCCGCGTGTCGAAACTCATGCCCTCTCTCCGTCGCAAGGTCGGTCTTCGCCGACCGTCTTATTATGATGATTTGAAATCATCTTACCTTTGATTTTAATGCGTGTGAATCATCTTTGTTCGTCCCATAAATACTTCCTCAGCGCCCGGACGGCGCCAGCGGCATGCCGGAACCGCGGAAATCTCCGGCCATGCAGAGAAGGACTTCATCCATGAGTGCGATCTCACGCAGAAGCCTGTTGGCGCGCGGCGGCCTCTTGCTCGCAGCCGGTACAGTCGCTGCGAATACGCCGGTTCATGCGCTGGCAGCCAAACCGCAAGCGCGGTCCGGAAAGTTCAAAAAGATCGACATGGCGATGGAGCAGGCCGTTCGCGACGGGACCATGGCAGGAGTCGTTGCCACAGCCGCGGGACCGGACGGCATGATCTACGAAGGGACATTCGGAAAGGCCAGTACAGTGACCGGAGCGACGATGCGGGCCGATACGGTGTTCTGGCTGTTGTCCATGACGAAGGCCTTCACCGCCACGGCCTGCATGCAACTCATCGAGCAAGGCAGGATCGATCCCGAGGACGATGCGGCGAAATATCTGCCGGAACTCGCCAATCCGATGGTGCTGGAGGGTTTCGACGGTGACGGCCAGCCACGCCTGCGTCCGGCCAAGCGGGCCATCAAGGTGCGGCACTTGCTCACCCATTCAATCTGGAGCGATGCGCTGATCCGCTACGAGCAGGTTACAGGAATACCGGACATCGCGACCAGCCAGAACGGTGCTTTCCTGGCACCGCTCGAATTCGATCCCGGCGAACGCTGGCAATACGGCATCAGCATGGACTGGGTCGGAAAGCTGGTGGAAGCGGTCAGCGACCAGTCGCTGGAGGTCTATTTCCGCGAGAACATCTTTGCCCCGCTCGACATGACAGATTCAGGCTTCCTGATCGGCAGCAAGCAGAAGGCCAGGGTCGCCACCTTCCACAACCGGAACGCCGACGGCGGACTGACACCCGCGCCCTTCGAAATGCCCCAGCGGCCGGAATTCTTCATGGGCGGCGGAGGCGCCTTCAGCACGCCGCGCAACTACATGGCCTTCAACGGAGGCACCCATAGGCGTGCGCGGGTGCTGAAGCCTGAAACGGTCGCCGCGATGATGCGCAACCAGATCGGCGACCTCGACGTGCACGCCGTGACGACGGCCCAGCCCGGTTACTCCCGCAGCTTCGACCAGTTTCCCGGTGAGCCCCACAAGTGGGGATATTCGTTCGACATCAACACCCTGCCCGGTTCGAACGGTCGGTCGGCAGGCAGCATTTCCTGGGCCGGCCTGCTCAACTGCTACTTCTGGCTTGATCCGGTCCGGAAGGTGACCGGCGCCGTCTTCACCCAGGTTCTGCCGTTCTACGACGAAAAGGTCGTGAAGCTCTACGGCACATTCGAGCGCGGCCTATACGACGGCCTCGCCTGATCCATTCCCGACCTCAACACCAGGAGACATCTCATGTATGCGATTACAGGAATTACCGGCAAGGTCGGCGGCGCGCTGGCGAAAACCCTGATCGAAGCCGGAGAACCGGTCCGCGCGGTGCTACGCGACCCCGCCAAGGCGGAAATCTGGCGCCAGCGCGGTTGCGAAATCGCCTTTGCCGAGATGGACGCCGCCGCGGAGCTTGCCGCCGCGTTCAAGGGCGCCAAGGGTGTCTTCATCCTGCCGCCGTCGGAATTCGATCCGGCGCCCGGCTATCCGGAAGCGGCGAAGCAGAATGAGGTGCTGACGACCGCTCTCCTTGCTGCCAGCCCGGAAAGGGTCGTCTGCCTCTCCACCATCGGTGCCGACGCGGAAGTGGACAATTTGTTGAGCCAGCGGACGATGCTGGAAGAAGCCCTCGGCGAGCTCGATCTTCCCGTCACCTTCCTGCGGCCCGGCTGGTTCATGGAAAATGCGGCCTGGGACGTCGCCTCGGCCCGCGACGATGGCGTGCTGCACACCTTCCTCCAGCCTGCCGACAAGACCTTCGCTATGGTGGCGACGCAGGACATCGGCCGGTTTGCCGCAGATCTTATCCGCCAGCAATGGATCGGCAAGCGGGTGGTGGAACTTGAAGGCCCTGCACGGGTCTCGCCCAACGATCTCGCCAATGCCTTCGCGTCGGTGCTCGGGCATCCGGTGCGGGTGGAGATCGTCCCGCGGGACAGCTGGGAGGGCCTGTTCCGTGCCCAGGGTACGCGAAACCCACAACCGCGCATGCGTATGCTCGACGGCTTCAACGAAGACTGGATTGCCTTCAAGGCCCACGGCGGAAACCGTGCCAGGGGCACGACATCACTTGAGCAGGTGATCGAAGTGCTGGTCCGGCAGGCGGCCGCGAGCGAGACCACCTGAGCCCGCCGGGAGAACGGGCGGCGGACGGCTTCTACCTCTGTCGCCGCGTCCCTTAAATGACGATCATGGCAACGATTGAAACTCACGGCGTCGCTATCCCCCGGTTAGGAATGGGGACTTTCCGGATGCCGGGCGATACCGCCCGACCGGTGGTCGAAAGCGGGCTTGCCCTCGGCTTCCGCCACATCGATACCGCCGCCATGTACGACAATGAAGCCGCCATCGGCGCGGCGCTCGCGGCCTCCGGCATACACCGCGCGGACCTCTTTGTCACCACTAAGGTCTGGCACGACAAGCTCTCCCCCGATGCCCTGCGCCGGTCCTTCGACACGAGCCTCAGCAAGCTTCGCCTCGACCATATCGATCTCTTCCTCGTCCATTGGCCGTCGACGAACATGAACATGAGCACCATGTTGGACGCGATCACCGTGACCGCCTACGCGCCACTTGCGCAAGGCCGTGCCGCAAAAGATCCCGTGCTCGCCAGGATCGGTGAAAAGCACGGCGCCACCGCCGCCCAGATCGCCATAGCCTGGCTTCTGGATCAGGCTTGCGACCCGTGATTTAGTCACGTAGCAGGCAGGGGATCAGTGCCTTCGCTTAGGATTGCGAGATACCTACGGTAGCTGAAAACACGGCCACGCTTGCGACCTGTCACCTCGTCGGCAATCCCCAACCGCTCCGAGTCAGCGAGCGCTGCATTGAACAGTCGGCGCGGAAAGGCCTTCATTTGAACGATCTGATTTGCCGTATGGAAGGGCTTTTGCTGAAAGAGTTCGTGAATACGAAGGGCCGATCCGGCTCTGTCGCTCTCGGTTGTGATTTTCTCCCTGTCCTCCTTGAAAAGATCGACAATCCGAGTGGCAGCTTCAAATGCTTGGTTGGCGGTGTCGGCTACACCTGTCAGGAAGAAGTCTAGCCAAGCTTCCCAGTTTCCATATTCACGGACCTCTTGCAGTAATCGATAATATTCCCTTCCGGAAGAGCAGCGTAACGTGCTGCTGCTGGTATCGGTCGAAGACCTTGGTTACGCCCAGGTCGCCGAAGTCCTGGCGATCCCGATCGGAACCGTGATGTCGCGACTGTCGCGAGCACGTGAGCGCCTGCGGCAGATCTTGGAAAGTCCCGCCAGGGGCGCTAGAGCTGGCTCGCATCTGCGGAGAGTGAAATGACAGACAGGCCAATCACCGAAGACGATCTGCACGCCTTATTGACGGCCGCCTCGAAGCTGCACGCAGGGACGAAGTGTCCGCTTATCGAAAAGCACCCGGAGGTCGCCATCCGATTTTCCGCCTACAACTCCCAACGCACAATTCTGCATCGCGCCTGCGATCCCATCGTCGACGAACCGATCCCCACCCGGCTCAATCTCAATCACATGATCGCCACCAGACGGCAAAACAGGGTCTCCACCTGGCGGCTTGCCGCTGCAGCCGAAGCGTGCAACATTGAGGATTAAGGCGCGAGTGACATCGGCTCCCCTGAAAGACGATTTACCCGGGCTCGTGCCCCGCAGAATATCGTGATCTTCTCCACCGGGGCCTTCGCGTTCGTGGCAGACACTCAGACTCAGAAGGACCGCGGATCTATCGCAACCCCGGTGACCTGGCCCTTTGTTCTCGCTCCGGACATCAGGTCAGAGACGATGCCCACAAAGGTTGGAAAGGCAGCGCAGGCTTTGACAACAGTGATTTGGCGCGCTTTCCTGTCCTTAGTCCTAGGACAGAGGACGCCAGTCAGGACGATTTATGAAAAGCCAGGACATCGTCATACTGCTCAAACTCATCAGCCTCCAGGAGCAGGAACAAGAGCAAGGGGGCGAACGCGAGCGCCTAGAGGCGCAAGGCGATGACCCATATTCCGTCCGAAATTTGGAGGCATCCCTCGGTATAAGCAAGACCGAGGTCAATGAGTCGATCAAGAGGAGCCTAGCGTCTGGCATTGCCAGCAAAGATCGCGACCTTGGCCGACCCAAGCCGAGCCGGAGGAACCTATTCAATTTCATCGTGCACGGCCTGAAATTCACCTTTCCGGCAAAACCCGGATCAATGCAGCGAGGCATTCCAACCGCTTTTGCGGCACCTATGCTCGAGGGCCTTCTGGTCAGCGCTGGCAACTATATTTACGTCTGGCCCCACCCAAGCGCCCGCGAAATGGGCCAGTCTGTCGAACCGCTATTCAAGAGTGTACCGGAAGCAGTCCAAAAGGACGTGCGCCTCTACGAATATCTGGCACTCTGCGACGCGATCCGCCTTGGAAACCAACGAGAAGTGGGTTTGGCAAGCGATCGGCTCTCGAAAAGGATACTCGGTAAATGACGACTGTCCGCGGCCAGCTGCTCGAAATGTTGAAAGTCGTAGCAACGGCGCTGGAGCAGGATTTGCGCGATCGCCTTGTGTTCGTCGGAGGATGTACGACCGCACTTTTCATCACAGACCCGGTGACCCTCGAAGATGTCAGGGCCACCGACGATATCGACCTTATTGTCGATCTCGCGGGGCTTGCCGAATGGGGCCAACTATTGGACAGCTGAGAGAAAGGGGGTTCAAAGAGTCCTCGGATGACGACATCATCTGCCGAATGCGGCTCGGCCCGCTCAAAGTCGATTTCATGCCGGATGATGAAGCGATCCTTGGCTTTAGCAACCGCTGGTACGCAAAAGGTATCGAAACCGCTGAGATTCACCAGCTCACTGAAACTCTCACCATCCGGCTCCTCACGCCCGCCCTCTTTACAGCGACGAAGCTGGAAGCATTCGCCGGCAGAGGCGGTGGTGACCTTTTCTCCAGCAGGGACGCCGAGGACATACTTCTCGTCCTTGATGGGAGAGAGGAACTTGTTCAAGAACTGGCGAATGCTGATCTCGACGTCAAGACATACGTCGCTGAACAATTCCAGGCGCTCCTCAAGCATCGCGACTTTGACGAGTTCCTTGAGGGAAATTTGCGTGGGCAGCCCGGCCGCGTGGCTATCGTGCGCGGGCGCTACGTTGCCATAGGTCATTGCGCAGACGGTGGCGCCCATGCGCATTGAAGCAAGCTGGTATAGCCCGCAAAGGCACCATGACCACAGACAATCGCGACCATGCAGGGATTGGAACAAATACCACCGGTGATGGCCATCATTGCCGATAGCTCTACCGCAGGCGAGAACAGTGGAGAATATGCCGAAGCGATTCTGCGGGGAGTGATCGAGTGGTTCAGCGGTCTACAAGGTGCGCTTGATGTCGATTACTTTTCGAAACAGCTGCGCGCAATCCATATCGATTTGCGCGCGCGTTATCCTCGGGGCTCAGCCAGTTTTGCTATTATGCACGTTAGCCCAAGAACACGAATGACAGTTATCCATGCCGGCGACTGTCTCCTAGGCCAAATTGATCGAGGCGACAGAATTCAATGGCAAACTCAGCCTCACACGCTTGCCAATGCGCTTGGATATGTCGCAGTCGACGAGCTATCGAAGACACCGGCCAGACATCTTCTCCCCAGGAGCTTTCGTTCACGTGAGTATATGACACCAGAAATCCTGGAAACGGACAGTTTGCCTGGCGTCCATTTACTCACCACGGATGGCTTTTGGGCCGAGCTGTCAGCACACGAGCAACTTGCCGTAATCCATGGCCGTGAAGTCGAGGCGAATGGAGAGCACGACGACTGCAGCGTTCTAAAGCTCACAATCATGGACAATGCCGACCCGCAGCTTATCATTGACGTGGGCGGGGCTTCCCCCAACTTTTGCAGCGCGCAGATATAGCGGCTGCGAGATTTTCATCGTTTTAGGGTTAGACAGAAACGGAGGTCTCTGCTCTTGAAAGGAGCTGAACCGTCGACGCGCTATTGTTTAAAGGTATTCTCGCGATGCCATCTCAGAAACTGTGGATGCGGGCGTTCGTGAACACCTGCCGGCACGATCGCTCTTCCGGTCTTGTTGATAAGACCTTGGATGCTGTCGCGGTCGTTTGCGTGACGGGAAATCAGAACTTCGAGATCGTCCGACAAGCCGATAAGGCCGCGATCGAACATCCAGTGTGCCGTGCCAGAGAGCGCGATGCCATTCGACAGAATGTCCGGGCCGTTCGCTTCAACGGGGCGAATATGGGCCGCATCGACCTCGGCGCGGCCGCCGCCATTGATCAGCTTCAAGCCTGTTATCGCGCATCGTTTGTCGTAGGCCTGCAAGATCAACCTGCGAAACAGCCGATCGCGAACTATACGCGACGAAAGCTGTGCGACCCGCACCCTTTGCTCTTCGAACATAAAAGGAGCTTGAAAGCCGTCCGAGAATCCGGCGCCCGTTGGTGTGTCTATCGCCTCACCCGATCGCGGCAGTTCCGGTCGATCCTGCGCCAGGCCAACCGACAGGATGCGATTGAAATCTGCTGCTGAGACCGGCCGCACTGCGGCCTGCGCACGTCCAGAAATCCGGCCCTCTTCGTTGAGCACGCCGCGCTCGATCACGCCATCTGGCCCGCTGAAGGGAACAGCGTTGACGAAATCGAGATAGCTGCCGGGCTCGATCAGAGCCAGATACATTCCAGGCGCCTTGGAATCCGGGATGACCTGTGAGACTTTGGCCACCGCAAAATATCCGCGCGTCGCCGCCACCTTTCGTGGCTCGTAATAGATGATCCAGTCTCCAACGCAGGCTTGGACGCGGCCGAGGTACTGGCTCGGAAACTGATATTGCTCAGCCGGGCTGTCGTCGTAGATCGAATCTGTGCGGTGAATGAAAACCCCGAATCCCATACTCGATCTCTACCATGGTGACCGCGATTCAAACCAGGGAGATCGGTCATATGCAGTCGTGCTCTACGCACGATATTCAACAGATCAACAAAACCCCGCCTCGATCGAAACCCAGCTCGATCTCCGAAAGGAATACGTCCTGCGACAAGGTTGGCATCTGGCCGACACTTTCGTCGATGCCGGTGTCAGCGGCTCGTCATTCGAGGCGCGGCCAGGACTCCAGGCTGCTTTGGCGGGGGCGAACATTGGCGCCTATGACGTGTTTCTCTGCCTTACCCTCGATCGCCTTTTCCCGCGACCTTGAGCACAGCGCTCGCATTCTCAACATACTGCAGTTTCATGACGTCGAGTTGTGGACGGTTCACGGCGCCGCGTCGGTGTCGTCAATGGAACTGGGACTGAGGGCGGTTCTAAATCAAGAGGTGCTCGAACAGGTTCGCTACCGGACGCGCGAAGGCATGAAGACTGTCGCCAAGCATGGCCGGGTGCCAGGGGGTATCTGTTACGGCTACAGAGTGCGACGTGAGTTCGACGATAGCGGGGGGCCGGTGCGCGGCCTGCGTTCGATCGATACAGATGAGGCGGCAACCATCGTCTGGATCTTTGAGCAGTACGCCGACGGCATGAGCCCTGTCAGGATCGCTGAGGAACTCAATGCACGCGGCGTATCTGGTCCTCGCGGCCGACCTTGGCAGGGGACCGCAATTCGCGGGCATCGAAATCGCGGCAGCGGCATTCTGAACAATCAGGCCTATATCGGGCTGATCGTCTTCAATCGCATCGCCTACCGAAAAAATCCCGCGACATAACGTCGGGTCTCACGGGAGAATGCGGCCGAGCACCATGTCGTGCAGGAGGTGCCATCGCTTAGAATTGTCGACGATGCCCTCTGGCAACGGGTGAGGGCCCGCCAGGAGAACTGGCGCACGAGCTAAGACAAGGCTCGGCTACCGTTCGGCCGGATGGCTTCACTCCGCGCACGTGCCAAGGATCGGCGTCATCAGCCTTACATGCGTATCGATACGCTCGAGAACCTTCGCCGGAGCGACACTACGTTCCGGCAGCGACCACCAAACTTCGTTGACGCGCTCGACCGTATCGACCACCGCTTTGAGCACGGCCGCTTCCGGCAGCCGCGCACGATTGGCGAAGGCCTTCCATCGCTGCACGTTCAGCGCCTTGAAGGGCCGCTCGCCGGCGAGCGACAGAGCCATGGCATCCGCGGGGATATAAGGGATCGTCGAGAGCACGTCATAGACGGGTGCGAGCTGCGGTTTGTCGCCTGCCCCGCTATAGATCAACGACCAGTTCTTCAGGTGCATGTCGCCATTGCCGATGATGGCGGCCATGGCCAGCCGGCGGACGAACTCAAGAGCAGCGATGGACGATACTGCAACATTTAGCGCTGCAGCTATATCGTGATAGGCACCCCCTTCGTATTTTCGCGAGGGATAAACGCCGAACACCTGCGCGAAATCCTCGATATGGATACGCTCGCCGTTTGCGCCGCGATCGAAGCGTCTGACGAGCAGAACTTTTCCATCCGACAGCGTCTCGAACTCTTTTGGGATACCCTCGAACTCCGATTGCTCGACAAGTTCGCGTTCCGGCACCTCCATCCCGATCGCTTCAGCCAATGCGAGATTGGCATATTCGTTTTCCGACACCCCGGGAAACGAGGTCGATGGAAACTTGGCGATGTAGGATCCCTGGTCGTCGCCGAGCGGCAGTGTCAGTCCACCGCCCTTCCCCGTATTCTTGATGACCGAAAGCTTCATCTGGACGCCGGCAAGCGAGAACCGGGCCTTCGGCTTGGGAGCAGGCAGGTTGTCGAAACGCACAACCGTTCTGTCACTCGGCACGACGCGGACTGCGCCAGGCAGATCCGAACCGAGAGCGACAAGCAGGTCGAAATCGTTTCCCGCGCGAACACTCCCTGCATGGTGTTTTTCCATCGCCACGCGCAGCTTGTCTTCGGGAAGCAGATTGGCAAAGAACGCCGGCAACGCTCTGGAGACGGGTTTAGGGTCCTTACGCAGGCCGCCAGTGGCTGCTCGAAAAGACAGACTAAGCACTGGAAAGCCGCCGGTTGCGCGATAACTGTCCTCGAAGCTGAAAGCGTTAAAATCGCCGGGCGTCCTGACGATCGTGCCGACCTTCACATCGTTCAGCAGCACGTCGAGCGACGAAATGGATCTCGGATCGGATGAAACTTCAGACATTCTCATCCCCGTCTGGACGCGCCGTGAAAGCCGGGAGATCGTCGACATCGTCATGAGGCCTCAGCAGCGCATCGACGGCCGGGACCATCGCCTGCGGTATAAGCATCAATTCAAGCCCGAGAGCGCGGGCGATATTGATCAGCGTCGTCGTTCGCGCAGCACTGCTTCCGCTTTCTATCTCACGATAGCGGGGACGCGATATACCGGCTACGTCGGCAACCTGCTCCTGCGTCAGTTGCCGGCCTTTTCGCGTAGCCTTCAGCAACTGCCCGATTTGCAACAGCGCATCTGACTCAGACCGTGCCATCCTACCTACCCAACCATTCTCCGTGAGTAGGCAAGATATCTCAAACATTTGAGCACAGTCAACACAAAAGACTCGAATACGGATCATTGTCTAATAATTGATCTGTTTATATATCATTCACGTTGTTTGGTAATGCCAGAGCCTGCGAGCGGCATCCAACTTCCATACTTTGTTAAAGGCACGCTTCTATCCCCGCACGCCCTCGGTACTGGTGCCAGAGAGAAACGGAATGAGCATGCCCAAACACGATCTTTCATCACGTCATTTTCAGCGAAAAATTTCGGAATTTTGCGAGGTGCGTATTGCACCGATATCCTCGAAGCGGGTCCTGGAGAATATCCGCCCTTACCTGACCAGCCTGATCATTTACCGAATTTCTCCGCCCAAAGTCTCACAGTCTGGTGAGACACCATGATGCCGCGTTCGGCCAACAGATCTTCGACCATACGCAGGCTCAACGGAAACCGGAAATAGAGCCAAACCGCATGGGCAATCACGCCAGCTGGAAATCGGTGACGACGATAAAGAGGATCACAAGCTAATCTGGTCATGACGCCAGATCCCACATTTTGATCGCTGCTCGGTTAACGTTACGATGCCTGTGTGAAGATCGCGTCGCGATCCGATAGCGCGAACGCCGACCAGGTAAGCTTCACGATTTGCGAGCACCCGCGTTAAGGCGGGCTGCCGCTCGACGTTCAGCAAAATGTGCCTCGACTTCATCATCCGAAACGTCCGGTCGAGTATCGTTCAGGGCTTCAAGTACCTTGGTGCGAAACCAAGCGTCATGGGCCTCGCTGCCTGAAGAAGCTCCAGCGGCAGCGCTCCCTCATTGGCCGTCCGGGTGAGTAAGATCCGAACCGCGTCCGATACCGTAAGCCCCATATTTCCAAGCACTGCGGAGGCGCGATCCCGAACCTCGGCATCAATACGAGTTTGTACCAGTGCATTTGCAGCCATAGCTATCTCAAATGCCATAGCGCCTTAGGCTCCAAACCCAATCAAACCATTGATCGAATTGAATCCATGTAATTCACTGCGTCGACGATGGGAGTTTGATGATGGCAAGCGAATTCTGGCTTGATGATCAGCAGTGGGCAGTGATCGCCCCTCTGCTTCCGGCAAACCAACCCGGCGCTCATCGAACTGATGACCGCCGGGTGATCAGCGGGATCATCTATGTCCTCCGATCAGGTTGCCGATGGCAGGATTGTCCAGCCTGCTACGGGCCTTCAACAACCGTCTACAATCGCTTCCATCGCTGGTCTGCCAAAGGAATATGGCGGCGGCTGTTTGAAGCCCTGGTGCAAACAACCGATCGGGATCTTCATATGATCGACAGCACCACCGCCAAAGCCCACCGGTCGGCCGCCGGCGGAAAAAGGGGGCGGATGCCGAGGCAATCGGCCGCTCACGAGGCGGCAGATCGACAAAAATCCATGCTGTTGTCGATGGTTGCGGCCGTCCAATTGCGCTGCGAATAACGCCTGGGCAGCGCGGCGACGCACCCGTTGCCGTTCCACTGCTGGGCTGGAAGCAGGCCATTGTTACGCAACGGCTTGCCGAAATTTTTCCGCGGGATCGGCAGATTGAAAAAAGAACAAAGAGTAGACAGAAATTCATCTGTATAGGATAGGTAGGCGGCAAAGACAGCGAACCCATGCGTGCACGATTCGGGAGCTAGCAGTGACTTTCGTTACCCATCGCGACCCTACCGACACTCCCGTCCTCCGCAAGGAGAGAGGCGCGTTCTTCACGCCTCCGGCGATTACCAGTTTTATTTCCAAATGGGCCATCCGCGCGTCTGAAGATCGCGTGCTCGAGCCCGCGGCTGGCGATGCCGCATTCTTGGTTTCGGCGGTCGAGCGGCTTCGTGAACTCGGTCCACGCAGGCGCTCGTGCCCGATTGTTCATGGCGCGGAGATCCATGCGCACAGCGCAGCCGTTGCCCGCAAGCGGGTCGCTGACGTGGGGGGCGAGGCCGATATCCAATTGTCCGACTTCTTTGCCGTCACGCCTAATCCAGCGTTCGACGCCGTTATCGGAAATCCTCCTTATATTCGATATCAGGATTTCACCGGCGAAGCCCGCACTCGTGCGCGAGAAGCAGCCATCAGGGGCGGCATTTCCTTGACAGGGCTCGCGTCCAGTTGGGCTGCGTTCACCGTGCACTCGGCGTTGTTCCTGAAGAATGGTGGCCGCCTGGCCTTCGTCTTGCCCGCCGAACTGCTCTCGGTGAACTATGCCGCGCCCGTCCGCAAGTTCCTGTTCAGTCGATTCCGCGACGTGCAGCTCGTATTGTTCGATGAGCAAGTGTTCCCGGAGGCGGAAGCGGACGTAGTGCTTCTCCTCGCTGACGGCTACCTGGAGGGGCCGGCGGATTTTGCAACGATCCGGCAAACCAAGAACGCTGCAACGCTCGACACTTTAGGCCCGGGACTGAGCTGGACACCGGTCGACCCTGCGGCCAAATGGACCAGCAGTCTCGTTGCTGCCGACGCGGTGCATCTTTTGCAGGCCCTCACTGGAACCGGCCTATACACGAACCTGGAGACCTGGGGCGACACGACGCTCGGAATGGTAACCGGAAACAACAAATACTTCACGCTTTCCCCCCAGCGCGCAGCAGAGCTCGGACTGCGCCCAGACGAGTTGCTCAGCCTTTCGCCACCAGGAAGCTCGCATTTGCGAGGCCTCTCGCTCTCGAGTGCCCAGCTTAAGAAACTTGGTGAAGAGGGCAGCGCGGTTCACCTGTTCTATCCAAATGAACCGCCTTCCAAGGCTGCCGCGGCATATATCGCCGACGGCCACAGGACAGGCGTCGACACCGCCTATAAATGCCGGGTCCGCAAGACCTGGTATCGGGTGCCGCTCGTTTCACCCGCGGACCTCTTGCTGACATGCATGAATGCGGACACCCCCCGGATCACCGAAAATGCCGCCAAGGCCCGTCATCTTAATTCGGTGCATGGGGTTTACCTGAACGAGGCATATACTGCCTTGGGCCGCGAGCTCCTTCCTGTCGCCAGCTTGAACTCAATCACCTTGTTGCATGCCGAAATGGTCGGCCGCGCCTATGGAGGCGGGATACTGAAGATCGAGCCAAAGGAGGCAGACGTTTGGGCCATGCCGTCCCCGACCCTGGTCGCCTCTCGCGCCGATGAGCTTCGCAAGGTCAAGCGAAGCGTTGCAAAGCTGCTGGACAAAGGGCGGCTGCTCGATGCCGTTAATCTGGTTGACGAGGTACTGCTGCTGGACGGCGAGGTTTCCGCGACACAAATGGCGGCCGTCCGGAATGCACGCGCGGAACTGGCGAACCGTCGCAATTTGAGGTCAGCAAGTGGCCGCTAAACCAAGTTCGAAAGCAGAAGCCTGGGAAATATTCGATCATATCGTCGAAGCTGCCGCACCCAGCGGGGAACACAACAATCCATGGGTTCTTGGAACTGACGGCCAGCCGTTCATCAAGCCCGATTACGACACCCTTGCGCTATTGCTCGGTGTTCCGCTGCACCTGAAAGCGGGAACCCAAACAGGAGTTCCTGCCCTCGCTCTCGATGTCTGGCTCAGCTACGAACTTCGCAGGGCCGGTTTCGGCACGGACCAAGTCTGGCCAAGGCCAGCGAACCCACGCGTCCTCCCCGCGCCCGTAGCGGCATTCGTCAAGTCACTTCCCGTGGCCGTTCGAGCCAACGCGGAATCCTATTTGCTATCGAGGACGTCCATCCCCGGGGTCACCTCCTCCTCGGCATCCATTCTGGGGAAAAACTACCTGAAACAGGTGGATGTCATCATCACCGACTGGGTCACCGGCCCCGAATTGCTGATTTCAACGAAGCGCATGGATTCCTCCTATGGGAAGAATGCGCCGAACCGCATCGAGGAGTCCTACGGCGATGCCAAGAACCTTCGCTTACGCCACCCGCTGGCGGCTCTAGGGTTCTTGTTTGGCCTACGGTCTGACATCCTGGAAAAGGAGCCCAAGACGGCCGAGTGGTTGTTCGATCTCTTGGCTAAACTTGGCCGTGAGGACGATGCGTACCACTCCACCTGCCTGGTGTTGATGGAATACTCATCTGATCCAGTACTACTGGCGGCCGACGAGGAAGAACCAACCGACGGCATATTAGAACCAGGCCCGCAGCCGATAACGGATCCGGCAGAGGCTGAGATCGCGCACCTTGCGGAAAGCACGGTCGAGAGCATCGTCAAGGCCCTGCCCAAGGTATCGATCCTCGAAGAGCGAACCCCCGATGAACTCTCGCCCGCCCGCTTTCTGACATCTTTGGTTACGCGCGTTCTCGCGACTACACCCGTCAACATGCATGAGGAGGCTAGGAGGCGCAGGTCTTCAGTGTTGGCAAAGAGATAACGACCCTCCGAAACCTGGCGCGACCAGCAATCGAATGTATAAGACGCTGGTTGATTCATTGTTGAGCGAGCACCTGGAGCACGGAATCTCGCAAACGCTTACAGTCAGCTTCAAAATCACCGCCTTCACCAGCGCTCGTCCAAAGTGTTTTCAGCTCCGTTTCCGAAGCGTCCAATCGTTCCAACGCCACCATGATCCGCTGTCTGAGATTTGGGATTTTTAATATTTTCCCGGCATCGCGCCTAATCGCTAGTTTGTGATCGTCGATGGATGGAGGAGTTGGAAATCCTCCCGCGATTGCCACAACCTCACACCTCGCCCAGAAGGTTTGTTCTGTCTCCGCCGGAATAGGTTTCCCTAAATCCGAATACTCAGCAATTTCTGCAAGCGGGGTAGTCACAGCAAGAAATCCCAGCCGGTCGAACAGTGCCATCCAATCACTCGCAGCATCATTTTCGAAAACGTCTTTGCCCCAAGTACCCATAGGATGTCCTGTAACTTCTGCACCAATGGGCGCGGTCTACGAAAAAATAGGAGCGACCGCAATTGATGCAAAGTTCCGCTTCAAAAGCCGCGCTCCCTTGCCGCCCCCTCGCCCTCGTGGTTCAAGGGACTTGCACAATGCGGCCGTTACCCTCGATCTCTGTCGCATCGCTGGATGCCCCGACAATTCAACATTTCCGTTGCCCGAAATCGAACCATCCGCGTCTACCTGGGCGGTCATCTTTGCATTGCCGCTCCCTCGGATTGTCACCGTTGCCGATTTTGCAATCAGGCCTTCGAATTGGGCTTCGCCAGAGCCGGGAATGTTGAGCTTGATGCGTCTGCAATTCCCGTCGCAGAGGAATTCCCGCTGCCTTGATGTTCACCTCAAGCTCTGGCTGGTTGATCTTGGATAGTGTCAGGTCAACATTGTTCAGCAAATCCCATCTGGTGATCGCTGGTCCCGATAGCCTGATGTCGAGCCGGGAAGCAAACAGCCAGGATTGCAGTCCAAGCCCACTCGGCCGGATGTAAGTCGCAAATGATTGACCAACGCCAAATCGCCGCGGACGACAGCCTCCGTCTTTTCCCCTGGTTGGTAGTGGGTGGCGCCGAACAGGGCGATTGCCAGCCTGCCGTCCGCAACAAAAGGCAGTTAACCTACTGCTGGGTACCGCTTGCAGGCTCGCAGGTCGATCCTCCGTTCCATAAATATGCTGCGCTGGCCCAGCCAGACCCGGAAAGAACGGTTCCGAGCGCTAGGAAGGCGGACCGGAAAAACCACGCCGAAGACAATTATTTTAACAGCAGCATCGACATGTTTACTTGATGGACAGTAGTTCATGTGAATTATGGTGTGATGAGAGACTTATGCAACCCGAGATTCATCGGCATTATAGTCGTTGCTACCTTGGTGGCGGCCCTCTTGCTAATCGACGATGTAAGCTCGTCATGGCGGTCTGCAATGCTGGTAGCCATACTGGGGCAGGTTGGAGCACTTTGGATGTTCCGCCTGCTCTGCCTACTATTTATTGGCCTAGCGCTGTGGGCGATATGGCAAGATGTGAAGTCGCAAACGCGCGTTGATCGGATCATCGCCCAGCGGAATAAGATCGACAAAGGTGTCCGGCGCGACGAGTGACGGGCTTTTCAACGATTTCCGCCAACAGCCACATCGCTTTAGTGTTTCTTTACGCTATAATGAGGAAGCTACGCGCTTCATTTCTGGCGGGCCGAATAGTCTGTATAAGTTCCTGTCATGTTGGGATCATTGCCGAGCTTCTCACATGACAGCATCAATCTTTTCATTAGGATTGTGCTTGGCATAGACGTTGCAATCTTCATCGCCGTTGGCACGTATTATTTCATCTTGAACGAGCGTCTTGCTTCAAAGGCATCGAAGTTCGGTGAGATTACCTACACGACACCGTTCACAATCCACACAGGGATCGCCTGGGGATCGCCAGAGTGCCCGCAAGCGATCAGAGACGAGTATTTCCATCTCCGCAGGCAAATGTGGAAGCACAGCGCTTTCGTTGCGATCCCAATTTTAATCTACCTCATTTTCCTTCGGCCCTATTATCATTAGCGAGGCAAAGTCGACCGAACCCGGTCTTCCAACGCTTTCAAACTATTCCGAGTTTTCGATCCTGGGTTACCGGAAATCTCGGGCTTTTAGGGAATGGGCTCGGCATAGTATCGGGCTCTGGATAAATTCCGTTATGCCGAATTCGGCATAAGGGTATTAATATGTCCCGCGACTGCATTCCTTGGCCGGAAGGTTCCCGGGAATCCGGCCTACCGGGGTGCCATCAGCGAATTCACTCCCCTCCCGCTCGGAAGAGCGGTAAATCTTCAGGCATTCGGAGCACAGCAATCTTGTCACCAGACAGCGCTCGAAGTAGCACGTTCCAATGAAAAACGAGCTTATCCACGAAATCTGGCTCGATCCCGAACGTGATGGTCAGATGCTTCCTGGCCTTTGTCTTGCTGGCCCCATGGGCGATGGGTTCAGGGCACTCCTTAAGCCAGGAGCGGTAAAGGCCGCCGAACTGACGGGACATAGCCATTTCGACGCCATGACCAAATATCGGAAGATTCAAGGCTGGGGCGAATACGTGGCGGAATATCTGCAAGATCACGAGCCCTATCCAGATGAATGGGCAGCAATTCAGCGCACTTTTCTCGATGGCGGAAATTGATCCGCAGTCGGCGGCTGCAGTCTGGCCCTTGTGTTCGCATTCTTTCCAATAGAGGTTGGGTCCTCACCTGGAGCTGATCGATACGAAGGTCGGGGATTCATCCCGATCCCCGATACTATGCCGAGCCCGTTCGCTAAAGCCTGATATTTCCAGTTCCAGGATCGAAAGCTCGGCATAATTCAGAGGTGCTCGAAGACAGGGTTCGGCACGACGCCGACACCTTCGGCGACGACTATGCCTGAAATTCTTTGGAAAGTATGCCCATCATCAGGTCGTCATGCCATACACCGTCTACGAAGGCGGTTTCTCGCTCCCGTCCCTCAATCAGGAAGCCACCCTTCTGGTAGGCCCTGATTGCTCGCTCATTGAAAGCAAGAACCCTTATGCCAATGCGGTGGAAATTCAGCTCCGTGAAGGCGTGGTGCAAAAGCAGGCGGATCGCCTCGCTTCCATGCTGACGACCATCCTCTATATCACCGCGGGATCGATCGCCTACGCACTTGTCGGCGTCGTCTTCCATTTCATATTCCGCACGCTCGTCAAGCGTGACCACAACATGTTCCGCATCCTGATCTCCTGGATCGAGACCCGCGGCCGGTCGCGCAACGCCGCCTATTGGGGCGGCGCCAGCTTGTCGCCCCTGAGGCTCATCCGGCGCTATGACGAAAAGGATTTGAGCTTTGCCTAGCACCGCAACGCTTCGCTCGCGCGAACTCGGGCCCGAAACTTTCATTCCATACGTCCGTCATGTCGACGAGACGACGATCGCGCTCGAATCCAGGGCCTTGATGGTGATGGTCGCGCTTGAAGGCATATCCTTCGAAACTGCCGATGTCATGGACCTCAACAGCCTGCACCGCGATCTCAATACGCTTTACCGCAACATCGCCGACGACCATCTGGCGCTCTGGAGTCATGTCATCCGCCGCCGCGACAACGCCTACCCGGACGGAGCCTTCGCCAACCCCTTCTCGCAAGGTCTGAACGCTCGATATCGCGACCGCATGATCGAAGAGGATCTGTTTCGCAATGATCTTTACCTCTCGCTTGTCTGGCATCCGGGCCGGGATCCCGCAGAAAAAGCCGCCCATCTTCTCTCCCGCCTGCGCAAGGCGCGCCGCGACCGTGTCGAGCTTGATGAGGATGCCCTGAAGCATCTGAGGGACAAGGTCTCCGACGTGACTGCGTCCTTTTCCAAGCTGCATGGGGTCATAGATTGCGATTGCCATTGATGCTCGGCGATCCTGAGCATTAATGCCGTGGTGGAGTTAGTCTAAGTGAAACTGGGACTGGCACAATGACCGCTCATGCTTCCCTGCCATAGTGCCGCCACAGAATTCCGCCCAATCATGCCTGTATAACAAGCGGATGGCGAAGAATGAGATTGCTGGTTCTCCTTGCTGCGGCCCTCTTTCTGACAGCGGTGCATGCCCAAGCCCAAGTTTACGCGCCATATGATGGATACGATGAATACGACGGCTACGACTATGATGACCCTTACAGCCCGTATCCCCCTCCTCCCTACTACGAGCCAGAACCTGGCTATCGAGAACCTTTGCAAGAACGTCGGGAGCCATCGACGCGAATTGGACGGGGAACCGTTGTCATCGCCACGCGTGAGCACACTCTGATTTACACGACCGCACAGGGCGAGCAGTTCGCTTACCCCATTGCCGTCGGCCGTGAGGGCAAGCAGTGGTACGGAACAACGCGGGTCGTGTCGAAGCGATTGCATCCCGAATGGCGACCCACGGCCAGCATGCGGCAGAAGAACCCACGGCTTCCGGCCGTTGTGAAACCCGGTCCCGCAAATCCGCTTGGAACCCGCGCGATCTACCTTGCCGACGGACTGCTACGCATCCACGGCACCAACGATCCCTCCTCGATTGGAACCAACGCGTCGAGCGGTTGCTTTCGGATGTACCGCGAAGATGTCGAGGAGCTTTATGAGATGGTGCAGCCGGGAACCCGAGTAATCGTCCAGCGGTAATCGAATTTCGCTTGACCGAACTGTCCCGTCATTTCCATTTCGCTGCCCACTGGCGGAGTTCAGCCTTCGCCTTTTCAGGCCATGCTTTCACGTCGGGATTCACCTTGATCTTCTGCCCGGACGGCTTCCAAGCAAGGTAGACAGTCCTCGAAGCTAGGTGGATGATGCTCGCCTTGAACGAGTTCGAACCTGCGACACCCTGTTCATATCTGAGAATGTTGAGCATGCAATCGAATCCCGTCTTGCAGAGCGCAAGTCCGGCCGACATTTCACCGTTCAAACCGCTCCAGCATTTTTCTCAGTTGTTCGTTTTGGAGCTTTAGCCTTCTGGCGAGCTGCCCCCTGAGCAGCCTGATTTCTTCATCCAGGTTCATCTCGTTTGTGGTGTCGCCGACCTGGGTGGCCTGGGGAGTGTTTGGAACGGCTACCGCTTTCTTGCCGCGATTTCTTTGCTTGCGCGGCGCGACCTCGACAGCCTGAATGTCCACAGCACGAAGCGCAGCGATGATGTCCGTACCTGTCTCGCCGGAAGCTGGATGAACAGCCTGCACGACTCCGGCATCTTCGATTTCGAATTTATCTTGGCGATCGTTTTTGGCTTCTTCGGAACGCACACGCTCTGTGAAAATTGAAGTGGATTGATCGTGGTGTGTCGCATCGCTTGTCGGTCGGCCCTCGCTATTCAGCTTCTCCTCGGCAGGCGCTTCAATCGGACCGGCAATAGCCAACGGGTCCGCGGCAACAACCTTCTTGGTCGAGCCGCCTTCTCTCTTTTGTTCGCGTCCCGGTGAGATCAGACGAGCAAGAAATTTCCAGGGAGACGCCATCTATCTGACCTCGCGTTTTAACCCGCAAGCAGGCAGTGAGTTTTGGTTCCGGCAACGGCATCCATCGCTGCCAAACTATGTCTCGATAAGCATAGCAATGCAGCCGGGATTGACCGGCTACTCATATCAGTCGAGCTTGAGCCGTTTGCGCAGATCGGCATTTTCTGCACGAAGCTTTTCAGCCAGAAGCTTGCGGAGTCGCTGATTTTCCTCTTCCAACTGCAAGAGATCCGCCATCTCATCGATCGCTGTTATCGGCGCGGCCGAGGTGGTCTGTGCGGGCTTTGGAGCACGGCTAACACGCGTACGTTTAGCACTCGACGCAGCTTCGATCACCTTTGCCTTGCGCCCTCTCCTCTTCCCGCCACCGGCACCGGTCAGCGCCGCCGGCGGCTCTGCCGTAGCGTCAACTGACGAGGTCTCGAGCGCCGCCGCTTTCTTGGCGCGGGGTTTGCGCTGTTTCTTCGGCGCAGTGGGTGTTTCAACAACGGTCGGTCCATCGGCCTTGGTTGCCGTATCAGTGTCGTCGGCCATGCTCATCTCCTGTGTATCTGATAGAGTTGTTGATGCCCCAAGAGACGGTGTCAACAACGACTTGCCGTCAGATTCCGCGAAAGACGTTTCGCCGTCAGATTTGCCACGCTGAGAGCTATCTGATGGATGCCGCGATGTCTCTTCCTCTAGATCGCGAGCGACTGACTTCAGATCCATGTTACCCCAAATCGAGTTCGACTTGGGATCGAGTTTTCGCCTGCCGTTCTTGTACTCGACGGCAAAACTGCGCTGCGCTTTTTTCAATATAAGAGGCCTTGGGAATTCATAGGATGGTTTGCTGTTATGCGGTTACGTCACGAATAGCGCCTACGGGAACACCCGTCTATAGGGATGCTCATATCAGATCGACCGCACCATTCCGGTAGCAGAATTTGTGGCCCATCGAATGGGATTGAGGGCGGCCTATACGCTCAAAGCTCTTGAAAGAAAATGGCACCAGTCGTTAGCCGCGAGACATTTTCACAGGGTTCCCGACGATCCATTATGCGATCTTTTTAGTCCGGAGCATGAACACCATGGCAACAAGTTTGGCACTGACTCTTAAGCTTTTGCTATGCCAGCGATGAAGGAATTCTGGCAGAAGCGGATGTCGGCTAGTCGCTAGAACCATTCCTCGGAACCAGGAAACCGATCGGGTTGAAGTTTGCGGCGTGTGAGACCTCATTCTTTTGGATAACTTTCCGCGCGTCGTAGAAGCGTCATACTATCTTCGCGGGAAACTCGGAGATGGGCATGCAATATCGCCAAAGGTCGGTTCTGTTCGCAGCACCTTGGCTGATCATCGGAGCTGCTGCAGTCGGCGCTTCGGGCGGCATAAACATTGCAGACTTCGAAAAGCCAGAACTGCTAATCGCCGCGCTGTTTGTGGGCATTATCATCGGCATGGCCGTTGAGCAGTTCCTAACCGCGACGAGCAGACAGGCGTGGCGAGAGAGAAACAGGTCGCGCTCGGAGGAAAGACGCTGGAACGAACGCGTCATACAGGGCCCCTGGCTTCAGACCCCAGCTGCTCAGCCATCGCGGCCAATCGATGCCACGGATCAACTACGTATCGTGATGTGCTCGAAGTTCACCACCCAGCCATTGCTGAACAAAAGCGAAGCCCGGGTGTTTCGGGAACTCGACAGTGTGGTGATCGGCTGCAATTCGTCCTGGCAGGTGATGGCTCAGGTTTCAGTGGGCGAGATCCTGCGAAGTGCCGACCCAGACGCCTACAGTTGCATCAACTCCAAACGCGTGGACTTGCTCCTGGTGGACGGCAATTGCCAACCGCGGCACGTCATCGAATACCAGGGCGGCGCACACCATCAAGGCACCGCGGCCGCGCGTGACGCAGTGAAGAAGGAGGCGCTACGACGCGCCGGGATCGGCTATTACGAGGTGGTGGCTGGGCAAACGACGCCGTCGGAACTCAGGCGCTTGGTCGAAAAGCTGGTGGACAAGCCGAGCGTCAGCTAAAGCTATCTCATCACGAACGTCTGGTCGAGCCTTTGCGGCTGGAGAAACGATGGCCGTGTCTTAATGGACTCGGGGCGCACCCGGGATGATCTCCGATTTCCAGGCAGTTCCCGAAAATCTGTTTCCGGGCGCCGAGATACCGCAGTGTTTCTCGAAGACGTTCATCCCTGCGACGAGATTGGCAATGCCGGTATAGTCCTAAATGCTGATGAACATAACATCCTTGACTGAACCAAGGCGCTGGCGAACAAGCGACATTCTTCGTTTTCCTTCTCCGCAAAGTATTTTTCGCCCACACAAACAGGTTGCAAATGGTGCAATAGTTCGCTTATGTATCAATATTTCCTCTCTTCATAATTGCATCAAGATTTAACTGGGGCACATATGAACCGAATTGCAATTGGCGCGGCGGCTGTGATTCTTGCGGCCGCTAATGTCTCTCATGCTGCCGACGATATAGATCGACCGGGAAAAGGCGACTGGTGTTACTTGGCAGTGCACGCTCCAACCCTGGTTGAACAAAAGAGCTTCGTCGAAGAAGTGGCAAAAGCCGCTAAAATATCGGCAGAGAAATATGGCGTCCCGGGTGCAATGATCGCTAGCATGGCAGTCGTGGAATCGGGTTACGGTTTGACCCGCATAGCGATCAAATCGAACAATATTTTTGCCTTCAAGTGGCCGGGCGCCGAGATCGGTAAGGGCTATGAAAAATTTGTCCTGTGGTGCCAGCCTGATTGGGACGACGGAAACGAGTATCCTGCATTCAAAACCCGAGCGGACGCCGTCAATTTTGTGGCATGGCGCCTTGCCAATAGCCGACACTACAAGCCAGCCCGCGATGCATACCAGGAGGCCCTCAAAAGCGGCATCGATAAGCGCACCGCTGCAATGGCGTGGCTGAAATCAATTGCCTCAACCTACAATTACGACGGCACGCGATACGTTAGCCAGATATCGGCGATCGTCAAAAGACCTATTCCCAACAGTTCCATTTCGATGTGGGAGATGACCGAATGAGAACTCTGTCGCTTATACTTGCGTTAGCCACACTCTCTCTATCGGCGCTTGCCAACCCGGTCGCCGCAAAATCGACCTTCGACGCTATTTTCGAGAAGCTCCAGGATAATAATCTGGGGAGTTCGCTCACCAAAGTCATCGCCGCCAGAACGAAGCAACCACGATATTTCGAGCAGAATTGCGATGCGACGCCCATAATGGATAATCCTCTTTACCCGGGGATTCCGTACAAGGAATGCACTTACAAGGAAGGCGGGCTCGATGGCTGGGTCCAACTGGCCACTATCCCGGCCGAGATGATGTCAGGCTGGATCGTGGATGCGTGCTTAAAATCACCGAAAGCGCGCCGGTGCATTGCCCGTCTGGCTGCCTATATGTGGGAATCCAATCAATTCTCCTTCCCTATCGCAGGAAATATAATCGAAACCGGAAACTCCGCTGGCGCGTCCTCCAACGACTATCTCAATTTGGTGTTCTTGCATGGTGTTACGATCCCGCTTCCGGACGGCATCCCGCAACGCGGGTCGGTTTCTGTAGCGAAGCAGAAAGCAATCATCGGCGCTCTTTCTCGAACCACCACAGTCGATAGGCCGGCTCAGGTCTCAAGACCTTCGGGAATAAGGCGAGAGATCTATTTACGCTACAGCGAGCGGATGAAGCTGGATAACGGTGAGGATATTGATGTGGGTACCTCCTGCCCGTCAACATCCAGAAAATCGGGCTGGCTGGAGGTCTCTCGCAGAAGCTTGGTCGAAGCGTGGAACAAACCTCACCACCGACTCATTGCTGCGGCCGCGCAAGCTTTAGAAAAGGCCGAGTCGCCTGGCCGGATCCCGTGCAACTAGAGGCCGGTGCTATGAACTGACACCGAGCGCTAGGCCAGATCCCCGACACATGTCGGCCTGGTGCTGAACACCAGCCGGGCATCGGCCGGCAGCGACAGTATAAAGGCCCTTCGCCTTGACCGGATTCGAACCAGTTGCCACCAACTTTAGATAAGCGTCACTAAAGCTTATCTTAGCATTAAGCCATTATGGAAGGTGTTAGTTCTCTGGAAAGTCTCGCAGCGACGTTCCGACGAGCGCCCGAGAAAGCGCCGGCATCATGGGTTTTGAGGCAGGCCGCCTAGTCGTCTGAATTGCAGTTCGAGGATTATGTCTACTGAAATAACAAACTCGGTCGGTCTGATAGGACGTCTTGTGCAGCCGCGAACCCGATCCCGCCGGATCGTCGCATGTTTCGTTCTGGCGGTCTGGCTTGTCGTGGTCGGCTTTCGAGTATTCCATCATGTGATGTTTCGCGATGAGGTCCGTGCCCTGACACTGGCGCTCTCCGGCGACAGCATAGGGGCCATGCTGCGGACGATCCATGGTGAGGGTCATCCGGCCGTCTGGTATCTGCTTTTGCGTGTTGCACATCTGATGTTCGGAAACGTAGTAGTTCTCCCCGGCCTTGCCCTGCTGGTCGCCACTGCCGCAGTGGTCTTGCTTCTCTTCCGCTCACCATTCCCCCTTATTCTGGTCATATTGATCATAGGGAGCGACGCTTTCGTCTATGAATATTCCGTCATGGCCAGGAACTACGGCATATCTGCGCTGGTGCTCTTCGTCATCGCTGCAAATTACAAGGCCGGTCGGACGCGAGGATATCTGATCGGCGGGCTGCTCTTTCTTCTCGCCAACACCAATGTCATTGCCGCCATCATGACCGGCGGCTTCCTGCTCTTCTGGTTCCTAGACCTTTTCGAAGACCGCGCCATGCGCTCGTTGCCGTCATTGACCAACTTCTTCGCCAATGCGGTGATCGCGACGGCCGGACTGGTGGTCTGCGGCATCACTATCCTTCCGACGTTCAACGATGCCGCGGTCGCCGATCTCTCGCTAACGTCACCGGTGGAACTGGCCCTGAGTGCGCTCCTAAACCCGGCAAGTACGACGCCCGGCGCCCTATTTCCGACCGTACCCATCCCGATCGGATCATTAATACTCTTCGGCTCCACGCTCGGTCTTCTGGCGAGACCCGCCGCTTTCATTGGGGCAGTCGTTTCGCTTCTCGTCTTCTCGCTCTTTTCCAAACTGGCATCGCCTGGCGATGAAAGGCATGCGCTGGTTTGGTTCTGCTTCTGCCTATCGCTTTACTGGATCAGTTGGGATCGGATCGCTGACTGCTTTTCAGGAAAAATAACGGTGCGCTCTAGTGCCGTGGTTCGCTTCGGCTGTGGGCTGTTGGTGATAATGGTGGGACTGCAGGTATTGCTAGGGCTCAACAAGTCGGCTTATGCAGTTGGCGTCGGCAGGGTCGAGAGCCGCAGTGCGGATCTTGCCCTTCTCATCCGATCCCGGCCGGAACTTGCCAAGGCAACCATAGTTGCCGAGCCGGAATATCTCGCCGAGGCCCTGCCATACTACATCGACAATCCAACATACCTGACCCGCGAGCACAAATTCGGAACGTACGTCCGCTTCACAAAGAAAGGTAAGCTCGACACGGATCTTGGAGAGACGCTGAAAACCAGCCAGGACCTGCACGCCCAGACCGGGTTTCCAGTGGTGATCCTGATGCAGCACAAGCTGAAGAAAATAGTTCCGGACGAGGTCTACCGGGAGGGTTACAACTGGACCTTCCATGCCTCGCGCCAGCAGATCGACGATTTTCTGTCCGCAACGACGCTGCTGGCCGAATTCGGCCCTGCGAATTATTTCGAAACCTATGATGTGTATCTGTTGGACGGTGATCGGAATTAGACCGTCTGATGATGAAGGAGGCGTCCTGCATGGATACAAGCGTGGTTGAACGCAGGGTGACCGCATCAGCTCGAGCGGGTTTGCGCGACTATATCGCCATTGCGCGGCTCGATCACAGCACGAAGCATATCTTTATCCTTCCCGGCATCATCCTCGCCTATCTTCTGCGCGGGGTCAGAAACGACGACCTGGCGTCCTCGATCCTGCTCGGACTTGTGACTGCGATCTGCATCGCATCCGCGAACTACTGCATTAACGAGTGGTTCGACCGCGAGTTTGACCGACATCATCCGACGAAATCGCAGCGGTCAGCCGTACAAAGCGCAATGAACGGCAGGTTGGTGCAGCTCGAATGGACCCTGCTGCTCATCGTCGGCCTCGGCTGCGCCATTCTCGCGAGCAAACTACTCTTCTTCGCCGCCTGCTTGTTCGCGATTCAGGGAATTCTTTACAATCTCGACCCGATCAGAAGCAAGGACAAGGCCTATCTCGACGTGATCTCGGAATCGATCAACAATCCTATCCGCCTCGTGATCGGTTGGTCGATGATCGATGCCACGAGCCTCCCGCCGGGATCGATCATTCTGGCCTACTGGTTCGGCGGCGCGTTCCTTATGGCGGCCAAGCGCTTGTCGGAATATGACGAGATCGTCGCTTCGCATGGAAAGGAGCTGCTATCGCGATACCGGGCTAGTTTCACCCAGTATACGCAGGTCTCGCTGACCGCCTCCTGCATTGCCTATTCGCTGTTTTCGATTGGCTTTCTGTCAGTCTTCCTGGTTAAGTATCGCATCGAGTACATACTCGTCCTGCCCTTCGTCGTTGCCCTGTTCACTGCTTATTTCGTGATGGCGACGAAACCGGGCTCTACGGCGCAGAAACCGGAAAAGCTGTTCCGCGAGCCTGGCCTGATCGCGATCGTCGCGGCCCTGGTAGTGGCCTTCATCGTCACGACACTTGTCGATCTCCCGCTTCTGGTGACGCTGACCGAGCAGCACTACATTATCATCCGATGATCGTGGGGAATGTCGACTGGGGCAGTGTCCGCTTCGTCGTCTTCGACGTCGACGGGACGCTCTACAACCAGCGAAGGCTTCGCCTTCGGATGGCCGGCGAAATGATTGCTGATGCACTGGCGAGCGGCTGCTTGACCAATTTGCGTGTGCTGCGCGCATACCGCTCCCTGCGTGAAACCGTCGGCGAGGAGGAGATCGACAATTTTCAGGCGAGCCTAATGGCGCGAACCGTCGCGCGAACCGGCCAGCCAACCGAAAGGATAGAGGCAATCGTCAGCGAGTGGATCGAACGTCGTCCGCTCGCCCATATCGCATCCTGCCGGTATCGAGGAGTGGTGGAGCTGTTTGCGGCGCTCAGGCGGCAGAACAAGGCGATCGGAATCTATTCTGACTATCCCGCCGGCCAAAAGTTGCAGCAGATGACACTGTCGGCCGATTTCGTAGTGGCCTCAACTGATCCCGACATCGGCATCCTGAAGCCGGATCCACGCGGCCTGCAGATACTGATGCAACGCGCCGGCGTGAGCCCGGCGCAAACAGTTTTGATTGGGGACAGGCCAGAGCGGGATGGCCTTGCGGCGCGCCGCGCCGGTGTCCTGCCACTCATTCGCTCCCACAGGCCACGGGAGGGCTGGCTGACATTTTCGAGATATTCGGACCAGGTATTCGAAGCGTTGCGAACGGGGAGAGCGTCCGGATGATCCTGTCCAGGGCGATCCGCTATGTATTTACCGGAGGCCTGGCTGCGCTAGTCGATCTGGCGGTATTTCGCGTCCTCTTGGCGCTTGGTGTGTCCCTCGGTGTTTCGGCGACATCGAGTTGGATGATCGCGGCTGCCGTCAATTACCGCATCACCAGTTGCTATGTCTTCAATCAGCCAATGAGCCACAAGCGCGCTTCACGCTTCCTGATCGGCGCGCTGTTCGGCCTATCGATCAACGTCTGTATTACGCTAATGTCCGTTCAACAGGTCGGGTTCGCGCCCTTGTGGGCAAAGCTCTTGGGCATCGGCACGGCCTTTGTCTTCAATTTCCTGATCAACCTTCTCTGGGTGTTCAGGTAGAGTGAGCGACGACGACAGTGCAATATCTTTCCTTTGATTGAAGGGCGCTGCCCAAGAAGACGCGAAAATTCAGCAGAGCCTCGGTGGGAAGGCATGTTCGAAAGTGGCGCGATCGTTAGACGTGCCTGAGATAAGCGTCCGAGAAGCATCCGTCAGTCCGCTTCAAGGCGAAAGGATACATGGTGCAGGCTCTTGATGGGAGCCGAACCCCGACGACACCTACTGTCTCTAGCCCGCGAGCCGGTAAGGCACTGAAAAAGCGCCGTTGCGGCGTAATGTTGTTTTATGAAGCCATGTAATCAGCGGAGCGGACGCTGCGAAAGGCTTCGCGTCGGCACTGGCGAACCACCTGCATCGCTCTTCTAGGCTAATTGATCAACCAAGGTAGCGAAGAGATCCGCTCCACTCATTCTTCCTTGAAGGCGCGTGCGACCTGATCCATGAGGGGCTTCGTCAGATAGGCCAGAGCAGTTCGCTCGCCGGTCTGTATGAACGCCTCGACCGGCATGCCGGGAACAGGCGTCACCTTGCCAAGTCTCTGCCACTCGCCATCGGAAACCTCCGCTCGAACGACGTAATAGCTAAGGCCCGAGCGTTGATCCGCCGTCAGATCCGCCGCCACGCCGGTCACGACGCCATTCAGCTCCGGAGTGTTTCGCTGACTGAAGGCGGAAAATCTCAGATGCACCATCTGTCCAGTCGTGACCTGGTCGATGTCAGTTGGCGAAAGTTTGACTTCTGCAACGAGGGCATCACCATCAGGAACGATCTGCATGATCGCTTCACCGGGAGCAATGACGGCGCCAGAAGCGTGAACGGCAAGCTGATGCACGACGCCACCCTGCGGCGCACGAATATCGATGCGTTGCAAGTCATCCTCGGCGGCGACGAGGCGTTCTGAAAACTCGCCGATATCGCTCTCGGCCTGACGAAGCTGATCGGACACTTCGCTACGCAGGTCGTCGTCGATCTGGATAATCTGAAGCTCCGTCTCGGTGACCCTGCCCTTCGCCTGTGCCTCGTTTGCGAGCAGACTGCCAAGCTCTCCCGTCAGGTTCGCGGCTTCTCGCTGCAGGGCATAAACTCTGTTGGCCGGAACAAGCCCCTGATCAAACAGACGCTGCAGGCTTTCCAGCTCTTTTTCGATCAACCCGATTTCCTGTCGCTTTCCAGTTTCCTGCGCGACCAAGCCTTCCGTCTCTTGTTTGAGCTGCTCAATTCGCTCGCGCAACTGCGCTTTACGGCTCATGCGCGAAGACCTTCTGTCGGCGAAGAGCCGCTTCTCGCCTTCGATCGAGCGGCTGACCTCAGGATCGTTCGCTTTTGCAAGAAACTCTTTCGAAAACCCGACCGCATCCGCCCCGTCGCGTTCCGCTTCAAGCCGTGCAGTTCTGGCGGAAAGCTCGTCGAGACGTTTTCTGACGATGGCGAGATTGGCGCGCGTTTGTGTGTCGTCGAGGTGAATAAGGACTTGGCCGGCTTCGACAACATCACCATTCTTGACGAAGATTTGGCCGACCGTTCCACCTTTCTGGTGCTGGACCGGCTTCACATAGCTGTCGACGACAACCGTTCCGGCTGCAATCACGGCACCCGAGAGGTGCGTGGTGGCTGCAAGACCTCCCATGACGCCGCCGAGAAGCAGGACGATACCGAGGGCAACCGCTGTCAGATTGCGGATGGCGCGCTCCGCCGATGGCGCTCCCTTCTCTTTCACGATCCCGTCTCCTCGCCGCCAATCAGCAGACGGACGGGTTGAGGCGCGGCCTTCGTCGGCCTTGCCGTTGTCTTGCTCAGCACTTCGTCCTTGGGACCGAACGCCTGCATCTGGCCATTGCCCATGACCAAGACTTTGTCGACGGCGACCAAGGCGCTCGGCCGGTGCGCGATCACGATCGCGATCCCTCCTCTCGAGCGAATGCCGGAGATTGCTTTCGTCAGCGCCGCCTCACCGTCGGCGTCGAGATTGGAGTTCGGTTCGTCGAGAACAACCAGGAAAGGATCGCCATACAGTGCGCGTGCCAGCGCGATGCGTTGACGCTGGCCAGCCGAGAGCGCCGATCCGTGCTCTCCGATTTTCGTGTCGAACCCATCGGGAAACTGCACGATCATGTCATAGACGCCCGCTGCCCGCGCTGCGGCAATGATCGCCTCGGAACCGGCATCCGGATCGAAGCGCCCTATGTTTTGAGCAATCGAGCCATCAAAGAGCGAGACGTCTTGCGGCAGGTAGCCGACATGACGGCCGAGTTCGCGTGGATCCCATTGCGCGAGCAACGCCTGATCGAGCCTCACTGAGCCCGCCAGTGGCAGCCAAAGGCCCGTGACGGCGCGGGCGAGCGTCGACTTTCCCGATGCGCTTGGACCGATGACGCCAACTGCCTCGCCTGCCGAAACCTTGAAGGAGACGCCGCGGAGAATAGGGCTGCGGCCACCGGGGGCGGCGATCTGCAGGTTTTCGACGGTCAGGCTTTCCCGCGGCGCTGGTAGCGCGACCTCGCGCTGTTCCGAGGACATGAGCGTCATCAGCTTCGTCAGGCGCGCCCAGCTTTGTCGAGCGGCCACGAAGCCTTTCCATTGCCCAATGGCGAGCTCGACGGGTGCGAGTGCACGGCTCACCAGAATGGAGCTGGCGATCATGATGCCGCCGCTTGCCTCCTGCCGGATTACCAGAAAGGCGCCGACAGCGAGAACGCCCGACTGCAGCATCATGCGCAGGATTTTCGAAGCGGTCGCCAGCCCACCGGTGACGGTGCTGGCGGCCACGTGGTTTGCCAGATATTTTCGGTTGAGCTCGCTCCAACGTTGTCCAATGAAATGGCCGAAGCCCATGGCGAGGACAGCTTCCGAGTTTCGCTTGGTCGCTTCGGCAAGATTGATGCGCTCGGCGGCAAGCTTGGCTGCTTCCTTCGCCGGCTGCCGTGATCGGTACTCGGTCAGCACCGTCAAGCCGATAAGCATGAGCGCGCCTGCGAGTGCAGTCACCCCGATCCAAAAGTGGAATAGGAAACAAAGGAAGAGGTAGAAAGGCATCCACGGCATGTCGAACAGGGCCGTTGGCCCCGGCCCCGATAGAAAGCCGCGGACTGTATCGAGATCGCGCACGCATTGTAGCCCGTCGCCCGGCATCTGCATGCGCGACGGCAATAGCACCAGAGAACCGTAGACGCGATCGCCGAAACGTTCGTCGACCGCGGTTCCCACCCGGACGAGGAGCAGCGATCTGATCAGTTCCAGAATGCCCTGGAAGACGAACAGCGTTGCGGCGATGACCCCGAGCCCCACCAATGTCGGCAGGCTCCGTCCGGGGATGACCCGGTCGTAGACCTGAAGCATGAAGAATGAGCCGGTCAGGGCAAGGATATTGATGACACAGCTCGTCAGGCCGACTCCGAGGAAGGCCTTGCGAAGTGACGAAAGGACCGCCACAAGAAAGACTTGTGACGGCTGTTCTGCAGCCTTGTTCAAGACAACTCCCTCTTCGTCACGCTGCGGCCGTGAAGCGGAAATCGTCCTGGTGCAGGCTTGTCAGCGCAACGTTCTTCAGCGTGATCGACGTGTTGGCGTCATGGGTGATCACTGTGTCTGCCCCGACCTGGCTGGCGGCTGCCAGCACAGACGCGAAGTCGCTAAAGAGGTCCGTCCCGATATCGAGCACGTCCACGGAACCTGCACCAATCGTGAAGTCGGTCACCGTATCGTTGCCAAAACCGGCTTTAAATACGAAGAGGTCGTCGCCCGCACCACCCGTTAGGTTATCGTTTCCAGCATCCCCGTAGATGGTATCGTTGCCAGCCCCACCATTCAGGACGTCGTTACCCGCGCCTCCGGTCAGTGTCTCATTGCTCGAGGTACCAGTCAGCGTGTCGTTACCGGCCGCACCGCGAATCCACGACGCCGCCTGGATCTGTGTTCTGTCCCAAACAGTGCCGTCGGCGAACTGGATACGATCCAGCCCCCAATTGGCTGTCGCGGAGTAGAACTGCTCGTCGAAGGTGATGGTCTGACCCGTCTCGATCACCGTCAAAACCGAATGAACGCCGACACGTGACAACATGACATCGGCCGTGTTCAGATCGGTTAGACGAAGAACGTCGACATCGGTGGTAGAGTCGGATTCGTCATCGATGTACTCGTTGCCCTCGCCTTTCGCATAAACATAGACATCGCTACCAGCGCCGCTGTTGAAACGATCATCACCGGTTCCGCCGATGAACGTGTCGTTGCCTGTGGTACCTGACAGGGTGTCGTTACCGGCAGTACCGCGAATCCACGACGCCGCCTGGATTTGCGCTCTGTCCCAAGTGGTGCCATCGGCGAATTGGATACGGTCTAGTCCCCAATTTGCTGTCGAGGAATAGAACTGCTCATCGAGCGTGATGGTGTGACCGGTTTCGATCACCGTGAGGATCGAATGAACCCCCGCCCGCGTCAGGATCACGTCCGTGGCGTTCAGGTCGGTCAGCCGAAGAACGTCGACATCGACGGTCGAACTGGACTCATCGTCGATATAGTCGTTACCGTCCCCCTTGGCATAGACATAAATGTCGCTGCCCGCACCGCTGTTGAACCGGTCGTCGCCCGTCCCGCCGATAAACGTATCGGGATCGGACGTGCCAGCCAGCGTGTCGTTTCCGGTAGTCCCGACGATGCTCACCAATCCTTTGAGAGCCGTATCCAGGACGCCCGCGGCACCGCCAAGGACTTCGCCATCCTTGAATATGATGGATTCGACCCCGCCTGCGGCATTGAACTGGTTCTTGAGGGTAATTGTCTCACCCGTCGACAGGACCCGGAGGATAGCATCATTTGCCGCAGACCCATTCCGCTCGAACCGGATCTCGCTTCGCAGGAGACCATCGAGACGTAGGATGTCGCTGCTGGTGCCAGATGTCTGCTCGTCAATGATGTCGTTGCCGCCGAGATAGACATAGGTATCGCTGTCGGCCGTGCCCGGCAAATTGTCGTTACCGGTAGTCCCGTAAATGGCGACCAGATTCTTGAGCACAGCATCGAGAGTCCCGGCAGCACCGCCGAGCGTCTCGCCATCGACGAAGACGATCGATTCGATACCACCTGCCAGGTTGAACTGGTTTTTCAGTGTGATCGCCTCGCCAGTGGCAAGGACGCGGATCATCACGTCGTTCGGCGCCGATGCGGACCTCTCGAACCGCACATCGCTCTTCAGCAGATCACGAAGGCGAAGGATGTCAACATCCGTCCCCGACGTCTGCTCGTCGATGATATCGTTGCCGTCTGCGACCGAATAAACGTAGGTGTCATTTCCTGCGCCACCGACAAGCGTATCGTTGCCGGTGCCTGCTCTAATCTCGTCGGCGCCGGCCGTTCCGCTGATCGTATCGTTGCCGGCTGTTCCTCCGACATAAGCGACGTGTGCGATCATATCGGTCCGCGACCAGTTGGTGCCGTCAGCAAAGACAATCGTGTCGACGCCGCGTCCATAATAGTCCTGCAAAGACGCTTTGAGCGTGACAGACCCGGCGTTGCCAGCGCCGGCAGCGCTTTCGGCCACTAGAACCGTCACGTCGTTGCCGTTGCGCACCAATGTCACGTCAGCGGCATTAACGTCGGCAAACACCAGGCGGTCACTACCGCCGGCATTCTCATATTCGGTGATCACGTCATTGCCGTCACCGCGCGTATAGACGTAGATGTCGTTGTTGGCCTGGCCGTTCAAGCTGTCGTCGCCCTTGCCGCCGTGGATCGTGTCGGCGACGTTGAAGCCGTCGATCGTATCGTTGCTGTCGGTGGCGGCCTGCGTCAGTAGCTTGGTGCGGATCGTCGCCCGCGTCCAGATCGTGCCGTCGGCGAACACCACTTTGTCGACGCCGCGCGCATAGTAGTCGTCCAGCATGTTCTTGAGGACGATCGACCCACCGTCGCCGACGCCGGTTGCACTCTCGGCGATCACCAGCTTCAGGTCGATGCCGGCACGCACTAACGTCACGTCGCTCGCGTTGATGTCACTCAACACCAAGCGGTCGTCGTCGCCCGCATTATCCCATTCGGTGATCACGTCATTGCCGTCACCGCGCGTATAGACGTAGGTGTCGTTGTTGGCCTGGCCGTTCAAGCTGTCGTCGCCCTTGCCGCCGCGGATCGTGTCTGCGACATTGAAGCCATCAATCGTATCGTTGCCGGCGGTCACGGCCTGTTCCAGCACCTTCGTCCGGAAGTCCGCCCGCATCCAGGTCGTGCCATCGGCAAATACCACCTTGTCGACGCCACGCGCATAGTAGTCGTCCAACATGCTCTTGAGGACGATCGACCCGGCGTCGCCGACGCCGGCTGCACTCTCGGCGATCACCAGCTTCAGGTCGATGCCGGCGCGCACCAGCGTGACGTCGCTCGCGTTGACGTTGGTGAAGACCAGCCGATCGTCGTCGCCCGCATTATCCCATTCGGTGACCGCGTCGTTGCCGTCGCCGCGGGCATAGAGATAGGTGTCATTGTTGCCCTGGCCGTTCAGGCTGTCGTTGCCCTTGTCGCCATGAATTGTGTCGGCAACATTGAAGCCGTCGATCGTATCATTCCCATCGGTTGCAGCTTGCTGCAGGACCTTGGTTCGGAAGTCCGCCCGTGTCCAGGCCGTTCCATCCGCAAACACCACTTTGTCGACGCCGCGCGCATAGTAGTCGTCCAGCATGTTCTTGAGGACGATCGACCCGGCGTCGCCAGCGGCGACGGCACTCTCAGCGACCATCAGCTTCAGGTCGATACCAGTGCGCACCAGCGTCACGTCGTTCGCATTGATGTTGGTGAAGACCAGACGATCATCGTCGCCCGCATTATCCCATTCAGTGATCGTGTCGTTCCCATCGCCACGGGCGTAAAGGTAGGTGTCGTTGCTGCCCTGGCCGTTCAGGCTGTCGTCGCCTTTGCCGCCCCTAATCGTATCCGCGATATTGAAGCCGTCGATGACGTCGTTGCCGGCGGTGCCGGCTTGCTGTAGAATAATTGTCCGCAAGTCTGCTCTTGACCACACTGTGCCATCGGCAAAGACAATCTGCTCAAGGCCGCGCGCGTAATATTCGTCGAGTTCGTTCTTGATGAGGATGGTTCCACCATCGGCGCCACCTGCCACGGTCGGTGCGATGACAAGCGACACATCGATACCGTTGCGAACAAGTGAAACCGCCGTGGGGTTGATATCGGCAAGGACCAAGCGGTCATTTGAACCGCCATTGGCGTCATCGTTGATTGTGTCGTTACCGTCTCCGCGTTGGTAGAGGTAGACATCGCTGCCCCCGCCACCGTTGATGACGTCACTGCCGGCGTTGGCGCGAATGATATCGGAGCCGCTGGTGCCGCTTAACGTTTCCGCAGCAGTCGAGCCTGCCACGTTGACGATCTTCGAAGCGAAATCGATGAACGTCCAGACCGTTCCGTCAGCAAATGCAAACCGCTCGATCCCCTGCTCGGCATTCGCATCCAGCGCGCCCTTCAGAGTGATCGTCGAACCGTCCGTTCCGCCGGCGACACTCGGAGCGATCGTCAGGACGAGATCAGTCCCACTGCGGCCCCAGCTAACGTCGCTCGCGAAGATCCCGTTGAAGGCAAGCGTATCGGCCATGCCATTCGCAGCCGCTTCGGTGATGACGTCGTTGCCGTCGCCGCGCGCATAATGGTAGACGTCATTGCCGCCGGCACCGTTGATCGTATCGTTACCGAGACCGCCGGCAATATCGTCACCGCTGCTGAAGCCGGTGATGGTATCATTGCCGGTGGTGCTGACGGCGCTAAGCAGCTTCACCCTGATATCGTTTTTACTCCATTCGACGCCATCGGCGAAGACGACCCTTTCGACGCCCCCCTGGTCGCCATCCAATGCAGCACGCAGAAGCACGCTTCCCGCGTCATTCGCGGTCGGGGTGCTTTTCGGGATCGTGATGGTTAGATCGGTGCCGTTGCGCGACAGGGAGACCTCGGTAGAATTGATGTTGGTGAACACCAGCCGGTCATCGGCGCCGCCAGCGCTGCCCTCGACCACCGTATCGGCACCGTCGCCACGCGAGTAGCGGTAGGTGTCGTTACCACCAAGACCGTTCAGTACATCGTTGCCACGGCCTCCCTCGAAGGTGTCGGCGCCGTTCGAGCCATCAATGCTGTCGTTGCCGGCGGTTGCCGGAATGATCGGCAGCAGCGGCAAGATTTCCGTGCGTGTGTAGATCGTGCCGTCTGCGAAGAGAACACTCTCGACGCCGCGCTCGTAATAGCCGTCCAGGAAATAGGGGAGCGAAATTGAGCCGCCATCACCCGCGCCAGGCGCGCTTTCGCGGATGACGATGACGATATCGTTGCCATTGCGAAGATAGGTGACGTCTTGTGGGTTGACGTCAGAGAGCTGGAGGCGGTCGCCGGTGCCAGACCAATCTCCTTCGACGATTGTGTCGCTGCCATCGCCGCGCGCCCAGACGTAGAGGTCGCTGCCGCCGCGGCCGGTGAGCGTATCGTCTCCAGCGTCGCCGTGGAGGATATCGGCCCTGTCCGAACCGCTGATCGTATCGTTGCCGGTGGTCGCCGCCTGATCCATCAGCATCTGGCGAACCTGGTCATTGGTCCAGATCGTGCCATCGGCAAAGCGAATGGTCTCGAAGCCTTTTTCGTAAAAGCCGTTGACGGTGTCCTGGAACAGGATCGAACCGCCATCGCCCGCCCCCGCAACGCTTTCTTGGATCAGGATCTTCAGATCGTTGCCCTGTCGAATGAGCGTTACCTCATTCGGATTGATGTCGACGAAGCGGATCTGGTCGCCGTTGCCACTCCAGTCTCCGTCGAACATCGTGTCATTACCGTCACCGCGGGCATAGACATAGGCGTCGGCGCCGCCCCCGCCGTTCAACGTATCGTCGCCGGCACCGCCGCGCAGGATATCACCCCGGCCCGTGCCAGTGATTGTGTCATTGCCTGCGGTGGTCGCTTGATCCACTAGCATCTGGCGAACCTGGTCGTTGGTCCAGATCGTGCCATTAGCAAACTGAATGGTCTCGAAGCCCTTTTCGTAAAAGCCGTCGACCGTGTCCTGGAACAGGATCGAACCGCCATCGCCTGCTCCAGGTGCAGTTTCAGCAATCAAGATCTTGAGGCTGTTACCCTGGCGAAGGAGCGATATGTTCCCCGGATTGATATCGACAAACAGCAGGCGGTCGCCGTTGCCACTCCAGTCGCCGTCGAACATCGTGTCATTACCGTCACCGCGGGCATAGACATAGGTATCATAGCCGCCGCCGCCGTTAATGGTGTCGTCACCCTTGCCGCCTGCAAGCGTGTCGGCAATATTTGAACCGGTGATCGTGTCGTTACCGGGCGTGCCCTGCTGGTTGATAACCATCGGCACGAAGACATCCCGCGACCAGGAGATGCCGTCCGCGAACGAAATCGTCTCGATACCGCGCTCGTAGAAACCGTCGATCGTGTCCTTCAGCAGCACCGATCCGCCGTCCCCCACGCCTGGAGCGGACTCCGCAATGACGATCAGAAGGCTGTTGCCGTTGCGCACGAGCGAGACTTCACTCGAATTTACATCTTTAAAGAAGAGACGGTCGTTACCACCGCTCCAGTCACCGTCGACGATGGTATCGTTGCCGTCGCCACGGCTGTAATAATAGGAGTCACTCCATCCGCCGCCATCGATCACATCGCTTCCTCGGCCGCCGGTGATCGAATCTGCGCCTTTGCCCGCGTTGATGATGTCGTTGCCGCCGCCGCCATTGATCAAATCGTTAAGCTCGAAAGCGTTGATCGTGTCGTCGCCGGACGTGCTCTGTGCTTCGATCATGCGCTGGCTGATCTGTTCTCTGGTGATCTGTGTGCCGTCGACAAACAGGAAACGTTCGACGTCGTTCATATCCCAGACACCAACATAGAATTCGTTGGTGATCAGAAGCGTGTCGCTCGAGCCGGCAAGCGAGATCAGCAAATCGTACTCGCCCGACCGCTGGAAAGTGACATCCTCGAAATCTACGCCGGCGGCAAACTGAACCGCATCATCGTCTGCATAGGTGACGATCCCATAGTTTTCCCGGATTTCGTCATGACCATAGCCGTACCCGAAGACGTAAGTGTCGGAGCCGTCGCCGCCCTCCAGGATGTCGTTGCCGGCGCCCCCGTCGAGCGTGTTGCTTGTCCAGAACCCATAGATGTGATCGTCACCATCAGTCTTGGCGTCGAGCAGGTAGTGGGCGCGAATGTCGGAGGCGTGCCAGATTTCGCCGTCCGAGAAGTGGATTTCGTCGACCTGGTCGGGGCGGTAGTTGATGGCGTTATAAGATACTTGTTCGATGAGAGTCAGGGTCTCGCCCGTATCCTTCAGCGTTATGATGATATCGCTGGCTCCAGGCGTCCGTGAAAGGACGATGTCATCGGCGGTGACATAATCATGGAAGATGATCTTGTCGTAATCGCCGCCATTCAGCGCGCCGGCGCCTCGTTCCTGGATCTGGTCATTGCCGTAGCCGCGACCCCACACGTAGGTGTCGTTGCCGTTGTAGCCGTAAAGCGTGTCGTTGCCGGCTCCACCGTCTAGCACGTCATCGATATCGAAGCCTTCGATGACGTCGGCCCCATCGGTCTTCTGCCCAGCAATGACCGTAGTCGCGATCTGGTACCAGGCGATGCTCTGATCACCGGACGTGAAGTCGATGCGCTCGATACGGTCGAAGAAGATATCTCCAAAGACACCAGATGCGGCGTAGGCGAACTCGTTCTGAAGGGTGACGCTTCCCTCACCACCATTGATGTAGATAACAATTGAATGGCGGTCGCCGTCCACCCGGCCGAAGCTAATATCCTCTCGGTCGATACCTGCTCCAAATCGCAGAAAGTCATCGGTTCCGGACAGAATGTTGGTCATTCGATCCTGAATGACGTCGTGACCGTCGCCAAGTGCATAGAGATAGAGGTCGCTCTGGTTTCCACCGGAAATGAAATCGTCACCCTTGCCAGCCCGCAGGATGTCTTCGCGCTCCATGCCATAGAGCTCGTCGTTTCCGTCAGTCGAATGGGCTTGCAATACGATGCTGGCGACCTGATCGCTTGTCAGGCTGCTTCCGTCATCGAATGTGAACAGGTCGATGCGGTTCATGTACCAGGTGCCATAGGGACCGGTGTAGGTCGCAGCGAATTGTCCTTGGATGGTAATCTGGTCGAGCGAGTTGTCTTTGAAGCGGATAATGAGATCGTTCGATGCGCCATCCCGGAGGAAAATCAAATCGCCACTACGAATGCCATCCAGGAATTGCAGCATGTCCTGGTCATTACGGAAGGCGTTGCCCTCGAGGTCGTGGATCGTATCCTGCCCGTCGCCACGACCGTAGCGGTAAATATCAGTATCACCGCCGCCCTCGAGCAGGTCATCTCCCTTGCCACCCTGCAGGACGTCGATGTCCTCCGTACCTGTGACGTGGGTCGATGCATCATCGATCTTCGAAACGGCTTCGGCAATGTCGACCTTGGTCCAAACGCTGCCGTCCTTGAAGACGATCTGGTTGATTCCGAAGTCATGGGAGGCGTCGCTTATCATCAAGCCGGGCCAGCGCCCTTCGAACTCGTTGGTGATGCGCAATACAGCGCCGGTGACCTTATCGGTCAGAAGCAGGTCGATGCCGTCACGCGAGGCGATGATGTCATCGGCATTGTGGGCGGAGAAGCGGACAGTGTCGACGCTGCCGCCGAGACCGTCGTCGTCGAAGATCTCCGTCGATCCGAAGCTCTTGCCGATGATATAGTTGTCCGAGCCTGTCCCACCGCGAACGACCGTTTCGCCGCCGTCGACGATCAGGATATCGTCCTGTCCACTGCCATTGACCTCGCCGGTCCCGGTGAAGAGCAGGTCCTGTGCCATGCCGAAAGCATGTGCGAAGTCGACGACAGAGATGCCGCCAGCATGCTGCTCAACCGCGTTGAGCATGTTCTGCACCAGGAATGCATAGGTATTCTTCTGCGATGCCGATCCACGGGAATAGTCCGACAGGAAGACGTCGAAGAAGGGCTTCCAGTCGGTAAGCCACGACACGGCGTCGCTGCTCTGCTCGGCGTCCGCAAGGAGCGCGGTAAAGACGGCGGCGATCTGCGAGCCGCTCTTCGACGTGAAGCCGTCGCTTTGGGCATTGTAGTCGATGCTATCGAAATAATGCGCAAGGGGACCGCTTTGCACCGCCAGGCGAACCGCAAAGAGGTTGAGAGCATCATCCATCTTGTCGAGGAAGGCCGCGACCGCCTGGTAGCCGGCGGCGGCGGAGTCCGGAACATCGAAGAACGCCTGCAGCGATTCCCCGATCAACCGTTCATAGAAGGAGAAGTCCGAGCCTGCGATCGTGTCGATGACGACGCCGCTGCCGAGCGCGTGATTGGCCGACGACGCAAGATTGCTGCTCCAGTCGGCCTTCTGGTAGTTGTAGATGCGCAGGTAGCCGTCACCATCGCGGTAATCGAGATAGGATACCGAAACACCGTTGTGCAACTCCGTTCCGGTCGTGGCGACAATCGATGAGCCGCCACCGGTCCATTGCGACAAGAGGCCTGAGAGCTCGCCCCGTCCGGACGTACCCTCACTGCTCGAGACGATGACCCCGGAGGCCATCCGGATGCCTGGAATGTCGGACGTGCTGTCACCGGAGGCGGAAATGCCCCAAGCGTAATCGACGACATTGCCGTCTTTGCGAACGATCGCAAGGTCGTCGTACGCGGTCAGGCTCGCGGCGCCCGTGATGATATTAGCGCCAATTTTGACCGGAGAGCCTTCAGCCCAGGCCGTCAGGATCGGCCGGATTGCCTCGCGCAAGTCCGATAAGATCGGCGACGTCAGCGATTGGACTGCAGCGCGCACAGCCGTCTCGGCGGCGGGAAGAACACTCATGGCCTCATGCAGGGAGACAAGCGTGCCGCGCCCCCTAAGGTCCGCAAGGTCGAGGACGGACTGTGAGACCTGAATGGGGGCACCAACGTGTGTGGTGTTCTGGTTGTCGAGCTTAAGCAGCACATCTGCGATCGTGCGAACCGTACCGTCAGCGAGCGTATAGCCTGCGGTGCTGGTGATTGTATTTCCATTGACCGTCTGGGTCGTGGTTCCGGTGTTCGGCGTCACGTTGATCGAGGTAATGCCACGCTCCACGACACTGTTGAGCTCACCGGTGTCGGTGCGGTGGTTCTCGTTGGCATCCTGCCAGACGAGAAGTGAGGAAAAGGTGTCGGCCGACGTGACCGCACCATCACCATTGAAGTCTGCGAGCCCGCTATCGGCGGCGTCGACTTTGCCATCGTGATTGCCGTCGAGAAGGGCGAGTGCGGCAAGTCCCGAAGTCGTGGCGTTGCCGAACATCTCGTCGGAACCAGTGATCTTGCCATCGCCATTAAGATCACGGACAAGAACGCCGTCGTCCTTGCCGACGAAACCGGATGACTCGGCGTAAAGATCGTTGTCGAGATCGAGTTTCGACTTGGAGCGATCAAGCGCGGTGAGTTCGATGCCATCGCCATCAAGGTCGAGGACGAGAGGATCCTGCCCGCCCCAAGGATAATGGCCAGTCATCGTCTTGATCATCAGGCCGAGGATGTCGAACGCGCCCTCGCCGAGCACGGAATACTGCCCCTTCATATCGAGCGTAATGTCACGGAAGCGGACAAAGTACATGTGGTATTCGGCCAGGAAGATCCCGCCTGGCCCAACTTCGCCCTCGCCGCCTGGGCCCGCCGTCGCCTGATCCTTCCAATTGAGGACATACATCGTCGCGACGTCGTCCGACGGCGTCCCGTCGGCATTGGTCACATGCCAGAATGCATTGCGGATGACGAGTTCACCCTCGGCATTTAATGCATAAGCCGTTCCGTACGGACCCCAGGCATAGGGGTCTTCGGACGCTTCATTCTTCAATCCACCGTAAAGCGTCAGCACACCGCCAAGAGCAATGCGGTCTTCGCTGCTGAGGTCTGTTACGCCAATCCCGTTTGTGAACCAGACTTTGTCCTGCCCCTCGCCGGTTGTGATGATCGAGCCGAAGTCGGCACTGATCAGCACATCGTCGTGATCGCTGAGCTTGATCTGATCGGCGCCTTGAACATGGAGCGCGTTGTTGTAACCAAGCGCTCCCTTGGCCGCGTAGTCGACAATGGTCAGGAGTTCCTGATCGTAACCCTGCCACTGGAAGACGTTGTCGAGCGTATCGACATCGTCGTGATTTGACGTAACACCGTTCAGATAGTTGATGCCGTGAGACAGGCCTGAATAGTCGACGACGTCGACCTTCTCGGTGAAAGCGTTCGGGCTCACTGTTTCGCCGGCCGGCATTTCGGACTGGGTGCGTCCCGACTTGCCCATGTCGATGAGGATTGGCGCGTCGAGCGATTCGTCCGACAATATGAGTTCGTCAGCCCGATCCGAAAGTTCGATTTTTTCGATGTTGATCAGCTTATCGATACCAGTGATGCCTGATTTGAGATCAGTCACGGCAATCTCGACAGCCTCGACCGCGACTGGCGTACTCTCGCGGCCAGCGAAATCCGTTTCTATCGTTGTGGCCTTCAATCCGGTTACCCGGATGCCCTCGACTTGAATCGCACTTTCATCTTCAGGGGTGTCGGGATCGTCAGGGGTCAGAGTCTCGACGGTATATCGGATCGTATCTGTATCTACGCGGTCGTTCAGCCAATCAAAAAACGCACGTTTCAACGTACCTTCATTGAGCCCACCAATATAGGTTTGACTTTGGTTTTGAAGCGTTTGAACAACAACCAGTTCGCCACTGTGTGGATCTATGTCTCTGATGTAATCTTTTTTGGTGACGGAATCGGTGATGATCAGGTTATAATTATCATCGCGCTCAATCCTTTGAGCGTAAGGATTAATGGCGTCTTCTCCAGTGATATCGAGAGGATCTTGGCCGAGGAATCCTTCCTTCAGCTTGTTTGCCATCTCCATCATCTGATCGTACAGCGATCCAGCAACTTCACCGCCTATCAAGGCGCCGGCGATTCCTCCAACGACGGGCGACGCGAGAGCGCTTCCAGCTGCACCACCGAGAAGTGAGCCGGCGAACACGACGATCTCTCTTACTGCTTCGGCGACCTTGCCCTGCTCAAACAGAGTATACGAAGTGTAGATCGTATGGGCAGCATCAAGCAGAGCGAGTGCGGTGCCGGCGCGCTCAAGATTATGCACCATTGAATGGTATAGCTCTTCGTCGCCTGCAACGGATTTAAACAGGTCTGCGACGCGTGGATACCAATCATCCGCGGAATTCTTCGTGCTTGCCTCGATTTGCTCCGGCGTGAAAGCATGGAATCCCGAGCCGACACCATCGGGGAAAAAGCCTTCGCCGAACTTTACGTCATCGCCTACTACCCCGATCTTTCCATCAAGGAGATCGGAGACGCTGTTCAAGAGAATTTCTTTTACACCGCGTTCCTGACCAAACTTCTCAAGCTGAACTTTTGAGAAGCCCTGAATCGTAGTCACTTTGCCATTGGCAATAAGTTCAGGCAGCTCTACTTGATAAAAGACTTTTTCCTCGAAAGGGATGTCAAAGGATTTGTTGAAATCTTGTAATCCGTCCCCTATGAATATAACCGTTTCGCGTGCGTTCTGAGCATATCCCTCCGACGCAACGCCCCAAACGGATTCAACCTTTTGCGCGGCCGTGCCGCCAAACCAAATCTCGTTATTGAATGCCTTTGTTGCAGCCTCTTTTATGAGGTCGGGGGCTGTCTTAATATCCGCAAAACCATTTTCGCGAGCGTAGACGTTTAGAAATGCCTCCTTTATGATTGCGGCATTATCTTCGTTCTCGAGAAACTGGCCCGCCGCTGTGATTGAAATGTTCGCAACGACGCCGGGAGCTGCTTCTGCGGCGGCTTTCGACGCTTTGAGGCCATCCACTGCCCCAACGCTCCCAGAGTAGGCAATGAAAATTTTATAGGTGTCATCGAGCGGCTTATTGAGGTCCTCTCGAATCAAAGACGCCAATTCGGCCTTCAGGGTGGCAAACGACGTGGCGGTTTGCGCTGCGTCCTGGAACTTGGCCAGCGTATCGGTCAGAAGCTGTTGATAATCGGGAACTTTGAACGCAGTCATCAAAGTTCTCCCGAAAGCAAAATCACGCTAAGAGGGGTTGCTCGATACTTCTCCCCCCAGCTTGCTCTAAGTTTCTTGTAAACCCTAAAGCGTGCAAACCGGTCAGCTCTTGCTCTCGTCTCATCGGCGATAGAAGATATCGCCCCGTCGACGGATGCCCTGAGAGAGTTCGGCGACCAAGGAGTGTATAGCACAGTAGAACAAAAGGTTTTTTGGCCTATTGTTTCTGAAACCTCCTGATAGTTGTACGTGAACTCAAGGCCATCGAAGATGACGCTAAACGAAGGAATGTCTTCAATTGGCGGAGCGCGGAACTTGACGGCGAAATTATTGTCGGAGGCAAAATCATATCGGTCTCGCCAACCTTCTTTGAAAAAGCTATCTATACCTTCCATTTGCCGCTCCGCGGATTCAACGTCCCACGCGACTTGCGTCGTCAACGTGAGAAAAGACGCAACTTGCCGATTCGGATTGTTCCATCTCTCAACGACCTCAATGGGAGCGGCCGCCTGCAGTGGAAAATCCCGGAATGCCATGCGGTGATAATCGGGCAGCATCTTCCTCAAAATGCGCGACAGCATCTGGCAATCGGCCTTGGTGATCGCGGCGTCCGCGCTGTGATGGAAACAGCTTACATTGATCGCTTCGACGGTATAGCGAAAGCGCATGTCCGCCGGGGCGTTGGAAAGCCGCCGGAAATGCTGCGCCACAGCGCAGACGATCGTGCGTCCTTCAATTTCGAAACTCCATAATCTCAGCTCGATCGGTGACAGCCCGTTGGACAGGCCATGCTCACGGTCCTCGACCTTCAAATTGAAGGTTCCATAGCCCTGCACACCATCATTGGTTCCCTCGAACAGAAAGGCGCGTCCTTTCAACTTGAAAATATTTTGGTAGAAGTCCTGGTTCGGCGGGACGAGTTCGGAGTAATCCCTGCGAAATGACGCGGCGTTCATCGTTTTTCCTCAATATCCATGAAGGTGAGCGAAGAGGATTATCCCCTTCTGCGTCATTGGCAAGCAACGCCAACACTGTTGCACGCCCGGTGGAGGCGCTCAAAGTTTTCAATGTTGTTGGACTTTTTGGCAGCCAGTTCGATCAGTTAATGACGTTACCAAACTCAGCGCTGTTTGCAGCCGCTGACGTGGCACCAGCCGTCAGCTTTCCCAAGATTTCTCGATCGACCAAATGGGCAACCATCGGGTGGATCTTGATGTCTCCTCGCTTGGCAACCTGATGAAAATTCGTCAGCACCATCGTTGCCAGTTCGCGTGTGGGCGCGATCACGTCGAGCAACCAAACGACCTCGCCGCTCTTCCAGTCTTCCGGCTTTAGGCGGGCCGGAAACACTCCCGCCTTAGCCTGCTCCGATATGCGAGCATCAGCCTCGGCACTGACAGTCGCCCAGATGGCAATCGCCGGCGGTTCAATGCCGATGACGGCCTTGGGTGTCGCAATGGCGATTCGATCATTAAGCAAGGGATCGACAACCAGATGGTGGAGATCGGACAACATCTGACTGCGGTAGCGCGGCACTGAACTCATCGCGAGAACAACCTGCCCAAAGGTCGATTGCAATGCCGCCTTAGCTCCGGCAAGTTTCTTCTTCGTCTCTTCAGATAATGCGTTTTGACTTAAATTAGCCGACGCTTCCGTCGCAATGTTACTCATATATCCCCAGCCCCATGGGTTACGAAAAAATCGCTCGATAGAGTTGCATTCGTCCCAACTCGGATCTCCAGATTCAGATTACAAATTGAAATTACAATTTCAAGTGAAATTCGTATCGCAATGCTCCCTTCGGATGAATATTTTCGTTCGTCTCGTCTTCCGGCTATTGACGGCCGGGGCGCGCGCGCTCGGGAAGGTGTCGACGACCGGACTCAGTCGGTTAGTCGGGCGCCGGATCCTGACTAACCGCACGAGCCGCTACAGCTATTGTGTGCCAAGTCGTCCGAACTGTGGAGTCAGAACAAGATCAGTGCGAAATCGTACGCTAACCGAAATCGTGCATATTTTGCTTAGGTTACCGCCTATGTTGAATATGAAGTTTTAGAGAGAAATGCTATTCAAAACCAAATTTTGGGAACGAATATCCATCTCGAGCATCACTTTTCGAGCTAAACGTACGATTTCGCACCCTAGCTGCGCCATCCCTCGTATAGGGGCCTACGCTTGCCAGAAGAGCTCTGATGGCAGTTGGTCAACCGCGGGTGCGCCCTGCAGGTAATGCAGCCCTACCCCGGAAGCTACGACCAACGGCGCCAGGCGAGCGATCATGAACATGGTGAACAGAAGCCACGTCTCGAGCCGCCCCGACGCCTCGCCGCGCATGGCCCATTTGGTGAACTCGAATTTCAGAAATTTCTTCAATGTGGTGCTCCGACAGAAAAATTCGTCGGCAGCACGATGGCAATTTATTCACCTTTCAGGCCGGAGGTCAATGCGAATACCGGCGATTCTGGCAATGCTCAGAAAAGGTGGGACAAGGTGTATACCAGGGTTCGGACGGATCGCGCCCACCCTGGAGCCCGCTTGATAGCCACCCCCTCCGACAGCGTTTGACGACGGCCACTTCTGCTGCAGCAATCGGCGATGGTCAAAGAGGTGAGGACCCCAACGCCAGCGATTGCGGCAATCTCGCCGATAGACTGCATGACAGGTCACGTGTCCAAACATCGGGGGCGGTCGAGAGAAATTAATAGGATCACACGTCGGATAGTCAAACGCTGGCAATTTCTTCGCCTTGAAGGGATACGAACCGGAGGCCATTTTTCATGGGAAACTGTCGAGTTTCCAGTATTGGCCAACCGCCGCGCCTCGGCTCAAATGAATGAAGCTTTTTTTGAGTGCAGCTGGTAAAGACTCGCCTTATGACGACTCTTGTCCCTGCACCAGACGGCAGTTACGCCTCCTTGCTTTCAGAGCTGAAGGAAAGAATCCGAGCGGCTCGGCTCAAGGCGGCTGTTGCCGTCAACCGGGAACTGACTCTCCTTTATTGGAGTATCGGCCGCGACATCCTTGCCCGCCAGACGGCGGAGGGATGGGGAGCTCGCGTGGGTGATGTCAAATTAACTGCCGGTGAAGAGATTTGCGGCTACCCCGCTGTGATGAGCCACAGTCCTGTCAGCTACAAGCGCCATCGCTTC
>NZ_JACHYZ010000019.1:0-101337 GCF_014193215.1 Rhizobium sp. BK112
GAATACTGACGATCACCTTGCCGAAGACCGAGGAGGCGCAGTCGCAGGTCAAGCGCATCGCCATCAAGAGTTGATCGAGACGAACGCGCGGCGGCCAAGTGGCGGCCGCCGCGCATCCTTCTCCAACATGGGGAGGACAAATGATGGAGACTGGCAGACACTCAGATAACGAGAGAATAGTAACGGCTCCCGGTTTGCGCGTCTTAAACGACAACCGGTGGAGCCATCCTTGTTTCGGGCACTCATTGTTTCCCGAGAATGCCGTTGCCCAAATTTTTAAACCGTCGCGCTCGGTGACAACATCAGGGACCGCGCGGACGAAGGGCTGGCGTCTTGTTTTCAACCGCCGTAGCGCGCCATTCATCGAACCCTTGATGGGCTACACGGGAAGTGCCGACGCGCTCACCCAGGTGGAATTGAAATTCCCCACGCTCGAATCCGCCATCCGCTATGCCGAGCGTCAGGGGCTTAGCTACGTGGCGCAACGCCGGCCACGCAAAGCGGCTGCACAGGCAAAGCAAGGCGTCGGCCAGCGGTCGCACCAACCGTCTGATGCCTTCGCGGATGCGACACTGGAGCGGCTTGGCCTTGCCGCGCTTCAGCAAAACTACAGGCGAGCGCTGGATGGGGCGTTGAACCGAGACGATGCTTCCGGCCCGGCGACATGGCCATCTCCGATGGGTGTCGCACTTGACCCGACACTGTCGATTGAAGCGAAGCGTTCGATCCTGATGAACTGGGCCTGGACCGAATATCAGGTCGATCAGGCGCCCATCGGAGGCATCTCGGAGAACAACCAGCGCTCGCGTCTTCATGAGGTTGAGCGGGCGCTGCTCTCGCTCGAGCGAGAGGTCGAGAGCAGGCGGGACCATGGAATGGTCGATCGAAATGTCGCGTGAGGTGCGCCTATGGACCCACATGTCGTCTTCGATTGCCAGAATATCCTGCCCAACAAGTTCGCCCTGGCTGTTGCGGCAGCCGCGCGCTGCCCCGCCCTCAACCGTGGTGGGAAGCCAAGGCTTGATCTGCGGGACACAAATGGGAGCAAACTTGCCCTCCAGGAGTGCCCGGACCGGCACCAGTGCCTACCGGATTCCAGTTCCACGATAACCGGGTTTCGCGGCGACGGCGATCCAAATGCTGCCGCCGCCCCCGTCTCCTGCTTGCAGGAGACGGACCTATGATGATGCAACCAACCGAGAAGGAGTAAATGAAAGATGATGAAGTCCCTATCTTCGAACAACCGGACGGCTTTCGATATCGTCAATATCGTTGCCGGTCTCGGTCTTTTGATCACGCCCTGGCTCTTCGGTTTCGCCGCTGAGACCTATGCCGCCTGGAATGCGTGGATTGTCGGTGCGGCTATCGCCGTGGTCGCCGTCGCGGCTCTCTATGCCTTTTATGAGGCAGAGGAGTGGATCAACTTGGTGCTTGGTATATGGGCCGTGGTCGCTCCATGGATCCTCGGCTTCTCTGCCGTGACACCAGCCATGTGGGCGCACGTGATTGCCGGCCTTGTCGTCGCGGTCCTCGCCGCAGGCAACATCTGGTTCAGCCATAACCATCCGTTGTCAACCGTGTAACCGAGTGAGAACGGGTCCGGGCCCCCGGGCCCCCGGGCCCGTTCCTCTGCTCCCTTCCTGCGTTACGCCTGAAGAGAAGAAAATCATCAGACTCAAGGAGCAACCGATGTCCGATCCCGCCCCGAGGTTTCGCACGATAGCCGCGTCCGCAGCGATTGCCGCCTGCGCCATTCTGTTCACCGTCGCACCGGTCTTTGCGCAGACGCTCGCACCAGCTGCTTCGTCCGTGAACCTGCCGACACTTGCGCCGATGCTTGAGCGAGTCACGCCGGCCGTCGTCAATATTGCGGTGGTTTCGCGGTCGCCGACCAATAACAATCCGCTTTACAACGACCCCTATTTCCGACGGTACTTCAATCTGCCTGAGCAACAACCGCAGGCTCGGATGAGCGCCGGCTCTGGCGTCATCGTCGATGCTGCCAATGGCTATGTGCTGACGAATCACCACGTCGTCAATGGTGGCTCGGAGATCTCCGTCACGTTGAAAGATGGTCGGCAGCTGCGTGCTAAACTGATCGGCAGCGACAAGGAGACCGACATTGCCCTGCTGCAGATCGACGCGAAGAACCTCACGGCGATCCAGATCGGAGACTCCGATGCTCTCAAGGTCGGTGATTATGTCGTCGCCATCGGCAACCCGTTCGGGCTCGGCCAGACGGTCACCTCAGGCATTGTCAGTGCGCTCGGACGCAGCGGGCTCAATATCGAAGGCTATGAAGACTTCATCCAAACCGATGCCTCGATCAATCCCGGCAATTCAGGTGGAGCGCTGGTGACGCTCGACGGCAAGCTGATCGGGGTCAATACCGCAATCCTCAGCCCGGCCGGTGCGAATGTGGGTATCGGCTTTGCGGTACCGAGCAGCATCGCGGCGTCCGTAATGAACCAGTTGACCGCTCACGGCGAGGTGCAGCGTGGCAGGCTGGGCATCGGTATCCAGGATCTTACGCCGGATCTGGCAGAAGCCCTCAATCTCGGCGGCCTTCGCGGCGCGCTCGTCGCCAATGTTGAACCCGGTTCGGCGGCCGATCGGACTGGAGTGAAGACAGGCGACGTGGTGACTGCCTTTGATGGACGCCCCGTGCGCGGCGCCACTGACCTCAGGAACCGCATCGGTCTGACGCCCGCAGGCAGCAAGATCAGGCTGACCGTCAAGCGCGGTGATGACCAGCGGGAAATTGAGGTACCCATAGAAAGCGAGGATCGCGCCTCCGGGGACTTCTCCGCCACACCGCTCGACGGCGCCAAACTGCGGAATGCCTCAGCTGCTGAATCTGGGGTAGCTGGTGTTTCCGGCGTCGTCATCGAGAGCGTGGACGCTGGCAGCGTCGCTGACCGCGCCGGCCTTCGCGCCGGGGATGTGGTCGTTGCGGTCAACAGAATCCCGGTCACTTCTGTCGCCGAGTTGCGCCGTGCCATCAGCAAAAAGACAGCTATAGCCACCCTTGAGCTGTTCCGTGACGGGGCTCGCTTTCTGTTGGTCATCAGGTAATCCGGGCACAGGACCGCGACAGCCTGCAGTCAGTGTTAGCGGCAGAAGGCATAGATCGGCAAATCGTTGCGCAAGCGACGGAAGCCATCAAATAGGACGCACACTATGTCGATAGATATCGCGACCGTTAGGCGTATTGCCCGCCTTGCCCGTCTCGCACTCAGCGCGGACGAGGCTGAAAAAATGTGCGGCGAACTGGACGAAATTCTGGCCTTCATCGAGCAACTTTTGGAGGTTGATGTCCAAGGCATCCTTCCGATGACCTCGGTTATGCCAACAACGATGAAAATGCGCCAGGACGTCGTGACCGAAGGCAATCACGCCGAAGAGATTGTGGCAAATGCGCCGCTCAGTGAACGCAACTTTTTCCTGGTCCCAAAGATTCTCGAGTAAGCAGGGACTCGGGCCTCGGAGCATTTGGCGGCCACGGCAGGTGTCAGCTCGCGCCGCGCGTAGACGTGCTCTCGAATTCATGGAGCGTATTACTGGTGATGCTCGTCGGGAGCCACAAGTTCAACGTGACTGACACCGAGTGCTTGCGCCAACTCATAGAGGGTAATCACTGTCGGGTTTCGTCGCCCACGCTCCAAGCCGCTAAGATACTGCTGGCTGTAGCCAGATCGCAATTCCACGTCCTCCTGCGTCAGGCCTTTTTCCCGACGTAGGCGCGCAAAATTGCGACCGACCAGTTTCCGCATGTCCATGCGCGGAAGATCGCGGTTTACATACTTTAAGTTTATCAACTATAGTATGTAATTGGAACTTACACCGATTTCCGACGCACGATCCACCGTTGAAGGAGGGGCATTGGTGGAAGACGGGCCGTGCACTTATGGCCTAAACTCTATAATGCGGACGAAGGGCTTGGCGAAAAAATGAACTCATGGAGGATCGGATGAAGGATCTGAACTCATCCGAAGCGAACGACGAAAGAAACGACGGCGGATCTCGCTACGGCTCAATGCAAAAGTCAGAATTAGAGGCTCTGGCGGTCGCTGCAATCCGCGAACACCGCCAGCTTATTGCCGCCGATGAAGCTGTCCATGAGGAGTGGACTCGCGCGAGCGCTGACCCGTCGGTTTCTGCCGCCGTGCTCAAGACTTTGCAGGATGAGTACGTCGCTCGCCAGAAAAAATCCGAAGCCCAACAGGAGGCGCTGTCGGAAATCATCGATGCGCTTGGCTACGTCCCTGAAGTTGCCCCAGATGGCGAAGACTGACGCTCACACCAGACCGTGGTCTTTAGCGATCGCAACGAGTTGCGGAACGGTTGCCGCTTCGAGCTTTTCGCGCGCTTTATCGAGGTAGTGCTGTACTGTCCTCGGATTGATCCCCGTCAACATTGCGGTTTCCGGGGCGCTTTTGCCCTTTGCCGCCCACATAAGGCACATTGCTTCTCTTGGTGAAAGCAACCGTTTCGGAGCGACAATCGTCGTCGCTGCGATGATCTTCAGGCGGTAATGGATCGTCAGTACCGCCCGTATCGCATGTTGCGCATCCTGCAGTTTTGAAACGTCAGCCGTCTGTGTTGAGGATGCAAACGTCAGCATCATCGTGGAGCCAAAACTTCCTTCGACGGGTATCGTCAGTCCGCTGCGAATGCCGTGTTCGATCGCCTGGTCCCGAAAGCGCCTGAGTTCGGAGGTTCCACGAGCCGGCCAATCGTCGGCCGTCCAGGAAAACATTTCCTTGCGACGCTTGGCTTCCGTGACGACCGGATCGATGCGGGAATATTGGTTGCCGAGGTAAATATCCTGCCATTCCTCGGGATAGGAATTGAATGCACGGACTTCAGCGCCTTCAATTTGAAGATACGCGAATCGCTCGAAGCCATAAGCGTTCGCGAAGCTTTTCAGGGCACTCTTGATCATACGCTCATCGCGTGCAGCCTCTATCATATCAATCAAATTTCTTAGTGCGTCATTCAATGCCACTCTCCAATGTCCGGCGCGCAAGGCAGCTACAGGCTCCCTTGTCGCGCCGTTGGAAAATGCAGCGGGATTGCGAGGAGATAAATCCCCCAAACCGATAGCCTAGTTTGGGTTACCCACATGCGGAGTGATAAGGTTCAGGTGTACCGCATGGGCAATTGCGGCTGATAGCGTGGGGCAACCCAGCTTGTATCGTGCTGATTTCAGATATCCACGCGCCGTGTGCTCGGACAGTCCTAGGATTCCAGCAATGTCCTTGCTGTCTTTGCCGCGCGAGGCCCAGTGAAGGCACTCGACCTCCCTGGTTCCGAGCGCCGGCACCGGATCGTTTTCCCCGTGAAGTTCGAAAACCGCTTTCCGGTGCAGAAGAAAACCCAGCTCGATCCACTCAGGTCGAAACTGCCGTTCTATCAATGTCCATTCTTCATCACTCAACTGCGAATTGATCGAAAGAAGCGACCGGCGGGATTTATCAACGATCGGTATCGAGACGCCGTTGCCTCCGATACCGTGTATCTCTGCATCCACCATGAATTGATGTGCACTGTCAGGGATGTCAATCTCACGCCAATCGAATGGCAACTGACGAGAGAAGCCTTCTCGAATAATCGGGTCGACATTGATGTAGTCGTTCAGAAGGTATCGCGAAACCCAGCTATCAGGGTAGGTGGTTCTGACGAACGGTGCATCGACGCTACCGACGATGGTCCTTGCGAGGTGAAACGTGACGAAATCCACGGGATAGTGCTGCTGGAACTCGTCCAATGCGACGGCTACTGTCGTTGCATTTTTCACTGCGGTGGAGGCCTTAAGATAGCTCGGCGAATATTGATTTTCCTGCATGCTTCTTTCTCTGCAACAATAACTTTCGTTGAAGGGTGCTCACACAAAATCGTCGAGCCCGCCCTGAATTGCAACCCCAGAAGGCCGATTTCGGGCCAGATCTCCGGCGTCCGCTATCTGTGGGTGTGTTTTTCGCGCAAGTGACGGCTGCTGCCGGAATCCACAATATGACCGACAAAGACCGTCACTGCCGGTCGGTCGACGGGAAAATAATATCCTGATCGACCAGCACGTTGAATTTGTAACCGGGCCGGATGCGAACCGTCGGCTGAACGTTCAGGTTCTTCGAGATCGTCTCTTCCGCTACCCGGCCGAATGACTCGGCAAAATTCCGTCGTGCTGCATCCGAGGCCGTGTCCTGCGTCGCGAGCGTCGAACTCTCAGGCATCGACATATCGATACCCGTCCCGATGATTGCCACCAGGGCTGCAGAACCGAATGTCCTCCAAAGATGGCGGTCGACCTTATCCTGGAATCCACCATACCCTTCGGCGTCTGTGCCCGCCATACCACCGATCTGCAGGGTCGAGCCGTTCGGAAATATGAGGTCCGTCCAGACGACGAGAACACGTTCCTGGCCGAATGAAACCTTGGAGTCGTAGCGGCCGAAGAGCTTTGCGCCTTGCGGGATGAGAAGACGATAGCCGGTCGCGCTGTCGTAGACATTCTGGCTGACCTGAGCGGTAAGGCGGCCTGGCAGGTCGGAATTGAGGCCGGTGATCAATGTCGCCGGGATGACCGAACCGCGCTTCAACTCGTAAGGCGACATCTGGGGCACGACCTGGTTCGGCAGGTAACCGAGATCCTTGATGTCCTGATTGAAGAAATCCTCCTTCGACGTCTGGCCATTCTGATCGACGTTTTGGCCCATCAGGCCGGATTTCAGGGCGGTGGCATAAAGGTCTGATGCACTGTTCGCTGCGACATTTGTCGGCTGGCGGCCGGTGTCATTGGTGGAGGTTACCTTTTCGACATCTCCTATGTGTACCTTCAGCGGCGAATCGAGCGCTGTAGCGCGGGCCTGGAGGCGCGCCATCCGCTGGCGTTGTGCCTCGCGCATGTACTGTTCATCCTGCTCTCTCTTCAGGCGAGCCTTCCACTCCTCTTCGGATTCGAGCCTTTGTCGGCGATCTTGTCGATCTGTTGGTTGGCGCTCGACGACCGGTTCCTGCTTTTCCTTTTTCTCCGCGACGACGGGCGTCGGCTGAAACACCTCCCGCTTTTCTGGGTCACCGATAATGCCGTCGGTGACACCCCGCTTAAGCTGATCGCCGAAACTGGTCGCAGGGCTGTTGGAAGCACCCTCGATGTCGCCATGATTGAAGGAAAGCCCGCGCAGTGACAGACCAATCACGACGACGCCGACGAACAGCACGATGACGATGATGGCGATGATGATCGGCAGCCGGTTGAGCCGGCGCATGCCATTCTGATCGTCGGCTTGGCTCGACGTGCCAAGCTGGAGCGACTGGACCATGTTAATCTCCGTCAGTTGCGCTGCGTGATCGAAAGCGGACTAGCCGGCGTGGCGCCGGCCGCCGTCGGCGTATAAGCGCGACCGAGAGCGATCGAAGGTGTTGAGACCCGGGCCAAAATTTGTCCGTCGAAGCCCTCGATTGCATAAGCAAGTTCGACCGGCTTGACGTCTTTGGCGACTTTGCCGTCCGTGACGACTGTATAACCCCACCCCTTCAGGGCCGCCTCGAGGGCCGTCGCGAATTCCGACGGGTCCTTTTCCATTTTGATCGTCGTCGCAGCACCGGCGGGGCCGATCTGTTCAGCCAAACGACTTGCCATGTCGCCGGCGATGGCGCTTGCAGCCGGTCCAGTGACTGCCACGGGGGTCGAGCTGGTGGTGAGTGCGTCGTCGGCCGTTTGGCAGCCGGAGAGCAGCGCGGCCGCGATGAAGAATGCGAGCAGCTTCCGCATGGTTCAGCCTCCCCGCCGGATGGTGATCTTCTGTTGCCGCCAACCGACACCGGAAACGAGGATCGCCTTGTCGATCGCATAGTCGACGGTCATCATGTCGTTCTTCATCCGGTAATTGACGATACGATTTTGACCGCCGGAGACGACGAAGAGCACCGGCGCGTCCTGGCCGGAAATCGATTTCGGGAACTGGATGTAGGTCTTCACCCCGTCCGAATAGACCCGCTTCGGTTTCCACGAAGCACCGCCGCTGATTGAATAGGAAAAGTTTAGCTTGTCCGGCGCGGTGCCCGGAATGCCGCCCGTTTCGAGACGGGCGTTGATGTCGGCGAGCTTGGTCGACACGTCTTCCGGATATTCGAAACCAATGCGCGCCATGTACTGGCTCGGATGGGACTTGAGCTGGATATGATAGGTGCGCCGCGACGTCGTAACGACCATTGAGGTGAGAAGGCCCGGCTCCGACGGTTTGACTATGAGATGGATCGCCTGTCCGCCTGTGGCCCCTGAGGTGGCCGGCTCTACCTTCCAGCGCACGGTGTCACCGACGAGGACGTCGCGAACGATCTCGCCCCCCTGAAGTTCGATGTCGCAGACCTGTAGAGGAGAGCAGACGACGGACGGCTGGGTCTCGCCAAACAGGAAGATCACCTTTCCGTCCGGACCTGTCGTGACCAGTCCCGGCGTGCCGCGCCACTTTCTGGAAAGATTTGTTCCTTTCACCTCGTTACTCGTCATGCTTTGCGCCTGCGCGCCCGCAGCAAGCAAGAGTCCGGCCATGCAGCCGGCGGCTGCGATCAATCCCGTTTTTTTCATTGAAAGAATCCCTGCCCTTAAAGCTGTGCCGTCCAGTCAAAATCTCGGACGTAGAGGCCGATCGGATTGAGGCGGATCGTCGCCTCATCCTGTGGCGCGGTAAGCGTGACCGTTGCGATCCCGCGGAAACGGCGTGTGCCGGTCTCCTTGCCCTTGCGGTCCCGCACGTATTCCGTCCAGTCGATCTGATAGGTCTGGTTCGAGAGTGCCACGATGTTGTTGACCTCGATGGCCACGGTCGAGGACTTCGCCTTCTCGAATGGCGAATTGCCCCGGAACCAGGCGTTGACCTTCTCCGTCGACGGATCGGAGGTGCGAAGAAGGGCGTAGGTGCGGTCGATATATTGCTTCTGTACCACCGCATCCGGCGTGATCGAGCGAAAGCTTGTGACGAAGTTTCCGAGTGTGGCGCGCACCACGCGGACATCGGCATACTCGATCTGCTCGGGGAAACCTGCCGTGACCGCAGTTCCGAGCTTGTCGACCTCGACGATGTAAGGCACGAGCCTCACCTGCGTGCTCAGATACATCGCGTAGCTGAAGCCGATGACGGCCATGACCAGACCGAGGACACCAACGATACGCCATGCGGCTGCGGCCTTCACATAGGAGCCGTAGCGTTCGCTCCATTCCTGGCGGGCGGCAAGGTACGGGTTTTCCGGGGCGCGGTTCGCTGCCATTTATTCTTCCCTTGTCTCGATTACGGTTTGTCGTTGCGTTCGGGAGGAGACTTCGGTCCACTATGACCACCGCGCTGCTCATCAAGCTTGGCGTTCGCTAGCCCAAGGATCGACCCGGCATAGGCGCCGGGAGATCCTATTGCCTTTTCTTTCGCGGCAGATCCGGCTGCTTGCGCGCCGGAACTGAAGCTCGCGCCCACGCCGCGAAGTGCGGCTCCTGCAACGGATGAACCGCCAGCTCGTGCAGCTTGAGCCGCTGCAAACCCCGCACCGGCAGCGCCGGCGGCGAGGAAGCCAGCACCCGCGGCAAAAGACGCCGCTTGCCCGCCGTGCCGGATTGCCTCCATGCCACCGGAGACCGATGCGCCCTGGACAACGCCTTGAATGATATTTGGGACATACATGGCGATGATGAAAACCACGACGGAAATACCGGCGATGGCCAAGGTCGTGACGAACTGATCCGACGAGGCAGTCGGAGCTTGAGCGAGGCCAAGCAGGACGTTCGATCCGATCTTGGCGATCATTACCAATGCCATGAGTTTCATGCCGACGCCGAAGGCATAGACGAGGTATCGAATGGCAAAGTCTTTCGTGAAGGACGAACCACCCAGCCCGAGCATGATCATGCCGGCGAGCAAGCCGACGTACATTTCGACCATGACCGACACGAAAATCGCTGCAACCAGCGAGAAGGAGATAACGACGATGCCCATTGCCAACACCGCCGCGATCGCCAGGGCATTGTCTTCGAAAACCCCGAACTGCGCTTGCTCCGACATTTGCGACGCGACGCGGATGCCGGCGTCGAACACCTCAGCGGGTGAAGCTGATCCACCGCCGGCGCCAATCTGGAAAAGGCTGTCGACCACCGCTCGCGCAAAGGTCGGACCTTGGGTCAGAACGAATGCGAAGAACCCGATGAACATGATCCGCCGCACCAGTTCAGCGAACCAGCTGTCCAGCGATGCTGACTGGATCGCCAACCAGACGGCCGCAATGCCGATCTCGATCGTTGCGAGAATCCAGAATAGGGATTTCGCCGCCTCCATGATGGTGGTCTCCCACCCCTTCGCAGCGGAGGAGACCTGATTTTCCAGTTCCGTGAGGACCTGTCCCTCCTGCGCGAATGCGGGAACAGCATAGGCGAGGAAAATGAGACCTGTGATCAGGAAAGAACGCGCAACCGTTACCTTCACCATCTCGGGCGCATCTCCTGGCCTTCATTGATTGGCGGCAGCTCCTTGTCGGAGCCGAAGAATTTTTCCCGGACGGCGCGCTGCTCTTCGGTAAGCGCAGGGATTCCTGTGTTTCGGGAATTGACGATCAGCATTGTCGCTGCAGACGATGCAGCGGCGACAGCCAACAGCAAGGCAATCAGGACGGAGCGGCTCACCATCGCGGTTCCATTTTTTGGCCTTCGGGAACGCTCTTGACCTCGGCGTTGAAGAACTTTTCCCGCCGCGCCTGCGCCAGGTCCTTGTCGGTCTGTTCCGTCTGAAGCCAGGTTCCCATCATTGTCATTTGTTGGGAGACGAGACCGCGAAGCTTCTGCATTTGCGCGACTTGCTGAGCGGCAATCTCGTGGCCGACCTGCAAAGCCTTCATCTGCCCGTCAGCCGTTTCGGACATCGACCGCAGCGAGGACATCGTATCTTCCTCGCTATCGAACTGGTCGGCCGTGAGGCTCGCCGCTTTCAGCGAGCTGGCGATCGTGTCGCGGTTGGTGTTCGACCAGGACTGGTAGGTCGAGGAGAACGTTGCGTTGCTCGGCAAATTCGTTTTGAGATCGGCATAACTCTGAAAGCGCTGCTGAAGAACGTCGTCCGCATTCCCCATCGAAAAGGCGATGCCCTGTCCCTGGTCGACGATACTGCGCAGCTGGTTGAGATCGCTTTCGACCTGCCCCCAGACATGGCCAGGAAGCTGCGCCGTGTTTTGCAGCATGTTCTCGTAGATCTTCAGCTGGTTCTGGATCTGCTCTGCAAGCTGGCTGATCTGGGTCAGCTGATTGTCGACCTGGATGCCGGAGCTTTTCATGAGATCCACGAGCTGCGCATTGTTGGCGAGCTGCGTCCATTCCGTCGCAGCGCCGGTAGCTGTGCCGGCTTGCACCGAGCCTGCAGCTCCGATTGTGAGAACGGCGGCCGCCAAGCAGGCGAACCATCTATTTGAGTAGCGATGCGGCATCTTGAACTCCTCTCGTTCCAAGCCAGTGGATCGGCCAGTCGCGGCCATGTTCGGATTTCAGTCCGCGGATGCGTTTGAGGTCCTCTTTGCCCGACGCGCCGGCAAAGCTCAGCGCGACTGGCCCAAGCGACATGTTGAAGAGCCGCCGGCCTTCTGGCGTGGCGACGTAGTATTCGCGCTTCGGCATGGCGGTCGCGACGATCTCGATCTGCCGCTCGTTGAAGCCGATACGCTCGTAGAATTCGCGCGTTCCCGACTCGCGAGCGGCGCCATTCGGAAGGCAAATCTTGGTGGGGCAGGATTCCTTCAGCACGTCGATAATCCCGGACCGTTCGGCGTCGGAGATTGATTGGGTCGCAAGAACGACAGCGCAATTCGCTTTGCGCAGCACCTTGAGCCACTCGCGAATCTTGTCGCGGAACACAGGGTGGCCGAGCATCAGCCACGCCTCGTCGAGCACGATCAGACTGGGCGACCCATCCAAACGCTTTTCGATCCGGCGGAACAGGTAGGTCAGCACCGGCACGAGATTGCGCTCGCCCATATTCATCAGCTGCTCGATCTCGAAAGTCTGGAAGGCGCCGAGTGTGAGGCCATCCTCTTCCGCATCGAGCAGCTGGCCCATCGGGCCATCGACGGTATAGTGATGCAGCGCGTCCTTGATCTCGCGAAGCTGCACGCCGCTGACAAAATCCGAGAGCGACCGACCGGATGCACTCGCCATCAGGCCGATCTGTCGAGAGATAGCGTTGCGATGATCTGGGGTGATGGTGACGCCCTGCAGGCCGACCAGCATCTCGATCCATTCCGTCGCCCAAGCCCGGTCGGCGTCATTTTTAAGGTCGGACAATGGGCAAAAGGCCAACGCCCTCCCCTCTTCGGCATTGTCGCCGCCGATCTCATAGTGATCGCCACCGGCTGCGAGCGTCAGGGGCAGAAGTGAACTGCCTTTGTCAAAGGCGAAGATCTGCGCATTTTCGTACCGGCGAAACTGTGCGGCGATCAGGGCGAGCAACGTCGACTTGCCAGAACCGGTCGGCCCGAAGATCAGCGTGTGGCCGACATCATCGACATGCAGGTTCAGACGAAACGCTGTCGAGCCGCTCGCAACCTGCATCAAAGGCGGGGAATTCGGTGGGTAAAAGGGGCATGGCGCAACCGGGTTTCCGGACCATACCGAGTTCAGCGGAATCAAGTCGGCGAGATTGCTGGTGTTGATCAGCGGCTCACGGATGTTGCAATACCAGTTGCCCGGCAAGCTACCGAGATAGGCGTCGGTGGCGTTGAGCGTTTCGATCCGCGCCCCGAAACCTTCCGCCTGGATCAGCCGCCGGATCGCTTCGGCTTTCTCCTGCAGTGCCTCGCGATCACTGTCGAACAACACGACGACCGGCGTGTAATAGCCATAGGCAACCAACTGCGACGAGGCCTGCGCGATGGCATCTTCGGTCTCGGCCACCATGGTCATCGCGTCCTGGTCGACGGATCGACTTTGTGTCTGGAATATCTGGTCGAAGAACGGCCGAACTTTCTGTTGCCATTTCTTGCGTGTGCGTTCGAGCTTTTGCCGGGCCTCCTCGGCATCAAGGAAAATGAAGCGCGATGACCATCGATAGGTCAGCGGCATCAGGTCTAGGCTGTTCAGAATGCCCGGCCAGCTTTCGGCCGGCAGTCCGTCTATCGCGACGACACCGAGGAAACGGTTTTCGACCTTTGGCGTCAATCCATGCTCAAGCTCCGCCGTGGCGATCCAGTCGAGATACATGGGAACGTCGGGAAGCCGGATTGGATGGCTTTCGCCGGTGGTGCAGAACCGGGCGAACTGCAGCAGCTCGTCATATCGGGCAATCCTCTCCCCTCCCCTCTCAAAGGTTTCGCGGGTTTCCATTCGCCGGATCGAAAGAGCGTTGGCAAAATACTGCTCAAGCTCTCGCACCGCGTTCTTGAACACGAAGAGCACCGTGTCCGCGTAGGACTTCTTCCGGCTTTCCTCATCCGAGTAGATATATTTGCTGAGAGCAGTCTTCTTGGACTCGAGCGGCCGGTAGGTCAGGATTAGCGCATGCTTGCTCTCGAAATGCCCCTGCTCGTGCGCGAAATGCGCCCGCCGCTCGGCGTCGATCGCGCGGGTCACCGGGTCCGGGAAATGGCAACGGTCTTCTGTGGGATAGTCGACCGTCGGAATGCGGATGGCCTCGACCTGGATCATCCACCCGCTTCCGAGCCGCGACAGAACGGCATTGATCTGCCTCGACAGCTCGTTGCGCTCGAGGTCGGTCGCGCTTTCGGAGTCCGGGCCAGCGAAATACCAGCCGGCCATCAGACTTCCGTCTTTCAAGAGGAGGACACCATTGTCGACAAGGCCGGCATAGGGAACGAGATCGGCAAAGGATGGGCCGGTCACCCGGAAGCGTTTAAGAGCTACCATGGGCGCCACCTCAATACCGGCGCCACGGCGAAGTGGTCGCCTTGTAATAGGGTTTGTAGGAAATGTGCCTGATATAGACCTGCCGCATATGTGGGTCGGACTTCGCCATCATCCGGAGCAGCCCGACGATCACGACCCAGACGGCGACCCCGAAGATCGCCGAATAAACCGTCAGTACGACGAAGATCAGGATCACGGCTGCAAGACCGGTGATCAGCACCAGCTCCCGGTCGGCGCCCATCAGCAGGTTCGGGCGCGACAGCGCGCGGTGGATGCGGTTACGCCGCAGGCCGGAGAGGGACTCAGCCATGCTCTCCCTTCCCTCCTCCGCTCGAACCGATCGAGGTGATCTGCTCGTCCGTCAGCCCGATCGAAGCGCCGGTCGCGCCAAACAGGCCGACGATGTTGGTAGCGCCGAGCAGGATGCCGGCGACGAGCACGACATACACAAGACGCCGTGCGAAATCGTTGAGCTCACCGCCGAAGATGAGCATGCCGCCGGCAATGGCCACGGCTGCAAGGGCGATCGCACCCGCGACCGGGCCGGTTATCGACTCCTGGATCTGCTGCAGTGGCCCTTCCCATGGGAGGCTGCCGCCGGAACTGGCGAGCGCCGGCGCGGCAGAGGCAAGAATGATTGGCGCCGCCACGAGTGCGGCGGCGATGAGGGTATGCTTACGCGACATGGCGCGCCTCCTGTTCTTCGGTGAGCTGATCGGATTCGATCTCGTACCGTCCGTTGATGAACCGCTCGACTTGAATGATGTCGCGAACAAGCCGCCCCCTTGGCGTCCGCTCAATTGAAATGACCAGGTCGACGGCCTCTCCGATCACCTCGTGCATCGGCTGCTGGCTTGCCTCGGCCGTCAGCTGCTCAAGGCGGCGTAGCGCCGACATGGCGGTGTTCGAGTGAATGGTCGCGACACCGCCCGGGTGACCGGTGTTCCAGGCCTTGAGCAATGTCAGGGCCGCGCCGTCGCGAACTTCGCCAACGACGATCCGGTCCGGACGCAGCCGCATGGTGCTCTTCAAGAGCCGCGCCATGTCGATCGTATCGCTGGTATGGAGGAGAACAGCGTTTTCGGCCGCGCATTGGATTTCCGCGGTGTCCTCAAGAATGACGAGACGATCCTCCGGCGCAGATTTGACGATCTCGTGGATGACAGCATTCGCAAGCGTCGTCTTACCGGAGCCTGTTCCCCCGGAAATGATGATGTTGAGCCTCGCGGAAATGGCACTGCGGATCGTCGACGCCTGGTATTCGGTCATGACGCCGGTGCGGACATAATCTTCGAACGGAATGAGGCGTGACGCGCGGCGCCGAATGGTAAAGGCAGGCTTGGCGACGATTGGGGGCAACAGGCCCTCAAAGCGGTGGCCACCAATTGGCAGCTCGCCGGAGATGATTGGCTGTTCCGTGTCGGCCTCTGACTGAAGCGCGTGCGCCACTGTGCCAATGACCATCTCCGCGGCAGCGGAGGACATCTCGCCAGCGGGCGCAACGCCGTGACCGAGGCGTTCGATGAACAGCTTTCCGTCTGGATTGAGCATGATCTCGACGACAGTCGCGTCGTCCAGGGCAACGCAAAGCTGATCGCCGAGCGCCTCCTGAAGTTTGCGGACAAGCCGGGGATGAGAGCGAAGCTGGTTCACGGATTTCTCCTTAAGCTGCCTGGCTGAGAGGGCTGAGTTCGGAACGGTAATTGGAAGGACGGAGCCTGAGGAATATCTCCGCATTGGCGGGCAGCGTGCCCGCCACGGCCATAGTCACGCCGATCTTCCTCGGCTCGCCCAAACGCTGCAGCGGCCATCCGACGCGAGCAAGGATGCGCTCGAACCGGAGATCGGTCACCGTAACAATCTCGGTGTAGCCATTCGCGAAGCACCATTCGATGATGCCGGCGAACATGGTCAGCGTGGCCTCATGGACGGAACCGTCGCCCCTCCCCTCCGCGAGGGCCGTGTCGACGCAGAAGCGAGAACTCTCGATCATTGCGGCATGACCGTTAAGTTGACCGTCGGGGAGAAGCGACGGGAAAACGTTCGCCACCATTGTCGGACCAAGCGTAGGAAGGAGCCTCGCGCACCCCGCAAGTTGGCCGGTCTCAGCGATGGCGAGAACATAGGTCGGCCGAAGCGCGTCGAAACCATCCGACTCGCACCCAGCCGATACTTCGACTTCCCAACCCAGGCGATCGGAAAAGACCCGCGCACGAAGCTGGTAGTGCATGTGGAGGAGATGCGCCTCTTGGAGCGTCCGGGGCAGTGAGAGCGCGAGAACCTGCATGATTTTCTCCGTCATTGTTGGTCGGCCGGAGATCAGCACAGATTGGAATCGAGGGGCAGTTGTAGAATCCTACAAGGAAAGACCTTGTGAGTCGGTCTGTGACAGGAATGGATCGGTGCACATTAGAGGCTGTAATTTGTAGGATTCACCCAAGAACAGACTACGAACGACATCCACCGCCAAAGGCAATAAGCGTCTATTTTCGTTGCAAAAGTCGTAATTCTGGGCGTAGCGCCTTACGACCCCAGGTATAGGCGTTAAGGGCTTGTTAACCCTATTTCTCTTGCAGCATTCTTAGAATCGTGGCTAATCTTGAGACGGTAATAGCGCGTCTGACGCCAAGAAACCGTCTGAAACCAGAGGCCAATGTGAACGTGATAGACAGGCACATCGATCGAGCGTCCACTTCCGCTCGTATTACGCAGCGCGCCGAGGCGCTGTCTGCGAGGCTGAGAGCGGTTGGTGAGCGCGCATTTCCGCCCAGCGCCCAGAAATCGCTTCGCTCCTTTACCTCAGGCGAAGTCGCCGAGATCGTGGGTGTATCCGACGGCTACTTGCGCCAGCTGTCGCTTGACGGGCTTGGACCTTCTCCGGATCTCGGAACCGGTGGTCGCCGTTCCTATACGCTGGCCCAGATCAACGAGCTTCGTGAATATCTGGCAAGTTCACGGCCAAAAGAAGCTGGTAGGTTCTGGCCCCGGCGGCGTGACGGTGAAAAGCTACAGATCATAACGGTCGCCAACTTTAAGGGTGGCTCCGCAAAGACGACAACTTCGGTGTATGTCGCCCAAGGGTTGGCATTGCAAGGTTATCGTGTACTTGCAATTGACCTTGATCCACAGGCTTCCCTCTCATCTATGTTCGGCTACCAGCCGGAATTTGATGTGGCGGAAAATACCACGCTCTATGGCGCAATCCGATACGATGACCAACGGGTCGCGATGAAAGACATCATCCGCCCCACCTATTTCACCGGGATCAGCATCGTGCCTGGCAACCTCGAACTGATGGAGTTCGAACATCAGACGCCGCGCTTTATGTTGCAGAACCGCGGGCGACCGGAGGATCTGTTTTTTCGGCGTGTCGCCGGTGCGATAGCTCAGATCGAGGATGATTTCGACGTCGTTGTCGTGGACTGCCCTCCCCAGCTTGGCTTTCTGACCATGGGCGCGCTAAACGCAGCGACCGGCATGATTGTGACAGTCCATCCCCAAATGGTCGATGTCGCATCGATGAGCCAGTTCCTGCTGATGACCTCCGACCTGGTCTCAGTCATCGAGGAGGCTGGTGGGCGCCTTGACTATGACTTCCTGCGCTTCCTCGTAACAAGGCACGATCCTCGAGACGTTCCCGAACAGGAAATCGTCGGCTTGCTAAGGGATGTCTTCGGATCAGACGTGATGGCAGCATCCGCTTGGAAGTCGACCGCGATCGCGAATGCGGGCCTGACGAAGCAATCGCTCTATGAGCTTTCGCGGGGTGCCGTGGGAAGATCGACTTACGACAGGGCGATGGAATCCATCAACGCCGTAAACAAGGAAGTGATCGAGCTGATCAACGAGGTTTGGGGCCGATGATCACCGTGGAAATTCAAAGATTACAGTGGCTTAACGTGTTGTCAGCTGACTACTTCGTTGCGACGGATGGCGTTTTTCGTCAAGGAGGGTATCGATGAGCAAACGTACACAATCGATCCGCTCCATGTTTGCCGGTGGGTCCGACGAGCCGAGCTCGGAAGACACAAGGCAGCCGGTGCAGCGGGTTGCTTCTGGTGCGGTCCGGTCGTTGAAAGACACCTTCTCCGAAGTCGAGAGAGACTACGAAGAGCTGAAACAGCAAGTGGCTAACGGCGCTTTCCCAGTCGACCTCGATCCCACACTCATCGACCCCTCCCCCTTTGCCGATCGATTTGCTGATCAGGACCTTGCAGCAGTCGAAGCGCTCAAGACCTCGATCAAGGATCACGGGCAGGAAATTCCAATTCTTGTTCGAAAACATCCGTCAGAACCCGGACGCTATCAGATCGCATATGGCCATCGTCGCGTGCGCGCGGCGACCGAGCTGGGGACGACCGTCAAGGCTTTCGTTCGCGACCTCGATGACGATAGGCTCGTCGTTGCTCAAGGAATCGAGAATTCTGCGCGAGAGGACCTGACATTCATTGAGCGAGCGTCATTCGCGCTCAAGCTCGAAGACGGCGGGTTCCAGCGAACGCTCATCCAGACGGCGCTTTCGGTTGATCGACAGGAGGTTCATAAGCTTGTTGGCGTGGCGCGAGCGGTACCGAAATGGCTGATTGATTCGATCGGTCGCGCACCAAAAATCGGCCGGCCGAGATGGCAGGAATTGGCTGACTTACTGAAGGCGGCTGGCGCCGAGAAGAAGGCCCGCAAAGCAGCCGAAGATTCGTCGTTTAGTCACAAGGACACGGACGATCGCTTCCTGGCCGTGCTTCGGGCGGTCAAGGCAGATAGTGGGAAGACGTCGGCATCATCCCCGGTTCGATTGATAGCCAGGTCGTCTGAGGGACTTGAAATCGCAACGCTTGCTGTCGCCGGCAAGCATTGCAAAATTGAGATGAACCGAGATCGGGACGAGGCTTTTGCCAAGTTTGTGATGGAGCAGCTACCCGAACTCTACGCAAGCTTCGGGAAGGACAATCCGTCGTCTGAAGGTTAATTGGAGATAGGAACACAGCAAAAGAAAAAGGCCCCCAAACGTCGCCGTCGTGGAAGCCTCTCTCATAGGTCTAAGCAGCCTGAGAATCGCATTTCCATGAATCGCAGTCAAGAGTCTTTGGCACCGTTTTGGTGAGCGGATTTCTTTTGCCTATTGGAAGGTGAAGGAAGATGCAGATTGGAAGTGTGACGACGCCCTTTGGGCGGCGGCCGATGACGCTTGCCTTGGTAAAAACGCAGTTTAAAGCGGCTGACATCAAGCAGGGCAAGTCAGTCGACAAATGGAAGGTCTATCGCGATGCCTGCGATGCTCGTTCTCTTTTGGGCTTGCGCGATCGCGCGCTCGCGGTCTTGAACGCACTGCTGTCGTTTTACCCCGAGACGGAACTCAAGGAGGACGCGAACCTCATTGTGTTTCCCTCAAACGCCCAGCTCATTGCGCGGGCAAACGGGATAGCCGGCACGACGCTTCGGGAGAACTTGGCTGTCTTGGTCGAGGCTGGGCTTGTTCAGCGAAACGACAGCCCCAACGGCAAGCGTTACGCCCGCAAGGACTCGGATGGCTCCATCGAGACCGCGTACGGCTTCAGTCTCGCACCCCTCCTTGCTCGCTCGGAGGAACTTGCGCTCCTGGCTCAGCGCGTCGTGGAAGCCAATCGGCATCTGAAAATCGCCAAAGAGCGGATTACGATCGCCCGAAGAGACGTGCGAAAGCTGATCTCCGCCGCTGTGGAAGACGGTGTTCCTGGCAATTGGGGGAAAGTTGAGAACGTTTATATTGTCGTGATGGCGAGCCTTCGGCGGGCAAAGACACAGGAAGAGTTGACATCGATCCTCGATGAGTTGGAACTATTGAGAGAAGAGGTGATTAATTTGTTGGAAAGCCACATCAATCTCGAAGAATCCGACACCAATGATAGCGGATCCCGTCAGCACATACAGAATTCAAATACCGAATCTATCAATGAACCTGAACCTAGCTCTGAAAAAGAGCAGGGGGCAAAGTCGAGTAAATTTGATGAACGAAGTGCCGAGCCGATAAAGGCCTTCCCAATCGGGATGGTGCTGAGGGCCTGCCCAGAAATCTCTGCATACGGTCCAGGAGGGGCGATCGCGAGCTGGCGGGAGCTCATGACGGCCGCGGTCGTGGTCCGATCGATGTTGGGAGTGAGCCCCTCGGCGTACCAAGATGCGTGCGAGGCGATGGGCCCCGAAAACGCTGCAGCTGCGATGGCCGCGATATTGGAGCGGGCAGGACATATCACCTCGGCTGGAGGTTATCTTCGCGACCTGACGTCACGGGCGAAGAGGGGCGAGTTTTCGCTTGGGCCAATGCTGATGGCGCTCCTACGAGCCCGGGGCGGCGAGGCAACGTTGGCAACGGGCTGAGGCAGCGCGCGAGGTTCGCTTGAAAACCTATCGATATCAGACGAGACGCTCTGAGTACGGCTCGTAGTCAGCTGACTACAGGATAATACCTTGAAATAATTGTATTTAGTTGCGGAGAGGCGATTTTCGAGATGGATGAAGAGCTGCGATCCTCTTGCTTGAGATTGTTCGAGGCTTGTCTTGCGCAGATCAGGAGCGGCACGCCGGGACCGCGCATTCTGACGTCTCGGGAATTCGAGGCGACGCTTGTTTTTTTATGTGAGAGGCTGAAGGCGTACGCTTCCAGAACAGACACCGCCCCGCCGGATGGCAACTACATCCACATGATCGTCCGCGCAGGGGCGGAAGAGGCTGTAGACGGGTTGGCGCACTTGCGGAATTGGCTCAGGGGAGCGCAGGACGTCATCATCTGCGACCCCTATCTCTTGAAGTTTTCGCGCTCAGATCTATACCAGAGTGTCGAGGATTACGCGCAAGCTTTGGCGAAGCTGATCCCGGCTTCGGCAAAACAGCTTGATCTCTACACCAACAGCTATCAGAGTGCTGTGCGCCCGGTCGTCCTCAACGCCTTGAAGGAAGGCCGCAATGTTCGACATTTCAGCACGAACCTTCTCCATGATCGCTTCGTCCTGAAGGACGGCTCTGAGGGGAAAATGATTGGCACTTCCTTCAGTGGGTTTGGTCGTAAATTTTTTGGGATGTTGGACCTTGAGCCAACCGATGTTGCGGCCGTGCGTCGCGAACTCTTTGCCTTATGCCCCAACCCGATTCAAGGTGGACGGCGCCATAGGTGACGGAGGGTCAGTCTCGATTTTCGCTTATCGATTTGTATTCCTCAAAGCCAACAGCCAAAGCATTGTTGTCTAGAGTGCATTCGAAGGCAGCGAGGTGAGGGTGTCTGACTCGCGCTTCCATAACAAGGTGCTCGGCTCTTTCAGTGTCAGCGCGGATTCCGATGTAGAGTTCCCTAATTGATCCCTCGGGCAGTTTGTAGAGATGCAAGTCGCGCGCGGAAGTGCTTGAAAGTTCGAACGAGCCGCTCGGTGTTGCCGCCAATGCACCGGAAATTCCTTTGAGGCATTTCACCACGCGGACTTCTTCCTCATAGGCCCAATAGAGCGGCTTGCGCAGAAAGACACGTTGTAGCTTCTCGTAATGGTCAACCGGAAAGTGATGTGTCGCACCCACCGCTATGCCGGTCGACGGACGGGTGGCAAAATCCGACGTTTCACGTCGGGAGGCATAAATGACGCTGCCGAATTGGGCCGGTATGAAATTTGACGTTTCATCGGTGAGGCAAGCTGTAGCTACATCTATGCCGATGACGATTCCATGGTGCTGCTCGGCGTAGTGAGCCCACATCAAGGCGTTCACGGGAGTGCGGGTCAATGAGAGGATTCCGCTATTGTCTGCCCAAGCCTGATTTTTCACCATGGTACGAAGACCTGCGAATATGGCGGATAGTGGATCCGCAGTCGCTTCATCGGGATATGCCGGCATATCAAAAGGGTCGTTGAAGTGACGAGGCTGACTAAACAGAATCGTATTATTCCGGACAACGGATTCACCGATCGTGAACGGCATGTACTTATAGAGGATCATCGTTTTAAGGCCATTTTTTGAGCGAAGCCACAGGCTGCGTCGGGTGGAACATAGTCGCAGCTGCGAATGAAAGTCGAGCAATTCCACTGGAGCAAATGCATTGAAAGTGCCAGAAGAGCTTTTGAATGATAACCGTGTTGCAACGTTTGTCGCGACCGCTGTCCGCTACCCCAACGTCTTTGCAACGTCGCGTGAAATATTGCGGGACTACGGCAGCCAACCCTTTGAATGCATCGGCGCCGAAGACGGTGAGAATTGGGAACACAGAGAGTTCTTAAGGATTCTAAACGGCTTGACCAATTTTAGTCCTGTTGGCCCAATTGCGTTCTTCTTTGCTGTCTTTTCGCTAGCACAATCAAATTTTGCTGTGAGAGATTGTCTCATCCCTTGTCACGAAGATGGCCTGACAGCACTGCTCAAACGCCGAGTGGAAGACGCCGTTTGGTGGCTGGAGGACAGCAAAAACTCCGCGGAGCAAAACCAACAAATTCCCGGTATATTCGCAGCTGATCTAAATGTTCGGGGGAGGGAGCTTAGAACTGGCGGAGATATCGCGTTCCTACTTGGTATGAACGATGCCGCAGGCAATCCAGGATATATTGTTTACTGCTTCCAGGCGAAACGAGCGAATGCTGCAGCTGTCGATATTAGGCGCGGATACGACAGACGCGACGAGAATGACGGGGGAAACCAGCTTCGAAGGCTAGCGCGGCTTGCTAGGATTGGATGCCATTGCAGCTACCTGTTCTATAATAACGACTTCAAACGAGTTATCGCCCAGCCGGCGTCGCCGATTGTCAAAGACATTCGCCACATTCTCGCGCACGGTGAAGACGCGTTGGATGTGGACCTCACCAACGATTGCTGCGATCTGGCCTCCTATATCCTCCGCTCATCGTCGCAGGACGCCGAACAACTGAGCTACCTTACGGAGGTGTCACTGCGCGCCGCCATTGACGCTCTCGTTCAAGAGGAAATCACGCATATCGTCGCTCTTGGAACTAGCCAAACTGCATTCGAAAACATCCTCGATATTTCCGAAGACGCAGGTCTCGTTCAACCGCATCATACCCCCGAGCTCGATACCAGTTCCATTGATTTCAATCTTGTCGCCGCTACTGCTGCGGTTAACTGGGAGCTGGAAATTGAGGATCCCGACACGGTGTCGGAGATAGTATTCAACGGCGGACGAATCTAGCTCACGGCAGAAGTCGAGACGCTCGGCTCCCCCGCCGGGTTACTCCGTTATAGTAGCTGGAGGCCTGCTGCACCGAACGATGACGGGATTGGTCCATCGCTTCGAGGAGAGGGATGTTCCTCATAGCGGCCTCTGTGAGATAGCCGGACCGCAGCCCATGCGCAGAAAACTCCCCCACCTTCAACCCCGCCATCGCCACCCGCTGCTTGAGGATCGCATTGACGGCCTGCGGATCGAGCGCCCGCTTCGAAACGTTGCCCCAGCGATCGATCGCCCGAAACACACTGCCACCGTCGATCTTCGCGGCCTGCAGCCAGGCGTTCAGCGCCTCTATCGGCTGGCCGGTGAGATAGACCACTTCGTCCTCACCTGCGCCGCTTGTCTTGGTGCGGCCGAGGTGGATCGACAGCGAGGGGAGGGGTGTATTGTCCTCGGCAATCACTGGCGGTTCGACGGTGAATTGCTCCGTTCGTAAACCGGCGACTTCGCTGCGGCGGCGGCCGCCGGAGGCAAAGGCAACCATCAGAATCGCTCGATCACGCAGGTCGCGAAGATTGTCGCTCTCACAGGTCGCCAGCAGTTTTGAAAGCACTTCGCCGGTGACGGCCTTGGCGCTTTTGCGGCGGCGTTGCCGCGGCACGGCGCGGACAGCGAGCCGGATCGCCGACTTGAGGGCAGGCGAGGCGAACGCGCCCTCGAGCCCACGCCATTTTGTCAGCGTCGACCAGCTGGCCAGCCGCCGGCGCACCGTGCTTGGCGCGTGTGGCCCAGGAGATTTTAGTACACCCTCGCGACGTAGAACCTGGTCGACCTCGACAGGCATTCCGTGCTCCGGATCGAGCTCGCGGCGCCGCGGATCCCAAAGATGATGGGCAACGAATTTCAGCAGCAGCGCCTCGGGCGCCGGCCAGGGGAGGGGGGTGTCGGTCGCTGCCAGCGACCAGGTTTCGAGATAGGCGAGGTCGGAGGCGAGCGACATGAGCGTATTTTCGCCCATGCCCTCCCTGACAAGATGGCGGAGGGTTTCAACATCCTGATCTGTTAGAATTTCCGCGAGTCGATCGCGTCGATCCATTGGCAGGACAGCAGCGAACTCATCAAGCTTCGCCGCTCTCCTCGGAACACCATCGTTCTTGCTAACCATCCCCGCGCCGCCCCTTGCGATCGAGACGCCCGACCGCTTTCTCGACAAGAGACATATTGAAGGCATTTAGCAGTTGATCACTAAAACATTCGACAGACTGCAAGTGGTGCAGTTTTACGTCGAGGTCTGCATCAGCAATAAAATCGAAGGTCAACGAGTTCTGGGTGTTGCTTAGCTCCGCTAGACGCTGCGAAACGGCTGCCGCACCATGGATAATGAGATTGCGAAGCTCGGCTATCATCTCCAGGGTGCGCGCCCAGTCCGAAACATCCGTCTGTTTGAAATTGCTTGGACGCTGGAGGCCGGCATGCTGGTATAATGCGATCAAGACGTTTCCTAGACCGTCATAGGCACGCTTTCGCCGCCAGTTGTTGTATCGCTCAAGCCATGCTGTTCGCCATGCGGCCTCGCTATCGGCATTGTTGGCACGGTTATGCCAGAGCCGCCTGAGTTCTCGAAAATCCGGGCCTTGCATCAGCGGTTGCGGATTGTGCCGAAGGACGATCTCGTAGAGATCGAAGATGATGTCCTCAAGCGCTCCAAACAAATCGGAAACGCCGTAAGCCGCAATCAATGGTGTGGTGGTCTGATAATGTTCGGCCGCCTCACGTGCTGGCCAAAGAGAAAGAGTCACGCGCGTGGGATCGCCGTTGACAATCCGCATAGCGTCCGTACGGAGAGCTTGGTCCTCCGGAAGCTCCTCGTAGCGCCGCTGCGCCAGCTCACTGGCATTGATTGTGATGGCCCAACGCAGATAGACGCTTCTGGTCAGCGATCGCCATTCGCCAATTTTGGAAGTCGCTTCCTCGATCCAAGCTTCCTCAGGCGTCTGCGCCTTTATCACCATATTGTCCGGATTGACGACAGCCGCGATCCCGTCGCGCCATGGTAGCCTGGCGTGAGGTACGAATATTGCGCGTTGGCGCAGATTTGTCGGCTGCTTTGGCATCTAACTTTCAGCCCATTGGATCACATCGATGGCTAATCTCATTTGTCAGCCGTTGAGGATAAACGGACTGCAATTAACTGTTTTTTAACGATTTGGCACGGGCGAAGATCGGTGGACGTTGCCAAGTTCAGCGGATTTTTCGCTAGGTTTGCCGCAAGGGTAGCGCCGGCGTGGTCACGCCACTTGCAGCTCGATGTGTTTGTCAGCATAAAACCAACGGAATATTCGGAGAAATATATCGATCATGACAGACACTGCCACCACGACACTTGCGCATAGCAAGCCGGCCGCCTTTCTCGGCGGCGGTGTCATCGGTGCTCTCGGCGGTCTGATCGGTCTTGGCGGAGCGGAGTTCCGACTACCGCTTCTCATCAGCCTGTTTGGCTTTCCCGGGCTTGAGGCGGTCATCCTCAACAAGGCGATGAGCCTAGTCGTCGTCGCCACAGCGCTGCCGTTTCGCACGGCCGCCGTTCCGTGCGCCGACGTGCTTGCGCACTGGCCCATTATCGTCAACCTCCTGGCCGGCAGCCTGATCGGCGCCTGGTTCGGAGCAGGGTGGGCTACCCGACTGCGCTCAGAGACCCTCTATCGCGTGATCGCGATCATGCTGGTGGCGATTGCCGTCGTGCTGATGGTCGGTCACGAGGCTGCTGCAGGCCAGCCGCTGGTCACCGGCGGCCTGCAGATCGTCGCCGGCATCATTGCCGGCTTCATCATCGGCATTGTTGCGGCCCTCCTTGGCGTCGCTGGCGGCGAGCTGCTGATTCCGACCCTGGTCCTCCTATTTGGCGCCGACATCAAGCTTGCTGGCAGCCTGTCGCTTGCGGTGAGCCTGCCGACGATGCTGGTTGGGTTCGCGCGATACAGTCAGGACCAGAGCTTTTCGACCATCCGCCGCAACGGCACCTTCGTGCTGCTGATGGCGGCGGGCTCGATCGTCGGCACGTTCGTCGGCGGTCAGTTGCTAGGCGTCATTCCGAGCTATGTGCTGCTGCCGCTTCTCGCTGTCATCCTCCTGCTCTCGGCCGTGAAGGTCTGGCGACATAAGTGACGCCTCTGTCGTCGATCTGTAACGATCAACGGTCACCATAGCTCTGAGCTGGGAATTCCCTTCGCGCCTTAGCCAGGAACGAGGAGGTCTTCGATGACGGACGGACCAGATAAGCTGACCGCGGGTGACCCGGCCTGGCAAAAGGCCGTGGCACGCGAGGCCGTCATAAGGCCTTTGATCGCTGCAAGGCGAATATCGCGCAACAATGTCGCTTCGGCCTGCCGACAACTCGGAGTGAAGCGCACACGGCTCTATGAACTCGTCGCCAAGTTTCGCAAAAAGCCTGTCACCAGTTCGCTCCTCGACGAAATACCTGGGCCAGAGAAGGGGAGGCGGCTGCTCTCCGCCGATCAGGAGGACCTGGTCAGGCTTGCCATTGAGGCAATTTATTGCGCTCGCGAACGTCCGACCGTCAGCGCGGTTCACGATCACGTTCTCAGAGCCTGCTACCAGCGGGATCTGCGCCCTCCGTCCTGGAAGGCAGTCAAAGCGCGAGTGGATCAGAGCGACCAACGGCGACTGATGAAGTTGCGAGAGGGTGCGAAGGCGGCCCGACAGCAATTCGCGCCAGTGGTCGGTGAATACTCGGCCGAATACGCACTCCAGGTCGTTCAGATCGATCACACCCTTGTCGATCTCTTCATCGTTGATGCGGTCAGCCGGCAACCGCTTCAGCGACCGTGGTTGACGATGGCAATTGATGTGGCAAGCCGGGTGGTGACCGGGTTTTATCTCAGTCTGGAAAGCCCGTCGTCGACCTCGGTCGCCTTGGCGATCCAGCACCTTGTCTTACCGAAGGATAGCTGGCTTGCATCGCGCGGGATTGGAGCGGAATGGCCTGTCTTCGGATTGCCTGACGTCATCCACCTGGACAACGGCCGGGAGTTTCATGGCAAAGCGCTGGTGCGGGGCGCTGCAGAACACGGCATAGACCTCCAGTATCGTCCCGTCGCACGTCCTCACTACGGTGGCCATATCGAACGGCTGATCGGAACGATGATGGGCGCCGTGCATCTCCTGCCGGGATCTACATCCAGCGATATCGGTAGCCGCGGGGACTACGACGCACAGAGGCACGCCGTCATGACGCTCGACGAGCTTGAGCGTTGGTTGGCCTTGCAGATCGTCGGCCGATATCACGCCGACATCCACCGCACGCTGCGACTACCTCCAAATAACGCCTGGCGGGATGCTGTCGCTGCACGCCCACATCCCCGACGGCTACCCTATGACGAACACCGTTTCCTCATCGACTTTCTGCCATTCGAGGAGCGAAACGTCCGAAGGGACGGCGTCCATCTATTCGGCCTGCGATATTGGGATGACGTCCTTAGTCCCCAGGCAGGCGGACCATGCAAGATACGAGTGCGATATGATCCTCGCGACCTCTCCACGGTGTACGTCGAAGCGCCCGACGGATCGACCTGGCCAATTCGCTTTGCGAACCTCGGCTGGCCCCGCATCACGCTCGGCGAGCATCGGCAGGCACTGGCGTCATTGAGACAGCGTGGCGTGCGCTCCGTCAATGCCGACCTGATCTTCAAGACCATCGACGGGCAGAGACGGATCGTCGAACTGGCGGGCCGGCAGACCCGCAGCATGCGACGGAGTGAGGAAAAGCGCTTCCGCGCGCTGGCGCTGGAGGGGCATTCTTCCGTCCCTGCGCCTGAGACTGAGGACGACAAGCACTTTGCGGACCTGCCTCCGCTTAGCGTCGAGGAGTGGTCATGACGGGATACTTCCACCTGCAACCGGCGTACAGGCAATATGCGGACCTCACGGCCGATGAGCGGATCGCCTGGATCCGCGCCGATCGGTGGCTGGAAACGGCGAATGCACATCTGGCACTTGCGAGGTTGAACGACCTGCTCACATACCCGCCGCGGGACCGAATGCCATGCCTGCTGCTCTATGGCGATACCGGCATGGGCAAGACCAAGATCATCCGCAAGTTCCTTCGCGATCACACACCGACTTTCGATCGCGGCACTGGTTTGACCACCATGCCGGTGGTGGCGATGCAAATGCCTGCGGAACCGGTAGAGCGTGACGTCTATGGCGAACTTCTCAATGCAATGAACGCACCTGGGCCGATGGGCGACGCCACCTTTCGGCTGAAGGCGACCTGCCGCAACCTGATGCGCAGCATGAGCGTCCGTATGCTGATCATCGACGAGATCCACGCGATGCTGACCGGCACCTACCGGCAGCAGCGGATCTTCCTCAATGTCATCAGGTTCCTCGCGAACGATTTGAAGGTGCCGCTGATCTGTGCAGGAACGGACCTTGCGCGGCAGGCGCTGTTGACGGATCCGCAACTGGCAGAGCGGTTCGAGACGTTTCACTTAAAGAGGTGGGTCAATGACCAGCATCTTGCGCAACTCCTGGCGAGCCTGGGCACTATCCTTCCGCTAAGGCGCCCATCGGATCTCGGGTCTGCACCGGTTCGTCGGCGTATTCTCGAACTCACGGACGGCGTCACGGTGCGGATATTTCGGTTGATCGAGACTGCAGCGGCAGAGGCGGTCCGCAGCGGCAAAGAAGCAATGACCCTCGAAAGCTTCGAAGGCGAGGATCTGGTCTTGCCTCTGGTCGCCATGACACAGCATGCGGAGCGCCAACTTAGGCGACAGGTGGCTCGGTGAGACACGTGCGGCTGCTTCCGGTCGCGCCCCGTCCCTGTAAGGACGAGCTACTTACATCCTGGCAGTGCCGCATCGTCTCCCGCTATTCCAGCACGCCACCAAAAATCCTGGCATGGCTAGGCGGGCGGGCGGTCTCAATGCAAGATAGCTTTGAGGCCCGGGATTTCCGGCCAGATCAAGACATGACGTGGCGCTGGGCGCGTGCCTGCCGGCTCAAGGAACGCGATCTCCAGCGGCTGGCGCTATCCAATCTCGACAGGCCTGAAGACTGCTATCTCAGGGATCCGCTGCAAAGAGGGGTTTGCGCGGTTTGCTTGGACGAGGATGCCGAAAACGGCGGCGATCATTATTGCCGGCGAAGTTGGGCGCATGTGGAAGCGGTCGCGTGCCTCAAGCATGGAGTTGGCCTGCAGAGCGCCTGTCAGCGTTGTTTTCGAGGCGGTCTATTCCAGTTTCAGTTTCTGTCGGAAGGCGCCAGGTTGGTCTGTCCCTGGTGTGCGGCGGTGATCTCGGAACGAGGGCGACGGCAGCCACGACAGAGCAGGATGCTGGAATCGATGTCGGCAATTGGTCGCGCGATCGACGGAAAGGGAGTGCAGCTCGATCAGGTGATGGCCGCTTGCCGCTTTCTCTGGGCCGCACAACCGCACGGATCGCCCTATATCAGCTACCTTGGGATTTCGCTCCCGTATGGGAGGCTGCCGCCATCACCAAGGGCACACGCGCCGCTATCCACGCTGCCTCTCGCCTGGCGGGCCGTTTCCATCGAAGCCATGGCTGAGCTCACAGGCCTGCTCGAGCCTTGTGCGGTCGGAACTGTCCCGCCCTTCCTGCATGAAGCCTTCAGGAGGTTCAGGGAAGGGGAGGGCCAGCAGGCGCCGGAAGAACCGGCGGCCGCGGCTCAGGTTGAAAGCGCTGAGCTGAAACTGCGGAGCGATGGCGATTACCATCGCCTGGCGCTGCAGATCCTCAATAGCCAAGCCTGGAAGACAACGCCGGCGAACGACCGCAGGAAAAAGAACCGCGCGATCGGTCGCCTGATGAACCGTGCCCTCAGCGGCGGATAAGGCCAAACCGGTGCGCTTCGTCCAGCAGATCCCGGACGGAGGATGGCTGCCATTTCTTGCCGCCTCGCGCAGGCCGTTCTCCCATCTGGTCCAGTTGAGCGGCGATGTCTCGCAGCGATAGATCGGGATCGGCAATGGCGATCGCCGCCACCAGCTTCATCAAATGGTCCTCAGGGGCACGGCGAGGGGACCGGGCCAGGAGTTCTTTCTCAGCGAGCTTTTCGCGGACCATACGATGAACGGCGCGCCGGAGACGCTCAACGGTCCAATCGTGGCCGCGGCGGTTGAGAACCCGCACGACATTGTCCCAGCTGTGTTGAGGCCGGAGCTGCCGCACCGTCGGCAGCCATGTTTGCGCGGAGGCAATGAGTTCGTCGAGATACAATTTCTCGCGTGCTTTCGAAACCGCCTTGATTGCCTCCGGCCGACGTTCTCGAAGGCCGGGATTTCCAGGAAGCTTTCCTCGCGCCTTTGCCGCCTTGATGCCGGCCTTGGTTCGCTCTGCGATCAACGCGCGTTCGAGCTGCGCAACAGCACCGAGGACCTGGAGGGAAAACATGCCTTGCGGCGTCGAGGTATCGATCGGATCTCGGATCGATCGAAAATGGACGCCGCGCTCTTCGAGGTCCTCGATGACCTGCAGCAGATGGCTCACGGATCTGGCCAGCCGATCGAGGCGGACGACGACAAGAACGTCGCCGGCTGTGAGCTCCCCGAGCAACCTGGTGAGAACCGGCCGAGCCCGTGATGCGCCCGAGCCGTGTTCTTGGAAGATTCGATCGCAGCCGGCGGCGCGCAGCTCATCCATCTGGGCGTCGTGGAGCTGATCGTCTGTCGAGACACGGGCGTAGCCGATGAGCCGCTTCGGAAGTTGGGGGACTTTAACTGTTTGTCTCTTTGCCATCCGGCTTTTCAGCGGCTCGTTTCGAGGTAGTTTGTACAGATAAAACATGCGTGAGAAAATGAACAGTTGCAAGCGTGTTTTAAGCATTGAATAGGCGCCCGCCAGACTCGAAACACTACCGCGGGCGAGCCACGGAGCGTCCACATAGGCAAACGCGCGCCAGCGGGCGTCTGGGGCGGAAATGCCGGAAACGCGGGGTTTCGGGGACTGCTGTGGAAGCAAGAGTCTGCTGCGAGGCGCGGGAAACTCAACTCCGCAGAAGAGGAGGGCCATGTGCGCCGCCAGCGACCGTCGAATTCTGCTTCGGGGAGTCCGTTCATCTCGGGCGAAATCGCCCTAGAAGCCCGGAAAACCGGGCATTTCCGCTGATCCAGGACGACCGACAGGGTGATTTGCGCCCTGAAATCAATCTACCATCGATAAGCATTACTTATCGATGGTTATAGATCGGCGCGCCTGCCGTAATGAATGACGGAAGTTGGAGCTATATTCGCTTCCGTTTGGGGAAAGAATGAAGTTAATTCATATGGTTAATAAAATGATCATCAGGACAGTTGCCATCTCTACACTGTGAGATGCAGTTCAATTGACGGTCATAGTCTGGATGCAATTCATTTTTCGCGTACCTGTCTGGTTCGCATTTCAGAAAAACTCAGTCGTAACACAATCGGGGCTGGGGGCGGTAAGGGTCCTGCTTCAGAGTGACGCCACTAGAGATCGCCAACCATCGCGGCGCTGGCCACATGGCAATGATCATTGGTGCGGCCGGCTGTGGTGCTCAGTTCATTTGCCCATCGACAGAACGATCCCGGCGAGGGGCGGCACAGCGAGGTGGCTTATTTTCAATCCGAATAGCCCAATCCACCCATCCAGGCCGGGATAGTAGCAAGTTCGCGGAGGCGTTCGCTTTCCTTTTGAGTGGGATGGCGTGCAACATATGGAAACAGCTGAAGCAGCAATTCCCTCAAATGATCAAACGCATCGTCCGAGTAGGTTACACCCGAGCGCATCTCGTTTAGAACGGACATGATCCAACGGATGTAGACGGTTGGTATTGAAATATCCTGGATGTCCTCCCATCCATCTATGAGCTTGCTGCCGCGGAGGCGTGTCTTCACGACGTCGTCGCAATGGCCGAAGCATGTGAAGTGGATTTGCTCGAACGCGCTTGTTTGCTGAGGGGTCTCACGCATCTTTTGCCACAGCGAAACGATCCCCTTGCCCGGTTTCACCAGAAGATTGGTCCCACAAATCTCGCATGGCAAATTTGGCTGCTCTCTAAATAATTGGGCAGGCGTCGGATTGTCGTTGCTCCAGATTTTGATGGACTGGGGAAAGTAACGTTTAGCCAACTCCAGGCCGCGTGACGAATGGAGCAGATGCCCCTCGATTTTTTCTCGGTCGAAAATGTGAAACGGTATTCCCAGCCCTGACACTATAGTACTCAGCCCCGAACTGGCCAAAGTCGAGTAGAACCCGATAAAACCGTCGCATCCGTTCGCCTTGACTCGGTCGCCGATATTGCTGTCGTCAGTTGTCGAGACGGACTTCGCGCTGGAAACCTTGTGTTTGCAGCTGACGAGCCAACGAACAATCGTCTCTCCGCCGACTCCCACGCGGCGCTCGATCAGCTTAATGTCGCTGCCGCCATCGGCTCCGCGATCCGGGTCCGCGGCGATCTCATAGCCAAGTAGCTTGAAGAAATCACGGGCGAACAGCTCGAAGGTATCCTGACGGCCGGTCGCCACGTGAGCTTCGGGTATTTCCTTGAAATCCAGTACTGGCATTGCATTCCTCAATAGTTTTTTCTCTCAACGCCACAGCCAAAGAGGGTTAGGCGCGATTAAGGTAACGGTCGGAACATCTATGGGTTGATTTCACAAGAATCAGTTATTCTACCCCGGATGGATAATGGACGGTTGGCGGATTTTTTCTTCAGACGGTTCCCATTTTTTTGTGCTCGCGCCGCTGTCTTTTAGGGAGAAACTTTTAACGACGCCGGAGATAACGAAAATGAAGGTAAGGGATACCCCTTCGCCGTCACCGGGTAATCTCGATTTTTGGCGCGAGGCGATCACAAAAGATCGTCTTCGCGAGTTCAAGCTCGAGGTACTGGTCGCTGCGTTGCAGGACCTTGGGCCGGAGACGGACAGACGTGTTCGCGAGCCTCTAGCGTTCCGAATTTCGAATGCGTTGATGCGGATGCTTCGCAACAGAGTGGGCTTCAATCATCCCAACCAAGGCTGCGATATCATCGACCGCGTCCATACCGAGCTTCTCACTGCGCTTTTTGATCCCGCTTCGGCAGACGGCAAGGCACTGAGGACGGCATTCTCTGCGCGGGTCAGCTTCCGCATCAAAGATGCCATAGCGGCTGAGTTCAAGCATTCTCGTATTCCGACCGATGAACTGGCATGGAAGGCGGCGGACGCCGACACCCAATCGGAGATCGCACTCGAGGAACAGGCCAAGACGGAGCAACTCGGTCCCCCAACAGATTCGGATGTCGAGCAGCATGAAGATGGCCATGAACTCGGCGGCGGCAATGAAAGCAGTCGCGCCGATTGTCGATCCGCGGAAGCGTACGATAACGACGGTGAAGACATGGACTTTGACGCGGAGACGATCGGCGATGCAGACCTGTTCGCCGGCGTCAGAGAATTGGACGAGACCATCGATAATGAGCGGATACTTTTGGCAGTCGCTGACCCGAGGAAGCGTCTTGCCTTTCGTCTTCATATGAATCGCATCCCAATCCATTCGAATAGCGGCCCTTCCATAGCCAAGGCGCTTGGCGTCGACAGGAAAACTGTCGGGAGCTGGATTGCCGAAGTGCAGGAACAACTCTCCCAACATAAGGAGGTTACATTACTCGACAGCGCCACGAGTGGAGGAAGACAATGATCAGATCACCCCGAGAAAACAACCGCGATCGTGCGCTTTACGAGTTCCATGTCGCATGTCCGCACCCCACGGCGGCGCAGATAATCGAGTGGACCGAGCGTTATCCCGAGTTTGCGGAGGATATTCGCATTCATGCAGCGATCACCCTTGATTGGGACGCCGCCGATTCGATGGGCGAGCCGACCGATCTGCCGATCAGCGACACGATGATGGCAAGGGCACGCAGCCGCGTTTTGAATGCTCTTTTCCAAAGTGAAAGCGAAGCGGCGACCCGGGAGGCCGAGCCGTCGATCGGCTTTCACGAAATGCTGGAACAGAGAGGGCAGAGGGTTCATGAGGTTGCAAGGGAGCTTGGCATCGGCCGAGATGTGCTTGCCGATCTCTTCAACGGCTGGATGATCGAGCCCGTTGGGCGGATGCTCATTGACGCCGTTCGCGGTTTTTTTGGAATAAGCGAAGCGACGTTCCAACGCGCCTACAAGCACGCTTTCGACAACCCAACGCTTCAGCACGCGAAGTCATCGGGCCCGCCGATCATACCACGGCGAAGTTATGCCGAGATTATTGCAGGTAGCAACATGGCCCAGGAACGGAAGAAATACTGGTTGGGAGAAACCTGATCATGGACAGTTGGAGCGATGTCAGACGGAAAGCACGTGAATGTCATCGGCAGGCGCTCGAACGATCCGGGGGCGACAGGAGAGCTGCTTCGATCATTGCCGCGGCCCTTGAAATCGACGATCTGGAAATACGCCGCATCGATCTTGGGAAGGGCACGCTAGGCTCTCTTGATCGAACGGCTCTTTTGGTCAACCTATCGCCAGATCAGAAACCGATCGACGAGCGCGTGGTGATTGCACATGAGCTCGGGCATCTCCATCTGCATAACGATCCCCACAGCGAGGTGACTTCATCGACCGGCGGCCTCGGCGGCGACCCCGTCGATAGCGGTGCTGGTCGAGTTGAAGGTTATTCGGCTCGGGAAAGAAAGGAACAGCAAGCCGATGTCTTCGCGGGCGAATTCCTTTGTCCGGCCGACTGGTTGAAGGAGGAGTATCTCAGGGGCAGGAGACCGTCCGACATCGCCGCTGAACTCGAGCTACCGTTCAATCTCGTTATGAACCAGATGGTCCGGGCGCTGCTGCTGCCACCGTTGACCGCGCCACCGACGACTGCCGAGCCCGGTCCGAAGATCGAGCTGGACGAAAGCCAGCGGATTGCCGCGACCTGGAGCGGGGGTCCGTTGTTGGTGGATGCCGGCCCCGGTACCGGAAAAACCCGGACTCTCATCCATCGTATTGAGCATCTCCTCGAAAATGGTACGTCGCCCGGAGAATTCTTGGCCCTGACGTTCTCGAACAAGGCGGCGGAGGAGATGAGGGAGCGCCTGTCCGCGATGAACGCGGATGCGTCCATAGAGATGTGGGTCGGAACGTTCCACGCTTTTGGCCTCGAGTTGATTATGAAATGGCCGGGCCAGCTCGGACGGACGACCAAGGTGCGTGTGATCGATCAGGCGGCCTCGCTTGCTATCCTTGAAGACAACCTGGAGCGGCTGTCCCTAAAGCATTATCAGAACCTCTATGAACCCGCTTACGAACTCGCGCAGGTCCTGAAAGTGATCTCGCGCTGCAAAGACGAACTTGTGTCGCATGAGCAGTTGGCAGCGGCCGCCACTGTAGATTTGCGCGCAGCGGTCGGGGACGACGAGATAGAAAAAGCGGAACGGTCACTCGAGATCGCCGAGATATACAGAATTTACGAGGAATGTCTGATCGAACGCGACGCGGTCGATTTCGGGGACTGCGTCAGACTGGCGAACTATCTGATCCGCAACAATGCGGCTGTAAAGTCTTACATTGCCGGTTTCTCGCAGGTGTTGGTCGATGAATATCAAGACGTCAATTTTGCCAGCGCCGAGATGCTCCGGGCGATTAACGAGGCGGGCGCAAATCTGTGGGTGGTCGCCGACGGCCGGCAATCGATTTATCGGTTCCGCGGTGCCGAACCTACCAATGTGACAAGGTTTGTAGCAGATTTCGGGGGAACGAGGACAGCGCTGACCAACAACTACCGATCCCTTGGTCCCGTCGTCCGTGCCTTCGAGACGTTCTCGGCGTCGATGGGTGGTGGCAGGAGCATGTCGGGTACCTGGAACGTCCAACGCCGTTCCCGGGAGGGACAGACGGCCGAAGAAGTGGCGATGACGGTCGCTCCTTCGGTTGTCGCCGAGGCCGAAGCAATTAAAGACAAGATACTAGAGCTGAAAGAGCGCGGCGTGGCCTTCGCTGGTCAAACCATTCTTGCGCGATCTCATTTGACACTGTCACGCATTGCGGGGGTTCTGGAGAGCCTTGGAGTGCCATTGCTTTACCTGGGCGACCTTTTCGAGCGCCAGGAAGTTCGGGACCTTCTTACGCTGCTTGCACTGGATGCCGAACATGGGGCAGTCGGACTGCCACGCGTGGGGGCTTTGCGAGACTATGCCGTGCCGGAAGACGATTCACTTCGACTCGTACGATGGGCGAAAGCCAATAATCTCGCGATTTACGAGGCACTTGGACGGGCCGCCGAAGTCGTCGATATTTCGCCGGGCGGTGCCCGAGGTCTCGCAAAGCTCGGATCGGAATTGTCAGGGCTGGAAAACGCTTCCCCATGGACGCTTTTGACGAGTTGGTTAATCGACAGAAGCGCATATCTCCAGCCTCTCCTGACCAACGATAGCCCGTCCGCGCAGCAGCAACTGGTCGCAATCTATCAGCTTTTGAAGGTTTGCGGGGAGTTCGCCGCGTTGGGAGAGAAGAGCAGAAAGAAGTTCTTGGCGCGGATACGACGCATCGAGGCGCTAAACGAAGATACTGCATACAGATCGATCTCGTCGGAAGCGACTGAAATGGACGCCGTTCGCGTCATGACCATCCACGGCAGCAAGGGTCTTGAATTCGAAGCCGTTCATTTGCCCGCACTCGCCACCGGCTATATGCCGGGCTCCTGGCGCGGTGTCCGATATGTCCCTCCCACTGGCCTGGAGCATTTGGCGATGGATCGCGACGGGCATCAAGCTGAGGAGGAATGCCTGTTTTTCGTCGCGCTCTCCCGAGCGAGGGATTACCTGTCGCTGACCCGGGCGGAGACATACAAGACGCGAAAGGCTGGCGAATCTGCATTCCTTCCGCCGTTGCGACTGAAGGCCGGTCGTCGAGCGCAGGCCAGTTCGGATCAAGGTGGCGCTCGCCTTCTGATGCCTGTTCCTCGGCAAGACGTCTACCCTGTGAGTGATCTCGACATCTATCTCCAATGTGGCCGCCGCTATCGTTATCAGATCGTGGACGCCCTACGAGGAAGGAGAGACGAATCACCCTACGTCGCTTTCCATCGCTGTGTTTACGAGGCGGTGAATTGGGTCGAAGAACAGGTCCGGTCGGGACAGCAGGCGGGCGCGGATGCGGCCGTGAAACAGCTTGAGTCGATTTGGGAAGTAAGCGGCCCACTTACGCACGGCTTCGCGGGCTTCTACCTCAATATCGCTCGGGAAATGATAAGCCGGATGGCTATCATCGTCGCATCCGAGCCATGGAGTGACCAGCGCGTCGAGTGGACGGTACCGCTCGGCGCGAACGTGATCTCGGTAAGGCCGGACAGGGTAGTGAAAGAGGGGAATACCGTGCGCGTTCAGAGGGTGAGAACCGGGCGGAAAACGAAATCCGAACCGGAAAAGCCCATTTATTCCATCCTCAGACGAAGTGCGGAGATCAACCACCCAGGAAAGAAAATCGAGGTCGAAACACTCTATTTGTCCACAGGCGAACGTGTACCGTCTTCGTCGAAAACTGATGCCAAAAATCTGAAAGAGTACGAAACCGTCATTTCGAGCATCGAGGCGGGCGATTTCGGCACTGAGAATGCAGACCGTCGATACTGCCCGAACTGCCCCTACTATTTTCGCTGCACCGGTTAGGCGCGCGCCCCATTTTTTGAAGCTCGAACCGCTTTCTTTATGTGGGTCACCGGGACCCGACGAAAGGAAGCAAAATGAGCACTATTACTGTGTTTATGTTGGGTCACAGCCGCGGCGATCTGGTTGAAGGTCTCCTCAACAGCACCGCGACGGTTCGCGACCTTCACGATGTTCTGGCGAAAGCCGGCATCGACGTCGATGGCGAAACGCACGTGTTCCTCGGCGATGCCGAAGAGCCCGTATCGAAGAACCTTGCCGATCCGCTCGATCATCTGAAGGACGGTCTTCGCATTCATGTCACCCGCTGCCGCCGCGTCGCGACGACGGTGAACTATCTCGAGCATTCTGACGAGCACCGTTTTGCACCTGGCGCTCGCGTCCGTGCGGTCAAGGAATGGGCGGTTCGCAAGTTCAAGATCAACCCCAAGGATGCTGCCGAACATGTGCTGCAGCTATGCAATTCGACGAAGCGTCCCTCCAGCGACACCACGCTCCAGGAACTGACCGACAATAATACCTGTGCCGTCTGCTTCGATCTGGTTCCTGAAAAGCGCGTCGAGGGCTGACATGGACGTCGCCTTCCCTCCTGATCGCTTGCTCCTTGAACGCGATCTTGCCGCCCCGGATTTCCGGTGCGGCGAGTTCAACTGCAGGTGGCGCTTGGTTCAGCTCTCTTGGCCACACGCGACCATTGCCGTCTCAGCGCCACCGAGAAGCGACGCGCCTTCAGAATATGCCTTTCGTTTCGAGTGTTCCGGATATCCGTATGTTCCGGTCACGGCGCAGCCATGGGATATACAAGCGGATAGCCCGCTGAACGCCGCGAAATGGCCGACCGGCACTTCGCATGTCCCAGCAGTGTTCCGCCCCGATTGGCGGAACGGCGAATGCCTTTACCTACCGTGCGACCGGCATTCAATCGAAGGGCACGACAACTGGCGGACCGAACATCCGAGCCGTTTGTGGAACGCCGAGCGCGGCATCGTCGGCTACCTGGAGCAAATCTATGACCTTTTCCATCAGAGCGATTATTCGGGCGTTCGTAGCGCCTAATCACGCTATTCGTTGCTCGCCTAGCCTTTGGAACGGGGTGCTCGGCGAGCTCGAGCGACGGGGCGCGGGCCGACACGAGGCAGGTGCTTTCCTCCTTGGTACGATCTCGGGCGAGAAGCGGAACATTGTGAGCGTCGTCTACTACGATGACCTCGATCGGGCCGCCTATGACAGTGGCGTCTGCATCCTTCATGGAGACGCATTTTCTCGACTCTGGGCGATTTGCAGACGTCGCGGTTTTACGGTCGTTGCCGATGTCCACACCCACCCAGGGGACGCGGGTCAAAGCTGGTCCGACAAGACGAACCCCATGGTGGCACGCGCCGGCCACATCGCCTTCATCATCCCCAACTTCGCAAGGTCGCCCGTCAACATGGCAGATATCGGAATATATCAGTATCGCGGAGACCATGAGTGGGTGAACAGGTCCGGAACGCGTCAATCGAAATTCTTCTATACTGGAACGTGGAGCTGAACATGCCCGTTGTCACCGCTGATGAACTACACCGCACCGCTAAATATTTCATGGATAGCGGGAAGGCGGCAAGTCACGCCGAGGCCATGACAATTCTTGAATCTTTTAGCCTCTCTATCCGGGTCTCCGAATCCATGCGTTCGTCCCCCTTGGAACAGACCGCTTTGTTCACGTTGGTTAACCTAGCTTCCAGGACCTTTCTGGGTGGTGTTGAAGTAGTAGGTGCGCCCGACTGCGTTGCGACATCGCCGCTCTATGATGGTCGGAACATTCGCGACGTCGTTGTCGAACTCGGAGGCAAGCACTCCACAGTCGATGGCGAACCCTCGATATGCCCGGTCGTCCTCATCGGTGATGCCACACCGTCGCCGAACGCAGCGCCGCAATGGCGGCTGACATGGAGCGGGTGGCGCGGGGGCGTTGTGATGGAGGGACAAAGGCGCCTTGACGAGCGGCGGGCGATTGGCCTTGCGCCAGTGCTCGCATCGGCAGTATGCGCCACGGAAGCATTCGCGTTCTTTTCGAAGATGCATGCGCTCGCCGGACGACGGCCCGCTGGCCTGTCGTTGTGGAACCCCGACGCCGATTGGAGTTACGATGTCGGCGAGCCCGAATTGACCTACCTTCCCGCGTCGCTTTGGCTAATCGGACTTGGCAACCTCGGGCAAGCGTATGCCTGGGCCATAGCGTCACTCGATTTCGATGGCGCACAGAAGGCAAAACTGATGCTTCAGGACATCGACAGGATAGGAGTTTCCAACCACAGCACCTCTCTTTTGTCGTTTCCCAAGGATGCGGGAGCAAGGAAAACACGGGTGCTGGCAGAGTGGCTCGAGCAACGGGGTTTCGAAACTATGCTCGAAGAACGCCTGTTCGGCGATTGGAGCCGGCGCACAGTGTCGGAGCCGGGTGTTGCGTTGTGCGGTGTTGATAACGCCGAGGCTCGTTCTGCTCTTGATAGGGCCGGTTTCGGACTTGTTGTAGAAGCCGGTCTCGGTGCCGGACTCGATTCCTTTCAAAGCATCGGCATCCACACATTTCCCGCGTCACGAACATCAGGGCTTATTTGGGGACGGCAAATCGGGCAGTCGAACCCGTCTTACAGAAATGCGCCAGCATATCTGTCGCTTGCCAAAGATGGAATGGACGAGTGTGGGCTTGTGCGCCTAGCGACTCGCACAATCGCCGTTCCGTTCGTCGGACTGGTAGCGGGCTGTCTTGTTGTCTCTGAGGTACTTCGTCGATTGCATTCCGGCCGGGCGGTAGAAGTATTGTCTGTCTCGACGCTTGCTCTTGCCGATGCCGAGACGGTCTGGGCGACGGATGCAGAACCATATGCTTTCGGTTTTGTTCATTGCCGGCGTTCCGAGTAGGGAGCTCGCAAATAGATACTTCCGCTAGTTGAACGGCAGACAACCGCATGGCAAGCCACCGTCATTTTCACGAAGGCAAGCCAGAAGAGCAAACACTGAAAGAAAATGCCGCGCCTTGAAATGAACGCTAAACGCCTACGGACTTCGCGATCGTAAAGCGGTCGCCAGTTCGATTTCGCTCAGGCGAATGCTCGCTTTGCCTCTTTATCTTCGTGTCCTCAGTGGCGAATGACCTTACAAGCGGCTGACGCAAATAGAAACGATAGCCGTGCGTGTAGCTCGCAGAAAACCTCCTAAAAATTTAATCGCAACACCAATAATGGTCTTCTTAAAGTTGAGAAACGTCGCTAGTCTCCCGTTAGGGGGAGACAGCGATGCAGGTTTTCGAAAATAATGGTACCAAGGAACAAGAAGCCGATAAATCTGACAATCCTGCCATTATTGTCGATGTTGCGGCAAGCTTCACCTACGCTTCTTATCAAAATGCCATCCCGGTCATCCGATCGATCCTGATTGAGAATAATACTGATAGGCACATTGAAAACTGCCGGCTCGATTTGACATCTTCGCCTTCGTTCCTGAGGCCGAAATCATGGATAGTTGATCGCCTGACGCCGGGCGATCGGCTTCCGCTGGTCGATCGAAAAGTCGAATTCGACGCCGGCTATCTCTCCGGCCTAAATGAGGCGGAGCGCGGTGAGATCACGCTACGCTTATCCAGGGGTGGAGAGATTCTGGACGAACAACGCCTTCCCGTCAGACTGCTTGCGCGGGACGAATGGGGAGGCGTTGCCGACATGGTGCAACTGCTGCCAGCCTTCGTCATGCCAAACGATCCGGGGGTGGCCCAAATCCTGCGGACGGCCGCCGAAAGGCTTGCAGCACACGGCCATCCAGGCGGATTGGACGGCTACCAGTCACAGGATCCTCAGCGAGCATACATGCTGACCGCAGCTATCTATTCGGCTGTTGCCAAGATGGGATTGCACTACGCCGAACCGCCTGCAAGTTTCGAGAGCCGCGGCCAGAAGATTCGGCGTCCCAGCACAATTGCCGAGGAGCGGCTAGCGACCTGTCTCGATATTACCCTTCTTTTTGCCGCCGGGCTGGAAGCAGCCGGATTACACCCGGTCGTCTTGATGTTCAATGGGCATGCGGCAGTTGGTGTATGGCTGGCCAAGAGAACCTTCGCCCATGCGGTCGAGACGGATCAGATGGAGGTTCGAAAGGCCCTGGCATCGCGCGAGTTGATAGTGTTTGAAACGACTGGCGCGACGCATCGCCCCGCCATGATCTTGGAAAGCGCACAGCGGGTCCTGGACAGCCGTCTGGGGGAGGGGGAAGCTCACGCGTTCGTTGCGGCGATCGACATTAGGCGATCGCGAAGCGGCGGGGTCATGCCGCTCGCCTCACATGAGCCGGTCCGGCGCAATGTTTTCGATGACGATATGACACCCGTCTCGGACCTGCCACTTCCGTCAGCTCCCAATTTTGGCGAGTTACCGGCTGAGACTATAGAGATCAAACCGACCACCGCCGCCGGCCGCATCGACCGATGGCAGAAGAAGCTGTTGGATCTCACCCTTCGCAACCGGCTCCTCAACTTTCCGGAATCGAAGAAGACGATACCGTTTCTCTGCACTGACGTCGCCTATCTCGAAGACCGACTCGCGAATGGCGCTGCAGTGCGGATTATTTCGTTGCCCGAACAGAACCCACTCGGCGAACGGGATGCGATGCTCTACCGCGACGTGCATGGTCGTGATCTTCAGCGCAGTTTTGCTGCCGAAGCTCTGCTTAGGGACGAACTCCCGTCGCCACTGGATACCCACCAGCTCGAGGCTCGGTTGATCGACCTGTATAGGCAGGTCCGTAATGATTTTGCCGAGGGCGGGGCCAACACCCTCTTTCTTGCCGTCGGCTTCCTTCGGTGGAAGAAGAAGCCGGAGGATGAGCGTAGCTATCGAGCGCCACTTTTGCTGGTTCCTGTGAAGCTTGAGCGCCGCAGTGCCAGTTCGCGCTTCACGATCCGCTTTCATGAGGATGAGCCGCGCTTCAATGCGACCCTTTTGCAATTCCTGGAGCGGGATTTTGACCTGACGCTCCCCCAGTTCGGCGGCGATCTGCCGCTCGATGACAATGGGGTCGATGTGCCACGTCTTCTCGCTATGATGCGGCAGGCGGTCCGCGACGTGCCCGGTATGGAGGTTGTGGACGAGACAGCGTTGTCGACCTTCTCCTTTGCGAAATTCCTCATGTGGAAGGATCTGGTCGAACGCACCGAGGCACTTCGCGAGAACAGGGTGGTCCGCCATCTGATCGATACGCCAGAGGAAGCCTTCCAAGAAGGCGGCGGACAATCGACGTTTCGCGACGAGCGTGAGCTCGATCATGCTTATGCGCCGGCGGACATAATTTGCCTTCTTCCTTCGGATTCGTCGCAGACAGCGGCAAGCCTCGCGGCTGCCGAAGGGCGAGACTTCGTCATCGTCGGCCCTCCCGGTACGGGCAAGAGCCAGACCATCGCAAACATGATCGCGAACTGTCTTGCAGTGGGGAAAACGGTTCTGTTCGTCGCTGAAAAGACGGCTGCACTCGACGTTGTTTATCGTCGGTTACGAACGCATGGCCTCGGAGATCACTGCATCGAATTGCACTCGCACAAGGCTGATCGCCGACATTTCCTTGGACAGCTCAAGGCAGCCTGGGAGCATGGTGGTCGGACCGATGCGTCTGAGTGGGTCGCGATCAACGAGCGTCTTCGATTGCGTCGCGACGAGCTCAATGCCTACGTGGAGGCTTTGCACAATCGTTATCCAAACGGATGGACGCCTTATCTGGCGTTGGGAATCACTCTCAAGGCTGTGGACGCTCCGGCACCAAGCTTGTCATGGTTGGAACGAGACGTTCATGACGCGCAGACGCTACGCGAGCTTGAAGACCTTGCGGGCGAACTCGGCCTCGTCTTCGCATCGGTCGAGCGGCAACCAGCACTGGACCTTGTCAGGGTTGGCGAATGGAGTTCCGGCTGGCAGGATGGGTTGTTAGCGTCCGCACAATCGTTGCAGAATGCGATCGATCTGTTGGCCAGCTCAATCGATGGGTATCTCGCGAGCATCGGCCTGAAGCCGCGGGAACGGTCGTCACAAGCCGAACTCCGAGCATTGGAAGGCCTCGCGCGAGCACTTCAGAAATGTCGAGGTCGCGACATCACGATCGTATTCGATCGGGATTTCGCGCGATGCGCCGAAGCGCTGGAAAGCCTTGGAAATTCTATCGAGGCTTATCGCGACGCAGAGCGCGGACTCGCAGCGTCTTATGAGGCTTCCGCCGTCCGAGATCTTGATCCAGAGGTGCTTGATCGCCAATGGCGTGAGGCGAACGCTTCGTTTTGGCCGAACGCGATGCTCGGCAAGCGTAAGATTCAGAAGCTGCTGCAAAGCTATGCCGATCAAGGTACCGCGGAACCGGACCGCGACCTCCCACTGTTGCGCCGCATGAAGGACTGCCTGTCGGCGATCGACCAGAATTTGTTGAACGGAAAATCTTTGCCAGTACGCGGCCTGGGTACAGATGTCGGAGCCGTTGCGCAAATTCTCGAACTGGCGCGAGAGTTTCGTGCCACGATGCCGCTTCCGGGACGTGACCAGGAGGAGATACGGTCGGTGCTTCGTATCATCGCGCCGTCACTCCAAGCCGCGGTTGAAAACGATGGCGTCCGGCAGGCGGGAGATAGGTTTCTCGCTGCAGTCGACGGTTTCAAAGAAGCGCGACAGCGCTTCAGCGCGATTGCAGGATGGGACGGCTCCGTTGAGAAAGATGTGGTCGACTTTACGACGCTCAGGGAGAAACTTGATGCTCTCATCGGCGCACGACATTTGCTTCGCGATTGGTCAGCGTGGTGCCGGATCAGAAGCCGCGCAATGCATGCGAACCTGTCCTCTCTGGTCGAACAGATTGAGAATGGGGTGATCCGGCCCGATGAAGCGCGGGCTGCATTTCGCCTCGGTTACGCCAGGTGGTGGCTTCCGAAGGTTCTCGACGCCGATCCTGTTCTGCGGAATTTCCGGCGTTTCCAGCACGAAAACGCAATCCGTGAATTTCGTGAAATCGATGATCTCGTCCGATCACACGCTACCTCGCGCGTCGTCAGCGTGATTGCCCACGGATTGCCACCCGTGCAGAGTGTTCCACGCAATTCGGAACTCGGCCTGCTGCGCTACCAGATGGAATTGCAGCGGCCGAGCCAGTCGATACGAGACATGATCGGCAAGATGCCGCAGAACTTTTCAAAGCTCGCACCCTGTATGCTTATGTCGCCGCTCTCCATTGCTCAGTATCTCCCGCCAAACCAGGCGTTGTTTGACGTTGTGATCTTCGATGAGGCGTCGCAGATAACAACCTGGGACGCTGTTGGAGCCATCGCGCGGGCTCGCCAGACTATCATTGTCGGGGATCCGAAGCAGTTGCCGCCGACGAACTTCTTCGGGCGCAACGAGGAAGAGGATGAAGTCGCCGATCACGAGAAGGATCTGGAGAGCATTCTTGACGAGGCGAAGGCCGCGGGTATTCCGGTCCGCGATTTACGATGGCACTACCGCAGTCGAAGCGAGTCTCTGATCGCTTTCTCAAATCATCACTACTACCAGAACCGTCTGGTAACGTTTCCGTCGCCTGCCGTTGAAGACCGCGCCGTACATCTGCGCAAGGTGCCTAACGGCATTTACGATCGTGCCAAGAGCAGAACCAACCGGATTGAAGCAGAGGCTGTGGCGAAAGAAGCCGTTTCCCGGATGAAGGCATGGCTGAAACTGCCTGAAAAAGATCGCCCGACGCTTGGGGTGATAACCTTCAACGCGCAACAGCAGTCGCTGATCCTCGATCTCCTCGATGCCGCACGCCGAGACGATCCGGAGCTCGAGTGGTTCTTTGTCGAGGAACGCGTCGAGTCGACGATTGTCAAGAATCTGGAGAACGTGCAGGGCGATGAGCGGGATGTCATCCTTTTTTCGATCACGTTCTGGAAGGATTCCGCTGGCAAGCTGATGATGGATTTCGGTGCGCTCAACCGCGAGGGGGGCGAGCGGCGCCTCAATGTTGCTGTGACGCGTGCACGACAGGAACTCATCGTCTTCTCAGGTTTCACGGCTGACCAGATCGACCCGGCCCGAACCAAGGCGATCGCCGTACAGCATCTAAAGACGTTCCTCGACTATGCCGAGCGTGGCGCAATCGCCCTGCCGGCGCAAGATATCGGCTCTGTCGGTGGTTTCGATTCCCCCTTTGAGGAGGCCGTCGCTGCACAATTGGAACGGCGCGGCTGGAGGGTCGTGCCGCAGGTTGGGATTTCCGGCTTCCGGATCGACTTCGGTATCCGTCATCCCGATCTGGCTGGTACCTATTTGGCGGGCGTGGAGTGCGACGGCGCCACCTATCACGGATCGGCAACCGCCAGAGATCGCGACAAGGTCCGTGAACAGGTGTTGAGAGGCCTTGGCTGGAACATACTGCGTGTCTGGTCGACCGATTGGTGGTTTGATGCAGCAGGCTGCGCCGAGCGGCTTCACGCCAGCCTCGAGGGCCTGCTGGAGGAAAGCAGGGTGCGTCGCGCTACGGAAATGGAGAGCACTGCGACCCATTGGGACATGGGACACGAGGTGGAGGGGATCGACGAAATTCGTAACGACGAAGCTGCCGCTCCTGTCGAGCAGTCTATTTTGCCTCCAGAGACCGTCGAGACCGAACTCGTCTCTGTGGAGACGTCGCCATCGTCCAGCGTGTCTGAATCGGTGGAAATGCAACCACCTGCCGCTTCGGTTGGCGACGAAGCTTCGGATCGGCGGCGATACAGTGTCACCGATCTGTCCAGCTTCCGAGCCGATCCCGATCAGTTCTTTGAATTCGGCTATAGGGATATCCTGCGAGGTATGATCGAAGTGGTCATCGAAACCGAAAGTCCGCTACGCACAGACATACTAGCCCAGCGGATTTCTCGTGCGCACGGCTGGTTGCGTACTGGCGGACGAATCCGAGAGAGGATCGACCTTCATCTGCGTGGTCTCGACACGACCAAGGAATCGAGCGGCGAGTTCGTCTGGAAGGTGGGAACCGTTTCCGAAATTATTCCGTATCGCCAACCAGCCAGCGAGGATGCACGCAGGTCGATCGCCGATATCCCGCTTGCGGAACTTGCTTTTGTGGTACTCGACAATCCCGACTTACTGGACCAATTGGATCCGGCGCGAGATCTGGCTCGGCTGCTTGGTGTCGAGCGTCTTGCCGCTGTTTCCCGTGCACGCCTTGACGAAGCCATTGCGAGAGCCCGGCAGCATATGTCAACCACCCATTCATTCGAGTAGCCATGTTCCGATTTATCCATTCGAGCGACCTCCATCGGCATCGGTACGACCAGCGAGATGAGCATCATACATGTCGAACGTGTAAGCATTTTCCTCTCCGGTTCATGGATATCCTGTGGTGCGTGGCTATTTCTATTGGCAAAGTGAATGTCATCGACGGCGGAGTTTCATTCGTCTTTCTGCCTCGGCAAGCTCAGCGTCCTTTTGGGTCGTTTGAGCGCTGTTAATTGCTGCTAGATTGAGCGCGAAATCGCACTGCGCTCCGGCCCGGCATAAACAGATAAGCTTCTCCACGCATCCGCACGAACCTTTATTCCGTCAGGTTCAGCGGCTCCGCGAATGCGCGCGCCGAGGGGACAACGCTCGCCGAGCGAGTCTGCCAACTAGCGTTCGTTTAGCTTCACTGCAAATCCTGAATAAAGCTTTTGGACTAACATCGCCGTGGGCCGGTCCCGCAGGTCTGTTACAATTACTCTGAGTTCAGGCGGCATTTGTTCATACTTCGGTACTGGTGCGAAATATTCAGCCGGCAGCAGCAAAGGCGCTAAAGCGCTAGCTAGTGCCACATCAGCGACGGTGAGCAGTTCTCCAGAGATATAAGATCGTCCATCCGACAGCCGCCCATCTGTTTGTTCCAAGACTATTCTGATTCGGATAAGTGCGTCATCGATGCGTGGCTTGTTAAGCTGCAGCAATATTGAAAAAAGCCATCCTAGCGCGGGGTAAACATAAGGAATACATTTCGCCTCGATGGTTGGCACGGAGCGTGCGAAAAGCGATGACATCACGCTACGATTTGGCAGCATGTAAAAATAGCAAACTGCTGCGACGTCTTCCGCAAGCTTACCATTAAAGCGCTCCAAGTCCGCCTCAACCGCACTGCGTAATGGCTGGGTGGCCTGCTGCCGGTTTCATGGACATCGAGTTAAGGTGTTCCTCCTGAAACCGGAGAGCATGAATGCAAAGACGAATATTCAGCCGCGAGTACAAGCTTGAGGCTGTGAAGCTTGTCAGGGAACGTGGGGTCACTGTTGCGCAGGCGGCTCGTGATCTTGATGTCCACGAGAATGTCTTGCGCAAATGGGTTTGTGAATACGGCGACGATCCCAGCCAGTCGTTTCCTGGAAAAGGGCATATGAAGCCGGAGCAGCTTGAGATCGAGCGGCTCCGTCGTGAAGTCGCCAAGCTGAAGGCGGAGCGCGATATCCTAAAAAAGGCCGCAGCCTACTTTGCCAGGGACGCGATATGAAGTTCGCGTTCATTGCAAAGCACCGTTCGATCTGGCCGGTGGCATGGCTCTGCGAAGCGCTGGGAGTTTCCCGATCAGGCTTTCACGCCTGGCTCAATCGTTCTCCGAGCGAACACGCCCGCTATGATGAGCTCTTGCTGGACAAGATCACGCAGAGCTTCAAGTCCAGCGACCGCACTTATGGTGCTCGACGGGTCTGGCACGATGTGCTGGAAGAGGGGTTATCCTGCGGCCTCCATCGTATAGAGCGGCTGATGCGCTTGAATGCGCTCAGGGCCAGGCCAAGACGGCGTGGCTTGCCAAAGGATGCCGGTGACCGTGCCGTCATCATGCCGAACGTCCTCGACCGCCAGTTCGTAGCGGACCGTCCGAACCAGAAGTGGGTGGCTGACTTCACCTATATCTGGACCGCAGAGGGCTGGTTGTATGTCGCAGCAGTCATCGACCTGTTCTCACGCCGTGTCGTTGGCTGGTCGATGAATGCCAACATGACGGCCCAACTCGTCACCGATGCACTGATCATGGCGATCTGGCGTCGAGGAAAACCGGACGCGCTGCTGCACCATTCCGATCAGGGTAGCCAATATACGAGCGAGCAGTTCCAGCGCCTCATGGGCGACCACGGCATCACCTGTTCGATGAGCCGTTCCGGAAATGTCTGGGACAACGCAGCAATGGAGAGCTTCTTCTCATCACTGAAAACGGAGAGAACGGCACGCAAGGTATATCGCACGAGGAACGACGCCAGAGCGGACGTGTTCGATTACATCGAGCGCTTCTACAACCCGAAACGTCGCCACTCGACACTGGGGTATCTCAGCCCAAATGACTTTGAAACCAAGGTGGGATTAGCTTAATCTCGTGTCCGATAAACCGGCAGCAGGCCAATTCATGCGGGATTGATCGAGATGCGGTCAATCTATTGTCGGGCGAGATCGTTACGCTTTGCAATAGCCGAAAAATTGAAGTTGAGTGTGGTTCAGCGGCGTGCTCTCTTAGGACGATTGGGGTTGAGGGAGTTGGAGTGCGAAGTTTGGTCGGCCTGGACAGCGCTGCGGGCGTCAAGAAGACGAAGTTTGACGCCTGGCAGATTTCTGAGATCCAACCGGTGATCATTTGCGGTTCGGACTGGCGCTGCACCATGACCCTGGAAAAAGACGTCTCCGACGACAGCAAATTCCACCTCAGGCGGGATCAATGACAATGATGGACACTCAAGTCCCTGCGCCCGAAAGCTATGCATGGCCAGAGCGGCTTGTCCGTAGCGGCATGCTTATTTTTGTCTGTTTGATCATGGGGGCTGCGTTTGCAGCGAGCCCGGCTTCCGCGGCTAGCTTCGATTGCCGGAAGGCGTCCAGTGCCGATGAGCATGCCATTTGCTCCAACGATGAGCTTTCGGGCCTGGATGACGCGATGGCAGCGGGCTTCAGGGAGGCTCGCAGACAGGCGCCAGTGGTCGTCAAACCATTGTCGCGGTCCTTGTTGGCGGAACGGCGGGCGTGTGGCGCGGATATAGATTGCTTGAAGACAACCATGACAAAGGCCGTAGGCGCTTACAAGTCAATCATCCTGGGTGAGCCGGTGGACGGTGATCGGAAAGACAAGGTTTACTACGGCTCTCGCGCCGGGATGCAGGTCTCAGTGGTGTCTCGCTCAGGCATTGATACGCCCCGGGCCGTCATCCAGATCGAACACCGCCGCGAAGACGCAGTTGCGTTTTGCCGTGACTACGTTCTGAAGGTAACGGATCAGTGCATTGAAGACGAGCTGGCCATCGATCTTCAAAACAAGTTCACAGGCGACTGCAAGACCGGACGCTTTACGACGATTACAGGGCAAACTTATGTTTTCTTCGGGCGAAATACCGCCACCAACGCTGGCACGATGGGAAATGACTTTGTGCTGATCGACCCGGATACCAATGAGCCGCTCGATGGGAGCATGGCCAGCGGCTATCCCGTTGCAATCGACCAGTTCAAGGAGCTGTGCCCGACGAGGGTGCGCTAAGCTCTTGTTTCAGGCGGCTCTCGGCGTCGGTGTTAACCAGGTGCGCTTTTTCGTCTAGTCAATTCTTACAACTCTGAGTACGAACGTCCTCGAAAGAGGGCACCATGCAAAAACTTTTGTTGATACTATTTGGTGTAGCGGCCATGAGCGGGACTGCGCATGCTCAGGCAAGGGTCACTGCAACACATCGAAACGGCCTAGTCGAAAGCTACCGAGCCTATATCGGTGAGGCGGACCTGTTTAACTCAACCGGCGCAAGGCTGACGCAGCCGTGGCAGATCATTCGGCAAGACCGAGCAAATTTCCATCAATACGATGTACGCGACCGCGATGACGAGACGGATACGTTCTTTGCAGATCCGGTCAACCGCCAAGCGCTTGAACAGATGCTTCGCAACGGCACAATGACGAGGGACGCCGCCAACATGATCGTTCGCGGGAATGTCTGGATTGACGTGGATATTTACGGCAGCCAGGGCGCTGGCCGCTGGATCGACGTCTCAGTATCCGATTGATCTTTTCCGGCAGGGGACCCGTACTCGATGAAACATCTTTTCGCAGCGGCTCTTTCCGCCCTTATGATTTCCACGGTATCGACAGCCTTTGCTCAGTCGATGTCCGGCGTGTCAGTTGGAGGCGATCGACAGCAACTCGTCAGCATAGGCAGCCGTCCGGTCGCGACAGAGGCAATGGGTCCCCACACGATTGAGAAGTACAAGCTTTCGGGCGGCAACGAGCTTTCCGTTACGTACCATCGAGCCTCCGGCAAGATTGTCTACCTGGAGACGGACTGGGGAGGCGAAACGGCCGGAGCCTTCTCGGACTTCGAAGGGTTCGAATTCGGCAAGACCACCCTCACCGAGATCCGCACCAAGCTCGGAAGCAACGGGATGAGTTTCAAGGATCGTCCTCCCGCAACTCCAACCCCTGACGGCGGACTCGCGCTTTTCAATTCGTACGAGGTAAACGATTCGGGCACTATCGCCACGTTCGTGACTAGCGTTTCTGCCGTGACCGTAAAATCCATCAAGGAAAAGGGCTCAAACCCAAACGTTGGCGACATAGCAAAACTTGAAGCGGTCATCGTTGGCGAAAAGGATTATCTCGAAACGATCTGGGGCAGCGATAAAACTAAGTCGCCCAACTATTCCGCCATAGACTGGCCGGGGAGCGGTTCGGATCAAGCACCGAAATCCCCACAGGCCGCGTCCAGGAAGCCTGAAACCGCCGACTTCCCGGTAGAGCGTGTTTATCGCGGTAAGACAGCGAAGCCTGATTTTTCCGGGAGCAACGCTCACTTCAGGGACTTTCGCACTCGGATCCGACAAGGAATGGCTGGGGGACCGGGCTTTGCGGGTGAATATTCAGTGATTCAGTTTGGCTGCGGCACGGGCTGCTCAGCGGTGATTGTCGCCAGCAACAAAACCGGTCGACCATATTCGTTTCCGCGAGGTGGTGAAGACAACATGTATCTCACCCTCAAATACCAGCTCGACAGCCGCCTGATGGTGGCGCAGTGGGGCTCATATGACAGCGGCAAATGCATCATGGAGTATTTCGACTTCGCGAATGGAATTTGGAGCGCAATCGCGAAGCGAGAGATCGGTCCTCTCGACGCTTGCTACAAAGACATCGAAGAGAACGGGCCTTGAAAAACGTTGGGTTCAGTTGCTCGGCAGGTGGACAGCAGGCCATTGCTCTGCTGCTGCTTTTGATCATCTGCTCGGGTCTCTGCCCTGTTCCGGCTGCCGCGGCAATAGTCAAAAAGGTCGACAGGGACGAGTGCCAAGTCGCGCTTTCCAGACCAATCGCTTCCGATGACCTCGATCGTTTGAAAATTCTCGCGCCAGTGGGCTCATCGCTCTGCTGAGATAGCTCGGGTGGAGGTTTCCCCGAAGGTTTGGCGACGCCAAGTGGTTGGCTGCCGCGAGTAACACGGAATCACTTAACGTATATCCCGTTAGATAATCCGGACCAGGTTTTGTCTAGCCATTGAATGCTTCTCGCAACCACGAAGCGGAGTGCGAGAAGCATTTCAATATGCGATTAATAAAAAGATTTCATCTCCAGTTGGAAAGATTTGATCACGCCGATGGGGATTATTCTTGGCTTTGGCCCCGTTCGCTTGTTCTTCACTTGAGTTCCGTGAGCTCAAAAATTACAGGCTATCAAAGAAATAATTTAAACTGAAGGCTATTGACAACTGCCGCGAGCAAAAATAATTTCGTCATTAAGTTGATTTCTTACACTCCGGAGTTTCAGTTGGATATCTTTGAAAGCGAAAGTGTACTCAATATTCCGTTTCAAAAAGTGTCGTTTTGACCTGTTTGCCAACTCCACTTTTACTACTTACGAAAGTTGCGGCGCGCGTGATTTCGGAATCCAGCGTGTGAGAACCTTGTTGATCTATTGAATCATCCCGGCAAAGCGGCGTCAGCGGGACCTTGAAATGAGCCCTCAAATGTTATCCTTGGTTGAACCCGGCCCGCTCGATTTGAATGCATCTTTATCGCATGCGCCTCCCGCTTTTGGCGCATTTCCTTCCTATTATCAGGCTCCGAATGTCTTTTCACTCGGCAAATAATGTATGCCAAGTAAAATAGCCGATTGTGTGAGATTTAATTCATGAATAGAAAAGATTTGTGTAGATTATTTATAATCGCAATTTCAATTTTCTACTTTATATCTTTGTATACTTTCCTAAGGCAGGGAGCCTATTATCAAAGCGTGCATGAGGAAATCTCCGGTATCTTCAGCATTAAGGGTATCTTTGCAAAAATACTGGTGGTGTCACCCCAGGTTTACTTGCTAATGGTCCTGGCAGTCTTAATACAGGTCTTTCGGAAGAATGATGGCGCCTTAAGGCGGTTAATGTGTATTTGGTCTGCAATACTTATACTTGGTTCAGCGTGGACCGCCCTGGTTATATACGCAATTAACAACGAGTAATTTCAAGAGGACATGCCATGGCAGAAGCGACATCGCTTTTCACGCAGGGAACGACAGACTTTATCGTACAGAATGCACTCAAAGCCAATACCGTTGCTAATAAGCTCGGGATTTCATCCCTTGCCCTCATGGGGGCAGTCGCCAACGAGCTTGATACGAGGTACAATCGGGATCTTGCTTTTGGTACCCGAGGAGGTGCCGTCCAGAATTTCGCAGACCGTTGGGTGAAATTCTGGGGTAATAATAAAAACCTTGCCGATAATTACAATGGCTTGAAACGAGGTGTCGAACGTTTCGGAGGCAAGCTCAATAATATGGCCTTGATCGATGTTGGTCCAGGCAATATTAAAATTGCAACCGCCATTGACATGCTTAACGACTATATTGCTGCGCACCAAGGGGCCAGCGACGATCCGCTCAACCTCAAGCAGTATGACGGAAACTACTACAAGCTTGCAATGGATTTGGAAAACTTTGTCGACACCGATGCAACCTTCGCATTTGCGGGGCTCGTTATCGCAAAGGCTGACAATTTCTTTAGTTCCAAAGACTCAGGGGCCTGGAACCGATTGACATCAGACGAACAAGACGCCGCGCGTGTCATGTTTTATAAGATGAAGCCAGACACACTTTCACAGAATATCGACAAGCGAATTGCCGATGCAAAAAAAACCGGTGCCCAATTCGATTTCGACCTTCATGGAGATGGTGGGCAACAGCATCTGAACAATCTTGCCATTATCAACGCCGGCATGCAGCTTGGCGGCTCGTGGGCGCTGCCTCAATTCCCAGCGCTCTTAACTCCTTCATCGGTCACTACCGCTTCTTCGTTGACCCCACTGACGGCTCCGGCACCGATGACTTCTGTCGCACCGTTGGCACCAGCAGCAATTCAGGATTTTTCGGCTCTCCCGAACTATGGATACTATCAAGACGGACCGTCGTCGCCAGGCGGTGCGCCAGATGCCTGGTCAGGTACAGAGGATTCATATTCCCGCCAGGGGGGATGGGGATGGACCCGGGTTGGAGATGCGAGCAAAGAATACGGTAACTATGATAATGGCGTTCTAACTCTTGGACTGACCGTACATTGGGAATTGACCTGGATGGACGCGTCATCTGGATGGGGGCAGCGTTCAGACAACGGCGGCAAGAAAAGCAAACCTGTGCTTCTCGACATCGCGGGTAACGGTTTGTCGGTTACGTCATTGGACGATTCGGATAAGTTCGTTGACGTGGACGGCGACGGTTACCAGCATCAGACGGCTTGGGCAGGAACAGGCACCGGCGTTCTCGTACTGGATGCCGACGGTGACGGCAAGATCAGCCGTTCGAGCGAATTCGCCTTCACCGAGTGGGATTCTTCTGCGACGAGCGACCTTGAGGCGTTGAAGCATGTTTTCGACACCAACGGCAACGGCAAGCTGGATGCTGGCGATGCCCAATGGTCGAAATTCCGAGTGGACTTGAACGGCCAACTGGTGACCCTCGACAGCCTCGGCATCACCTCTATCGACCTGACGCCGAAGGGCAGCGGCCAAACCTTTGAGGATGGCTCCGCTATCACCGGAACCACGACCTTCACCCGTGCTGACGGCACGACGGGAGCCGTCGGCGATGCAACGCTGGCAACCGACAATGCCTCCTATATCGTCAAGACAAGCAGCGTGACGAAGGTCGATAGCTCGGTTGAGAAAACGATTCTTGCCTACAACAAGGACGGCAGCCTCGCCTTCCGCAACGTCGTCACCACAAGCGCCGACGGAAAGAGCGTACAGACCCAGTTCGATGATGACGGCAACGGCACATTCGACCGCTCGCAGACCAATGTCCTGACGGTCGATGCATCGGGCGTCCAGACGAAGACAGTGTCCAACTTCAATGCCGACGGATCGCTTTCCCACCGAACGACAACGGTCACCAGCGCTGACCGCCTGACCGTGACGACGACACTCGACCAAGACGGCGATGGCATCGCCAATCAGCGGCAGACTTTCGTGAAGGGCGCCGATGGTTCGACGACGACGACCACGCAGCAGCTCAGCGTCAACGGCACCGTCCTGTTTGGAACAGCCGTCAACGGCTCCCCCGATGGCCTGACCAAGACGACAAGTCTCGATCTCGACGGCAACGGGGTTTATGACGATATCGTCACCGAGACCACGACGGTCGCGGCGGATGGCACTCGCAAGAAAACGACCAAGGAGACCAGCGCGAACGGCAAAGTTCTCTCCGTCGTCAACATGACAACCAGCGCCGACGGACGCACGATCACCACAGAGATGGACTCGGACGGCAATGGCCCGACCGAAACCAAAACCGTCACCACGTCGACGGTCGCGGCATCGGGCGACGTGACCCTGGACACGACTGTCTACAATACCAATGCGTCCTTCACTAAGCGCTCGAAAGCGGCAACGATCACCACCGCCAACGGATTGTCGAAGACCACAACGAGCGACGTTAACGCCGACAACGTCATCGATTTTACCGATACGGATGTGACGGTGATCGATGCCACCAACCGCACGCAGACCGTCCAGCATCGCACCAAGACCGGGACAACAGGTACGCTGCTGTCGCAGACGATCACGAAGACCAGTCTTGACGGCAAGTCGATCACGGTCACCGAGGATGTGAATGGTGACACCAAGACCGACAGGCTGACCGAGACTGTGGTCGGGACGGATGGCAAGACGACTAAAACGGTCCGCACCCTCAACGCCGACGGCTCATTGGTCCTGAAGACCGTGGCCGTCACATCTGCCGACGGCTTGTCGAAGACGACGAGCACCGACGTCAACGGCGATACCGTCAACGATCTCGTGGTGACGGACGTCATTACCACGTGGTCGGATGGCAGCCGCACTGAAACGGTGACATCGAAGAACGCCAACGGCGCGACCATTGCCACGACTCTCACCAACACATCGGCCGATAGTCTGACCCAGTACGTCAAGACCGACGCCAACGGCGACGGCGTCTTCGAAGACATGACGAAAAGCGTCACCGTTCTTGACGCCACCGGAGCGCGGAAGGAAACTGTGAGGAGCACGAACGCGGACGGAACGCTCAAGACCCAGATCGTCACCGACGTCAGCGCCGATCGCCGCAGCACCACCATCGTGACGGATGCGGATGGCGACGGCAGGACCGATACGCGCCGGGTCGAAACGGTCTCGGTCGGCGGCAATGTCAATATCTGGGAACGGCAATACGCTGCGGATGCATCGACGATCAGTACGACAATCACCGACATCAGCGGCAATGGCCTGACCAAGACCGTATCGGCGGATTTGAATCACGACGGCGTCGGCGACCGGATTACGAACGACCAAACGGTGCTCAATGCCGATGGAAGCAAGACCGAGACGATCTCTCTGACGAGCAGCGATGCCACGCGTCTCGACAAGAAAATCATCGTCACGTCAGGCAACGGCATGTCGATCACGACGAGCGAGTACATCAACGGCGACGAGGTGGTCGATGCCAAGATGACCGATGTCACGACATTCGACACCTATGGACTGCAGTTCCAGACCGTATCGAATTATCGGGGAACGTCGCTCGTAGGAACAACCAAAGTCACGACCAATCTCAACGGCCTTTCTGGATCGACCGACTACGATTTGGACGGCGACGGCACGGTCAACCAGATTTTGTCGTGGAAGAAAACGCCACTCGATCCGCTCGGATCGGTCACCACCACGGAAACGGTGAGGGCGACCGACACCAACACCACACTGATCTCGCAGAAGATCACCACAGTCAGCGCCGACCAGAAAACCACCACGGTGAAGACCAAGATCGATAGCGACAACGTTGATGACTTTGTAGAAACGATCACAATCGACGACGCTGGAACGCAGAAGGACGACCTCAAACAATATAATGCTGCTGGCACGCTCGAAAGCCAGGCGGTCGTCACCACTTCGGATGACGGGCTGTCGAAGACCTCGAGTTCCGACCTCGACGGCAATGGGATCTTTGAACTGGTCACCACCGACGTCACGGTGCTGAACGCGGACGGCAGCCGCACCGAGACAATCTCGAAATCGGGTATCGGCGATGCGCTGATCTCTCGCACGACGGCCAAAGTCAACGCCAGCGGCTTGAGCAAGACGACGAGCTGGGCCGATGCCAGCGGCGCGACGGTTCGCTCCATGAGCGACGTCACCGTTCTCAACGCCGATGGCGGCACGAAGCAGACCCTAACATACTTCAAGGCGGATGGGACGACGCTGGAAAGCAAGACCGTCGCCACGGTCGCAGCTCACGGCCTCACGACCACGGTCACCGTCGATGTCGACGGTAATAGCATCGTTGATAAAAAATCTGTCACAGCAAAGCAAACCAATGGCTCGATAGTCCAAACCCTCAGCGACTTCGGTGCGAACGCCGCGCTGAAGGATTCGAAGACTATTACCACCTCTGCCGACGGCTTGACGCAGACCATCGAATACGACACTGACGGCAATGCTACGGTCGACAAGAAGACGACCCGCGCGACGGTTCTGAAAGCCAATGGCAGCACGGCAACCACGACGAAGGATATCGTCGCCGGTGTTACCAAAAGCATCACGCTGACAGAAGTCTCGGCAGACGGCCTGACCGTTACCACTAAGTGGGATACAACAGGCACCGGTGGCGGCACCACCTTCGACAAGAGCCGGACCGACGTGACCGTCCTCAATGCCAACGGCTCGACGACGCAGACGATCAGCAACCTGACCGGCACGACGCTGACCAGCCGCACCCTCGTCACCACCAGTGCCAACGGGTTGTCGATCACCGCTCAGATCGACCCGACCGGTGCCGGCTCTTACAGCCAGACGGCGACCGATGTCACAGTCTTGAATGCCAATGGCACGAAGACGAGGACGGTGGAAAGCAAGAGGACGGCCGATGGCTCGCTGATCTCCAGGACCACCACGACGACAAGCGCGAACGGCCTGATCATAACATCCAGCCAGGAGCGTCCGGGCTTCACCAACCAGACCGTTACCGACACGACCACGGTGCTGGCGGACGGCGCCATTCGCGAAACCGTCGAGACTAGGGATAGCGGTGGGGCCTTGATCGGCAAGATCGTCACGCTCACCAGTGCCGACAAGCTGACTGTCACCATCGACCGAGATGGCAACGGCGACGGCATCGTCGATCAGCGTCAGGAGACGGTTACTGCCAATTCCGGCATTCAGACATCGGTGACGACCAACTTCAAAGCCGATGGAACGGTCAAGGACAAGTCGACCGTTGTCGTATCCGCCGACGGCCGCCTCACGACAACCACCTGGGATCTCGACGGCAACGGCACGATCGATCGTCAGCGGGTGACGAATTTTACAGCCAATGCCGATGGAAGCAGCACGACGGTGATCTCGGATACCGATCTCCCGGCCAATACCCTGGCCGCCAGGACGACGATCCAGACGTCGGCCGACGGCAGGGTGAGGACCACGTCGAAGGATATCAACGGCGACGGAACGAACGATCAGAGCGAAACCGTCACCGTCGATTCCACGGGCGCCTCGGTTTCCCTGGTCACCAACAACGCGACGGCGCGATTGGTTTCCAACCTGACGCCGGGTGGTGTCTATTGGACCCAGGCGATCGCCGCGAAGATCGAGACGACGACTTCAGCGGATGGCCGCACCAAGATCGCCAAATACGACTATGACGGCAACGGCGTTTACGAGACCGTCATGCAATCGACCATCCAAGTCGATGGCTCTATCGTCACGGCGGTGACCGAAACCAACGCCAGTGGCACGGTGACGGCAAAGGGCACGATCTCGACCAGTGCAGATGGCCTGATTACCAAGCTATCGAAGGATGCCGGCAACAACGCCACCATCGATCATACCGAGACTGCGGTGACGCATGCCGATGGCTCGATCACCCTGACCAAAGTCGATCTCAACGCCAGCGGCTCGATGACGCAAACAAACGTTGTTGAAGTCACCGCGCTCGGCTCGCTTGTCTCAAGCCTCACGACGGACTCGGCTGGCCGCAAGACCGCGCAGACCATCTTCGCCGCTGATGGAAGCTCGGTGACGACGACCTACGACGGGGCGAGCGGCCAGCAACTGAGCGTCGCCAATGCCAATAAGGCCGGCTTGCTGACGACCGTCACTTTCTACGATCCGCTGAGTGCGAACACGTGGAAAAGTATCGAGCGGCAATATGACACTGCCGGCAGGGAGACGTTGGAAAAGCAGTTCTACGACGACAACACACGGATCGAGATCAGCTTCGATCCATCGAATGCTGCGGCGTGGTCGCAGATTCAACAGAACTACAATGCGGCTGGACAGCTGACTTACAAGCTTGAAACGGCCGACAACGGAACGAAGACCGCCTATGATGTCGCCGGCACCCAGTCATGGTCGACTATCAAGCAGTCTTATGACACTGCCGGCAGACTGATCGGGGTCGATCAAACCAATGATGACGGCATACGCTATGTCGCCAGCTACGATCCCGCCAATGCGGCGGCATGGTCTCGCATCGACTATTCCTACAATGCCAGCAGTCAACTCACGGCGCAGAACACCTATTACGACAACGGCGGCACGCGCTATGAGGCGTGGGACCGGGCCGCTGCAAATTGGTCATACCGTCTCGTGATCCAGAATAGCGCAGGGCAGACAACTTACGAAGAAACGACCTTCGATAGCGGTCAAACCGATAAGACGACTTATGACGTCGGTAACGGTCAGAATTGGAAATTTCAGACTGAATCATATTCATCCTCCAGCGCCCTCATGCAAATATTCACGCAAATGGATGAGGCCAAGAAGTGGTACTACGAATACCGTGACTATCTGAATAACCAGATCTGGAAAACGCTCATAATCCGCTATGACAGGTACGGCGTCAGAACCAGCGGGGACACCTATTTTGACGATGGTACCCGCATAGAATACGAGTACCATTCCGACCAGGGTGGTAAGTTGGATTGGTGGAAAAAATATGATGCGCAGGGGCGTGTCATCGCGAGAGGAACCAGTCCCGTTCTTTTGGACCTGAATGGCGATGGCCATGTTGATCTTCGCCCTCTTGACTCGCTCGCCACATCGGTAGGTTTCGATTGGGATGGTGATGGGGTAGCGGATGAATCAGCCTGGGTCGGCCCCCAGGACGGATTCCTCGCGATTGACCTCGCCGCCGATGGAACGGCAGGCCCTGACGGAAAGATTAACCAGGGGCTGGAACTGGCGTTTGGCGCCTGGAGTAACGAGTCGACCTCGGACCTTGACGGCCTGCGCCTCGCCTTTGATACGAACAACGATAACGTCCTCGACCTCAACGATGAGCGTTGGAGCGAGTTCAGGGTCTGGCGCGATCTCAACCAGAACGGCGTCAGCGATGCTGGCGAGTTGCAGACGATGACGGCCGCCGGTATCCGGTTGATCAACCTGATACCGAGCAGCGACGGGACACAATCCTTCGCCGATGGTTCGATGATCTCAGGCACCAGCTCCTATCAAACCGTTGACGGCACCAACCAATATCTGGTCGGTGACGCCATGCTTGCCGTACGGTCCAGTCAGGCGGCCAATGTCGCATAACAATATCTCCCGCCTCACGCCGGCGCTTTGCAGCGCCGGCATATCCGCCTTTCGTTGATCCCGCACATGGTAGACATTCAGACAGCGCCCGATCGCGACGCGATGTCGGCGGAGGGCAACGGTGCATCCGAAGCAGCAATCGCCGACAGCGGACTGGCGGCGATCTCTGCTGTTGCCGGTTATTTCAGGATCGCATCACGTCCGGAGACGTTGAGCCGTGAGCTTGCGCTGACCGAGCCGGCTGCACGCGACGATCTGTTGCGGGCGGCCAAGATCATCGGCCTGAAGGCGCGCACCGTCCGTGCCACTCAGACCAAACGACTGGCGACGCTTCCTGCACCCGCACTTGTCTCGCTGAAGGACGGTACCTTCGCGGTCTTCGCCGGCTTGGCCGCCGAGGGGCGCTATCGGCTGATCAATCCCATCGATTTCTCCGCACGCAATATCGAGGCCGAGGAGCTTCTCGCGCTGACTTCGGGCGAGTTCATCCTCGTCCAGCGCCGCTTTGCCGGCCCCGGCGCCTCGCAGCAGAATTTCGGCTTCCGCTGGTTCCTGCCGGCGATCTGGCGCTATCGGCGGGCGTTCGGCCATGTGCTGATCGCCTCCCTCGTCATCCAGATCTTCGCGCTGGTGACGCCGCTGTTCTTCCAGGTCGTCGTCGATAAGGTGCTGGCGCACCGCAGCTATTCGACCCTGATCGTGCTCGTCGTCGGCCTTGCCGCCGTCGGGCTCTTCGACGTCGTGCTGCAATATCTCAGAACCTATGCGCTGTCGCACACGACCAATCGCATTGACGTTGAGCTTGGCCGGCGGCTGTTCCGCCATCTCCTGAACCTGCCGCTCAGTTACTTCGAGACCCGCGCCACCGGCCAGACGGTCGCGAGGATCCGCGAACTCGAAACCATCCGCAATTTCCTGACGGGCCAGGGCCTGTTCTCCGGCCTCGACCTGATCTTCACCATCATCTTCATCTTCGTATTGTTTTCCTATTCCTCGAAGCTTGCCTGGATCGTCGTCGCCTCCATTCCCTTTTACGTCGCGATCGGGTTTCTCATCCGCCCCTTCCTCAAGGAACGGATCGACGAGAAGTTCGAGCGCGGCGCCTTCAGCCAGCAATTGCTCGTCGAAACCGTCGTCGGCATTCAGACCCTGAAGGCCTCGGCGGTCGAGCCAGTGGTTTCCTCGCAATGGGAGGAGCGGCTGGCCGCTTATGTGCACTCGTCCTTCCTGGCGACCATGCTGGCGGCCAAGGGTCAGAACATCATCCAGTATGTCAACAAGATCACCTCGGCCGCGCTTCTTCTCTTCGGCGCGCAGGCGGTCATCGACGGTGAATTAAGTGTTGGCGCCTTGGTTGCCTTCAACATGATCGCCGGTCAGGTCTCCCAGCCGATCCTGCGGCTGTCGCAGCTCTGGCAGGATTTCCAGCAGGTGCAGGTCTCCATCGCCAGGCTCTCGGATATTCTGAACGCCCCGCAGGAGCCGCGTCCGAGCGTTGCCGTCAGCCTGCCGCCGCCGAAAGGCGCGATCGGCTTCAAGTCGGTGAACTTCCGCTATTCCCCCGACGGCCAGGACGTGCTCAAGGACATCACCTTTACGATCCGGCCGGGCGAAGTCATCGGCATCGTCGGCCCCTCCGGCTCCGGCAAGTCGACGCTGACCAAGCTGGTGCAGCGCTTCTATATCCCGAATAACGGCCAGGTCTTCGTCGACGGCCAGGATATCGCCCAGGTCGATCCGGCCTGGCTGCGGTCGAATATCGGCGTCGTGCTTCAGGAGAATATGCTGTTCAACCGGACGATCCACGACAATATCTGCATGGTCAATCCGGCCATGTCGCGGGCCGCCGCCATTCAGATGGCGCGACTGTCGGGCGCCGACGAGTTCATCGCCAAGCTTCCGCGCGGCTACGACACGCTGATCGAGGAGCGCGGCGCCAATCTTTCCGGCGGCCAAAGGCAGCGCCTGGCCATCGCCCGCGCACTTGCCACCAATCCGCCGATCCTCATCCTCGACGAAGCGACAAGCGCGCTGGATTATGAGAGCGAGCGCATCATCCTCGGCAATATGCGCGAGATCGTCCGCGGCCGCACCGTCATCATCATCGCCCACCGCCTCGCGACCGTGCGGCATTGCAACCGCATCATCGGCATGAAGGACGGACGCATCGTCGAAGAGGGAACCCACGAGACGCTGCTTGCCCGTCCGAACGGGCTCTATGCCCATCTGTGGCAATTGCAGACGGGGCCGGTTCAATCATGAACCAGACCGTTCAGCCTCCCCCGCTTCCGCCGAAGCCCCGCAAGAGATTGCCGGTGGACAACGAGTTCCTGCCGGCGGCACTCGAGATCCTGGAAACGCCGGCTTCGCCGATCCGCACGGCGCTGATCTGGTTCATCTGTCTGCTCACCGTCGGCGCGCTGGCATGGAGCTATATCGGCACCTTCGACATCGTGGCGACGGCTCAGGGCAAGATCCAGCCGACCGGACGCGTCAAGGTGATCCAGTCGATCGAGGTCGGCAAGACGATCGCGGTCCCGGTCGCAAACGGCGCCAAGGTGGACGCCGGAGACATTCTCGTCGAGCTTGATCCGACCGAAGCACGCGCCGAGGTCAACACGCTGTCCACCAGCCTCGCGGCACTGCGGGCCGAGGTCACGCGGCGTGGCGCGGCATTGGCTGAGGTCAATGCCTGGCAGCATGGCGATCTCTGGAGCGGGACACGCCGGATTGAGATCGTCCCCGAATTCGCCGATTCCATACCTGCCGACATCCGGACGCGCGAAACGCTGCTTTACAATTCTGATCTTGAGCAGCTTGCATCGACTCTCGACAGCCTTTCCGCTCAGCGCAACCAGCAATTCGCTGCGGTGAAGCGATACAGCGAGATGGTCACCGCACAGCAGGCACTGGTCGCGACACTGACGGACCGCGTGACGATGCGCTCGAATCTCGTCGATCTCAGTGCTGGTTCGAGATCCGGCGTCATCGATGCGGTCGAGGTCAGGCAGAGGGAAGAGGCAACGCTTGCCGAGCAGATCGGTCAGCGGGCGGAGGCGGAGACCGCGATCGTCGCGGCGACGAGCGAAGGCCTGAAAGCCATCAAGACCTTCGTCGCCGACAATGCCGAAAAACAAGCGGCGGCATCGCGGGAGATCGACGAGAAAGAACAGCAGCTGGTCAAGGCGACGAAGCGGCTGGAGTCGATGACGATCAAAAGCCCGATCAAGGGCATCGTCCAGACATCCGCCATCACCACGGTCGGCCAGGTGGTGACCGCGGGCGCGGAGCTGATGCGGATCGTGCCGGATGATGCCTCACTCGAAATCGAAGCCTATCTGCCGAACCGGGACATCGGCTTCGTCTCGCCAGGGGAAACTGCTGTGATCAAGATTGAGGCCTTCCCGTTCACCCGCTATGGCATCCTAAATGGCAAGGTCACTAGGGTCGCAGCCGACGCCATTCCTGAACCGGATGCACAGCAGCTCGAAGGCCAGCCGGCAAAGGAGCTCCAGAGCGTGATCCCGATCGGCAACGCCCAGCGCGTCCAGAACCTGGTCTTCCCCGTCACCATCAGGCCGGATTTGGCAAGCATCGACATCGATGGAACGCGCGTCGCGCTCTCGCCCGGCATGTCCGTCACCGTCGAGGTCAAGACCGGCAGCCGCCGCATCCTCGAATATCTCTACTCGCCACTGGCTGAGATTAGCTCCGAAGCGATGCAGGAAAGGTGAAACCGCTACCAGTGTCAGCCTCACGCCGTAGCTTGGGACTTGAATCCCATGTTGCTCGACCGATGTGGCCGTTAGCGGCGGCCTTCGGAAGTGAAAATCCCAAGACAATGGGATAGGAGACGCTTGGACAACTCCTTTGCTCATTCACTGCGGCAACCGGTGAACCTCCCGCACTTGTCGTCGATTTCGCGTCACGGCTGGTGAAGCTGGAAGAGCAGGCTCCGACATTCTGCCAGGACCCCTGCTTTGATCGGTTACGGTGCCATAGTGTTGATGGGCGGCACTTTCGGGCTGTGGGGCGCGACAGTTCCCATTTCAGGAGCTGCGGTAGCGGCGGGAACGATCGCCGCAGCAGGGCGAAACATCCAAATGCAGCATCTCGAAGGAGGGATTGTCCGCTCTATTTCAATCCGCGAGGGCGACGCCGTGCACCGCGGCGATACGATAATGGTGCTCGACGACACGGCCGCCCGTACCCAGCTAAACCGCCTTGCAAAACAGTGGCTGTCTTTGTGCATCCGTATTGAGCGTCTGGGAGCGGAGCGTGACGGGGTAACTGAGTTGGCTGAAACCGACTGCGGGAATCAGCTGCCGATCGATGTTGATCCGACCGAAATCATCAACGAGGAGCAGAAAGAATTCAGCGCCCGCCTTGCTCGATTTCGCTCCGAAGAGGCTATCCTTGGAGAGCGCCTCGAGCAGCTTAACGAGACCCGAGACGGCTTGGGTGAGCAGAAGGCTGCCGTTCAAAAACAGGCGGAGGTCGTGAAAGAAGAGCTGCAACGAAAACAGTCTCTGGTTGAGCGAGGCCTAATCAATCGATCGGACTACACGGAACTGTTGCGCATCGACGCCGATCTTCTCGGGCAGTCGGCCGCTATTGCCTCAGAACAGGCAACGACTGGCTCGCAAATCGCGGAGGCGAAGGAACAAGTGGAACGCTTGCGGACCCAGCGAACCGAAGAAGCCGTCACGAAACTCAATGAATCCAAGAACTCTGTGCGCGATGTGGAAGAACAGCTCGCGGCTGCCTTCGCGGTATTGGAAAGGACCGTAATCAAAGCGCCTTCGGACGGCATCGTGGTGACTTCGGCCTACAACATCGTCGGCAACGTCATTGGCCCCGGGGAGAAGGTCATGGAAATCCTTCCGACGACTGACCGCCCGCTTGTAGAGGCGAAGGTTCAGCCGAAAGACATCGATGTCGTCCATTCCGGCCAGCCTGCGCGACTTCGCTTCACGGCGCTCGATGCCCGACTGACACCGGAGGTGGTGCGGTTGTGGAACAGGTGTCAGCTGACCGGCTTGTGGATGAGGCAACGCAGCAACCCTATTACAAGGCTCTCCTGCAGATAACGGGGAGCCTGCCGAATGGAGTTGCCACTGACGACCTCCATCCCGGGATGGCCGTCGAGGTGTTTATCAGCACTGAAGACCGAACGTTCTTCGATTACCTGATCAAGCCTTTGCTGGATTCTACGAACCATGCGTTCGTCGAGGATTGAGTTAGGGGCGTGTGCAGTCTCTAATCGGTGAGGCCTGTCGGGTTCACGAATGGGACCACAAGACACGGTTGATACGCCCGCTCGATGGCGGTCCGTGGATTGGCGGAGCTTCTTGCCGGGCAACTTGAATTGAACACAATCCGACGCTATCTAATGTCATCGGCGTTGCTGGTTAGTGCTCCACGCGAGCGTTCGCGACTGCCGAAGTTGCTATCTGCTTTTGACCACGGATGTACTGGCACTGGTGTGAAGGGCGATGTTGGAAAGGTCGGTGCGATTTCGCCCCGGCCTTTTTTATTTGCCCGTTAGCCAGGGGCGGCAGGCGTTCCTCAAACGACACAGTATCGTCTGTATTGCATGCGGTTTGAAGGGGTGGGGCCTCCACGTCCGTGATGCCCACCCGATATTCAAGTTCGCAGGGCAGTAGGCATCGAGCTGCAGAGGTTCCTATGCCTTAGCGGAGCAACCCATCGCGACTGAACTCTTCCCAGGGGCATGCCGCCCTTTCGGATGTTCTGCCTTTGACGCCGTCCGGCCCCACCCTGCGATTACGGCAGCGGCATCGGAGGGGTCGATTGGTCACAACAAGCCATAGGAAACCGGCCGTTATGTTTGCGGGGCGGCTAAAACCACACGCCCCCGGCGGGGTCGAAAGTCCAGCACTTGCCGACCAGACGACGTATCTCAGGCTCCCCAAAACCAATGAGATTTGTGATCAAGCCAGGATCGGCTTTCATGTCCCATGATAGTTCGATACGCTGATTGCATAGAGCAATTGCGCTACTGTCCTTATGAGGGAAAAATTCTGCTATCTCTTGGGATTCAATCAGGACATCGCTCTCGCTGGCCAATTGAACATCCAGTTCAACCGGTGCCCCGAATTTCAACTGGTCCGGAGCGACCTGCCTGAGGGGTTCACGGTACTGGGCAAGCGCGGCTTGTAGCGCAGTCAAATCGTCAAAGCCGTCACGGAAAAGGATTAGCAAAGAGAGAAGTTGCATTCATCACCTCCATATTTGTCACACCCATCAAACCGACAGGTTGTGCGACTGAATTCCTGGCAATTCATATAAATGCAAGCGAGTTCACGAAGGCCGACTACGCGTCGCTGCGTTCCGTTCCGGCGACGTGCCTCAAGCAAGCTCGATCTGAGAGAATCCATATTAACTGGTTGGCCTACTTCTCGCGCAGATAGCCGGTTTTTGCGTAATTCCGCCAATCACGAACCCAATCCTTATCGGCACAGCTTGCCTTGTACAGGCTGCGTCCTCTCAGCAATGGCTGCTTGAGAACGCCGAGCTTATTGGAAGAAGTGAGATCATCGATCGTCTCATCGATTTTCCGGCGTTCGCTGACGGAAAGCACGTGACACTTGTCGTCAATATCTGCGGTGTGGAAGGCCAGGTTGAAAATCAATCCATATCGCGCGGTATCGTCGCAAGCATCCGCGCTTTGGCCTCCAAGGAACTGGCCTGGGGTGGACAGGAGCGTGATTGCCACAAGTACGGTGCTTAGCCCTTTAAGATGCTGCATTATTCTCTCTTGATAATGATGCAATCTGTGACGAGGTCGGCAACTTACCCCCGTCAGTGGGCGTGGCTCCCGGAAGCCTTGTCGCCCTTCTACGAAACCCGGCTCGAAAATCTCGTTGGAGGCATGTCGACGTTTTCCCGACCTTGCGAAACAAGGATGTGGATCAACGCGCCCGCGAAAACCAACAGGAACAACCAAAGCGCGGTCGTGAAGGTGATGAAGTGCGTCCCGATGCGGACGTAGAGATAATGTTGGGGAAACATGACAACGCTTAGTGGACTGATCAGCCTCAATCCGCCAATCCGCGCAAGCGTCACAAACAGTGGAATGCACAGGACGGCACCTATGATCGCAGATAGTGCCGCGCTCACCTGTGCCGTCTTCCAGCTCTTTCGCGGTGGTTCACTTCCGTTCTCGTCGGGGCCTCTCCAAAGCGAGAGGAACGTAACGAAGGCGAAGAAGATGATCAGCGTTATCGGCCATTGGAACGACAGGATTCCCAAGGAAACGCCGATTGCCCACAAATTCAGACCTGCCATCAGAGCGTCACGAGCGGCAAACAGCCAGAAAAGGGACGCGACAACCCACCAAGAACTCAATCCAGCGCGTCTGCAGCGAGCCGATATGACGGTTAGCATCGCGATGCCGTATATTAGACCGCCAAACATCCGGCCATACAAACCGAATACGAGCCCAACTGCTCCACAGGTATCCGGCGAACAGCGGATCGCGCGTGCGAGGGCAGCCAGCAGAAATGGGAAGCCAAGAATATATGCCGATCATCGCCATTGTGAGTATGCTGGTGTAGGTGGCAAACTGTCTGCGCGGCATGGGGGCGCTCTCCTATTGCACGCAAACATAACGCGAGTGAATTAAGCTATTGAAAAAGAGAAGGCTTCACATTTAAGGGACCGGTTGGGGTGCCGTTCACCACAACGGGTTACCAGCATGCACTTCGTCGATCTCAGGAAGTTTGGCATTCCATAGCGAAGCGACGGAGGTTTGAAATCTCCTCAAGTCGATAAGCTGCAAATCAGGATCGAGCCCGCCTCGCGGCTGGCCAAGATCACGAGGTCCTTTATCAGGCAACGAAGGAGGGCGTGTCCGAGCAGGCGGTCAAAGAGATAGTCAAGGACGTCGGCAACAGCCGGAGGAAGGTTGAAGACACATTGGATCGAAAGGGCTAAGCGTCACAGCTGCTACCTGCGGTCCGGCCGCTCTCGCTAGAGAGTATGCTGTCGCGGCTGTGACGTATGTGACTACCCGTCTGGGCGGTGGCAATCCATCAACGTAATGGGACGCCATCGACCCTGCTCCATCCGTGATCGAACAAGTTCTCTATAGGACACGGGGTCTTTCGGCCGCTTCCTCTTGTGGCGATTCCCGTTGCAATACCGACAGGCAGCTACGACGTTTTCCTTGGCATCGCGGCCCCCATCGCATCGAGCCTTCAGATGTTCTGCCGTGCACCGGTAGTGCAACGTTGCGCGGCCCGTCAGCCCAAACCGTGCGCTGAAGCTTTTCGGATCAGTCTCCCACATGGGTTGCTGACAGTAGTAGCATAGCCATCCTTGGCTCTCGGCGGCCTTGCTTCTCAGATATTGTGTTTGCTTCTTTGATTTCACGAGTCCCACGTCCTTTGCTTCATTGCTGAAGCGGACGTGCAGCGACAATAAGAGCCGCCCCTCAGTTGGGAGGATATTCCTCGCACAAGACGACGCCTAAAAGCGTCACTCCGCAGTCTTTAAACGGTACGAGCGCCTATATAGTGCGCAACGCTGACGGGTCTTAACCCCAGGCAAGCCCGATCGTCTTGCCTCCGCTCAACCTCAAGCTAAACGGGCTAGCCAGATTGTCAATATTGACCGGTCCAAGTAGCGCTATCTGAATCAGGCGAAAGCCTCTTGGAGGCGGACCATTTGGGCAGGGCACCGACATGACGAGATTCGGCCAACCTGCAACGTCAGGCACCGCGACCAGGCGCAACACTGTCAGCCTCAGAGACGTGTGAACACCGACATGACATGGTCTGAAAGAGCTTTGGACTCGCGGCCTTGTCGCGCACACGCGTCGCAACAGTATCGGAAGCGCTGAGCCTTGCTGTCTCTGCTGAAGACCCAGTTTAGGATCATTCGTCCGATCCCTTGCCGGGCCGGGACTTTCGGCCCCTCGAAATATTCGATGAGCCCAGTTCGCAGGCAACCCTTGGCATTGAGCAATACACTTAGGTCCTCAATCTGCGAGTACCGCTGCTGAAGCATCGACCGAGCAGTGACTTCATCGAGTTCGGAGGTGCCGGACGTCTTTTCGGCCATAAAGCGAAGGAGGCCAACATCGCGCCCGGCACGATTGCCTTCGGTGAAAATGATCGCGGCGGCCTGTCGGCCATCGCGTCCGGCTCTGCCGAACTCCTGAAGATAATCTTCCACCGACGACGGCTGCTGCCAGTGAATAACGAGGCGAACGCCCGGCACATCCAAGCCCATGCCGAAGGCGTTCGTGCAGATTATGTGGTCGATAACCGGTCGGCTTTCCCCTTGGAAGCGCTTTAGCAGTTCCTGGCGCTCCCATTCCGTTCCGAGTTTCGAGTGATAAAATTGAACTTCAAGGCCGCTGTTTCGCAGGTTGGATTGCAGTTCCTGACCGATACGAGCCGTCGGAACGAAGATCATGGCCTTCCGTCCCGCGATAAACGGCATGCGTAGTAACTTCGCGATCTCCAGATGACGGGAGGAAGCGGCGCAACGCCACCGGATCAGTGCGATGTTCGGCCGGTCAACGCCGCGAACGAACACCGTCGCATCCTCGATCCCCAAGGATGCCAAGATGCGTTTCTGCATCGCCAATCCGGCAGTCGCGGTGAAAGCCAAGATCGGCGGCGAACTCAAGCTCTGGCGCACCTCCCGCAAACGTCCGTATTCGGGGCGAAAATCGCGGCCCCATTGATCGACGCAATGAGCCTCGTCGACGACCATATATTCTGGCTTGCTCTGGGTCAGGGCGTCTCGCTCCTCTTGTCGCCGAACGAAGAAGCGCTCTGGCGCGAGATAGAGGAACTTCACGGCGTGCTCCTCGACCATGGAGTATCGGATTTCCTTCTCTTCGCGACTGAGGCCGCTGTTCACGAAGGTTGCCGGTATCTTCTTGCGGAGCAACCCGGAGACCTGATCGGCCATCAACGTTTTCAGGGGGCTGACGACAATGGTCATTCCCTTTCGCAGCATGGCGGGTAGCTGGAAACAGAGAGACTTGCCGGACCCCGTCGGGCTGACAACGAGAATGGATTTGCCGGTGAGCGCAGCCAAAACGATTGGTAGCTGACCGTCGCGAAAATGGGATGCGCCAAAGAGCCGGAGGATGGGACCAAAGTTCATGGTGGACTCAAGGTCTCGCGCCTCTTTGTCTAGCCACCGAGCCAAGCGCATAGCCCAGCGTTCGATTACTCGCCGCGCAAGGGTTCCTGCCAGGTTCGGGTGATGGGCGGCGTGGCAGCCATCGCAGAGGGTTACGAGATTTGAGGGTTCATCAGACCCGCCCATGGATCGCGGCAATAGATGATGTACGTCGGCGTCGGCGGAAGACGCCTTCGTTGAACACGATACGCATCTAAATCCATCACGTTGCAGGACAAAGCGGCGCGTTTGCTTCCAGTCTTCTGTCAGGCTCTGGTTGGTGGCTTCCTTCATTGGGCGGAGAATGGGGGAAAGTCGCTGAGAAAGCGTAACCAAGAGCAACCTGCTACACGGCGCCGCTCGCGAATGAATGTGACCCAGCACATCTCAACGCCGCAAATAGCTCTTCGAGCCGTCGTCGAAGACCAAGGCCCCTTTCGGCGGAGGTTAGTAGACCTCGAGGAGGAATGGGCTGACGATGGAACCCAGAGGAGACCACCAACGCGGTCGCGATCGAGGAGACAGACATCGTTGACACGCAAGCCGAGGAAAATGGATAAAGCTGAGCTGTATCGACGGTTTCAAGAGATCAAGACTGGAATAAATGGATGCCGGAAGCAGTGCGGATGTTCGCACAATTCCGATGACTTATTGACATAGTCGAGAGAGATATTGTGCAAAGTGCTTCACAACCACAGACGTCACTTCGACGAAATAACAACCTTCCCTACAATGGCGCCAACAACACTGTTCATAAGGTCTTGGATTGCAGCTTAAACCCAAAAAAAGTCCGCGACGGGACTCGACTTTACGAAGAAATTTGCAATTACTGTTTGTAAAGAAATGGGGCGCTGTCAAAGTCCAGTCCATTGGGCTTGTGATGGCTTGGGGATTGCTGGGGTTAATTTGAAATTCGTTTATATTTTGCGGCGCTGTCTCGCCAAGACTTCAATGCCAGCCACTGAGGCACTTTCCAGAAAACAACAAGCCCGGGGGGATGCACGTGAAACTTCTCCGTATATCCTGCGCCCGCTGAATCGAAAGGTCAGATCCTTTCTAGATCTTCGTTGGGCTAGCTTCAGCTATTTGCCGGTAAGCGCGAAAAATCGCTGCCTCGATCGGGCACAACCCAAACATTAGTCTACCTCAACCCAAATGAATTTCACCTCGAATGGGGCTAAAAGCATTGCTGCGCAGTAAGCGTGGGCTGCGCTTTTGAGGACTTTAAAATGCAAGAGAAATTATAGGCATTGTCGCAATGCATCGCGAGTATAACATTTCGCGTTTGTTTGTAACATTTTAACAAACTGAGGGAAGAACCGGTTCGATGTTATTCGGCAGGAAGAAACGTGGACATACATGCATGCGGTGTGGCAACGGCAAGAAGATTGATGGCGACGAGCTGATTTGCTCGTCTTGCATCGATGAGATTAACCTTCGGTCTGTGTCTAGCGTCAAGGCCCAGGAATCAGATGGCGAAAAGCTTGAGGCCGAGTACCAATTGGCAGTAGAGCGTCGGCATGGATAGTAAACTTAGGGATCAGATTGTCTGAATTTCCTGCTTCATCTGTCGTGTGGATCAACTGTATTTTCCGGCCCTTCGTCTGCGGATGCCGGCCATTGTCGGCACCTGTGATCCCCCGCTCCCTCCAAATAGAACTAGTCGAGAATTTAGGTATTGCGGCGCACTGCGTCGTCCATAAACGCAACAGCGGGCGACGCAGCCCAGGGCGCTCCGACATACGGTCGTGGAGCGCCCTGTTGATTCTCACGGAGAACTGATCAGGCATCCGACCGCTCAGCCCGGTCTTCCGCCTGTCGACCACAAGCCGGCTCTCCACCTTGGCACTTCGAGAATGAAGCCGGAGGTTGTCGGCATGTTCCGTGGAGATCTTTCACGCAAAAGGTTATCGTTGATGCTTCCTACTAATATAACCTTCAGCGCTTCCTTCATGCGGGAGCCGATCAGTTATAGTGAACACAAATTCCTCGGGGGTCCGATGGCCTCGACGTTTCTGTCATCACATGTTAGCCATTCCCTCATGAAGGCTTGGGGGGTGATTCATGAAATTCTTCACATCGGCATGGGCATACTTATTCGCGTTCTTTTCCGGTGTTCGCTGGAACCGGCGCGAAGCTGGGAAATCGCCCGATGATTTTCTGATCTGGTAAGCCGGGAACCGCTAGTCGGTAGCCGCGTGAATTAAGGTTAAATTGTCAACGCTGCGTTATTAATTTGACGTTAAACTGATGTCTAGTTACTTCCGATCCAATAGAGCGCAACGGTCGGAGAGAAATGATGAGCGACTCGACAAGTCGATTCATTCAGATGTGGCGGGGCATTGCTGTCGCCTTAGTGGTTCTTTACCACTTTCTAAGCAGGGTGCCGCCCGAAGCCTTCGGCTCAGCCGAGGCGCCGATTCTCCAGCTGCAAATAGGCAAGGTTGGCGTCTTGATATTCTTTGTCATATCGGGATATCTGATCACTAAGTCGCTCGCGAAAACAACTGACATCGCCGCATTCTATGCTAAGCGTATCGCTCGTATCTGGCCACTTTTTATTGTCGCTGCAATCACGGTCTTCGTCTTCATCCATTTCGCGCAGCCGCCGGTCGTTCTGGGGTCGCATAGTTTTTTCGAAAAGCAGCCAACGGCTTTTGACTTGATTGGCAATTTATTCTTTCTGGAAGACCTCGGCTTTACATGGGTTGACGGAGCCTACTGGTCGATCGTGGTTGAACTCAAGTTCTACCTGTTCATTGGGCTATTCGCGGTTGCCTTCAAGGAGCGGTTCATCCAAGTGTTTTGCTTGGTGGCCCTCTCCGTGTCTTCCATAGATTTGCTCATTCTGCTGGTTGATCGAACTCCCGGCATACCGTTGGACTTCGACAGCTCGAACCATCTACGAGTTCTGAGCAAGGTAATGCATGGAATATTCATCTCTCAGTATCTCCCCTTTTTCGCTTTAGGAGTAGCCATGGCGGGACGGATGCAAGATGGTGTGTTCAATGCCTTGCTTGCTCTGGCCGTCGCATTCTCAGTCATGGCGATCAATGATGATGCATTCGTATTCGACCAGAATGTGCAATTCTTGTTCATCCTGGCGGCGACCCTCTTGGCTGATAAGCTTGTCTTCCAAAGCGCGGTCATAGTTTGGATCGGTGACTACAGCTATTCCATTTACCTGTTTCACCAGGTGGTGGGCCTTTCGCTCATCAAGCTTTTCACGCCAATCATCGGCATCGACCTAGCCATAACCGTTAGTCTGGCTTTGGTTATAGCTATTGCATGGATTGCTTCGAACCTCTTCGAATTGCGATACCGCCATTTCGTAGCTGCACAGCTCTATCGCGTCTTCTCAATGGTCGGGCTCAATAGGTTGACCTTCAATTTCCAGAATGAAATGCCGTTCGTCCGGGACGTGCTTTCGCGGAAGGCGTAATGATGTGGCACCTCAATCGGGAATATTTAGAGTCGGCAATCCTTACCCGTATCGAATGCTTTTAAAGCGCTCGTCCAAAGGGAAATCTTTTTAGTTCGTGACAGATATTCTCGCACGGCGAGTTGTCGGCCACAGTGACAAGGTGCCGTCGAGTGTTCGATTAGTAAGTCTAAGCGGACGCAGGCCCTTTGCATTGTCGGCCAATCTCCCTAGTAAAGTTCATACTGTTTCGTCGAGTTGATTTCGATGTCTTCTTGCTTTCAGCAAGTGCAGACGGAGCAGCGGAGCGCCTCAAAGCCAATATATATACAATCCACCCAAAAGTGGACTTTGACGTTAACTCCGAATTAAGCAAATAGCTCACGGTGCTGTGGTCGATTATCGGTAGCGGCGAATTTATTACAGTGACTCAATCAGCGGTTGGAGGTATTGCAAATATAAAATCTTTGCTGAAATATTTACCTTGTCTATTTAGGTTAACCACTGATTAAATGGATTGCTATTTCAAACAATGTTAGTAGCGTCCCACGTGATGGAAGTTAAATCCTGAGATGTGGATTTAGCTGCCTCAAAAAATATGAGTAACACAAGTTAGCAGGGAGTACCAAAGTGACTACAATTAATCTTCTACCGGGCCAGGACAGCGATTTTTCTGATCAGGCGGGCCCCGTTAATGTTTACGGCACAGACGGTGACGATCACATTGTCGGTACTGACGCCAATGACAATCTGCGCGGCGGGATCGGGAACGACACCTTGGTCGGCGGCGCTGGCGACGATTTCCTCGATGGTGGCGAGGGTAACGATAAGATGTACGGTGGCGTGGGTAACGACACATATGTCGTGCAAAGCGCTCAGGACGTCGTGGTGGAACTCGCGGGCGAGGGTATCGACCACGTGAAGGCATACATCAGCTATACCCTGCGCCCTAACGTCGAAAATCTGACGCTGGTGGGCGAAGATAACATTAACGGCTCTGGCAATGAGCTCAACAACGTTATCAAGGGCAACAGCGGAAACAACACGCTGTTCGGCGGCGACGGCGACGACAGCTTAGCTGGTCTGGCGGGCAACGATATCATCCGTGGTGGCAACGGCAATGACTTCCAGGATGGCGGCGCCGGTGTCGACTTGGTATCGTACAAAGACGCGATCAATGGAGTGACGGTCGATCTTTCGATAAGCACCAAGGCGCAGGACACAATCGGCGCTGGCCGTGACACGCTGAAAAACTTCGAGAATCTTGAAGGCTCAATTTTTGCGGACAAGCTGTCTGGCGATGCTGGGGACAACAAGATCGCGGGCTTGGACGGCAACGATGTGATCCGCGGCGGTGCTGGCAACGATGATATCACCGGTGGAGCAGGGGCAGATACTATCGTGTTTGAGGCTGCGGGAACTGCGAACGGCATCGACCGAATCCGCGATTTCCAATCCGCCGCTGACTCGCTGCAATTCAATAAGACTGATTACGACGTCAACGCGCTGTTCACGTCGAGTGATAAAAGTGAAGCGGAAGGTGCTGGCGCACAATTCGTCTTTAACACGAAAACCTTTGCACTTTACTACGATGCAGATGGAGAGGGCGGAAACGCCGCGATCCATCTCGCAGATTTCACCCCAGTGACCGTGCACGCAGAAGATATCCACATCGTCTGATGGTTGGTACTGAACGCGCCGCTAACGAGCGGCGCGTTCTATCAAGTAATTAAATAATGTAGTTCTTCTTTAACGCCAAAACCACCTTTGCACTTTACTAGGATGCCAATGGAGAGGGGCCGAAACGCCACAATCCATCTCGCAGATTTCACCCCAGTGACCGTGCACGCAGAAGATATCCACATCGTCTGATGGCTGGTATTGAGCGCGCCGCTAACGAGCGGCGCGTCGGAGCAAAAATAACTTAATTAATCTGGCAGGCCACATCCTGATGCTATCAGTCCTAATTTGTACCACCGGTGGGGGCGACCTGAAGCAGGTTGTTGACATATTTCGGCGAGAGACCGATGTGCCACTGGAGATCGTCATCGTAGTCGACAACCCGAAGGCGGACGTTGCCTACTTCCATGAACTGGCCGCCTCGGACGAGCGGTTGAAGGTACATGTCAATGCTTCAAACCAAGGCTTGACAAAAAGCTTGAATGTCGGTCTTCGCCTAGCGAGCGGGGATGTGATTGTTCGAAACGACGACGATGACATTCCAACCGAGCAAAGACTTGCCAGAATCTATGCGCATTTCAAGGCAACCTCCGCTGATTTCGTATACTCATTTGCCGAAGGCAAATCTGAAAGCAACAGCTCGACCTGGTCGATCAAAGGTCCGATCGAGGGCGACCAGATCGTGGCCGCGCTCAGAAAAAGAAACTTCATTGTAGCGTCAACAGTTGCCTATCGCCGGAGCCGAGTGGTCGACATTGGCGGCTATTGCGAACCTTTCAGATACGCTCAGGACTACGAACTCTATCTTCGCTCCGCCCGCCATGGGCTAACGTTCTCCTGCATCCCGGAGCAACTCATCCAGCGTCGGTACTCGCCAGACTCTATCACCGTGGCGAAGCGGAAAAAGCAGGCATTATTTTCATTCGCGGCACGATTGATGGACATTTCGGAAAGCGGTTCCCTCTTGGACGCAGCCCTGACCATCATGAAATACTCAGTAATTCTTTTAACCCCAAATTCTTTAAGACGCCTTCGAAGGACAATCGGTCGTGGTAAGTAGAAAAAAGATGCTTGTAGTCGGTGCTCGCGGGATCACAGGACACGAAGGAGGAGTCGAGAAGTTTGCGGAGGAATTCTGCAAGCGAGCATCAGAGATTATCGACGTAGAGGCTACCTGCCTAAAACACGACGATCGTGCCCACTCGTCGGTAAGGGTTCACGTAACCGGCACATTTGGTTTCGGAAAGACCGATAAAATACTATATTATATGAAGGCAGCTTGGCTGTGCCTGACTGGTCGTTATGACTACGTCTTTTTGCTTGGCATAAATTCAGCGGCGCTTGGCTTGCTTGCTCGCCTTAATCCCCGTCGACGCCCGCTGGTTGCGGTGCGGAGCGGTTCCATAGATTACCATCTCCCAAAATGGGGCAGGTTAGCAAAGCTTTACTTCCGTTTTTCGGAAACAACCATGCGATTTGCTGATCACGTTATCGCGGTCTCGCCCAGTATTCAACGGCACCTTGGTAGAAAAGCGATAGCTGCTACCGTCGTCCGGAATGGCATTACTAGAGACAGGGTTGAGCTTGAAACTCAGCGGATTGGCGCTCTGGCTGTTGGTCGTATAACTAGCCAGAAGAACTATTCGGTGCTGGTCGAGGCTGCTAGCGTCTTGGGCTCAACACCGGTCACGATCGTCGGTGGGCCCGATAAGACAAATGAATTCGACGTTTTGTCTTCGGACATCGTACGCCGCGGGTTAGTAAACCTCAGGATGGAAGGTGCTCTCGACCGGAAGGAGGTCTATGACCGACTTCGCCAAGCCGCGGTTTTTATTAACTGCTCGATACACGAGGGTATGTCCAATTCGGTCCTCGAAGCAATACAATGCGGTGCGCCCATCCTGCTCTCGGACATTGACGCCAACCGCGACCTCCAGTTGCCAGATGTTCACTACTTCGATCCCCAAAATGGCACTCAGCTCGCTGACTTAATCAAGAAAGCCCTGCTTGAGCCCGAATCGTTCACGGTAAATCGGAGCCTATTTCCGGACTGGGATGAAGTCGTTGAAACAATATTGACCAAGATCGGTGTATCCAATGACAATGATATTCCTCGCTTCCGCAATTCCGACTCAACTGAAGTAGCGACCGCTTAATATTAGTCCGGAAGCGCCAAGTCCAAGAAGTGCAGGCAAAATGAGTCACACTCGACCCTTCCCCCCGCGTGTTTTTACCCCCGCCGTTGTCATGGCAGTGGTTCTGACAAGCTGCGTAAACCTTCTAGCGCTTATAGGTCCAGTCTTCATGATTGAGGTCTACGACAGGGTGATACCAAGTAAGAACATGCCAACGCTCGTGGCGCTGGGTGTTCTCGCTGCATTTCTCTATCTCTTCTCAGGTGTCTTGGACGTACTACGCGGCCGCATTATGGCTCGTGTTGCCGGCATCTTGGACATTGACTTAGCATCCTCTGTCTTCCGCATCATTGCTACGATGCCTCGTGTTGCAGCTGCACGGCAGAGTGCAACGAGACCGGCTGCGGATTTGGATCAGATAAGGCAGTTCCTATCTGGAAGCGGTCTCCTATCTTTGTTTGACCTTCCGTGGGCGCTTCTCTATCTTTTTGTATGTTTTCTTCTCCATCCGTATATTGGGATTGTTGCTGCTTCAGCACTTCTGATCCTGGTCGTGCTGACGGCAATAACTCATTTTGCCACGAAGCGAGAAGCACGAAACCTCAGCACAACACTCGCTGCCCGAGGTCGGATCGAGGAAGAGGTTCATAGAAATGTTGAAGCCATTACGTCGATGGGGCTGTTCGATCGCGCGTATGAGCGATGGTTCGACTTTCATCAGGCGCATGCGAAATCGGGTCGCAAGATAAATGATCTTGCAGGTATGGCTGCGAGTGCATCCAAGACGTTCAGATATGCCGTCCAGTCAGGTGTTCTCGCGCTCGGAGCATTTCTTGTCGTTGATGGCCAGTTGACTGGCGGGATGATCTTAGCGTCCTCAGTAATTGTGTCCCGCGCACTCGCACCAGTGGAGCAGGTTATCGGCCAATGGAAGTCTTTGATCGGTGCGATGCAAGCCTGGCGACGGCTCAGTGAGAGTTCCATGCTAGCAACGATCACCGAACATAAAACGAATCTGGCCGCTCCGCAGCTGAACTTGCAGGTTCGAAACGTTGCGATCGTGCCACCAGGCACGCAAAAGTTAGCTGTTAAAAACGCCTCGTTCGCGCTTGAGGCGGGAAGCATACTCGGTGTCATCGGTCCTAGCGGTTCAGGTAAGTCTTGTCTGGTGCGAGCGATTGCCGGGATCTGGTCGCCGGTAAGGGGAGAGGTCAGACTTGATGGCGCAACCTTAAACCAATGGACGGACACTGCGCGCGGCTCGCACATCGGATATCTTCCTCAGACAGTAGAGCTCTTTGAGGGGACCGTAGCGGAGAACATCAGCCGTTTCGCTAAGAATGCGAACGACGATGATATATTGGATGCAGCCCATGCGGCGGGCGCACACGAAATGATTGTTCACTTCGAGGATGGATATCAGACCGCGGTCGGAGAGGGTGGCAAAAACCTATCGGCCGGTCAACGGCAGCGTATTGCCCTCGCAAGGGCGCTTTTCAAGAAGCCATTCTTGGTAGTGCTGGACGAGCCGAATTCAAATCTGGATGTCGATGGAGAGCGTGCGCTCGCTAACGCTCTGCTCCGAGTGAAGGACAGAAATGGTATTGTTATTGTTGTCGCGCATCGCTCCGACATTATGAACATCGTCGATCATGTCCTCATGCTGCGAAACGGGGACGTCGCAATGTACGGGAAGCGGGATGCCATCATCAATCGTATATCTGAGGGTCCCCGGGCGTTGCCGGCGACAACGCTGAAGGTCGTTGATGGAGATCTGGGAGCATGAACGGAGAGACGCGAAACGGACTGCGAAAATCTCTGCGCATTCATATGCTGTTTGGCGTATCTGCGGTGATCTCGATATTTGGCGGTTTTGCCGTGTGGGCAGGGAATACGACACTCGCAACCGCAGTAGTCGCACCTGGAACGCTCGTTGTTGACGGAAACATCAAGCCGGTCCAACACCCTAGTGGGGGGATAGTAACTGAAATCCTCGTGCGCGAAGGCCAAGTCGTGCGTAGCGACGAAGTGCTAATCAGGTTGGACGCCACTGCTGCTAAGATGAACTATGAGATCTTGAAGGCCGCAATTAATCAGCTCTACGCAAGGAAGGCTAGGCTTTTTGCTGAAGCGATGGGACTGCAAGATATTATCGTCCCGTCGGAGCTAGCTCTCCGAATTGCGCCCGATAAGATTGACGGCGTGATGGAATCGGAGCGTCGCATCTTTCAGAGCCGCCGGGACGCGCGAGAGGGACAGCGTCAGCAACTCGGTGAACAGATCACCCAGTACCAAGAGCAGATCAAAGGCCTAGAAACTCAACAAGCCGCTAAGGCTCAAGAGATCCGTTTGATCGATAAAGAATTGGAAGGGACACGTCGTCTTTACAACCAGGGCCTCGTTTCACTCAACAGATTGAATAGCCTTGATCGAAGCGAAGCGCGCATTCAGGGCGAGAACGGGCAACTGGTTGCCTCTGCAGCGAGTGCGAAAGCTCGGATTTCGGAAATAAAGATCCAGCTATTGCAGATCGATCAGGACCTAAGATTGCAGGTTGAAACAGAGCAGAGAGACGTCCAGAGCCGCCTCGATGAACTGACTGAAAAAGAAGTAACGGCCCGCGACCAACTGAATCGTGTTGAAATACGCGCGCCAACAGCGGGCACTATTCACGATCTCAATATCCACAGTGTTGGCGCTGTTGTCACGCCAGCCGAAACGCTTCTTCAGATAGTTCCATCTCAAAGTGAACTGGTGGTGAGCGTGAGGCTTGCTCCGTCGATGATCGATCAGGTGGCCGTTGGTCAGTCAGCGTTCCTAAAATTTAGTGCGTTTGATCGAAACACAACACCTGATTTGACCGGACAGGTCCTAAGAGTATCGGCGGATCTCGAGATGGATGCCAAAACGAATACTGCGTTTTACAAATGCGACATTGCCATCCCCGCTGATGAGGTCGCAAAGCTGAAGGAATTGAAACTCCTTCCCGGCATGCCTGTGGAATCGTTCATTAGAGGGAACGATCGATCCGTCGCAAGTTACTTCACAAAGCCAATACGCGATCATATGGCGCGTGTATTTGTTGAAAGATAGCCAAATCGGATTGTCCCGTTATAGATTATTCCTCCGGGTATGCTTAGTGTCGGCATAACCCGAGGTAAATTTGCCGCACATAAAGAGAAGACAAAGATATGCAATTTCTAGTGACTGGAACTGGGGGCTTCATAGGCTTTCATCTTGCGAGACGCCTATTGGAGGAAGGTCATTCCGTGACGGGATTTGATGGGATGACACCGTATTACGACGTTTCCTTAAAGGAGCGGCGGCACGCAATTCTATCCAACTACAGCAATTTCTACCCGGTTATCGCAATGCTAGAGAACCGTGATCGACTGTCAGAGGCATTCCAATACGCTCGACCGGATGTTGTCGTGCACCTGGCCGCTCAAGCAGGCGTGAGATATAGCCTTGAGAATCCTGACGCATATATTGGATCAAATTTAGTGGGTTCGTGGAACATATTGGATTTGTGCCGGCAGTTTCGACCCAATCACCTGCTACTGGCATCGACTTCGTCGATTTATGGAGCAAATAGCAAGATTCCATTTGGGGAATCGGACAAGGCAGACGAGCCTTTGACCCTCTACGCAGCGACAAAAAAAGCTATGGAAGTGATGGCGCACAGCCAATCGCATCTTCATAAGATCCCCACCACTGCATTTCGGTTTTTTACGGTTTATGGCCCGTGGGGCCGACCGGATATGGCGCTCTTCAAGTTCGTGAGTTCCATACTCGACGGCAAGCCAATTGACGTTTATGGACATGGACAAATGTCCCGAGATTTCACTTACATCGATGATCTCGTTGAAGCGATTGTCCGACTCATACCTGTGATTCCGCAGTCCTCGACGCCTACAGATGACGCGATAGACACTATATCAATGCATGCCCCCTTCCGCATCGTGAACATCGGGGGCGGGCAGCCGGTTGGCTTGGAGGCATTTATCGAGACTGTAGAACAGGCGCTGGATCAAAAGGCGTTGCGTAATATGCTACCTATGCAACAGGGCGATGTGCCTCGTACCTATGCAGCACCTGAGCTTCTTCAGTCGTTGACGGGCTATACGCCACAGACACCTGTATCTGAGGGCGTTCGGCGCTTTGTTGAATGGTACTCGCAAGCCCACTGATTGAACAATAAGACCACGAACCTGTCGAGTAACGTCTTGCTGAAACCCATCGTAGCGACCCTATTTGCGATCAACATGATGCTTGCCGTTGTGTTGGTGAGACTGTCGGTTGGTGGCCTTCCCGTAAGATTGCTTTTCGTCGCGGTGTTACTTGCCGTGGTGGGCGCGTATGCGCCTGGACTTATCGTTCGCGCGGTTAAGGATCAAAGAAATCAGATATTTCTCATTGCGTTTTTGACTTGTTGTGCATTGATATCTAGTGCGCTTGTAGGGGACGGCTTCACTTACTCCATAGGTCAAGTTGTTCAGATCCACATTCAAGCAATCGTCGGCTTGATTGTGGGATATTGCGTGATCACTGTTGTTGGTTATCAATCAACGGTTCTAATTTTTTTGCTGCCGATCGCGATTTCCTCAATCTTTGCCGCCTTGCAATTTGCAGGATTTTCGCCCGCTTGGTCCGCCTACGACGCACTGTCCGCATTACAGCCAAGAGATTTCGCAGATTTTGAGGGATTTGACACACACTATCGAGCGTTGGGTTTGTCATATAGTCCGGTTCACCTCGGAACGCAGCTCTGCCTAGCCTTTGCTGTAATTTTCGCGTACCGCATCAGTCAAGTTGGTCGGAGTGCGATCATGAGCGGATTGGACCGAAGACTGATTGCGACGGTTGCAATCACTGGCTTCGTGGCAATATGCTCTGGCAATCGCTCGCCCATGCTTGGCTTGGCTGTATTCTTCTGCCTCTATTTAGCTTCCGCTAAGCCAATGCTCGGGCTGTTAGCTGGCCTCTTCATGGCGGCTGCAGTTCTTCTTGGAGATTCCATTGTTGAGGCAATGAATTCCTCCGGGCTTCGTACATTCAACACGGAAAACAGTTCGGGCGAGGGACGGTTGGTCCTTAGCGTCTATGGTTCAATGTTGTTCTTCTATAGACCATTCGGATATGGGCTGTCTTTCGACAGCGTCGCTCACTATTCCGAGTACTGGGATTGGCTGAAAAATTATCCCAATTCTCAAGCGATTACGATCCATGCACTCCATAACTACTATTTGATGTTTATCAACAAACATGGGGTGTTGGCGCTTTTTGTCGTTCCATACTTGCTACGTGCTTTCGCAAAAAATTTGGTGGGCGTGCTCGCATTCGTCCCGTATCTCGTGCACATATTTTATCACAACGATGGTCCGCTGCAGGCAGACTTCATGTTCTGGTACATAATACCCTTGGTGGCTCAAAATCCGGCGTTCTACCCGCAGCAAGATCGAGAAATGACCCGAACAGTAGCTGCTAGGGAACCAGTTCAGGTGACGACGGTGCGGTGACGGTTGTGAGGTCACGCATTTACGCACATTGGCTATGTTCCCTCGTAGCGCTCCCGGCATTAGCATATGGGGGCGTCGCCGAAGTCCCTTTCCAGTTTTTTGCTGTTCTGACGTTCGCAACAGGCACGGTTGCGTTCGTTGTGATGCCCCGCGCGGCCGAGACAAAAACAATATGGCTTCTATTCATCGTCAGTTGTACGCTGGCAGCTGCCGCCTATTCACAGGCTTTGGATATCTCGGCTTTCATCACGCTCGGCGCGTCTTCCGAAAGCTTCGAGGGTATTCAGCAGAAGTCGATTTCTGTGTCCCCTGGGGCAACCGATATCGCGATTTTGCGATTACTCGTGCCTATTGTCATTTTCTTTTTGTTTCGGGCCGTATCGACCGGCAATGACAGCGCGTTGCGCTTGCTGAGGCTGCTCGGTGCATGGGGCGCCGCAATCGTTGTTGGCGCGCTCGTCCAGTTCTTCGTGGACCCTGATCATATTGTCTTCGCAGACAAGCTGCATTACAAGGAGAGCCTAACCGGCCCGTTTGTGAACCGAAATAATGCGGCCGCCTATATTGGCCTCATTCTGCAGATTCTCTTGGCGTTCATGCTCTATGGGCAGCGTATCGCACCCAAGGGCAGGCCCATATCGAGATGGATGACACCCTCACTCTTCGCGCTAGGCGTATTTGCGCTGCTCTTGACAAAGTCGAGGGCGGGCATAGCAGCCGCTATATTTGGTTGCTTACTGATGGCAGCATTGCTCCGCGCATATTCTTCCGGCGGCCCGGCGCGCCAAAAGCAACCAATGGTAATGCCTTCATTGTTCATGGGTAGCTTCATTCTTTCGTGTATTGCGTTGTTTGGTCAAGGAGCGATCATTCGCCTGACCACCGAAAAACTTGCCGATAGCCGGGTGTGCACGTATGGCTCGATTTTGTCTGGTATTGTGGCTGACGCAAACTTTTGGGTAGGAACTGGTTTCGGCGCATTTCGCTCAGCGTTTCCACGTTATCGGAGCCCAGATTGTGGAATAAACGGCATATGGGATAGGGCGCACAACTCTGTTCTGGAGGGCACCTTCGGCCTTGGCGTTATTTTCCTCATTGCGCTGATGTGTGGGATGTGGATTCTGTGCCGCGCCTATCTCGGCGGTATGAAGCTCCGCCGACGCTTCCGCCCTTTTGCTGCATTGGGTATAAGCGCGACCATTGCGCTACTTGCCCATTCCCTGGTCGATTTTCCTCTCCAAATACCGGGCGTTAGCAATCTCTTTGCGGCGGTTGCAGGAATAGCTTTTGGGATCTCCTTTCAAGACAAAAGCAATATTAGACCGCATGAGATCTCAGGTAATACGACATTAAAACAACTCACATAGTCTTGTCGGGCCAACGTTGCCCGAGTGCAACATCTTTAAAATAAATCGCGGAGCGCTCGAAAACGGCAAGCTGATCTGTTAAACGATTTCAAAATGTTAGGTTTGAAGGAATAAGGTCTTAATGGAAAGTGGTTCTAAGGCTCTTCCGGCGGTTGGCGTTACGATTGGCTTTGGCCGGACGTACGCTTCGCCGATCCGACCGCGATGATAAGTCGCTGGACCAGAAAGCGACAGTTAAAGTCACGACAAAGGGCCGTAAGGTTGGGATCGATTGCGCCCAAGTCGACATAAACAACAACTCTCCTCCTTTTCGTCGAAGCGGGCTCTGCCTCCAGCAAAGACGGTTTTGGGTGGAGGCCGTGGCGCCGCGCCAGATGTTCCTTCGGTTTTGGGGCGCAACATCAAGCACCGTCACCACGCGCGATGTTTTTCGTGATGTGCCGGAAATTAACGATACAGTAACTAACCTGGGCCGGGAGATTGTTTAAATCACTCCCACAAAATATGGTCCCTGCGCGAAAATGAGGTGAGGGAATGAGCTATTTTAAACTACGGTGCGCAGCTGCTTTTGTGGTGGTGTTCGGTGCTGGTCAAGTACATGCAGCTGTTGACGCGGGAGCATCGTGTTTCATCGCTCCCGCGAAAGCCAGCCCGGAGCAGTTGGACTCGTTCTCCTCTCAACCTGCCGATCTTACCACAAAATATCCGACGGGCGGTGCAGCAATGTCCTTGGAGGTCAGGACGCTGGCTGGAAGTAGGTTTGATAACGTCGACCGGCTTGTCCAACTCGCCGCCGGCGCCTCGCCAGGCCAAAAATCAGCGATTGGCGCTGGTTTGGCTTGGACAGCTCGGGCATGTGCCGCATCTCAGCCGGAATATGCACTTCAAATTCAAGAGAAGATCGCCGCTAGCGGCCTAGAGGAGGTTATAACGGCATTTCTTGGTGCCGCCAATGACACCGCAACTGCCGCCTTGGGTAACGGTGCCGCTGCTGCCGCGGCAGGAGATATCGGCAATACGGGAGCGGTCGGCAACAGTGGAAATGTCGGTGGCGACGTGGCGACCGCAACGACTGCACCGGCACGGTTGGCGGCCAGAGGCGCCGGGAGGTCAACGACCATCGTGACGAATGTGATTAGTCCAAATTAATTGTAGTGTTGGAGTTAGAATGCTGTCCCCATTTAGAAATGATGCCGCTGAACTCGGCAGTGAGTTTCGTACCCGACGCGATAACTTCGACGTTGACGCTATCCTCGCGATAATTCGGCGGCGTTGGACTCTTGTCGCCGTCGCGCTCGCAGCTGGGCTCGTGGTGGGAGCAGCTTTTCTACTAAGCGCTGTACCAATGTACACCGCGTCGGCCACTCTGCTCATTGACAAAAGCAATAGCGGTCTCCTCAGCCAAATGAGCGAAACCGGAGCCGCGGTTAACGACGATGCCGCGGTTTTGAGCGAAGTTGAAGTTCTTCGGTCCGATTCGGTCGCGCTTTCCGTCGTCGACAAATTTAAGTTGCAAGACAACGCAACCTTCATGTCGCCAAGCCAATCACTACGCAGCAGCTTGGCTCAACTCCTTGATTTGCGGCGATTCTTTTCCAGTTCAACAGAAGACCAAGATGCCGCAGACGAGGCGCGTGAAAACGCAGCCGCAGCTGTAAAAGCGAACATGTCGGTAAGCCGCGTTGGCCGAACCTACGTATTGAACATAGAGTATACCTCCAGATCGCCCGCCCTGTCTGCGAAAATTGTGAATGCCATTGCAGAGGGCTACCTACTCGATAAACTGAACTCGAAGTATGATGCGACGCGCCGTGCCAGCGACTGGCTGGAGCAGCGAATAGACGAATTGAGACAGAAGGCGCTTGAGACGGATCTGGCGGTACAGAAATTCAAATCCGACAATGGACTTCTGGCAACCAGCGGCCAACTCATATCCGATCAACAGTTGTCTGAGCTTAACAGGGCGCTCATTGATGCGCAGGCGGAGACTGCTAAGGCAAAAGCTCGATATGATCGTATAAAGATAATCATCGACGCTCATCGCACTGACGCGATCGTTACCGACGTTTTGGACAGTTCGATTTCGAACGATCTCAGAATGAAATATCTCGAAGCCTCCAAGACGGAGGCGGAAATCTCTGCACGGCTCGGGCCCAATCATACTCAAGCGGTTCGGCTCAGAGGGCAGATGGCCGAGTATGAGCGCATGATGTTTGAAGAGTTGGGTCGCATATCGGAGAGCTATAAGAGCGATTACGATGTGGCCCTTTCGAAGGAAAAGTCGCTTTCCGACAGTGTTGGGCAAGCCAGCAAAGTAAGCGCAGCAGCCGGGGAAACACAGGTTCAACTGCGTGAGCTTGAGCGCAAGGCCGATACTTTTCGTAACCTGTATCAGACGTTCCTGGCGCGGTATCAGGAAGCCACGCAGCAACAGTCGTTCCCGATAACCGAGGCGCGGATTATTGAGAAGGCTCAAAATCCGACTGTACCAAGCTATCCGCAAAAGCCGCTGACGCTTGCGCTGTTCGGTATCCTGGGCATTGCCGCTGGCATGTCAGCGTCTGCATTTCTCGAGTTTCAGGACAAGTATTTCAGAACTGGGGATCAAGTTCGAAACTCCCTCGAAATCGATTTCCTTGGATTTATGCCTGCCATTAAAGATGGCGCGGCAAATCATGTCATGACGCATCCAATGTCGATGTTCGCGGAGACCTTGCGAGCTGCGAAGATCGCTATTGAATCCGATGAAACATCTGGTTGCCGGGTTGTCGGGGTGGTCTCGGCGTTACCCGGGGAGGGCAAGTCCACCGCTGCAATAAACTTGGCCCACTTGCTGGCGGCAGAGGGCAGCCGAACGTTGCTTCTTGATGCGGATTTCAGGCAACCAGGAACCTCCAAGCTTTTGGCGCCAAATGCAGAATCTGGTTTGCCCCAGATCTTGAACGGTTCCGCTTCGGCCGCAAATTTGCTTATCCGTATCGAAGAAAGTGGCGTTGAATTTATCCCAGCATTGGTCAACAAACGTGTCTCAAACTCAGCGCAATTACTGTCGTCGAAGGCAATGGCAGATTTTCTGGCAGCCGCTCGCACCAAATTCGACTACGTGATCATTGACCTCCCACCTGCAGGGCCGGTCATCGACGCTCGAGCTATGGCGCCCCTCATTGACAGTTTTATGCTGGTCATAGAATGGGGGATGACGTCGCGTAAGGTCGTGCAAGCTGTTTTGGGCAGTGAGCCTGCAATACATTCAAGAATGATCGGTGCGGTTCTCAATAAGGTCGACACTAAAAAGTTAAAACTTTATCGATCGCATGGTTCAGTCGAATACTATCACTCCAAATACTCAGATTATTACTTGGAAGAAAAGTAGCGCGTGAAATCCATTTTAGGTGGGGCGCTTTCGATCGCCTGCGGGCTATTGACAATATTCGCGGGAAGCGAGTTCTATAAAACACTTCGGTTCAGCGATCTAGTATCGACGGCTGCTCGTGTCGAGAGTGGCCGTCCTATAAGTCAGAAAGCAGCGCAGCGCGCGGCCGTGCTTGCGATGGAGCTCGAACAGTCTCACGGTTGTCGGGAAGATTTGGTGATGCCGGCGGTAACTGTCATGCTTCGCGCCGTCGATGAGGCGGCGGAGAAGCCAAATCTTTCTGCTTGGGTCGATACGCTCACTCGCGCCGACCGATATATGAAATTCGCTCTTGGGTGCTCGCCGAAAGAGGGAAACTATTGGCTCCGCTTTGCGATGCTTCGCAGGCTCCAAGGTGAAAACACCGCCGAGCTCGCGGCCTTGATGTCGTTGTCATCCAAATATGCGCCAGTCGAGCCCGACGTGCTTAGTCTTCGGATGCGAGTATGGCTTAGTCTTCAACCTGTCACCCGCTCGGCCGGCGCCAGTGCCCTCGCGTCGGATCTGGTGCACTTTCTGGAGCATGCGCCCGCTCAAGACATCAAGGACTTCAGCCTGGCCGCTGACTCGGATATGCAGTCTAGGCTGATAGACGCCAGACGAAAGTGACGCATTTAGAAAGCGTCTTCACGAATTTTCGCCTTCTTCTACCGGCATCATCTTGCGCTTTAAGAAAAGGTTTTTGAGACGACCGGGCAGCAGAAACAATAGTTCGGCCAGCAGAACCAGCGACTGTTTTCTGAAAAAAACAAGAATGATCGCGACATAAATCAGAGCACCGGTTAGTGCTGCTACCATTGCAGCAGCAATCGGCGGCATGTGCGACAGTAGCAAGCCTGCCAGGGGGAAGACCATGGCAAACATCGCCAAACTTGCGATACAATACGGCGCGCTTCCTTTGACGACCGATGCCCCCGAAATCCCAAATGACTTCTGGCTAGCCGACAGATAGAACGCGCAAGTCAGGAAAGCGCTTATGACAACCGCTGCCGCAACGGTTGAGGGGCTGCCGGTCGTCGCTGTCAATGCGAAGAGAGCAGACGAAACGATATCCAGGATGCCAAGCCTCCTCAATTTTGAGGTGCGGTCACGAGTTTTGAACAGCGTTATCGCGACCATTTTTAGAACGGCCGGCACGATCTGAAGCGAGAGAAATGTTAAAACGATGCTACTCTCCGCCCACTTCTCGCCATACAAAACATGCGTTAACTCAGGAGCAATAGCACCGCATCCGATATAAATCGGAGCAAGGATCGCGAGCAGCGCGGATGTCACGCGTATATAGGGCTCAATGGTGTCCCGGTCGCGGAGCTTTGCAAAGGTAGTGACAAGGACATTTGCGATTGAATCCAGCAAGAGCGAATTGACCGCCTCGATCAATCGTCCGCCGACCCGGTAAATTGCCAAAGCGGCTGGACCAGCGAAGGCAGCAAGAAGAAACTCAGGCATGCGGCCCGACAGATAACTCAAAAGCCGGAATTGAAGGATTGGCGCCGAATAGGACACTATGCGTTTTGCGTGCATAACGCTGAATACTAATTTGGGCCGATACGGTTCCTCATGCCAAAGAATCACAGCCGATCCGAGGGCGCCGGCGACCCTGGAAACAATGAGCGACCATGCTCCATAACCTAGCAAGGCCATGACGATTGCCACAATGCCAGTTAACAGCCCGTTGATGAAGTTCCGAAGAGCCGAGATCTTGAAGTTGAATTTCTTTCGGGCATTGGCGAGGTTAACGACACTCATTGCGTTCAGGACGATAATGGGTGCCATAGCGGCCAAGTACACCGACGTGTCTGCGCTGAAGAAATGGTCGACAAACGGCGCTATCACACCGCTTTGAATTGCCACGCACAGGGCGGCCAACATCAAAAGAAGCCAGAAAGCGGTGGCTGTAGTATCGCCATCAGGGTCATCGTCACTTCGGATGATGAAGTCGACAATTCCTTCCTTGAATACGATTGTGAAGACGTTGTTGATCAGCACTGCGAGCATCACCAGGCCGAACTGCTCCAGCGTTAAGTGACGAGCAAGTATTACGAAAACGATAAGTGTGGTTAATTGGTTAGCCGAATTGGCAAATGATAACCAGCCAATACCTGATAGGGATTTTGCCTTTATCGACATATTAGTTAAAAACACTTTCGAATATTGCGGCTTCCTGTTCGATGTAACGGCGTATACCGTAGCGTTCTTCAATTAAAGCACGCGCAGCGGGGCCGGTGTTTTTCCCTTCGGAAGCTCTTCGGAGGGCATCGGCGAGTTCGAGATCGCTCGTTCCGTCCGAAAGATACCCGGTCACGCCGTCTTCTATGAGATCGCTCGTGCCGGGAATGTTTGTCCCCACACAAATCAAGCCGGTTGACATCGCTTCGAGCAAAACCTTCGGCAAGCCCTCGTGCAAGCTTGGCAAGACAAAGTAGCGATAATTCTTCATCGTGCCAGCAAGCTCTGTATTTGGTATACTGCCCAAGAGGCTCACTTTCGCGCCGAGAGCTTCAACGAGTGCCTCTAGATCCCCCTTAAGCGGACCTTCACCGAACATATCAATCTCAAACCCGCCACGTTGGGCGGCACGTATCAGATTTGCGAGGTTCTTTTGCGGAGTCAGCCTGCCAACGTAGATAAATCGCTCTTTTTCTTCAACAGTATTTCCCGGCGCAAAAAGCTCAGTATCGACATAGGTCGGCACAAGGTGAACTTTCGATGAGGACTCCGTGCGTCCGCGAATTTCCGTCGCGGCCTGTTCTGAAGTTACAACGACCGCATCAGCGAGCCGAAGTCCGATCCGCTCTACTAGGCGCGCGAGGAACGCCGCCCGACGCTGGCCATTCAGGCGAAACCGCCGCGAAAGGATGTACCCAAATCTAAGCAGGAGGGGCCGGCGCGTACACACTTTTGCAATTAGAGCGGCCCAACTGCCACTTATCTGATTGGTTTTGAGAGCGGCAGACGCTGCAATCCGACGATAGTGATGCAATGGTCCGAAGATTGAATGCAACAAAATTACCGATTTGGTCGCCTTGCGTGAAGGCACCAGAACATCAAACTTCTCGTAAAGTGGGTCCGCGGCGCGCAAATCGCTCAAAAGCGTAAGGTCGGAGCGCGAGTAGCTGAAGATATTAATTTTATCGAACACGCCAACCCTTATATATTCGCTGAGGTGGAGAATTTCTCGATCGAGTATGCCAGCCTTTTTCCAAGCGGTTAAGGATCCAGACAGCGAAAGAAAAAATGTCAATGTCTGCATCTAGGGACAGCATCCTCGTAAGGTTTGGGTGCGACAACGTCAATCGGGACAATAGACGTGCTCTAATATAAACGGGTGAATAAAACATTCTTCAACATTGCTCCTACACAACGTTTGCGAAAGATAACAGATGTATATGAAGGCATTTTCGGTCTTTTCGGCTATTTTGATCGCCACGATGGTCGCCTGTTCGTCCCTCCGAGCAGAAGAGTTCGTACCGAATTCTCAATGCGGTCTTCAACCGGGGGCCAAAATAGTCCGTGTAACAACGCTCGATCCTAAAGGGAGGGGGAGCCTTGAGGAGGCAGTGAGAACGTCCGGAGCGAAGATAATTGTTTTCGATGTCGGGGGCACGATCAGGCTTGAGTCTGATATCGATTTGCGCACCCCGTTCGTAACCTTAGCCGGCGAGACGGCGCCTGAACCGGGCGTAACGCTTGTCGGCGGGACGCTTCGCGTGCATAGCCATGACGTCTGTATTCGCCACATCGCCGTACGACCTGGTCCGTCAAGCGATCCTGAGGTCTCAGGCGTGCGAGATGGCATCGCGATTGGCGGAAACCCCGCGAAGTACGGTGGTGCGATTCAAAACGTGATTGTGGAAAATGTTAGCGTGAGTTGGGCGATCGATGAGAACCTCAGCGTCTGGCATGCCGGCACCAACAATGTTCAGATTAGAAACTCAATTATATCTGAGGCTCTGCGAGCTGCGGGGCACCCCAAAGGGAATCATTCGATGGGTCTGCTGATTGGATCAGATGTGTTCGATGTTGACATATCTGGCGTACTGTTCGCACACAACAACGACCGCAATCCGCGAATTAGTCCACGGACGATTGTTTCGTTGTCAAACTCGGTTATCTACGACCCAGGCAAAAGGAGCACCGAGATATTTTTAGATTGCGCAACCGGGAAGTACCCGGTTCGTCTCCGAGATAATGTTTTGATCCCTGGATCAAGCACTTACAGGAAGCTTTCCCAGTACGAATTTGTTGACGATGCTTCTCGCGATTCGATTTCTCCGGATTCCGACTGCAAAACCGGATTTGATACGCTGACGATGGAGCGAGGAAATGAAGCGGAAATTACCGAGTCCGTTCTCCGGTACGCTGGCTCACGCCCAGCTCACCGGAATGAAGTTGACGCCAGAATCGTAAAAGAGGTTCGATCTGGTGGCGGCGCGATCGTGGACAGTCCACCAGAAAGTGTACAAACTTCGGAGGCGTCTTCGGGAGAGCGAGCGTTCGCTCTACCGAAGACGCCTTTCGCTAAGGCACCAGACGGGCGATATGAGATCGCTGTTTCATTGTGCAATGCCCATCTCAAGCTGGGCGGCGCGCCTTATCGAGGATGCGAGGCCCAAATGTAATTCGGCCCCGCACGAGTCGCGCTCAACTCGCTTTGTTCGCGCTGCTCTTCTTGCCAACAGCGAAATAGCTGAAGCCGTGGCGGTTGACTTCGGCGGCAGAGTAGACATTGCGCAGATCGACGATGGTTGGCGTCTTGACCGTGGTCTTCAAGCGCTTGAAGTCGAGGGCGCGGAACTCGTCCCATTCAGTGACGAGAACGATCGCATCGGTATCCTCCGCGATTTCATAAGGGTCTTTGCCGTAGATTACCGGTCCGAGCATGCCCTTGGAGGCTTCCATGCCTTCGGGGTCATAGGCGTGGACGGTGGCACCGCTATCGAGAAGCGCTTGGACGATGGTGATCGAGGGGGCATCGCGCATGTCGTCGGTGTTCGGCTTGAAGGTCAGGCCTAGAACGGCGATCTTTTTGCCGCGGACGCTGCCGCCGCAAGCTGCGACGACCTTGCGGCCCATGGCGCGCTTGCGGTTATCGTTGATCGCAACCGTCGTCTCGATCAGGCGCATCGGGCTGTCATAATCTTGCGCCGTCTTGACGAGGGCGAGCGTGTCTTTCGGGAAGCAGGAACCGCCATAGCCCGGACCGGCATGCAGGAACTTGTCACCGATGCGCTTGTCCATGCCGATGCCCTTGGCGACCTTCTGCACGTCGGCGCCGATCTGCTCGCAGAGGTCAGCGATTTCGTTGATAAAGGTGATCTTCATCGCCAGGAACGCGTTGGCGGCATATTTGATCAACTCGGACGTGCGGCGCTCGCAGAAATAGAGTGGTGCTTCGTTGAGATAGAGCGGACGATAGACCTCGCGCATGGCTTCGGTCGCGCGTGCGTCCTCTGTGCCGATGACGATGCGGTCCGGGCGCTTGAAGTCGGTGATCGCAGCGCCCTCACGCAGGAACTCCGGATTCGAGACGACGGCGATGTCCTTACCCGGAAATTCTTCGCGAAAGATGCGCTCGATCTCGTCGCCGGTGCCGACCGGAACGGTGGACTTGGTCACGACGACGGTGAAGCCTGTAACTGCAGCGGCGATCTCGCGGGCAGCAGCATACACATAGCTCAGGTCGGCGTGACCATCGCCGCGACGCGACGGCGTACCAACGGCGATGAACACCGCGTCGGCGGCGGCGACGGGAGCCGCCAATTCCTTGGAGAAGTCGAGGCGGCCGGCCGCCCGGTTATGTTCGATGATCGCGTCGAGGCCCGGCTCGAAGATCGGCACTTCGCCACGCTCCAGGGCATCGATCTTGGCTTCGGACTTGTCCACGCAGGTGATGTGGTGGCCGAAATCCGCAAGGCAGGCACCGGACACAAGGCCGACATAACCCGAACCGATCATAACAATACGCATTGATAGTCCTTCTATTGATCCAAACTCTGGTGTTGTTGGAAAGCTGAAACGGTCAAACGCATGACGCCCTAGACGATGCAGTATAGTCGTATTTGTCTGCGAGCAACGACGTCGGCGGTTTCAGCGGTTTAAGGGAGTTAGAAGCCGTTTCCGCCTCGCAGTTCACCGGCGATCGTCCCGAAGATGATCTTCAAGTCGAGCCAAAAACTGAAATTATCAATGTAGTAAAGATCCGCATTTATTCTGGCCCGGGCCTTGGCGGGCCGATCGGTCGGTCCTCGCAGACCACGCATCTGAGCGAGCCCGGTGAGACCGGGGCGCATTGAATGGCGCCGATGATAGGCTGGGACGAGTTCTTCATAGAGCATCCCGCCGGCGAGCATGCCGATTGCGTGGCATCTTGGGCCTACCAGCGACATATCACCGCGAAGCACATTGAAAAGCTGAGGTAATTCATCCAAATTCGTTTTGCGCAAGATCCTGCCTAGAAACGTTATGCGCGGATCGTTCTCGACAGTTTGAATAACGCCGCTCGGATCACATGCTTCAGACCGCATGGAGCGAAATTTGTATACCGTGATCTTCTTCCCATCTTTACCCCACCTTGTTTGCGAAAACAGCGGGGAGCCCCGCGTCTCAAGCCTGATAAGCACCCCGATGACGACAAGAAGCGGCGCCAGTATCAGTAACGCAGTGGAAGATGCATAAATATCGAAGAGCCTTTTTAAAAAGAAATCCCACCGAGCGGAGCGAGATGCCGCTTGTCCAATAGCTAGAACATCAATGCAATCTGATGGAGTATTTTTGTCGTTGTCAATCTCTGAGTAAATATTATTTACACTATCTTTCGTCGTTACCGTCAACATGTGCCGCTCTTAAACCGAATTCGATTTGTGCTTCCTTTACTTTCATCCCCAGCCGACGTCACCTCCAAAGTTAATCATTGGTTAATACCGAGGCGCCTTTTTTGGGTCAATGTTGGACCGTGATTTACCTCAATATTTCTCAGATTAGGATTGGATTTCGAGCGGTTTATAGACTCATTTTATTGACCAGTGGACAGAGAGCAGGAATGAGATGGGCAGCAAAGCTGAAAGCCCAGTCAATTAGAGGGCTTTAACAGCAAGTATGGAGAGTACGTCTACTTTTCTCGGCAAGGATTAAGCTCAAATATCTCGCAGGGCTAGAATGGTACACAGGTTCAACAACCTTATCTGCGCATTTGGAGTATCGACCTATGTAGGGAGGCGATGTTCTGCTCATATAGACTGGAAAGCAGCCCCCGGGGTGGCAATAGGGTTGATAACACGGCGACTGCAGCCAATGGTTACTTGTTTACTCCCCGCAACTGAGCAATCGTAGCCCGTAGAACGGATGGTCCGATCGCCCCAGCTTTGCGAACTCCGCCGCGCTCAGAAGCTTTCGCCAATTCATCGCATTGCCACCCCACCGCAACAACTCAGCATAGCGATACTTCTATTAGTGTGCCCGTCAGATCGCGAAGTCGGGAAACAAAATCCGCATGACAGTAGAAGATTGATCAGCGTGAGCGTCTGAGAGGGATAAACGAAGAATAATGTGCTTTCAGCTCCGTCTCCGGTGCCGTTGGCCGTTCACGATCATGCCGTCCCTCGCATCGCCCGCACTAAGGCGGCAACCCGGTCAACCGATTACCCTCACCACGAGGTCTACGCCCAGTTCCATTTTCACGATCTGCGAAGCGGCCGTGATCGGTTCCGTCGGCAGCCTCCTGGCAGGCCCGAATGGTCCGCTATCGTCGAAGCCACGGCTGGCATCGGTTCCGCAGGCAGCGTCAGAAGACTGCCCTTCTGGCTAACATCGCTCCGGAGAGGTTCAGACGCTTTGCAACGTGACCTGATTGCGTCTGCGCCACGGGCACGCATAACGTCGCGTAGATAACGTGGGAAGACTTTGATGGAGGGCCGCGGTGAAAGAGTTCACTGAGGCTGATAGCTCTCCCGACGCCTAACGTATCTGGCTTTGGGCGGGGGAGGGCTCTGCTGACTTCGGCGCGGACCACTTCTCCGATGATTTTTGATCCCAAGAGGCACCCATGTCGGTCGTCGCGGCCCGCTGACCAGACGACTTATTGAAAATAGGCAAAAGTCACAGTGATGTTCGGCTGGTGTTCGCCGTCGGCATTGCTGTGATTGATCTCAGCTGTCTCGGACACGGCTTCTCTGGCTGCTGACACAAATTGTGGCTCTTCCACGTTGGCCTTCACCTTGGCCCAGTACTTAGGATTGTCTCCGGTCTGTGCCATCACCCAACGTAAGTCCGTCTTACGCCATTCTTTGATGGCATTGAAGCGGTTGTCCAAGACTAGATCGCCTTCAGAGGTCTTAGCGACCAATACGGCGTGTCCTTCGCCGTTGCTCGTTATGGCAACAGCAATTTTCAAAGATTCTGATGACCAACCCAATTGCATGAGCTTCTTGCGTTTTGTTAGCGCAAAGTCCTCGCAGTCGCCCGCTGTGACGTCTATGCTCCAGACGTCCGCTCCGGGCTTGTCATTGATCGGACGTATAGTGTGATTTACGGAATTGTTTACCGAGATGAGCTGCGACTTGCGGTTTTTGTCGAGCACCATAATCAACGGACCACCCGTGTTGACGCATTGATCTTTGTGCTGCATGCAAAAAACAACGCTTGCGAAAGGAGCAAGAGTCTTTGGCCCTTCGCCGATACGTACTAAGCTGCTTCCGCTATCGCGCGTCAGAGCACTTAACCCCGTTGCAGTGAGAGGGCTCGTTGAAGCGACAACTGCTGTGGCCGCCACGAATGCAGCCTTCACGCCAATTGTTATTTTTCCAAATCTGGCCATTGCCCGTCCTCTTTGATGGGCCCAGCATGCATGCGCCCTCTAGAGATTTCGTGCGAGAAACCACTAAAATTCGAGCGAAATGTCTCTTTTTGGAGCCCTTGGGGCCCGCCTATCTACAGCCGAGTACGTACTGCGCTCACGTCGACAAGAGCGTTAAGGCGCCTCGCACAAATCTGACGGCAGGGAAATCATGCCATGAACACAAGATTTTGCCACTAGTCCAATGTAATTATTTGAGAAATCGCAATGCCCAGTCAGGCAATAGCTTCCAGTTTGTCGACGCTGAACATGTTTGCAGCGCGATGGAGTCGCGTCACTAATTCCGTCTTTAGAGACTCATCAGGGGGAACTATGGAGCACGTTCAGGTGGATGGACAAGCCGTGTCGCAGTTCGGCCCGTGTACGCTGGCGCATTGCCTCTGTTCCAGAGTCGATGCTGTTGCCGCTTGCATTCGGGGTGCCTACTAGGAACTGCCCCTTTAGGCTCGCCCCCGCAAGCGTCTTTCGAAAAGCGAAATGCTCCGAAGCCGTTCCCGCTGCCGAGGCCACGCTCCATGTTGTCCTAAGCGCCAGACCCTCTTTCAAGTGCGGAAGGTCTCCTACCCCACGGCCCGCACTCTGACGGTGGGTACATCGGCACGACGCCCTGTTGCGAACAGGGCGTCGTGCCTCGCCAACACAACTGCTGCTCGCTAAGGTCGGGATGGCTTGAACACACCCTGACAGGATCCGGTTACTAAACAATAAAATTTGGCAGGGTGCATCAAAATACCGATTTGCGCTATTAAGTAGTCCTTAGACAAGAAGAAACGGATGTCGGGCAAACTGGGATTCGGCGCCTGAAAAGAGCCAGATGAGACCTGTCGATCGACGCACTACTGCAGGGCCTAGAAAAACAGGTGGAGCAATCGATCTCTACCATCCGCACCCAAAAGGACCGTATCACAGCACTCGTGGATGATCAGCAGGTCCTGATCGCAAAAAACGAGGCGTTTCTGAACGATGGAAAAGCTATCTACAAGGGACGCCTGTGCATTCTTACCGCGCTCGCTGAGTGAAGGCACTCTTTCGAGTCTGGAGCCTCGCTGTCGGCTACAAACGTTCGAGTTATGAGTGGATGCTGAACTTGAGGTCCGGCCATTTCTATCCGCACGTCAACTTCCCTAGTGGTGTTTTCGCCACCACCATGTCAGACAGTTGCGTCGCCGCTTTCAGACGTGATCAATGAACGACTGTCAAACGAGCGATCCCCGCCTCATCGGCCGCACGCAATAGCGCTTCCCGAAATTGCTCTGGACCGATCTGTCCGTTAATCGCATCGACACAGGCTTTTACAGCCGCGGCATATTCCTCGCCCATACCGGAAGGCCAGTCTTTGATCAGAATATGTGCTGCATCACCGATTGTGCATATGATCTTGTGTGCAGTCTGACCGCGCAGTGCAAGCCCGACCGGCGTAAATGCCGACGATGTGTTCCAGTTCATTACCCTCGACCCCTCAAGGCACGGATGCTACTATCCCCAACGGCGATATACGTGTGTAATCTAAGTTTGGATTGAAGAATATGGCCGATGGCTGCTGCGTCGCAGAGCTGCCGTCTGCAAAAGGAGAGGGCGCTCTACAACCTCATGCCGGAGCGCCATGGGCTGCGTCGGTCCGTGTTGCATTGATGGGCGACGGTGGAGCGTTCACATGACGGGATTCGGATCAAATTGCAACTCTGGCATCGCAACCAATATATCAGCTACTTCATGCATCAAACGCCCGTCGTTTGGCGGTCGAGATCAGGTCCTTGAAGTGATTAACGATCCGACCTTCGCGGCTTGCGTCCTCAGCCTCCCAACCGAACTTCCACGCGTCGTGACGCGCAAGCCAATCCGCGAGAGCAACGGTACCATCAGTGTGCATCCTATGAGGTTCGAGGTATGGGTTTTCGTGGGCCCTCACTCCCAGCACCCGCGCCCTTGAGCCAGCCTCCTGTAAATCAATCAGCTTCAATTGTCATAGGCGCCCCCCACGATGGCGGCAACGGTAACATCGCGGTCTGCGCATGCAAGCGATTCCTAAATAATGGCTTAATATGGGACAGTTACGACTGGACGTAACTGCCGTGTCTGCTTCCACATTGTCTCCACAGCCCGATCTGTGATCGGCTTTCCATCAACGAGCGAAGGGGGTTCCTCCAACAGGCGCTGGACAACCCCTTAATATTTGGGGGTTGGGTTCCGAGCACTACACACTAATTTACTACCGCTGGCTGATTTGCCCGTATGCCTGACACCAGGCACCCCCATGCGGGCAAATCAGTCGGATATTGTTCGCTGCAGACCACGAGCGGTCATGCCGGGTGCCAAAGAATAGCTCACCCGGTCTCGGCCGCCGCTTCGTGACAGCCTCCTATCGAAAGGCGCTAGGGCTTCGCGCCGAGCGTCTTTGGACTTCTCTCGAAAGTCCTCGTTCGCTTTCTGACGACAACGACATCGCCTCTGGCGATTGGCGTTGCGTCATCTTCGTTCCACTGCCAGCACCATCGGCATGGCCCAGCTCTTGCCGAAAGGCCATCTGAGAAGCTTGACTTGGTCACCATCCACCTGAGCTTCCCACTGGGCGTAGAATTTTCGTTGAAAGCCGTTGAGGCGGACGCTTTGGCAGGCAATGGGGCCGCCATCGAAGTTAAGTGCAATCTTCAAATCCAACGGAGCGCTCTTCAAAAACTCCGCCAGGCCAGCGAGCGGGAAGAATGCTTCCTTGGTCGTCCCTACGATGATGCGGTGTCCGCCATCCTCCGCGACGAACGTTCGGTTGGCTAACCAGCGACTTACTGCTTTCACATGAGTTTGTCCGTCCGAACCAATTAGAAGGGGATAAGACACCATAGCATTGGTCGCGCCTGTCAATGCCGTCTGCCAGGTCTGGTTCGACAGTTCCTTGATGGAGGCAAAGCCATCGCCAGCAGTGAAGGCTCCTGCCTTTGCGTCGTACGTGGTTGGTCCTATGGCGACGCCATCACTGATTATTGGTGTGTCTGGTCTCCCTTTTAGATCATAATAGCTGCCGTTGACGATCAAAACGGCGGTAGGCAGCGCCTTCTCCCATTCGTCGATCCCCTTGTCCCCATTGGCTGAATTGAGTGCCACAAAACGAAAGAGGGCTGGATCGATACGATTAAGCAAAATGCGGTCGACTTCTTTCCCGTCCGCGATCACCGGCAATTCCGCTACCTCGAAACCCTTCTCGACCTCGCGCCAAGTGAAGGGCCCAGATTGAGCAATTGGGGGAGGTTCTTTGAGAGCCAATTGCATGGACGGCGAGAGGCGTGAATCGTCCGCCTTTAGGGTAATCCAGTACGTCCCACCGCGTCGGAGAAGGGTGTTGAGGCCATAAGCGCCGTGGCGTTGCCATACCCAACCCAGACAACCAGCAAATACAAGTACCAAAACGGCTGCACCTACCAGCGGTCGCTTGAGTTTCACAGACATTCTTCCTTGGCGAAAACCGCCCATTAGGCGGTGAAATTGGCGGGACCAAGTCTGTGATTGGTGAACACCCTCAGAACGATCCGGATCGGGAGGTCGCGTGGTCACAGATGGGTATTGGAAACAAGATGTAAAATTGCGCAACAATAAGGCGACCTTGGAGAAATAATTGACCGCTGCTTGTGGCATTCCTACCCACGGAGACATCTGGTTCTTTCTCGATTACAGAAATGGGATAGCATCTCGGACTCGGCCTTGGACACGAAGTGACATTGCCAGCGGGAAATGTTCGGGACCAATCTGCCGCGTTGGAAGGCCGGTCATCCTTGAGCAGGATATGCGCTGCTCGCCGACCGTGCATATGATCTTGTGCGCTCTCCGGCCGCTTAGAGCGAGCCAAGTGGCCTAAACGCCGACGTAATTCGGCATTTACCAGCTTTCAATCTAAAAGTACCTTCATCTTGGACGCTTTGGTTGTTTTGTTTACAATAAAATTGCTAACAAGGGTTGTGTTGCTTGCTCTTTATTAAAATTGGATTTCTCGTAGGTCGCTCCTATTTTTTCGTAGACCGCGCCCATTGGTGCAGAAGTTACAGGACATCCTATGGGTACTTGGGGCAAAGACGTTTTCGAAAATGATG